>CAZPAV010000045.1:0-21404 GCA_964584755.1 uncultured Acidimicrobiaceae bacterium
GCACGGACGGGGCGCGCGCGCGGCAGCGAAGAAAAAAGGGGCCCGGCCGGCAGGGGGGACGCGGAGGCGGTACGGGGCGCACGGCGCACTCGGGACGCTGGAGGGGAAAGAGACGGAAAGGATCGTGCACCGACCATTCGGCGATGCCGCGGAGGCGGATTTCCACCGTCGCGCCGGGCCTGGCGAGGGACGGAGCCTGGACGCGCCAAGTCTTCTCTGCGGTCTCGACCATCACGGCGCCTCCGCCGGCCGGAGGCGTAGACGCCCCCGTCCTGTACGGGGTCAACTGCGGGGGATGCCACGGTGTCGACGGCTCCGGGGGTCTCGGTCCGTCGCTTCGGGCCAGCACCCTGACGGTGGCCCAGATCGCCGCCGTGGTGGCGAGCGGTCAGGGTGCCATGCCCGGGTTCTCGGGAAGCCTCAACCCGGCGGAGATCAACGCCGTGGCGGCCTACGCCCATCGCTTCCAGGCGGGGGGGAACGGCGGCAGCGCTCCTCCTCCATCTCCACCCCCACCGCCGCTCACCGGATCGGGCCTGTACGCGACGAACTGCGCGGTCTGTCACGGAGCCGCCGCGCTGGGCACCCAGGTCGGCCCGGCGATCGCAGGCGAGGAGCCGGGTGGGATCATCACCACGGTCCGCTTCGGTGACGGTCCGATGCCGGCCTTCGGCACCGTGCTCGACGACGAGGAGATCGAGTCGATCGCGGCGTACGTCTCCAGCCTGCCGCGAGGCCGTGACGGGCACGAGGACGGGCGCGAGGTCACGGTGCCCGCGCCTCCCGATACCGGTCCCGGGAGCTCCACGACCACCACGACGACCGTCCCGGCACGGAGCGGCGCCGAGATCTTCGCCGGGTTCTGCGCGGCGTGCCACGGTGCGGACGCTCGGGGAACCGGGACGGCACCGAGCGTGGCCGGCGAGAAGGCCGAGAAGGTGCGGACCGTCGTGGTGGAGGGGGACGGAGCGATGCCCTCTTTCGCGACCGTGCTCGACTCGGTGGAGATCGACCGTGTCGCCTCCTGGCTCGCCGGCCTCGCCGAGGAGGGTGACGGGCACGAGGACGGGCACGAGGACGGGCACGGCGACGGACGCGGCCACGGCGAGCCGAAGCCGTAGTCGCTCGCCATCCGGATCCCGACTCCGGCTGTGCCCGGTGCCCCACGAGGGTGTCTGGTTCCTCTTCGCCGATCGGGTCGCGGGCGGTGCCGTGGTCTGATCGGTGCTCCGGGTCCTCGTCGACGAGGCGAGGCCTCAGTCGCCGTCGACGGTGAGGTCCTCGTACATGATGTGGAGGAACGGTTGCTCCTGCCCGTTGGGCAGCGTGAATCCCGTCGGCACCGGGCGCGGCTTCGGCCCTTCCTCCGTGACCTCGATGGGCGGGAGGATGAGGTGGGCCTGGAGGTCACCCACCTGGAGATCCCCGTCGAACCCGAGGGAGTAGTCCCCGGCGATGTCCCGCACCTGATCGGTCACCATGTAGTGCACGAACTGATTCGGGGCCACGAGCTCCCCGTCGCGGTACAGGTCGCCGACTCCCCAGAAGGCGACGTAGGCGAACACCTGCGGCATGAGCTTCGTGCCGATACCGGTGCGACCGTGTTGGAGGACGTTGCGGGCCACCCCACCGAAGTTCTCGTGGTCGGGGAGGCGGGGCAGGACCCTCCGCACGTGCAGGTGGTAGGTGTGCTTCCCGTCGGGGCTCGTGAACCGGAACCATGCGGAGACCCGATCGGAGGTCGTCTCGCCGGCGAGCGCGGTGACGTCGACCACCCGCACCCGCGACCGGCCCTCGATCGGCTTCCACGCGTCGGAGAAGGGTCCGGGCTTCTTCGTGACGGTGAACTCCGTGCCGTCGGCGGACACCTCTCGGGCCTCGATGGGGATACCGACGCCGTCCTCGAACCCGAGGGGCGCGTCGGGCGTGCCGAAGATCGTCGGGTCGAGCCGCCGGACCCCGGGGAGGATCCAACGGACGTCGCCGGAGGCCCGCACGTCGGCGCGGTTCGGCGCCCCGACCACCGTCCCTTCCCGAACGTGAGCCACGGCGATCCCGGCGAAGACGAGACCGAGCACGACGGTGGCGAGCACCACCACCAGGGTTCGCTTGAGCGCGACAGACATGTGACCTCCTTCATCACGCTGCCCGGGCAGGCGAACCCGTGTCGCGGCGAGATCATCGACGGAGTGTCGCGTAGGTGACGAACTGCGCCGTGGGGGGCGCACCGCCGGTCGCGACGGGCCGGCGGCCGGCGGTCAGCCGACCGGCTCCACCTCCCGGGTGCGGACCACCCGCTGCCAGGGCCGGGTCAGGTAGGTGAGGGGCAGGGTCACCAGGTGGACGAGGCGGGTGAAGGGGAAGATGGCCACGAGCGTGAAGAAGGACACGACGTGGATCTGGAGCACCGCCGGGTACGGCTGGAGGAGATCGGGCCGGGGCTGGAGCTTCACCAGCGACCAGACGTAGGGCACGACGGTGCTCGTCGCCCACAGCGAGCCGAAGCGGTAGCCGATCGCCATCCAGACGCCGGTGACGACCTGGACGAGCAGCACGAGGAGCACCACGAAGTCCATGGGCGTGGTGACGACCCGAATCCGGGCCGTGGTCAACCGGCGGTAGAGGAGCACGAGGATGCCGACGCCGGCCCACAAGGCCAGGGCCAGGCCCGTGGCCTCGAGGGCGTACAGTCGCAGGGGCACACCGTCCCACCACGCCACGGTCGAGGGGAGGAACAGGGTGAAGAGGTGACCCAGGAGGATGAGCACGATGCCCCAGTGGAACGGGATCGACCCCCAGAACAGCTTGCGGCTCTCCAGGAGCTGGGAGGAGATGCTCGAGACGGTGAACGGGGCGCGCCGCCACCGCAGCACGCTCACCGCGACGGCGAGCAGCACCGCGGCGTAGGGGAACACCACGAACAGCAGCGAAGCGACGGTCTCGGTCATGCGTTCACCTCGTTCTCTCCTCGGCCACGATCCGCGCCGCCGCGAGCACACGGCGGTACGGGTTCCTCGGGTCGGCCTTCCTCAGCTCTCGCTCCATCTTCGTGATCGCCGGCACGAGCACCTCCCCGAGCTCCTCCAGGGGCCGGTCGGTCGCGGCGAGGTACCGCAGGATCGGCTCGAGGTGATCGGGAAGCTCCCCTCCCGGGTCGATGCCGGCGGTGCGCATGGCTCCGCGCAACTCGGCCATGAACGCTCCCCGCTGGTAGCTGTCACCCCAGGCGAGATGGCCCACGTAGGGGGCGACGAGCGGGGCCAGGTCGAACGTCCGGGTGTAGAGCTCCTCGAGCTCGTACGGCTCCCGGTCGGCGACGGCATCGACGAAGTGGCGCAGCTCCCGTGCCGGGCCGCCGCGGGGGAGGGACGCGACCGCGGCTCGCAGCATGGTCAATCCGTCGTCGGTCGGATAGCGCAAGGCCAGGGCGACGACGGCCGCGGCATCGAGGGTCGTGGCGCTCACCATCCCCGTCGCGGCTCCTCGACGTAGCCCACGCCGACGGCGCCCTTGTAGGCGAGCGGATCGTTGAGCGCCTCGATGGACATCTCCCGGTGGTACGGGGGCAGGACGAAGCGCTCCTCGACGGTCGGCAGCGTGGTGAGACGGTAGATGGCGTCCGCCTCCTCCGGGCTCGTTCCGGCCGACTCGAGCAGTGCGAGCGTGGCGTCGTCGACGTGCCCCACCACGCTCTGGCGACGGCGGTAGATGCGCACCGCGAGCATCTTGCGGAGCACCCGGCGGATGACCTCCTCGTCACCGACCGAGAAGAGGTTCGCCAGGTAGCGGAGCGGGAGGCGGGCCTTCTCGAGGCGGTCGAAGAGGGCGAAATCCGTCGGCTCGTCGGGAAGGTCGAGGCGGATGAGCTCCCGCTCGATCGTCGAGACGACGGGCGAGAGGGGCGGGATGTAGAACATCATCGCCAGCGTGCGGAACTCGGGGTGGAGGGGCAGGGCGAGGCCCCACTCCTTGACGAATCTCCAGATGGGGGAGCGCCGCGCGGTGGCGATCCAGTCGTCACCGATCCCGGCCTCGTGCGCGGCGGCGACCACCTGGGGATCGTTCGGGTCGAGGATCATGTCGAGCTGCGCCTGGAGGAGCTCCGCGTCGGAGACCGCAGCGGCGTCGGGAATCCGATCGGCGTCGTAGAGGAGGACGCCCATGTAGCGGATCCTGCCGACACAGGAGTGGGCGCAGGCGGGCGCCTGGCCCGTCTCCATGCGGGGGAAGCACAGGATGCACTTCTCCGACTTGCCCGTCGACCAGTTGTAGTACACCTTCTTGTACGGGCAGGCGGCGACGCACATGCGCCACGCCCGACACCGGTTCTCGTCCACGAGCACGACACCGTCCTCGGCACGCTTGTAGATCGCCCCCGAAGGGCAGGCGGCGACGCAGGCCGGGTTGAGACAGTGGTTGCAGATGCGGGGCAGGTAGTTGAACACCACCCGCTCGATCTCCTCCATCTGGGCCCGAACCGTCGGATCCACGTCGGCGAGACTCACGTCGTTGCGGGCGAAGACGTCGGAGCCGCTCAGGTCGTCGTCCCAGTTCGGCCCGCCCTCGATGTCGATCGGCTTGCCGGTCACCATCGAGATGGGGATCGCCGTGGGCTGGTCGTCCCCGGCGGGAGCGTCGAACAGGTCCTCATAGCGGTGGGTGAACGGCTCGTAGTAGTCGTCGAGCTGGGGGAGCGCCGGGTTGAAGAACAACCGGGTGAGCGCCCTGCCCTTCGACTGGAGGCGGAGGTCGATGCTGCCCTCGCCGTTCGGCTTCCATCCCCCCCGGTAGTGCTCCTGGTCCTCCCATCCGGTCGGATACCCGGTCCCGGGGCGGGTCTCGACGTTGTTCCACCACATGTACTCGGCGCCGCGGCGGTCGGTCCACAGGTTCTTGCAGGCGATGCTGCAGGTGTGGCACCCGATGCACTTGTCGAGGTGGAACAACATGCTCATCTGTGCTCGGACCCTCATGCCGCTCCTCCTCCGTTCCCCTGGTGCCGGTTGCGTCGCGAGCCCACCGTCGCCGGGAAGGGCCGCGTGGTCCGTTCGATGGTGCTGACGTGCTGCATCAGAACTCTGGTGATTCGACACGGCGGACGTAGACGAACGTGTCCCGGTTGACCCCCGTCGGTCCCCAGTAGTTGAAGAAGTACGTGAACTGGGCGTACCCCCCCGACATGAGGACCGGCTTGAGTCGGATCCGTGTCAGCGAGTTGTTCATGCCCGCGCGGCGTTTCCGTCTCGGCGAGATCGGGATCCCCAGCGTGCGCTCGGTGGCGTGGTAGAGGAACACCGTGCCCCGGGGGATGCGGGCCGAGGTCGTGCAACGCTGCACGAACACCCCGTTGTCGTTGTACACCTCCACCCAGTCGTTGTCCTGGATGCCCAGGTCGGCGGCGTCCTTGTCGTTCAGCCAGACCGGGTATCCGCCCCGGGAGAGCGTCATCATCCGGTTCGTGTCCGAGTAGGTGGAGTGGATCGACCACTTCCCGTGGGGGGTCAGGTAGTTGAACACCTTCCCGGCCTGACCCTCGGTGAGGGTCTGCTCGGTCTCGGAGAGCATGGTGTGGTCGGGTCGGGGCTTGTACACGGGCAGGGCCTCACCCCACGCCAGGTAGTTCTCGTGGTCGAGGTAGAAGTGCTGGCGTCCGGTGAGGGTGCGCCACGGCACGAGGTCCTCGACGTTGAGCGTGTACGGGCTGTAGGCGCGGCCCTTCCCCACCTTCCCCGACCAGGTGGGGGTGGTGAGGACGCGTCGTGGCTGGGCGACGATCCCCGGGAAGTCGTGACGGACGTCCCGGGTGCCCTCGGCGAGATGGCGGAGCATGCGGCCGGTCTTCTTCTCCTCCGCCTCGAAGGCCCGGTAGGCGAGCTCGCCGTTGGAGGCCGGGTCGAGGGCGAGAATCGTCTCGCAGACGTCGCGGTCCTGCTCGAGCGAGGGGAGGACGAGCTCCTCGCCGTCCACCTCGAGGCGGCGCGGGCGGCGCCGGGCGAGCATGTCGTAGACGTCCTCGACGGGGATGCGGAGCCCGTGGGCGCCGACGCCGTTGGCCCGTGTCACCGGCCCGAGCGTCCCCCAGCGGTCGGCAAGCCGCACGTAGTCGCGGGTGACGACCTTGAACTTCGGCATCGTCTTACCGGGGATGGGCTCCACCGCTCCGGTCCACCAGTCCTCGGGGACCGGCTGGGCGATCTCGTCGACGGTGTCGTGTTGCAGCGGCAACATGACGAGGTCCTCGACCGGGTCGGGGAAGTACCGGGTCGCGAGGTCGGAGAACCTGCGGGCGAGGTCGCCGAAGATCCTCCAGTCGGAACGCGACTCCCACGAAGGCGGCACGGCCGCCTGCATCGGGTTGATGAAGGAGTGCAGGTCGGTCGTGTTCAGGTCGTCCTTCTCGTACCAGGTGGCCGCCGGGAGCACGAGATCCGAGTAGAGCGCCGACGTGTCCATGCGGAAGTTCAGATCGACGATGAGGTCCATCTTCCCGATGGGGGCGTCCGGTCGCACCGTCACCTCGCTGATCCCCAGATCGTCGGGCTCGGCGGCGATGGCGTTCGAGTGGGTCCCCAGATAGTGCCGGAGGAAGTACTCGTGACCCTTGGCGGACGTGCCGATGGCGTTGCCTCGCCAGATGAGCCACACCCGTGGCCAGGACTCGGGAGCGTCCGGGTCGTCGATGGCGAACTCCACCTCGCCGGCCTTCAGGGCGGCGGCCACCCCGGCGACGACCTCGGCGTCGGACGTGGCGCCCTGCCCTCGCAGGCGGCGGACCACGTCGATGGGGTTCTGCTTGAACTGGGGGTAGAAGGGGAGCCACCCGCGACGGACCGCTCGCGCCTGCTGGTCGATGGTGTGGTCGAACCCCTCGGGCGAGGGGGGCAGCGTGTCGTAGGCGCCGTACCCCTTCTCGTACCGCCACTGGTCGGAGTGGACGTAGTGGAACGAGGGGGTGTTCTGGTGGCGGGGGGCGACGCCCCAGTCGAGCCCGAAGGCGACGGTGCCCCACGAGGCGTGCATCACGAGCTTCTCCTGACCCACGTAGTGGGCGAGACCACCGCCGTTGACCCCCACCGAGCCGGTGAGCATGAGGCCGACGATCGCCGAGCGATACAGCAGGTTGTTGTGGTACCAGTGGTTGGCACCGGCTCCGATGATGACGAGGTTCTTGCCCTCGGTGAGCTCGCCGTTGCGTCCCCACTCCCGGGCGAAGCGGACGAGGGTGTCGCGATGGACCCCCGTCCAGCGCTCCTGCCACGCCGGCGTGTACGGCGCGTCGGCGTCGTCGTACGAGTCGGGGTATGCGCCGGGAAGCCCTCGGGCGACGCCGAAACGCGCCATGAGGAGATCGAAGACCGTGGCGACCGCGACCCGACCCCGGTCGGTCTCGACGTGGCGCACCGGGACTCCGCGCCGAACCGTCCCCCCGATCCCGAAGTCGTCGAACTCGATCTCGAGGATCTCGTCGTGACGCTCGAGGAAGGTGAGGAGCGGGTCGATCTTCCCGCCGGCGACCTTGTCGGTGAGCTCGAGGTTCCAGTGACCCTTCTCCTCCTCGGCCCAGCGGTACCCGATCGTCCCGTTCGGCATGCGCGGCTCGTCCGCCTCCGCGTCCCACATGAGGAGCTTCCAGTCGCCGTGCTCCACCGCGGCGTACCGGGCGAGCCGGTCGGCGCGCAGCATGCGGCCCGGGCCGTCCGGGCCGATCTCGACGAGGAAGGGCAGGTCGGTGTAGCGCTTGACGTAGCTCTCGAAGTACGGCGTCGTCCGCTGCGCGTAGAACTCCGTGAGCAGCACGTGGTCCACCGCCAACCAGAACGCCGTGTCCTGACCCGGGTTCGTGGGGATCCACCAGTCGGCGTACTTCGCCACCTGAGAGAAGTCCGGGCTGAAGACGGCGAGCTTGGCCCCGGCGTGGCGCACCTCGGAGATGAAGTGCGTGTCGGGGGTCCGCGTCATGTTGAGGTTCGACCCCATGACCGCCACGAAGCGGGCGTTGTACCAGTCGGCGGACTCGTGGACGTCGGTCTGCTCACCCCAGATCTCCGGGGACGCCGGAGGCAGGTCGCAGTACCAGTCGTAGAAGCTCATCACCGTACCGCCGAGCAGCGAGAGGAAGCGGCTCCCGGCGGCGTAGCTGATCTGCGACATGGCGGGGATGGGCGAGAAGCCGGCGACGCGATCGGGTCCGTACCGGTCGACCGTGGAGACGATGGAGGCCGCGGTGATCTCGAGGGCCTCGTCCCAGGAGATGCGCCGGAACCCGCCCTTGCCCCGTGCCTGCTGGTACGCGGTCCGCGCCTCGGGATCGTCGGTGATCGACCGCCAGGCCGCCACGGGATCGCCGGGGTGGGCCTTCTTCGCGGCCCGCCAGCGGTCGATGAGGGCGCCACGCCCGTAGGGGTGCTTCACCCGGATCGGGCTGTAGAGGTACCACGAGTACGAGATGCCGCGCTGGCATCCTCGCGGCTCGTAGGGGGGGAGTCCCTCCTCGAGTTGCGGGTAGTCGGTGGCCTGGAGCTCCCAGGTGACGATGCCGTCCTTGACGAAGACCTCCCAGGAGCAGCTTCCCGTGCAGTTGACTCCGTGGGTGGTGCGGACACGCTTGTCGTGGCTGAAGCGGTTGCGGTAGAACTCCTCCCACTTCCGCTCCGCCGGCTCGACGGTCTCCCAGCTCCACTGTCCGCTCATCGGGCGCTCCTCAGCTTCTGGACGTAGGTGCGCTGTGGCCCCCGGACCACGAGCGCGGTGAACAGGACGAGAACGAGCAGTCCGGCGATGCCGATCACGACGAGGAGGTCGACGGACGTGCCGCCGGCCGGGGCGCCGGCCGTCGTCTCGAGGAAGGCGGTGAGGTCGTTCGCCTCCCGCGCCGTCAGGGGGTGGTCGGCGAAGATCGCCACCATCGGGTCCCAGGGCGGATCCGTGATGGCGGCGATGAACGGCCCTTCGCCGTACTGGTCGACGATCCCGGTGAGGTCCGGTCCCATGCCCGGGCCGCCGAGGCGGTCGTACGCTCCGGCCCGGTGACACGCGATGCAGGCCGGACCGCCGTTCGACAGCCGCACCGTTCCTCGGAACAGATCCTCACCGGCGGCGGCGGAGGCGACCCCGGCGGGCAGCGTCGTGGTCGTCGTGGGGGCGGGTGCCGACCCGGCGAGCTCCACGACGTAGGCGGCCACCGCCTGGAGCTCGGCGTCGGAGAGTCGCTTGCCGAAGGACGGCATGCGACGGCTGTAGGAGACGCCCATGATCTCCTTGCCCTCGAGCCCGTCGCGCACGACCTGGGTCACATACGCGAGATCCGTCGCGTCCGGGTTGCCCGCCAGGGGCGGGTACTTGTTCGGGATGCCGCTGCCGTCGTCCTGGTGGCAGCGGGCACAGCGCTTCTCGAAGATGGTGCGACCCTCGTCGTTGCTCTGCGCGAGGGCCGCCGCCGGGGCCAGCGCGGCGAGGACCGCGACGAGGACGACGGCGAGGAGCATCAACCGTTTCACGTTCCGTTCCTCTTTCCTTTCGCAAGCGTACCGACCGGGGTGGCCGCGAGACGTTCCAGCAGGGCGTTCCTGGCCTCGACCCACGCGTCGTGGAGGGCACAGGGATCCGCGCCGGAGCACGTGGCGCCGTCGAGGACGCACCGGTCGACCTCGGTGGGTCCCTCGATGGCTTCGATGAGGTCGAGGAGGGAGATGTCGTTGGGGTCCACGACGAGGCGGTAGCCCCCCGTGGGGCCCGGCCCGGAATCGACCCAGCCGCGCCGGACGAGCGGCCCCATCACCTGGGGTACGAACTGGACCGTGGCGTCGATGGCCTCGGCGAGGGCGGTCGCCTTGCAGCGTCCACCCTCGCAGCGGCCCGAGGCCGAGAGCGTGTGGATCGCTCGCAGCGCCAGGTCGGTCCGGCGGGTGAGCTCGAGCCTCACCGGGACATCCTCACCGTGTGCTCCCGGTGGTGGCCGGGGCGGGGACGGGATGACGCCGGGTCTTCATGAGCAGCCAGATGACGAGCAGGGAGAACACCGCCAGGGCGATGAACACGACGAACCCGGTGGCGTAGCCGACGACCTCCGTCCCGTGGACGAACAACGCCATCAGCGGCGGAATGGCGAACCCGCCGAAGGCGCCGAGGCCGCCGACCCAGCCGGAGGCGCCGCCGATCGCCTCGGGGACCTCCTGAGGGACGAGCTTGAACACCGCGGCGTTGTTCACGCCCATGCCGATCGCCATGAGGATCTCGGCGACGAGAGAGACGAGGAGCACCTGGGAGAAGGTCATGATCGCCGCGCCGATGAGCAGGATGACCATGGAGAGGAGCGCCGTCTTCTCCCCGCCGATGCGGTCCGACACCGAACCGCCGACGATGCGGATGAGCGAGGCGAGGATCGAGAACGTCGCGGTGAGGGTACCGGCGATGAAGAGGCGCACGCCGAACAGCTCGTGCCAGTAGGTCGGCAGCCATGCCGTCAGGGCGATGAACCCGCCGAACGTCGTGAAGTACAGCGCGACGAGCGCCCACGTCTTCCAGATGGCCGCCGAGTGCTTGAGGGTGTCGAGGATGCTCCCGGCGGGGAACAGCTCCTGTCCCAGCGCGGTGGCCCGTTCGCGGGCCTCGGCGACGGCCAGGCCATGCTTGCGGAGCTGGAAGAACGGGGCGTTCTGACCGATGAAGTAGTAGAGCACCGTTCCGAAGAACAGGATGAGCAGCCAGATGACGTACGCCGCGGGAAGCCCCCAGTTGGAGAGGACGACGGGGATGAGGAACGAGAAGATCCCGGGGGCGAGGTTCCCGGCGCCGGCGTACGTCCCCAGCGCCCATCCCTGCCGCTTCTGCGGATACCAGTAAGAGACCTGGCTGATCCCGACCGAGAAGGTGGCGATGCCCGATCCGCTGAGGAGGCCGAGGAGGAGGAGGATCGGGTAGATCGACGCCGGCAGGTGGTCGGGGTACATGGTGACGACGATGAACGCCAACCCGGCCATGCCGACCACCGACAGGCCGAGGAGCCACAGGTACGGCTTGCGCCCGCCGTCGGTGTCCACCCAGGCGGAGAAGGGGATGCGCAGCAAGGAGCCCGACAGCATCGGCATGGCCACGAGGAGACCGACCTCGGTGGGGGACAGCCCGATGACGTCCTTGAACTTCGCCGCGGTCGGTCCGAACAGGGCGACGGCGGCGAACCCGAAGAAGAAGCCGAGGGTGGCGGCGACGAGCGCGTTCGTCGGAGCCCCCCGGACGTGTGTCGACTGCGTGGTCATGGTCCTCCCACTCCCATCGATCGCTGAGTCCTCGATTCCGAGACTCGAGGAACTGTCGACAAGAGCCTAGAGCCGCCGAATCCCCGACGGCTAGGGCCGTTGGTCCCGATTCGTCGGGCACCGTGGCCGCGGCGGCAGCCGTCGACGGGAACGGTCGGCGGGAACGCTCGGGATCAGGAGGGGTGGGGGCCGGAGGCGTCCCCGTGGGTGAAGCGCTCCGCGGCGGCGTGAACTCGCAGGATGAGGCGAAACACCTCCTCGTCGGTGGCGATCTCCGGGTCGACGAGGAGGAGGGACGTCGTCCGGAACACCTCCGGTCCGAGCAGTCGCACCTGCAGCCGGGCGGGGAGGAGCGCCGCGTACCGCTCCGGGACGACGGTGTAGGAGTCGACCGTCTCGAGGAGCGCTCCCGCCAGGGCCGTGTCGGGGACGCGCTGGTGGATCCGGGCGGGAAACGCGGGACGGGAGAGCAGCTTCACGAGGACCCGCTCGGTCACGGGTCCGGCGGGTCCCACCACGAGCGGCAGGTGCCGCAAGGTGTCGGGGGAGACCCGCGCGGCCTCGGGGAGCGGGACGCGGGAGACGACGACGAGGCGGTCGCCTCCGATGGGGAGGACCTCGACGTCCTCCGGGGGGTCCTCGCCCGGCCACAGCGCGGCGAGGCAGAGGTCCACGCTCCGCCCGACGGAGTGCCCGGGAGGCTCCCGGTAGGGGACGACCCGAACCCGGTCGGCGGCGAGGTCGTCGGCCAGGGCGTCGAAGACGAAGGCGGCGAGGTCGATGCCGAGGGCGGGGTCGTAGGCGAGGCGCAGGTGGCCGGGCCGGGTCGGCTCCTCGACCGACCGCGCCGGTGCACCCGACGCGGCCTGGCGCCGCCGCGCCCGGAACCTCCCGGTGCGGGCTGCGTCGCTGCCGCCGGTCTCCTCGATCCGCATCTGGGTCGATACCCTATCCGGTGGAGGCGACCGAGGCCAGGAAACCGTCGCGGTGGCCCGAGGAGCACGCCTTCGGACCCCGCCGCCTCGTCCCCTCGGTCCGGAATCGTTTGTCGGCAGGCGGTCCACTCGGGACTTTCGGCCCCAGTGCGTCGGATCGACTCCTCGTCGGGGACGACTAGCGTGCCGTTTCGCACCGACTAGGTTGTGCGGGAGGAGGTGGGCATCGATGGACCGCGAACGGATGTCACAAGGACGCGCCCTGCTCTCCGGGGTACTGATCCTCCTCTACTTCGCGATCTTCACCGCGTGGCTTCCCTCGTTCCTCCTCCGCTCCCCCTTGCTGAGGGCCGCACCGAGAAACGTGGCCGACGGAGTGACCGTCGTCATCTGGGGCGGGTTCTTCGTCGCCGGCGCCTGGGGACTGCGGCGGGCCCAGGCGCGGGGGTGGATCTGAGATGACCGCCGAGTTGGGGTTCTACGACTTCAACATCCCCTGCCTGGCCGCCTGTCCCGTCCACACGAACGCCGGTGCGTACGTCGCCGCCATCGCCGACGGCGACGACCGGCTCGCCTACCTCACCGCCCGCCTGCCCAACCCGTTCGCCTCGGTGTGCGGCCGCGTCTGTGCCGCCCCGTGTGAGGACGCGTGCCGGCGGGGGAAGATCGACCGACCCATCGCCATCCGGGCCCTCAAGCGGTTCGTCACCGAGCGGTACGGTCCCGAGGCCGGGGGCGCGAGCATCTGGGACCTCGTCGACCGTCCGGCCGCGACACGCCGGGACAAGACGGTGGCGATCGTCGGTGGCGGGCCGGCGGGTCTCGCCTGCGCCCACGACCTCCTGCTCCAGGGCTACGGCGTCACGCTGTACGAGGCGGCGGACCGTCTCGGCGGCATGATGCTCCTCGGCATCCCCGAGTACCGGCTTCCCCGTGACATCATCGAGGGCGAGATCCAGGGGATCGTCGATCTCGGGCTCGACGTCCGGCTCGGGACGCGCCTGGGGAGGGACATGACCCTCACCGAGCTGCGCGAGCAGCACGACGCCGTGTTCCTCGCCATCGGTGCCACGCTCGGACGCGACCTCGACATCCCCGGCCACGAGGCCGACGGCGTCTTCCGGGCCGTCGAGTTCCTCCTCAACCTCAATCAGGGGTTCCACGTCGACGTCGGCGAGCGGGTCGTCGTCATCGGGGGAGGGAACGTGGCCATGGACGCGGCTCGCACCGCGTTGCGAGCGGCCGC
This sequence comes from uncultured Acidimicrobiaceae bacterium, assembly GCA_964584755.1. Lineage (GTDB taxonomy): Bacteria > Actinomycetota > Acidimicrobiia > Spongiisociales > UBA5794 > CAZPAV01. The sequence goes on from CAZPAV010000045.1 coordinate 13,437, forward strand.
GTATCGGGAGAAGATCGAGGTGTCCCCAACTCCGGCCATGGCCGACGGTTCCGGACCGGGGCACGCCATCGACGTGGCCCGTAGCGCCATGCGGGCCGGCGCCACGCAGGTGACCATCGTCTCGCTCGAGTCCCGGAAGGAGATGCCCGCCTCCGAGTTCGAGATCGAGGAGGCCGAGGCCGAGGACATCCGTTTCGTCCACCGGCGCGGCCCGCGGGCCATCCTCACCGACGACCGGGACCGCGTCCTGGGCCTGGAGACGGTGGGCGTCACCCGGGTCTTCGACGAGGAGGGTCGCTTCTCCCCCCAGTTCGACGAGAGCGACGTCTCCCGCCTCGAGGCCGACACGGTCATCCTCGCCATCGGGCAGGCGATCGACCTCACCGCCCTGGGAGAGGACGGGCCCGAGGTGTCCCCGCGGCGCACGATCGCCACCGATCCCGAGACCCTGCGCACCTCCCTTCCCGACGTGTGGGCCGGGGGTGACGCCGCCTTCGGCCCGCGTCTCCTCATCACCGCCATCGCCGAAGGCCGCAAGGCGGCCGCCTCGATCCACGCTCAGCTCTCTCCCGGTGACGCGACCGCGGCGCGACGGTCGGGAAGGATGACGATCGTCGAGGACTTCCACCGCATGCTCGACCGGTACGACGAGCGGGACCGACTCCCGGTCCCGGCGCTCCCCACCGACCGGAGGATCGGGCTCCAGGAGGTGGAGCTGGGCTACACCGAGGAGGAGGCGCGGGCGGAGGCATCCCGCTGCCTGCGCTGCTTCCTCGACATCCAGCTCGACGTCGACGCCTGTGTGCTGTGCGGGCTCTGCTCCGACGTCTGCCCCCTGGATCTCATCTCCCTGGTGCCGTCGGAGCGGGTGGGCGGGGTGCCCGGAGGGACCGCGCTGGTCCTCGACGAGACGCGGTGCATCCGGTGCGCGCTCTGCATCGATCGGTGTCCGCCCAAGGCGCTGTCGATGGGGATGTGGACCGGAGTCGGCGTCCCCGAGGAGGTTCCCGTGACGATCGGAGGAGTGGCATGAAACCGACGCTCACCGAACGCGTCAAAGAGACGGCGGTCGGGCGGTCCGTGTTCCGGGTCCCGACCCGGGAGACGCCGAGGGAACGGGCCGAGGGACACTGGGCGAACTTCTTCCTCCACCTGTACCCGGTGAAGATCCGTCGGGAGGAGGTGGGGTTCCGGTACTCCTGGTACCTCGGCGTGGCGAGCCTGACGCTGTTCGTCTCGCTCATCGTCTCGGGCATCTATCTGATGTTCTTCTACGTTCCCTCGCCGACGACCGCCTACGGGAACATCCAGTTCCTCCAGACACAGGTGCCGTTCGGTCAGTTCATCCGCAACGTCCATCGCTGGTCGGCACACCTCATGGTCGTGGCGGTCATGGCCCACATGGCGAAGGTGTTCTACCGGGGCGCGTACAAGCCGCCACGCGAGTTCAACTGGGTGGTCGGCGTCGTGCTCCTCGTCCTCACCCTGCTCCTCTCCTTCACCGGCTACCTGCTCCCCTGGGACCAGCTCGCCTACTGGGCCATCACCGTAGGGACATCACTGGCGGCGTACGTGCCGTTCATCGGCAAGCAGGTGTCACAGCTCCTGCTGGGAGGACCGCAGGTGAGCTCGGCCACGTTGCTGCGCTTCTACGTGCTCCACGTGGCGATGCTCCCCACCATCCTCGTGATGGCCATCGTCATCCACCTGTGGCGGTGGCGGAAGGACAGCACGCTCGACTCGGGAGGTTCCATCGATGGCTGACGAACCCCAGATCGTCGACGGGCGTCGGGTGCTCGGGGTGGTTCCGGGGAAGCCGGCCGTCGGCACCGAGAAGGTGCCCGAACGCCAGCGCCTCGTGTTCACCTGGCCCCATCTGCTGGTGCGTCACGCGGTGGCGTCACTGGCGGTGCTCCTGACGGTCCTCGTCCTGGCGCTCGCCTTCAACGCTCCGCTGCGGGAGATCGCCAACCCGACCGTGACCCCGAACCCGGAGAAGGCCCCGTGGTACTTCGTCGGGCTCCAGGAGCTGCTCAGCCATCTCCACCCGATGGTCGCCGGGGTGCTGTTCCCCGGCCTCGTCGTCGTCGGGCTCGTGCTGCTCCCCTACATCGATCGCAATCCCCACCAGAAGGCGCGCTACCGCAAGGTCGCCGTGTGGACCTTCACGCTCTTCCTCGTGGCGTGGATCCTCCTCACGGTCATCGGGTTCGCCTTCCGGGGACCGGACTGGACATGGGTGTGGCCTTGGAACGGGTGGTACGGCGAACTATGAAACGACTCATCGAACGACGGAAGTTCCTCGCGACGATCTGGAAGTGGGCGTTCGGCCTCGTCGCCGCCGCCGGGATCTGGACCTCCTGGGACGTGCTCCAGCCGGCGAGCCCCTCCGGTTTCGGCGGGAAGATCAGGGGCGGAAGTCCGGCGGATATCCCTCCCAAGGGGATCGTCACGGTCGAGAAGGCACAGACCCATCTCACCAAGAATGGGGACGAGGTGGTCGCCCTTTGGTGGCGGTGCACGCATCTCGGCTGCCGGGTCCCGTGGTGCGAGTCGGCGGGGGAGTTCGAGTGCCCCTGCCACGGCTCCCGTTTCAACCGGATCGGCGAGTACCGAGCCGGACCCGCGCCTCGGGGGTTGGACCGGTTCGCGGTCGCGGTCGACGGCGACACGGTCGTCATCGACACCGGCAGCATCACGCAGGGTCCACCGCCCGGACCCGAGAGCATCGACGAGCCGCCCGGTCCCATGTGCATCGGGGGAGGTGAGTGATGGGGTACAGGATCGACGACCCGGAGCTCGAGGCCTCCACGAACCGGTGGATGCTGTGGGGAGCCGTGCTCCTCGCCCTCTTCGTGCTCGCCTTCCCCGTGTACCGGATCATCCAGCCGGGGAAGCTCGCCGCCGCCCAGGCCGCGTACGACGAGAACCTCGCCGCCCAGGGGGAGACGCTCTTCGCCGACAGCTGCGCCCAGTGCCACGGCGCCGAGGCGCGGGGCGCCATCGGTCCGGCGCTGAACTCGAAGCAGTTCCTCGGCTCGGTGACCGACGATCAGATGCGGCAGCTCGTCTCGACCGGGATCCCCGGCACGCTCATGGTGGCCTACTCGAGCGACTTCGGCGGCTCCCTGACCCAGGAGCAGATCAACGCCATCGTGAAGTACCTGCGGTCCTTCGAGGACCAGGCGCCCGACTTCCCCGACTGGCGCACGCCGCTGGCCCAGTCGGGTCTCTCCGGCCAGGACCTGTTCAACATGGCCTGCTCGTACTGCCACGGCGTCGACCTGGGCGGCAACATCGGGCCGGACCTGGGCAAGGGATCGGACGCCGTCGAGGACGACGACGCGTTCCTGGCGAGGCGGATCCGCAAGGGGAAGGACATCATGCCGGCCTTCGGCAACGTCCTCACCGACCAGCAGATCCAGGACATCGTCGCCTACATTCGGAGTGTCCAGCAGGGTTCCTGAGAGTCCTGAGGGACCGGAGCCGTGACCCCCGGCGGCGCGACCCGCCGCCGGGGGGCTACAGCCGGTTGAGGAGGTTCCCGAGGAGGAGCAGGACCGCTCCGGCGGCGGTGAGGAGGAACGCCAGGGTCGCGCTACCCGGCAGGCGGAGAGGCGCGAACCAGATGGCGATCCCCGCGGCGATGGCGAGGAACGACAGGGCGAACGTCTTCCGGGTGGGAGCACTGAGTCGCATGGGCCTCCTCGTCCGAGACGCCGATTCTCGTCCGTCTCTCCGTCGGGAGCCAAACCCCGGCTCAGCCGAGGAAGTCGCGCAGCACCGCCGTGTAGGCGTCGGGCCGGTTGACGTAGGGGAAATGCCCCCCGCCGGAGAACGTGTGGAGGGGCGCGTCCCGGTACGTGATCCGGAGGAGCGCCCGCAGATCCGGAGCGACGAGGGGATCGTTGTCCGACTCCACGAGCAGGACCGGCAGTGACGGCTGCGGCGCGGCGAACCGGTCCACGACACAACGGTAGCGGGCCAGGAACCGGTCCTTGGAGAGGGCGCCGGCGAACTGCTCGAGGAGCATGGCGCGCAGCAGCGGGGAGCCGTCCCCGGCGGGCACGAGCCGGCGTTCCACGCTGCGCCGCAGGGAACGCATGAGGAGGGGCGCAGGGAGGAGCCGGGCGACGGCGATGGAGGTGCGCGAGCGGCGCTCGATGAGATCGTTGGGGGGGAAGGTGTTCGCGAAGACGGCGGCATCGACACGACCGGGCATCGTGGCGACGAGGTACTGCGCCAGGTACCCGCCGAGGGAGCTCCCCACCAGCGCGGTCCGTGCCACGTCGAGGTGGTCGAGGACCGCGGCGACGCCCCGGCCGAGCGCCGCCAGCGACGTCACCGCGGGGTAGGTGACGGCGACGGTCCGGAACCGGTCGGAGAGCGCGCCGAGCTGCTGCCACCAGATGTCGGCCGCTCCGGCCATGCCGTGGAGGAAGAGGATCGTCGCGGAGGCGTCGCCGGCGACGAGATACTCCCACACCACCCCGTCCACGGTGAGGCGACCCGGGGGGTGCTCACGGCGGAAACGGACGAGCGCGGCGCGTGTCGGAGCGTCGACGCGGACGAACGCGGCGTCGGGGCTCACGACGTCGGGTCGGGCCGGCGGGCCAGGACCCGCGCCTCGTGATGGTCGTCGAACCACCCTTCCTCGGAGCGGAGGATCTCGAGCCCATCGAGGAGGGAGGGGAGCTCGCCGTCGGCGAGGAGGTGGGACCGGGGAGGACGCTCGTGTCGTTCCAGGTTCGTCAGCGTCGCCACGCAGGCGACGAGGAGACCGCCGGGTCGCAGCCGGACGGTCATCTCCGGGAAGAGGTCCCGCTGGAGGTAGTGGCAGCACAGCAGGAGATCCCAGGGGCCCGCGGGGAGCGGCTCCCGCTCCAGGTCGAGACGTCGGAGGGTCAGCTCGACGCCGGCCTCGGCGGCGTGACGCCGGGCGAGGTCGAGCCCACGGTCCGACACGTCGACGATCGTGACCCGCCAGCCTCGACTCGCCAGCCAGACGGCGTTGCGGCCCGTCCCGCCGGCGACGTCGAGCGCGGCCCCCGACTCGGGGAGCAGATCGGCGACCTCGAGGAGCCACCCGGAGGGTGTCCGCGGCCAGGGGCGCTCCTCGTAGCGGCGGTTCCAGTGGAGCCGGGCGTCGGTCATGGCGGGCATCGTAGGCCGCCCCCGTGCCGGCGACGCACCCGGGCCGTGGCGCACGGGCGGTCCACTCGTCGCGCATCGCCGGCAGGCCGCCGGTCGACGGTAGGCTCGCGCTCCCGTGTCCTGGATCCTGCTGAGCAACGACGACGGCGTCGCCAGTCCCGCCCTCCGGCCCCTGGCGCGTGCCCTGACGCCCCTCGGCGAGGTCCGGGTCGTCGTCCCGGAGGTCGAGCGAAGCTGGATCGGCAAGGCCATCACCCGCTTCGAGCCGCTCCACGTGCGGAAGGTCGCCGACGACCCGGTGGGGATCTGGGCGTGCTCCGGGTACCCGGCGGACGCGGTGCAGCTCGGCATCCACGCCCTCTTCGACGAGCCGCCTCGTCTCGTCGTCTCCGGCATCAACATCGGATACAACTACGGTGCGGCGTTCCTCATGTCCTCGGGGACCGTGGGCGCCGCGGTCGAGGCGTGGGTGTCGGGCATCCCGGGGGTGGCGGTCTCGACGGGCCAGGTCGGCGACTGGGAGGCATGGAGGGCGGCGGTCCTTCGCCCCGACGCCGCGCCCGGCTGGGAGGCGCTCGGGGAGTACACGGCCGAGCTCCTCGGTGCGATCGGCGCCGGAGGCCTGTTCGACCGGTGCGACGTGGTGAGCATCAACGTGCCGTGGGGCGCGGACGCCTCCACACCGGTGCGGATCACGAGCGTCGCCCGAACCGGATACGAGCGACTCTTCCGCAAGGTCGACGAAGGGGTGTTCGTGCACGACTTCGGGGCGCTCGTGCCCTTCGATGGCCTCGCCGGCACCGACGTGGGGGCGGCGCGGGAGCGCATCGTCTCGGTGACGCCGCTGCGCATGCCCGAGGCCGTGGACGTTCCCGTCGAGATCCGGCGGCGCGTCGAGCGGTGAGCGGCGCTCAGGCGATGCGGTCGTCCTCGGCGACGACCACGGCACGGCTGTCTACCGACGGGAGCATGTCGGCCGGGTCCCGGGTGACGACGACGTCGAGGACGGTGGGTCCCTCGGTGCCGGCGAGAGCCCACCGGAGGGCGGTGGCGAGCTCGGCGGGGTCCTCGACCCGGCGCCCCCGACACCCCAGGGCCGTCGCCACCGCCGCGTAGTTCGTCTCGGAGAGATCCGCGGACTCGTACCGGCCGTACATGACGTGCTGGAGGGCCTTCACGTACCCGGAGGCGGCGTTGTTCACGACCACGAGGGTGAAAGGGAGACCGAGCCGGCGGGCGGTCTCGAGATCGCCGAGCACCATGTTGAGACCGGCGTCTCCGGTGATGGCGAGCACGGGCCGGTCGCCCGCGGCGAGCCGCACCCCGATCGCTCCCGGCAGGCCGTAGCCGATGGAGGCGAGACCGCGGTCGGCGACGAACATCCGTCCGGCCCGCCGGGCATCCACGAGGAGCCCGGCCCAGTGCGCGGCGAACCCTCCGTCGGCGACGAGGATGGCGTCGGCGGGAAGGGCACGACCGATCTCGACCATGAGGCGGGCGGTGTGCACCGGGCGGGCAGAGGACTCGACCCGATCCCGGACCGAGCGCCACCAGGCTGCCATGCGCTCGGGGATCGCGGCGGCGAAGGCGCGCCGCGGCTCGGGAACCGGACGCCCCGAGAGCGCCTCGTCGAGGTCGGCGAGGCCTTCGCGCACGTCGCCCCAGAGGGCCACGGTGGGCTCCCGGCTGCGGCCGAACTCCTCGGGCAGGATGTCGAGATGGACGAGGGGGATCCGCGGGGGCGGCAGCGCGTAGCGTCGCGTCGCGATCTCCCCGAGCTTGCATCCCGCGACGAGGAGGAGATCGGCCTCCTCGACGAGGTCGTTCGCGATCCGGGAGTACCGCCCGAAGATGCCCGCGTCGAGGGGCCCACCGACCGCGCCCTTGCCGCCGAGGGTGTGGGCCACCGGGACGTGGTGGCGCTCGGCGAAGGCCTGCAGGGCGGGGGCGGCTCCGGAGAGATGGACCCCGCCTCCGGCCAGACACACGGGTCGCTCGGCGGCACCGAGGAGCGCGGCGGCCCGTTCGACGTCGCGACCGGACGGCCGGCAGCGGACGCGTGGGAACGTCGCCGCGGCAGGATCCGGGAGGAACGCCGTCTCGGGGAAGCGGGCGAACCCGTGGGCGACGTCCTCGGGGACGTCGACCACCACGGGACCGCCCCGCCCGCTCGTGGCGACCCGGAAGGCGCGTCGCACGAGCTCGGGGATCCGCTCGACGACCTCGACGCGGATCACCTCTTTCACGGCGGGGCGGAGGATCTCGATCTGCCGGGCCTCCTGGGTCATGTTGCGGCCGGAGAACCGGCGGTGGGCGTCGCCGACGATGGCCACCAGGGGGATCCCCGCGTTCGTGGACTCGACGAGTCCGGTGACGAGGTTCGTGGCGCCGGGTCCGAGCGTCGCGTCACAGAGCCCGACCCGGCCCGACACCCGCGCCCAGGCGTCGGCTGCGAAGACCCCGACGCGCTCGTCGTTGACGAGGTGGTGCGGCAGTCCGAGGCGCCCCGCCGCGTCATAGAAGGGGAGGAGCTGGAAGCCGCCCATGCCGAACACGGGGGCGTCACTCAGGGCCAGGAGGGTTCGGGCCAGGGCCTCGCCACCGCCGAGTCGCACCGTCTCAGCCATCGTCCCGCATCATCTCTCTCACCTTCCCGGCGATGAGGTCGGCCGTGACCCTGACCTGGGCCTCGAGATCGGGAGCGTAGGGCACCGGGACGCGAGGCGCGCCGAGGCGTCGCACGGGCCCGCGGAGGAGATCGGCGCCGTGCTCGGCGACGTGGGCCGCGATCTCGGCACCGAGACCTCCGACCTG
>CAZPAV010000046.1:0-20754 GCA_964584755.1 uncultured Acidimicrobiaceae bacterium
CGCCCCCGCCCCCTCACCCTCACACTGTAGATCGTGCGCCGCCTCAGGCGTGCACCCGCGTCCGGGCACCCGGCCCCCACCTGCACCTCCGGCCCGATCGACGCCAGCGGACCCACCACGACGCCCTCCCCCAACGTCGCCGACGGATCCACCACCGCGGACGGGTCCACCCCCGGCGGCTCCGGCGGCAGGAACGCCGCCGCCACCCGGGCCACCAGCAACCGGGGACGGTCGGTGAGGACCCAGCTCACCGCGGCGAAGTTCGGCAGAGCCTCCACCTCGGCGGCCGGGGCGTCGGTGATCACCGCCGTCGCCCGGGTCTGCGGCAGGCGGGCCCGGTGGCGGCCCCGGGCGAAGGTGAGATCCCCCGGTCCGGCCACGTCGAGGGCCCGCACCGCCCGCACCGGCGCCGGTGGCGCCCCGACGATGCGGTACGGGATCCCGGCGGCGTCGAGGAGCGCCGTCAACTCGTGCTCGGCCATGGCGGCGCATCCTACTTCCCGAACCACCACGGGACCCGGGTCCGGCGGTAGCATCACCCCGCCGCCGAACCCGGAGCGACCATGCACCGCCACGCCGACCGGGCGCTCGTCCTCGCCCCCCACACCGACGACGCCGAGCTCGGCGCCGGCGGCACCATCGCCCGCCTCCTCGAAGCCGGCACCGCGCTGCACGTCGTCGTCTTCTCCATCGCCACCGCCTCCGTCCCCGCCGGCCTCCCCCCCACCACCCTGCGCGACGAGTTCCTCGCCTCCGCCGCCACCTACGGCCTCGCCGACGACGCCGTCACCGTCCTCGACTACCCGGTGCGCCACTTCCCCGCCCACCGCCAGGAGATCCTCGAGGAGCTCGTGGCGCTGCGGAGCCGCCTCCGGCCCGACCTCGTCATCGCCCCCGCCTCCGTCGACGTCCACCAGGACCACCGCACCGTCCACACCGAGGCGGTGCGGGCCTTCAAAGGCGTCACCCTGTGGGGGTACGACCTGCCCTGGAACGACACCGACGGGTTCCGGGCCCAGGTCTTCGTCGCCCTCACCCCGGAGCATCTCGCCGCCAAACGCCGGGCCCTCGACGCCTACCGCTCCCAAGCCGACCGGCCCTACTTCGCCCCCGGATACGTCGAGAGCCTCGCCCGCACCCGGGGGGTGCAGGTCGGCTTCGCCCTCGCCGAGGCGTTCGAGCTCGTCCGCGCCCCCTGGCCGCTGCCGTGAGCAGCCCCCGCCTCTCCGTCGTCGCCGGGACGCGCCCCAACTTCGTGAAGCTCGCCCCCCTCCTGCGCCGCCTCGCCGAACGGGCCCCCGTCGACTTCGTCCACACCGGCCAGCACTACGACCGCGAGATGTCCCAGGCGTTCTTCGACGACCTCCGCCTCCCCCCGCCCGACATCAACCTCGGCGTCGGCTCCGCCACCCCCGCCCGTCAGACCGCCCAGGTGATGATCGCCTACGAGGCGCGGCTCACCGAACGGCCCGCCGACGTCGTCCTCACCATCGGGGACGTCAACTCCACCCTCGCCGCCGCCCTCGTCGCCGCCAAGCTCCACATCCCCGTCGCCCACGTCGAAGCCGGCGTCCGCTCCCACGACCGCTCCATCCCCGAGGAGGTCAACCGGGTCCTCACCGACCAGCTCTCCGACTGGCTGTTCGTCCCCACTGCCCACGACGCCGACCACCTGCGACGGGAAGGGTTCGCCGAGGAGCGCATCCACCTGGTGGGCAACGTCACCATCGACACCCTCCTCGCCGTCCGCACCCGGGCCTGGGAGCGGTACCCGAGCCTCGTCCGGCGCCTCGGCCTCCCCGAGGTGTACGCGGTGCTCACCCTGCACCGGCCCTCCAACGTCGACGACCCGACCCGTCTCGCCCGGCTCCTCGACGCCCTCGGCGACCTGGAGATGCCCATCGTCGCCCCGGTGCATCCCCGCACCCGGGACCGTCTCGCCACCATCGGGTACCGCCTGCCCCCGAGGATCACCGGGATCCGTCCCCTCGGCTACATCGACTTCGTCGCCCTCGTCGAACACGCCGCCCTCGTCGTCACCGACTCGGGAGGGCTCCCCGCCGAGACGACCGTCCTCGGCGTCCCCTGCGTCACCGTCGCCGACTCGACGCCGTGGCCCATCACCGTGGAGCGGGGCACGAACCGGGTCGCCGGCACCGACCCGGAGGCGGTCGTCGCCGCCTGCTTCGCCGCCCTCGCCGCACCGGCGCACCCGGTGACGATCCCCCTCTGGGACGGTCACACCGCCGAGCGCATCTGCGACGCCCTCCTCGGCCCCTGAGGCGCCGGCGGCGGCAGCGGCCGCGACACCCGCCAGGGCGGCGGAGCCGATCCGGAAAGGGCCGGACCGGCGCCACCATGCCGACCCGTGGTCACTCCCGGCCCGGATCCAACCCCCGGAGCAGACGCCACCCCGCCACGACGGTGACCGCCAGGCCGACACCCAGCGCCGCCCCGAACGCCACCGTCGCACCCAGCGGCGGGCCCCACCAGAGGGCGGCGACCCGCCGGCCGACCAGCCAGGTCAGCATCAAGGCGATCAGCCCCACCCCGGTGCCGGTCGCCCAGGCAGCCACGGCGTCCGCCCGATCGGGTCGACGCCGGTCGGTCATCGGCTACTCCAACGCCTCGAAGAACGGCGGGAACATGAGCAGGGCCCCCACCGCCCCCAGAATCAGCCCGATCCAGAAGATGCGCTTGATGTCGACGTCCTTGTCCCTCCACAGGAAATGGAACAGGATCCAGCTCCCGAAGAAGACGACGACCGCCAGGATGCTCTTCCCCGCCAGCGGGCCCACACCCCGGCTCCCCTGAAAGGCGGCGAGGAAGTCCTTGATCCCGGAGGAGACGACCGCCAGGGTCGTCAGCAGGCCCATGGTGAACACCCCCAACCCGGCCGCCAACATGACGGCGGCACCGGGACCGTCCGGCTTGTCCGCCAGCCCGAGCGGCGCCAGCTCCGGGGCGACCTCGACGTCATGGCGCGTGGTGATCGGATTCGTCATGTCGGCTCCCATCAGATGATCGGCGCGATCTTGTTGAGGAACGCCCCGAAGGCGCCCCCGACGACCGCGGCGGCGAAAGCACCCACGAACATCACGATCACCGCGGTTCGTAGCCACTTGCGGGCGATGAGGCGTGGGCCGTAGTAGACGACGAGGAACGCCGCGGCGGTGGCGAGGATGGGCGCAGCCCAGGAGACGTGCTCCTTCCACTCCATCCCCAACGAATGCCACCCGCTCGTCGTCCCCGACACGTTCGACTTCAGGAAGTCCCGTGGCGAGCAGCTCGGCCCGGGCACGATGGCCCCGGCACAACCGGCGTACAGATCGTTCCCCGCCGGCGCCAACTTGACCCGGTACCACGGATACACGATCCAGGTGCCGGTCATCACCGTCAGCCAGGCGGTCACCGCCATCACCCACACCCCGACGTAGAGGCGCCGCATCCGTTCCTTGATCCCCTCGGTGGTGATCATTCCCGGTCGCAGGCTCCACAGACCGGCGAGGCCGCCGGCGAACGCCAGGAGGAAGAGCGTCCCGAGGATGAGGCCGTGGATGACCGTCCACAGCTCCCGATCGGACAGCTCCATGATGCTCCCTTCCGGTAGCGTGGCCCTCACCCCAGCAGGTCGGAACCGGAACGGCAAGGACCCTCGGCCCTTCTCGCCCGTGGCGAGCGTCCCGAGAGCGGGCCGCACCGCCCGGCGCGACCCCTTCCCCTTCTGGGACGGAACCACCGCCGAGCGCATCTGCGACGCCCTCCTCGGCCCCTGAGGCGCCGGCGGCGGCGAGCCGGGAAGGGTTGACGGCGCCTGCCCACACCCCGATGCCCTGTTCGCATCCCCCCAGGCGCTTCGGTGGCTGGGTGCGAGGCCCGCTCCGGCGGACCGCCGCGTCGTTGCCGGTCAGCGCCGGTCCCGCTGCACCACCGCCACGAAACGGTAGCGTATGGCATGGACAAACGGTATCGTAGAGTACGGACAGACGGTAGCGTTCTCCGTCGCGTGAGGTACGAGGTGACCGAAGAGCGGTACATCCCCAGACTCGTCGACGGCGAGCTCCGCGAGCTGCTCCACGAGCTGCCGGCCGTGGTCATCGAGGGACCCAAAGGGGTGGGGAAGACCGCGACGGCACGCCGGCTGGCGAGGACCGAGTACGCGCTGGACCGTCCCCAGACGCTGGAGGTGGTGCGTGCCGAGCCGTCCCGGGCGCTCGCCGGCCGCACCCCGATCCTCATCGACGAGTGGCAACGGTATCCCCCCATCTGGGATCTGTGCCGCAGGGCGATCGACGAGGCCCCCACACCCGGCCGTTTCCTCCTCGTCGGATCGGCCTCCCCCGCCGGCACCGGAACCCACTCGGGGGCGGGACGCATCGTCACGGTGCGCATGCGACCCCTGTCGCTGGCCGAGCGCCGCATCGCACCACCCACGGTGAGCCTGCACGCCCTGCTCGGCGGCACCCGTCCCGCCATCGGCGGCGACACCGACGTCGGCCTCGACGCCTACGTCCACGAGATCCTCGCCGGCGGGTTCCCCGCCATCCGCCGCACCGGCGGGAGGGCCCGTCGTGCCCTGCTCGACGGCTACCTCGACAGAATCATCGACCGGGAGATCCCGGAGTTGGGAAGACAGGTCCGCCGCCCGGCGACGCTGCGGCGCTGGATGGCCGCCTACGCCGCCGCCACCGGCACCACCGCCTCCTACGAGACCATCCGGGACGCCGCGACCCCCGGAGAGGCGACGAAACCGGCGAAGACCACCACCATCCCCTACCGGGACATGCTCGAACGGCTGTGGATCCTCGACCCGATCCCGGCATGGCACCCGTCCCGGAGCCACCTCCGGCGTCTCGGAGCGAAGCCACGACACCATCTCGTCGACCCCGCGCTCGCGGCCCGGCTGCTCGGAGTCGACCGCGACGCCCTCCTCCACGGCGAGCAGGGCAGTGTGCCGTTCCCCCGCGACGGCACCCTCCTCGGGAGTCTCTTCGAATCGCTGGTCGCCCTCAGCGTCCGGGTCTACGCCCAGGCGGCAGAAGCGCAGGTGCGGCACCTGCGCACCACCCGGGGCGACCACGAGGTGGACCTCGTCGCCGTCCGTGACGACCAACGGGTCCTCGCCATCGAGGTGAAGCTCTCCGCCACCGTGACCGACCACGACGTCCGGCACCTCCGCTGGTTGCAGCGACAGCTCGGAGACGACCTCCTCGACGCCGTGGTGGTCACCACCGGAAAGGTCGCCTACCGGCGGCCCGACGGCATCGTCGTCGCCCCCGCCGTCCTCCTCGGTCCCTGAGCAGCGGGGCGTCACCGTCGCCGCTCCCCTCCCGTACCCGGACTCGGCGGGACCTCGACCTCAACGACCGGCCACCAACCGCTCCGCCACCGCCAGCAACGCCGCCCGCTGCACCGGCCAGGCGATCTCCTCGAGGGCGGCCCGGGCCCGCTCGCTGCGGGCCGCCACCACCTCGGCGGGAGCCCGGTGCAGCTCCAGGAGGGTCGCCGCCAAGGCATCCACCGAACCGGCGTCGAAGTACCACAAGGCGTCCTCGGGGAAGTACCGCAACAAGGTGGGGATGCGGCTCGCCACCACCGGCATCCCCAACGCCACCCACTCCACCACCTTGTTCGAGAAGGAGAGGTTCCCCGCCGGGGACGGCTTCGGGCCGTTGAACCCCACCCAGGCATCCGCGTAGTGGCTGCGGACCTCCTCCCACGGCACCGTCCCCCGATACTCGATGCGGTCCCCGATGCCGGCACGGCGCGCCAGGTCCCGCAACCGGCCCAGGTCCTCCCCCTCCCCGAGGAGGCGCAGCCGCAGCCCGGGGATGCGGTCCGCCACCTGCGCCATCGCCGCCACCAGATCGTCCAGGCCGTACCGCACCGCGATCGACCCGGCGAACACCACCGTGCGGCTCGTCGCATCCCGCCGCGGCGGCACCCACCCCGAAGTGTCCGGCACGTTCATCACCACGTCGATCGGCACCCCCGGGCTGCGCGAAGCGAGCAGCTCCCACATCGGCTCGTGCACGGTGATCACCCCGTCGGCGAACCGCACCGACCGGCGCTCCTGCGCCTCGAGGAGACGGCGCACCAGCGCCGACCGTCGCCCCTTGGCGGCGAAGAGCTCCGGCATCGGATCGTGGACGTCGAGCACCACCGGGATCCCCCGCAGCCGGGCCGGCCACCCGGCGAAGACGAGGAAGTCCGGCAGCGAGTTGACGTAGACGAGGTCGGGCCGGGACCGCCGCCAGCTCCGCGACGCCACCCACAGCAGCGTCGCCAGGAAGAACACCCCGTACTCCCAGACGTACCGGGCCGGCGAGCCGCGGCGCCGCTCCATCGGCACCCGCCAGGAACGCACCCCCTCCTCGCGCCGCGGCGCATCCAGCGCCAGGACCTCCACCTCCCAGCCGGCGTCACGGAACGTCTCGACCTGCCGGCGGATCCGCACGTCGCGGACGACGAAGGAGTGAGTGACGATGAGGACCTTCATGCGGTGACTCCCAGGATCCCGCCGGGAACGGCGGGCGACGCCGCTCAACCCTTCCCGAGGTGCGCCCCCGCCAGCGCCTGCAACGGCGAGGCCAGCCCCCCGTTCGTCACCGCCTCGTGGGTGCGGGCCGACAGCAGCATCGCCTCCGCCAGCGCCACCGCCCCGATACCGTCCGCCATCGACACCAACGAAACGTCGGCGCCGCGGATGGCGGCGGCGAACGAGTCGAGCTCCACCCGCAGCGGCTCCGCCCGCTCGATGCGGTAACGGATGAGGTTCCCCTCGCTCACCCCCTGACGGCCCATGAACGCCGGCCAGTACGACACGTGGCTGTTCTCGATGAACGACAGGTTCTGCGCCTGATAGTCGAGCTGGTACATGCCGTTCTCGCCGACGACGGTGAGCTCACGGATCTTCACCGGCGTCAACCAGTTCACGTCGAGGAGGGCGATCGTCCCGTCGGCGAACCGCAGCAGGCTCGTCGTCAGGTCCTCGTGGCCCGAATGCATCCGCTGTGCCCCCTCGGCGAACACCCGCTCGATGGGCTGCTCCAGCAGGAAACGGATCACGTCCAGCTCGTGGGTCGCCAGATCCACCACCACCCCGACGTCCTGGATACGATCCGGCAGCGGTCCGGTGCGAATCGCCCGAAGCTGGAACACCCGGCCCAGCTCCCCGGCGTCGAGAAACGCCTTCAGGCGCGACACGACCGGGTTGTACCGCTCCACGTGCCCCACCGTCGCCACCACCCCGCAGGCCGCCGCGGCGTCGGCGATGCGCACCGCCGCCTCCACCGAAGGGGCCAGCGGCTTCTCGACGAGCACGTGCAGCCCGGCGGCCATCGCCGCCAGCGCCACCTCCTCGTGACGGATCGTCGGCACCGCCACGACCACCGCCTCCAGGTCCTCGGCGGCGAACAACTCCTCGTAGGAGGCGTACGCCGGGATGCGCCGCGCCTTGGCGACCCGCTCCCGGGCCTCCTCCACCGGATCGGCGACGGCGACGAGATCCACCCCGTCCAGCTCGGCGAGGACCCGAACGTGGTGACGGCCCATGTTGCCGAGACCGACGACACCGAAACGCACCGGCGGGACCGAGGGCTCCTCGGTTCTCGTGTTCAACGGGACTCTCCTCTCATCGGTGTCGGCCGCCCGCCACACTCCGCGCGGTCAGCGTCCGATGCCCAGGTAGCGGTGCCCGTATCGCTCCACCTCGGCCCGATCCCACACGTTTCGACCGTCGACTACCAACGCCGGAGGATAGCGGTCGAAGGGGAAGCGGCGATAGTCGTCGTGGGCGGTGACGAGGACGATCACGCTCGGCTCGTCCCCCGCCCACGGCGTGAACCCGTGCGCCTCGAGCCGGGCGTCGTCGAAGAGGGGATCGGCGACGACCACCTTGGCGCCCCGCCGCTCCAACTCGGCCACCAGCGGGAACGTCGGCGAGCTCGCCACCTCCGGCACCCCCGGGCGGTACGCCAGGCCGAGGACGAGGACGAGCTTCCCCTCCAAGGACCCCGCCTCCCGGGCGATCCGCTCCGCCACCCACCGCGGCATCTCCTCGTTGACGGCCCTCGCCGCCGCCACCAGCGACGACCCCGAGGTGGAGGCCTGCAGCAGGTACGGGTAGTGGGGGATGCAGTGGCCCCCCACCCCCACCCCGGGCAGGTGGATGTGCGAGTACGGCTGGGAGTTCGCGCCGGCGATGACCGTGGTGACGTCCACCCCCCACTCGTCGGCGAGCCGGGCCAGCTCGTTGGCGAAGGCGATGTTCACGTCCCGGTACGTCGTCTCTGCCAGCTTGATCATCTCGGCGGTCTCGGCGCTCCCCACGTCCCACACCTCGGCGGCGAGGAACCGCTCGTAGAACGCCACCGCCGCCGCCGTCGACGCGGCATCGACCCCGCCGACGAGCTTCGGATACGTGTCCAGGTCCTTCCACACCCGCCCCGAGGAGACCCGCTCCGGGGAGAACGCCACGGACACCTCCGGCTGGGCCGCCCGCAGCCGCGGCAGGAACCGCCCCCGGGTCGTCCCCAACGGGAGGGTCGTCTCGAAGATCACCGTCGCCCCGGGACGCAACGACGGGGCCAGCCACTCCACCGCCGCGTCCATCGAGGAGAGGTCCGGCCGGCCTTCGAAGGCGGTCAACGGCACGAGGACGAGGACGACGTCGGCCGAACCCACCGCCGCCGAGAAGCTCGTCGTCGCCCGCAGCCGTCCCGCCGCCACGAGCTCCCCCAGGTGCTC
The DNA here is from genome assembly GCA_964584755.1 of uncultured Acidimicrobiaceae bacterium. Taxonomy (GTDB): domain Bacteria; phylum Actinomycetota; class Acidimicrobiia; order Spongiisociales; family UBA5794; genus CAZPAV01. The sequence continues at coordinate 8,749 of CAZPAV010000046.1, forward strand.
GGCCACCCCCGGCTCCCGCCCGATGGGGCTGCGACCCGCCTCCACCGCGGCGACGACCCGGGCGTCGATGTCGACCCCAGTCACCGTCGCCCCCCGGTGGGCGTAGAACGCCGCCGCCGACAGGCCCATCTTCCCCAAGCCGACGACCGCCACCTTCACGCCGCTCACGCCGAACCCTCCTCCGGGAGGAGCGCTGCCGCCGCGGCGACGATCCGCGCCACCTCCGCCTCCCCCACCCCCGGATGCACCGGCAGGGAGAGGACCGACGCCGCCGCCCGCTCCGCCCCGGGGAACCGCTCCCCTCCGGCGAAGGCGGCGAACGCCGGCTGACCCGGCACCGGCCTCGGGTAGTAGACGTCGGCGCCGACGCCCCGGGCCCGCAACCCGGCGACGACCGCGTCGCGGCGCTCCGGCGCCACCGTCACCGTGTACTGGTGATAGACGTGGTAGGCGTCCTCCGGCACGACCGGCCGGCGCATCCCCGCCGGCAGGTCGGCGTCGAAGCGGGCGGCCACCTTCCGGCGCCGCTCCGTCGCCGCCGGGAGCCGCCCGAGCTGCACCCGACCGATCGCCGCCTCCAGCTCGCTCATGCGCAGGTTCAACCCCCACGCGTCGTGCCGGTACCGCTGCGTCATCCCGTGGTTGCGGAACCGGCGCAGGGCCGCCGCCACCTCCGGGTCGCTCGTCGTCACGATCCCCCCCTCGCCGGTCGTCATGTTCTTCGTAGCGTAGAGGGAGAACGCCCCGACGCCCGTTCCGCCCGCCCGACGGCCGCCCCGCCGGGCGAGATGCGCCTGCGCCGCGTCCTCGACCACGGCGAGACCGTGCCGGGCCGCGAACGCCGCCACCGCGTCCATGTCGGCCATCAACCCGAAGAGGTGCACCGGGATCACCGCCGCGGTCCGGGCCGTCACCCGGCCGGCGGCGTCGTCGAGATCGATGAGGTACTCCTCGCCGACGTCGACGAACACCGGGGTGGCGCCGGAGGCCACCACCGCCCCGGCGGTGGCGGCGAAGGTGAAGGCGGGGACGAGCACCTCGTCGCCGGGGCCGACCCCCAACACGTGCAGCGCCGCGTACAGCGCCAAGGTGCCGTTGGCGACCGCCACCGCCGCACCCACCCCCGCCGCGGCGGCGAACTCCGCCTCGAACGCCTCGATCTCGGGACCCTGCACCAGCCGTCCCCCGGCGAGCACCCGACGCACCGCGGCCTCCTCCTCGGCCCCGAGGACGGGCGACGCGATGGGGATGAACGGTTCCATGGTCAATCCTCGGCGGGGGTGCCGTCGACGCCGACCCGTCCCCGGGGACGGGCGGGTACGCCGGCGACGAGGGTAAAGGCCGGCACGTCGGTAGTGACCACCGCGCCGGCCGCCACCATGGCGAACTCCCCCACCGTCACCCCGGCGACGAGGACGCTGCGGGCCCCCAGCGAGGCGCCCGTCCCCACCCGGGTGGCGAGGAGCTCCCAGTCTCCGGCGTCGCGACGGGAACCGTCGGCGTTCACCGCCCGGGGATGCCGGTCGTTCGTCACCACCGCCCCCGGACCGACGAAGACGCCGTCGCCGAGGACGCACCCCCGGAAGAGGAGCGCCCCGCTCTGGATCTTGCAGTTCTCCCCCACCACGACACCGGCGTCGATGTAGGCGTGACTCCCCACCGTCGTCCCCGCCCCGAGGACCGCGCCCTCCCGCACCTGGGTGAAGGCCCAGACGCGCACGCCGTCGCCGAGCCGGGCCTCGGGGGAGACGAGCGCCCGAGGATCGACCATGGTCATGGCTCGAACCCCGGCACCGCCGTGGAACTGTGCGGACCCACTCCTATGCTCCCCGCGGTCGACCGATCTCGGCACGAGGAAGTCTAGGTGGCGGACACCGCAGCCAACGAGCCGTCGCCGGCGGCGGCCGGCCCATCGTCCCTCGCCCGGGCGGTGACGCTCGCCGCGGTGCCGCTGTTCGTCCTCAGCCAGTGGCTCGGCCTGCGCTGGCACCTCCCCGCCCGGCTCCCCTTCAACGCGCTCCTCCTCGGAGCCACCCTCGCCGTGCTCGTCACCGGCCGGCGTCGCCTCGCCCGCCACCGCACCGAGGTGGCGCTCGCCGGGGTCCTCCTCGGCGTCCTGGCACTCTCCACCCTCCGCAACGGCGTCCCCTGGCGGGTCGCCGTCACCGGCTGGGTGCCCTACCTGGCGGTGCCCCTGGCGGCCGTCGCCGGCCTCGCCGCCGGCGCCGACGACGACACCGTCCACGCCGGGGCGCTCGTCGCCGGCCTCACCGGCGTCGTCGTGGCCACCGCCGCCGCCCTCCAGCTCCTCCTCGGCCGGGCCGCGTACGTCGCCCTCGGCCAGGACCTCCCCTACCCCCGCTGGTGGGAACGGGGCCGGGCCACCGGCCTCCTCGTCAACCCGGGACGGTTGGGTCAGCTCGGCACGGTGTGGATCGGCCTCGCCGCCGCCGCCGACACCTGGGCGCCGTGGCTCGCCGTCGCCGGCGGCGCCGCGGTGGGGTTCAGCGGCAGCCGCATCGCGCTCCTCGCCACGGCGGCACTGGCGGCGGTGTGGCTCGCCACCCGACGAAACGCCGCCTCCCGGATTCTCCTCGCCGGCACCGGTGCCGCCGTCGCCGCCTTCGCCCTCGTGGTCCTCCTCGTCCCCGCCGCCCGCGCCGACCTCCTCGGCCGCTCCGCGGCGCTCGGCGACGCCCGCCTCGACGTCCGCACCGCCAACCTCCAGGCGACGAGCGCCCTCCTCGCCGACCGGCCCTGGCTCGGCGCCGGACCGGGCCGCTTCGGCAGCCCGACGGCGTGGCGCACCCACTCCGACCTCCACGACCGCTACCGCCTCCCCGACGTCCGCAGCCCCGAGTTCGTCGCCGCGTTGCGCGCCGCCGGCGACACCCGGGAGATCGACGTCGGCATCGCCCAACTCGACCTCGGCTGGCTGCAGGTGGCGGCCGAGACCGGGCTCGTGGGCCTTGCCGCCTTCGCCGCGCTCCTCGGCGCGCTCCTCGTACGGGCCGTCGCCGCCGGCTCTCCCGCCGCCGCCGCCCTCGTCGTCGCCGTCGCCGTGCTCGGCGTCGCCGCCCCCACCATCGTCGACTTCTCCTTCGCCGCGGTGGTCCTGTGGTGGGTGGGGATCCTCATCGGCGCACCCCCGGTCCGTCACGGAGCGACGTAGCCGGCGAGCTGCGCCGCCACCGCCGTCGACACCGCCCCCTCGCCGCCGAGGATGACGATCCGGCCTGGCTGGAGGCGCCGCAGCTCCCCGGCGGTGGACGGCGGCACCCCGGCGGCGTTGACGAGCAGCACCGGTCCCCCGCCCAGGCCGGCGGCCACGCCCCCGGCGAGGGCGTCGGGGAAATCGGTCGCCGTCGCCACGTACACCACGGGCACCCCGGCGCCGAACCGGCTGCGCGACACCTGCACCGCGGTGGCGTACCGATCGGAGCCGGCGATGCGGCTCACCTGCGGCACCCAACCCGCCACCGTGTCGGCCACCGCGGCCGACACCGCCCCCTCGCCGCCGAGGATGACCACCTCCTGGGGACGGAGGCGCAGGATCTCCCGCCGGGTCGCGCCCGGCACCCGGTCGGGGGTGGTCAACAGGATCGGACCGCCGGCGAGGCCCGCCACCGGGCCGCCGGCGAGGGCGTCGGGATAGTTCTCCCCGGTGGCGAGATACACGATCGCGGCGCCGTCGGGGAACGTCGCCTGCGACACCGCCGCCGCAGTCGCGTACCGGTCCGCCCCGGCGATGCGGGTCACCGGACCGTCGGTGTAGCCGGCGAGCTCCGCCGCCACCGCATCCGACACCGCGCCGGTGCCGCCCAGCACGACGATGCGGCCCGGACGCAGCCGGGCCAGCTCCTGCCGCGTCGCCGCCGGCAGCGAACCGGCCCGGGTGAGGAGGATCGGTCCCCCGTCGTGGATCGCCGCCGGCACCCCGGCGAGGGCGTCGGGGAAGCCGTTCCCGGTGGCGACGTACACCACCGGGACACCCGGCGCGAAACGGTCGGCCGAGACCGCCGCCGCGGTGGCGAACCGATCCGCACCCGACAGGCGCGGCGGCAGGGCGGAGGCGGTGACGACCTGGGTGCGGATGCCGGTCCCCTGGCCCCGCACCACCTCGGCCCGTTCCAGATGGATCTCGTCGTAGGCGGGGTAGGTGAAGACGAAGTCGACCTCGACGGTGTAGGTGCCGTCCTGCAGCTTCGAGGTGAGGTAGCTGGAGCTGTACCGGAGCGGACCCTGCCCCGGGTAGAGGCCCACCGGGACGGTCTCGGTGCGGAACACGACCCTCCCCGACGGATCGAGGATGCGGACGTGACCGACGCCGTGCACGGCGTGGGTGCCGACCGCCTCCACGAACTGGGCGACGTAGATGGCGCCCTGCCACACGTCCACCTCACCCCAGGTGCGGGCCACCGGCGCCGGCGGCGCCTCCACCGACGGCGCCGCTACCCAGTCGACCGTCTGGCGCAGCAGCTCGGCGGCGATCTCCCCCTCGGTGCGGCCCTCATGGACCTGGGCGGCGAGCCCCCCGTTCACCTGCGGGAGGAAGTCCAGGACGTTGAAGTCGAAGTACACGAACCGGCCCTTCCCGTACCGGCCCGCCTGCGCCGCGGTGTAGCCGTCGAACCCGTCGACGTTCACCCCCTCCACCGACCCGGTGCCCGGCGCGATGGAGAACCGCAGCAGCGACGTCGTGAGCGAGTTGAACCGGGACACGAACTCGGCGCCGGCGCCGTCGCCGCGGTCGAACCGGATGGAGGAGATGCCGAGGTTCGCCATCGTGTTGGCGACGATGGGGTGCGTGCCCTCGTCGAGCACCGCGAAGCTGCGGGGGGTCGGGTCGTTGACGAGCCGGGTGCCGTACATCACCGACATCGGCCCCCACTCCCACACGTTCGAGTTCATCTCCCGGAACCAGAAGGAGAACCCGCCGTCGCTGCTCCCCTGACAGGACCAGTACGCCTGCCAGTCGGGGGTGACCCGCGGATGCGCCGGCCCGGTCCAGCGGCAGCCGGCCCGGGGGAACATCCGAGGTCCGATGAACGCGGCGACGAGCCCGCCACCGTCGGCCACCCAGGAGGTGATCGTGTTCGCCGCCGCCTCGTCGATGACCCGGGTCATGGGGAGGAAGAGGACGTCGAGGCCGTCGAGCGTCGCCCGGTTCGCCAGGTCGGCGTCGTCGAGGACGACGACGTCGTACCCGGAGGCCTGGAGGAAGGCGACCGTCCCCGGCGGCCGGCCCTCGTACCACCCCTGCTGGGCGAGGTTGATGTACGTCGTCGTGGAGTCGACCACCCCCACCCGCAGCGGGGTCGCCGCCGCCGCCGGGACCGGGGTCGCCGCCGGCGCGAGCAGCGCACCGACCACGACCACGGCGACGAGCAGTTTCCGCATGGCGCCTCCCGGGGGGGTCGGCAGGTCGGTGTCGAGCCCCGCCAGGCTACGGCGGCGACGGTTAAGGCGACCCCAAGCCCCGGTTAACCCGCCACGACCCCTGCCGGCGCGCCGGAAGGGCGCGGCGACGCCGCCGGCGTCCCGGCCGTTGCGTCGTTTCGCAGCCATCGCGACATCATCGACCGATCCGTCGCGGTCCTTGACCGCTTCTCCCCGCGAGCGACGGAACGGCGGGGAGACGGCGGCGTGAGGCGGGAGGATGCCGCCGGGTGAAGGCGGTCAGGATCGCCGCACCCGGCACGGCGAAGGGACGGTTGACGCTCCCGAGAGGCTTCGGTAGGTTCGCCCGGGTCGCGTCGTGGGAGCGAGGATGGTGGCTCTCGACGGCCGCATCCGAGGCGGCGTCGGTCTCGCTCTGGTGGGGATCCTGGTGGCGTTGCTGGTGACGCTCGGGGCGGCGCCGGCGCCGGCGCCGAGGCCGGGGCCGGGTCCGCCTCGCGGCGGAAGGCCTCCCCGGTGATGGGCTCGACCCGAGCGCGGATGAGATCATCGATGTCTCGGACGGGTACGTGCCGGAGGAAGCGCGGCGGGCGATCAGCGAGCGTCTGCCGAAGGGGCTCATCCCTGATGCGACCAACGAGTCCGGGGAGGGTGAGCCGGGAGGGACGCCGGCCGGGCTCGATCGTGGGCCCCTCGAGGGCCGGGAGCCTGGGGAAGAGTCCGGTGACCTCATCGACGCCGACGGGACGGCCGAAGGCGAGGAGGACGATCCGATGCTCGAGCTCATCGACGAACTGGAAGCCCTCGACGAGGCCCTGGAGGAGCCGCCGGAGGTGACTGGCGGGAAGCCGCCGAGCGACGCCGGCGAGTCGCCGCCGGAGGATGCGGGGCGCGAGGCCGGGGAGGAGCGGTCCGGAGCGCCGTCCCCGGGTCCGGACGATCAGGCCGGCGGGGAGCAGGAACCCGGCGACAAGGGACGTTCACCGGACGATGATGTCTCCGAGACCGTCCGGAAGGCCATAGAGGACACCGGGGAAGCCGGCGGTACCGACGACTCGGACGAGGACTTCCCCGAGACGGTGCTGTGAGGTCGTGACGATGCGGGTCGCCAACGGGGTGAGCGCCGTCGTGGCGGTGGTGGCCGTCGTGCTGCTCGTGGCGGGTCCGGCCGTCGCCCAGGACGGGGAGCACGTGGTCGCCGGAGACGGCGATCTCGGCTTCGTGGTGGTCGACCAGCCGCCGCTCATCGCGCCGGTGACGTGCGATCCCGCGGATCCGGCCACCTACGGGCTACCCGACGACACGGTGGTCCGCTCGGCCCGGGTGCACACCCTGGCCGGCCGGTATGAGGGTGCGGTGACGTGGACGCCGCTGCCGCCCGTCGAGGACACCACCACCTCGACGACCAGTCCCACCACCACGACCACGCCGCCGCAACCGACCACCATCTCGGAGGAGGCAGGCGGTGGCACCGGTGGGACCGGTTCGGGGAGCGGCGGGGTGCCGCTGCCGGCGCTGGCGATCGGGGCGGCGCTCCTCGGCGCCGGGGTCGGCCATCTGCTCTGGGGGCGACGCGCGGCACCGTGACCCTCCCGTTCCGGCGGCCGGCCCTGCCACCGACGTCGCCGACCCTACGCTGACCCCACATGGGCAGGCGCCACCCGCACCGCATCGTGGGCTTCACCGAGGAGTCCACCGAGACCCTCATCGCACCGCTCGTCGGCCTGATCGCCAACCCGAACTCCTCCAAGGACATCCGTCGCCTCGTCGGCGTGGCCCGGGTCGTCGACGCCGAGGAGAAGGCCAACATCGCCGCCCGCTTCCTCGTCGGCCTCACCGCCGGGCCGGCGACCCGGGTCCTCGCCTTCGACGACCCCGCCGGCCTCGTTCGCCGCGCCATCCACCTCGTGGAGGGCATGATCCCTCCGGTCGACCTCGTCGACACCCCCAAGGACGGAACCGAGGCCGACACCCGGCGTGCCGCCGCGGCCATCGCCGCAGCGGGCGCCGCCGGCCTGGCCACCATCGGCGGAGACGGGACGGTCCGCGCCGCGGTGGAAGGCTGGCCCGACGCCCGGCTCGTGCCGCTCGCCGCCGGCACGAACAACGCCATCGGCCTCACCGAGGAGCCCACCATCCTCGGCATGGCCACCGCCCTCGCCGTGCGGCGTGGCGGCTTCCGCCCCGTCGACCGCCTCTCGGTGGCCGCCGGCGAACGAGCGGCGTCGGCGCTCGTCGACGTGGTGGGAGTCCGCACGCCCTGGATGGGAGCGAGAGCCATCTGGGAACCCGACGACCTGGTGGAGGCCTTCGTCGTCAACGCCACCCGGACCGCCCCCGGGATCGCCGCCGTCGCCGCCGCCCTCGGACCGATCCCCCCCGGTCGGGGACGTCACCTCCGCTTCGGTCCCGGCGTCACGATTCGGGCCCCGCTCGCCCCCGGACTCGTCAGAGACGTCACCGTCTCGGAAGTGACGGACCTCGACCCCGGCATCGAGATCCCGGTGGATCCCCGCACGCGACTCCTCGCGCTCGACGGGGAACGCAGGGTCGTCGGGCATGGCGCCACGGTCACCGTCACGGCGGGACCCTCCATCCTCGACCTCTCGGCGGTGCTCGGCCGAGAACGCGAATAGCAACCTCCCGTCTCCCCCACCGGCCGGCAGGTCGATGCGTACCGTTGGGACGAGAGTCGCATCCGCGGCGACCGACCGGCTGGACACCGGGCACGCGACCCGACCCGGATCCACCCCGACCCCAGGAGGTGCCCATGGACATCCCACGGGACGATCTCATCGCCATGTACGCCACGATGGCGAAGATCCGCTACTTCGAAGAGCGGATCCGGGAGATGTACTACGAGGACAAGCTGCCGGCGTTCGACATCGCCGCCGGCCCGATCCCCGGCGAGATGCACCTCGCCGCCGGCCAGGAGCCCGTCGCAGTCGGGGTGATGCCCCACCTGCGGCCCGGCGACGCCATCACCGCGACCCACCGGCCCCACCACGTCGCCATCGCCCAAGGCGTGGACCTGAAGAAGATGGCCGCCGAGATCCTCGGCAAGGACACCGGCCTCGGCCACGGCAAAGGCGGCCACATGCACCTCTTCTCGGTCCAGCCGAGCTTCGGATGCTCCGGCATCATCGGCGAAGGCATGCCGGTCGCCTGCGGCGCGGCGCTCGCGTTCAAGAAACAGGGCACGGACGGCGTCGCCGTCTCCTTCTTCGGGGACGGGGCGGCCAACCAAGGGGCCTTCCACGAATCCCTGAACCTCGCCGCGCTCTGGAACCTGCCGGTCGTGTTCATCTGCGAGGACAACGAGTACGCCATCTCCGTGCCCAAGTCGGCGTCGACGGCCATCGCCGACAACTCCGACCGCGCCTCCGGGTACGGGATGCCCGGCGTGCTCGTCCCCGACAACGACCCGGTCGGGGTGTACGAGGCGGCCGGCGAAGCCATCCGCCGGGCACGAGAAGGCCGAGGGCCGAGCCTCATCGAAGTCCGCACCAAGCGCCTGTGGGGTCACTTCGAAGGCGACGCCGACGCGTACCGGACCGAGGAGTACAAGCAGCAGATGGCGGAGGAAGACCCGATGAAGGTCTACCCACAGCGCCTCATCGACGAAGGCATCCTCACCCCCGGCGACGCCGACGCCATCGCCGCCGCGGCCCACGAAGAGGTGGACGAGGCCATCGAGTTCGCCCGGTCGAGCCCCTACCCGGCTCCCGAGGACGCCCTGAAGCACGTGTTCGCATAGGAGGACGACCATGACCGCGACCATGACCGAGCGCAAGCTCACCATGCAGAAGGCGATCGCCGAAGCGATCACCCAGGAGATGGAACGCGACGACACGGTCTTCGTCATGGGCGAGGACGTGGACGTCTACGGAGGGATCTTCGGAGCCACCGAAGGCCTCTACGACCGCTTCGGCGGCGACCGGGTGATGGGCACGCCCATCTCGGAGACCGCGTTCATCGGGGCCGCGGTCGGCGCCGCCATCCACGGGATGCGCCCCATCGCCGAGCTGATGTTCGTCGACTTCTTCGGCGTGTGCATGGACCAGATCTACAACAACATGGCGAAGATCCACTACTTCTCCGGCGGCGACATCACCGTGCCGGTGGTGCTGACCACGGCGGTCGGCGGCGGATACTCCGACGCCGGGCAGCACTCCCAGACCCTGTGGGGCACCTTCGCCCACCTCCCCGGGATGAAGGTGGTGGTGCCCTCCAACGCCTACGACGCCAAAGGCCTGATGATCTCGGCGATCCGGGACGACAACCCGGTGGTCTACATGTTCCACAAGGGCGTCCTCGGACTCGGCTGGATGACGAACAACCCGAGGGCGACCGGACCGGTCCCCGAGGAGCCCTACACCGTCCCGATCGGCACGGCCGCCGTCGCCAAGGAAGGCAGCGACGTCACCATCGCCACGATCGGCCTGTCGGTGCACCGGGCCCTCGACGCCGCCGAGACCCTCGAGGGGGACGGCGTCTCGGCGGAGGTCCTCGACCTGCGCTCCCTCGTGCCGCTGGACCGCGACACGATCGTCGACTCCGTCCGGAAGACCCACCGCCTCCTCGTCGTCGACGAGGACTACCGGAGCTTCGGCATGTCCGGGGAGGTGATCACCACCGCGATCGAAGGCGCCTTCGACTACCTCGACGCGCCGCCGAGCCGCATCGCCGAGCCGGACGTGCCCATCCCCTACAGCCGGCCGCTCGAGCAGTTCGCGTTGCCCGACGCCGCCAAGATCGTCGCCGGGGCCCGCGCCCTCCTCGGCGCGTAACCGGGGATGGGTGTCGACGTCCCGATGCCCATCATCACCGAGGCCGGTGAGGATGGGGTCGTGACCGCGTGGTTCGTGGACGAAGGAGCCACCGTCACCGAAGGCCGGCTCCTCGCCGAAGTCCAGGCGGAGAAGGTCTCCGCCGAGGTGCACGCGCCCGCCTCGGGGTCGGTCCACGGCCTCGTCGACATCAACCGACCGGTCCCCCAAGGATCGCCGATCTGCCGGATCGAGCGCGGCGTCGCGGCGGCGCCCGCCGCGACGCGACCGTCCCCGGCGCCCGCAGTGCGCGCCTCCCCGGCGGCGAAGCGGCTCGCCAAGGAGCTCGGCGTCGATCTCACCACGGTCCGGGGCACCGGGCCGAACGGCCGCGTCACCGAAGCCGACGTCCGCGACGCCGCCGGAGCGGCCGGCACCGAGCTCGCCGGCCTCCGGGCGGTGATCGCCCGGCGCATGCGGGACAGCCACCGGGAGACCGCACCGGTCACCTTGACGTCTATCGTCGACGTCACCGCGGTGCCCGCCACCCGCTTCACCGCCCGGGTGGTCGCGGCGACGGTCCGGGCGCTCCGCCGGCACCCCCACCTCAACGGGACCCGCCACGGCGACCGGTTCGTCCCCGCCGCCACGCCGGTCGTGGCACTCGCGATCCAGACGGACGACGGTCTCGTCGCTCCGATCGTGCCGGGAGCGGCGAACGGCTCCCTCGACGAGGTCGAGGCGGCGATCGAGGAGGTGGCGGCACGGGCCAGAGCCGGTGCGCTCACCGCCGCAGACCTCGACGGCGCCACCTTCACCGTCACCAACCTCGGACCCTACGGCGTCGACGCCTTCACCCCCATCATCAACCCTCCCCAGATCGCCATCCTCGGAGTCGGCGCGATCCGCACCCGGCCCGCCTTCGACGACACGGGAGCGGTGGTCGCCGCCCGGGAGGTCACCTTCAGCCTCACCTTCGACCACGCCTTCGTCGACGGCGCCCCGGCGGCGGAGTTCCTCGCCGGCGTCGTCGCGGAGCTGCACACCCTCGGCTGAGGACACCGGCCCGGACGGACCCGACGACCCGACCGATCCGCCGCGGTCCTCGACCGCCTCCTCCGCTCAGGGTGCCGTGCCGCCACCCGCCGGGATCCGGCCGAGGACGCCGGCGACGAGCTCCCGGTACCCGGCGTCGTCGACGACCACCTGCCCGGAGGCGAGCTCCGGAGCCTCCGCCGCGGTGGCGAGATGCACCACCGGCGGAGCCTCCCCCACCCGGAAGGGACCATCCAGCGCGTACACGACGATCCACTGGGGGCGCCCCGGGGACGGTCCGGCCCGGAACACCGCCCGGGCGCCGGGAGACGCCTCGAGGAAGGGGAGGAGCCCGCCGCCGTCGTAGGCGGAGGCGGGGAAGTCGAGGTTGCCGGTGACGACCAGCACGTCCGCCCTCCCCTCCTGGAGGGCCGTCGCCAGCGACGCGGCGAAGAACCCCGCCCGCTGGGTCCGGGTCACCGTCACGAGCAGCGGCCGGTCGCCCGCCGGTGGCGACCCCGCCGTCGTCGCCGCCCAGTCGAGCCGCCGCGAGAACCCCGACCCGCCGGCCGGCGGAGCGACGAACACCGGCACGAGCCGCGGCCGGAACGCCCCGTCCGACAGCCGCCACAGGGACTGGAGATACAGGGGCGTGCCGGCGACGACGGCTCCCGTGGCGTGCCCGGCCAGCCACGCCGCCGCAGCCGTCGCCGCCGGACCCTCCGCGGTGAGGCCCCGCTCCGGGATCCGCTCCTCGAGGGCCGTCCCCGCCGCCACCGAACCCCACAGGGCCGCCACCACC
>CAZPAV010000047.1:0-20292 GCA_964584755.1 uncultured Acidimicrobiaceae bacterium
CGCGCGTCGGCCGCGGCGGTGGTGGCGTCACGGGGCCGGGGGCGGCGCGGGGTTCGGCGTCGGTGCGGTCGCCGCCGGGGGCGGCCGGGGCCTGGCCGGAGCGCCGGCGGCGTTGTGGGGCGTCGGGGCGCGCACCGCCGGCTCGGGGGCGGGGGTGGCGGTGCGGATGCGGGAGACGCTGCGGGCATCGGCGGCCGGCGTCGGCTGAGCGGGCGGCACGTCGGGGATCGCCGCATCGGGGCATCCCGTCGCCGCCGGGGGCTCAGGCGGAAGTGGGCGCGGTGAGCCACGCCTCGACGCCGGGACGTCGGGTGGCGTCCACGAGCTCCACCCGCAGGCCGGACGCGGTGACGTGATAGGTGAAGCTCTCGAGGTCGTCGGTGTCGTAGGTGACCTCGATGGGGGCGCCGGCCGCGACGAGGCGGTGCGCGGCCCGGGCGAGGTCGTCGACCCAGACGCCGACGTGATGGATGGGGCCGGCGGTGTCCGGGTCCCACGGCGTTCCCGGGCGCCCCTCGATGATCTCGAGGTGCGGGGGACCCTGGTAGGAGTACACGAAGCGCAGCTCCGTCGTGAACCGGCGGGTGCCGGCGCGGAACGACCGCCGTCGGGAGCGGGGTTCCGGCCAGGTCACCCCGAGGGAGTCGTGGAGCTCGGTCATGGCCTCCTCGAGGTCGGGGACGACGATCCCCACGTGATACAGCCGTGTCCAGGCGAAGCTCATGGTCCCTCCCGTCGTGCCGAGGGGGAACGATAGGCTATCGAATCATCTGATACGAGACACGAGGTTCCGAGGGGAGGTCCGCGGCATGCGAGCGGCGGTGGCGCAGTGCGGCGAGCTCCGCGTCCGCGACGTGGCCGCACCGGAACGCCGCGGCGGGCACATCCTCGCCCGGCCCGTCGCCTGCGGCGTGTGCGGCTCCGACCTCGGCGTGCTCCGGCACGGCGAGGAGCTCGCCGCACTGCGACGGGAGGTCGCGGCCCGTGCTCCGCACGGTCCGCTGCGCGCCGCGTCGGTGGAGCCCGGGGCTCCGACGGTCCTCGGCCACGAGTTCTGTGCCGAGGTCGTCGATCCCGGTCCGGCGCGCCCCGACCTGAGGGCGGGCGACCTCGTCGTCTCCATGCCGCGCATCCACGATGCCGCCGGTGAGCCACACACCCTCGGCTTCTCGAAGGCGTTCCCGGGGGGTTTCGGCGAGCTCATGCTCCTCGATCCCGCCCTCGCGCTGCGGGTGCCCGGCGGTCTGCCACCGCGGTGGGCCGCGCTGACGGAACCCGCGGCGGTGGCGCATCACGCGGTGGGACGCTCCCGCCTCGTCGTCGGGGAGGCCGCCGTCGTCGTCGGGTGTGGTCCCGTGGGGCTCGCCATCGTCGATCGGCTTCGCCTGTGGGGAGCCGACCCCATCATCGCTGCGGACCCGGTGCCGGAGCGACGGGTTCGGGCACGGGCCATGGGCGCGGACGTCGTCGTCGATCCGAAGATGGCGTCTCCGGTCGCGGTGTGGGTGCAGGAGGCGGGTGGGGCGGCGCCGGTGGTGTTCGAGGCGGTGGGCAAGCCGGGGATCCTCGACCAGGTACTCCTCGACGCGGCGCCCGACACCGAGATCGTGGTCGTGGGCGCCTGCATGCGCGCCGACACCGTGCGACCGATGCTCGGCCTCGGACGCGAGGTCACGCTGCGCTTCGCCCTCGGCTACACGGAGGAGGAGTTCGCCGACACCCTCGACGACCTCGTCCGGGGTCGCCTCCGTCCCGCGGTCCTCGTCGAAGAGGTCGTGTCGCTCGAAGCCCTCCCCTCCGTCTTCGCACGGATGCTGCGCACGCCCGGCGCGGGAAAGGTCCTCGTCGCCGACGCGGACGAATCGTCGGGTGGGTGGGAACGGTTCCCACGGACGTGACGGGACATCGGGTTCGGCCACTGGACACGTCCGGGGGACGTCACCTACGCTCCCGGTGCGCGATGAGGGAGGAATCTGATGGTCAGAGGCCAGCACGATCCGGCGTTCGAGGGGGTCCGTGAGGCCTTCGCGGCGAACTTCGCGGAGCGTGGCGAGAAGGGTGCGGCGCTCGCCGTGTACGTCGGGGGGCGACGGGTCGTCGACCTGTGGGGTGGCGAGGCCGCTCCCGGGAGGCCGTGGGCCGAGGACACCGTGGCGCTGGTGTGGTCGGCGACGAAGGGGATGACCGCGCTCGTCGTGCAGCGACTGGTCGACACCGGCCGCCTCGAGCTCGACGCGCCCGTGGCACGGTGGTGGCCGGCGTTCGCACGGGGCGGGAAGGACGGCATCACCGTGCGGGACGTGCTCACCCACGGGGCCCGGCTCCCGTACCCGCCCGGGTACGCCGAGATCGCCACGGCGGACGGGCCCGAGGGTTGGGACCGCGTCGAGGACCTCACCGCGCTCCTCGAGGGCGCGGAGCCCGTCTGGCCCGAGGGGACCCACGGCTACCACGCGGTGACCTTCGGCCTCATCCTCAACGGCCTGGCACGGCACGCCACCGGGCGTACCGTGGGAGCGATCTTCCGAGAGGAGATCGCCGGACCCCTCGGGCTCGACGCCTGGATCGGCCTGCCGCCATCTCTCGAGGAGCGCCTCGCCGAGCTCGAGCTGACGATCCCGCCTCCGCCGACCGACGATCCGGAGGTGTTGGCGTTCATGGCGCACGCCATGAGCGCCGAGGGTCCCATCGGACAGGCCCTCTTCGTGGGGCCCTCGGGGGCCATGAACTTCGCCACCATCGGCAACGATCCCGGCTTCCACGCCGTCGAGCATCCCGCCGCGAACGGCGTGGTCTCGGCACGGGGACTGGCCCGGATGTACGCCGCGCTCGCCGGCGGAGGCGCCCTGGACGGGACGCGTATCGTCTCCGCGGCCTCGGTCGCGGCCCACGCCGCCGAGCAGTGGCGTGGCGACGACGCCACGTTGCTCTCGGAGAAGCGGTACGCCCTGGGGTACATGCTGCCCGGGACGCCGACCGAGCGCTACGGACCCGCGGAGCACGCCTTCGGTCATCCGGGCATGGGCGGCTCGATCGGGTTCGCCGACCCCGAGGCGAACGTCGCTCTCGCCTACGTCACCCGCCACATGATCTTCGCCGTGGAGGTCGACCCGCGGGTCGACGCGGTGGCCGAGGCGGTGTACGCCAGCCTCTGAGGCGACCGGAATGCCCGCAGCGGCGCCGGAGGGGGCGGGCCGCGGCAACGGTGCCTCCACCCGGTGAGACGGTGACTCGCGTTCCCGAAAAGCATCGTGAATCAGATGATTCGGGTGTTGACAGGTTCGATACTCCATGGTTGGATACGGGGAACGCGGAGGCTTCTTCGCGAGCGAAGGGAGAGGGAAATGAGGGGAGGGCAAGGATGAGGAGACTCCTGATTCTCACGGCGGTGGTGGCACTGGTCGCGGTCGCGTGCTCGGGAGGCGGCGCGGCCACCACGACGAGCGCGGCGCCGGGGACGACCCAGGCTGCGACGACGACGGCACCGGCGACGACCACGACCACGGTGGCGGCGACCACCGCGGCTCCCGGCGAACCCATCAAGCTGGGATCGGTGAACTCGCTGACCGGCCAGATCGTGTTCCCCGAGGCCTCGGCCGCGGCGAAGGCCGTCTTCGACCGGGTGAACGCCGAAGGCGGTATCGGCGGCCGCCCCATCGAGTACCTCATCGAAGACGACGCCGGTGACCCCGCCGGGGCGGCTCAGGCGGCGCGGCGTCTCGTCGAGGACGAGGGCGTGGTGGCGTTGGTCGGCTCGGCCAGCCTTCTCGAATGCGCCGTCAACGGGGCGTACTACGCGGAGCAACACGTCTACGCCGTCCAAGGCACCGGCGTGGACCCGCTCTGCTTCGCCAGCTCGAACATCTCCCCGGTGAACACCGGTCCGTACCTGGGCTTCACCGTGGGGCTGTACTACGCCAGCGAGGTGCTCGGGTACGACAACGTGTGCATCCTCGTCTTCGACATCCCCGACTTCCGGCCGGCGATGAACGCCGCCATCCAGCAGTGGCGGGACCTCACCGGAAAGGACCTGCTCTTCCAGAACACGTCGTTGCTGTTCACCGACGACGTCACCCCGTTCGTGCTCGAGGCCCACGACGCCGGCTGTCAGGTCGTCGTCTCCAACGGACTCGACGTCCACTACATCGGGTTCATGCAGGCACTCCAGGCGCAGGGCATCGACGACATGACGTGGGTGGGCCTCACCTCGGGCTACACGGCCGACGTGGCGAAGACGCTGGGATCGGTGGGAGCCGGGGACGGCATCCTCCACGTGAACTCGGAGTTCGAGCCGTTCACCCTCGAATCGCCCGTTCTCGCCGACTGGAAGGCGCTCATGACCTCGGCCGGCGTGCCCCTGACGTCCTTCGCCGAAGGCGGCTACGTGGCGGCCACCATCATGGTCGACGTCCTGCGGGGGATCGACGGCGAGATCACCCGGGAGTCGGTGAGCGAGGCACTGCTCGGCCTGGACGCCTACCAGACCCCGATGATGGGCTCTCCGTACTCCTTCGGTGACGCCCCCGCCCACAACCCGAACCGGGCCTCGAAGTTCGTGCGGCTCCAGGGCTCGGACTGGGTGTTGGCCACCGAGGACTGGGTGGTCCTCCCCAGCTCCAACTGACGGAGCATGCTCAACACCGCGCTCGCGTCGCTCACTTCGGGCGGGGCCTACGCCCTGCTCGGAGTGTGCCTCGTCCTCACCTACCGGATGGCGGGCGTGTTGAACTTCGGCCAGGCGGTCATCGGGGCCTTCGGGACGTACACGGCCTTGGTGGCGTTCGCCCACGGCGTTCCCTACGGCGTCGCCATCGCCGTCGGGATCGTCGTGGGCGCCGCCTTGTCGGCGGCCATCGGGATGGTCATGGCGAAGTGGTTCCCGGAGGCCGGGACCATCGTCCGCTCCACGGTCACCATCGCGCTGTTCCTCGGCCTGCTCGTCCTCGGCTTCCGGCTGTTCGGTGACAATCCCCGCGTAGTCCCTGCACTCTTCCCGGGGGTACGGATCCGGCTGGGGGGGACCACCCTGACCGCCTCCACGCTGCTTGCGGTGCTCGGCGTGGTGTCGCTGGCCCTCGCCATCGCCTGGTTCCTCCGCCAGACCCGCACCGGCGTCCAGCTCCGCGCCCTCTCGGAGCGCTCGGTGACGGCACGGCTGCTCGGCGTGCCGGTGCACGGCCTCACGGTGGCGGTGTGGACGGTGGCCGGGGCCGCCGCCACCGTCGCCGTGGTGATCATCGCCCCCACCCGCACCAACGACTACGCCAGCCTGGGGCTCCTCGTGCTCCCCGCCCTGGCGGCGGCGCTGTTGGGGGGGTTCCGCAGTGTGACCGCCACGATCGTGGCCGGTTTCGGCATCGCGCTCATCGAGCTGCTCGGGGCGAGGATCGGGCCGTTCGCCCAGTACCGGACCGTGGTCCCGTTCCTCGTCATCCTCGGCGCCCTCCTCTGGATGCAGCGGAAGGAGGTGTGGGATGCGGCGCGGTGAGGTCCTGCTCCTCGCCGGGCTCGCCGCGATGGTCGCGGTCTTCCTCCTCCTCCCCGCGTTCTGGGCCTTCCTCGCCGCCTCCGGTCTCGTCGCCTCGCTCCTCGTGCTCAGCGTCGGCATCGTGTATGGCCATGCGGGCATGGTCTCCCTCTGCCAGGTCACCTTCGCCGGCATCGGCGCCTGGGTCGTCGGGTATCTCGGGCTGCACACCTCGTGGCCGTTCCCGCTCATCCTCCTCCTGGGGGCGCTCGCCGCGGTTCCCGTCGGGATCCTCATCGGGCTGCCCGCGCTCCGCCTCCGCGGCGTGAACCTGGCCGTGGTGACCCTGGGGTTCGCGGTGGCGGCATCGACGGCCGTGTTCGTTCGGGGGTTCCCCGGGGCGCGAACCAACGCACCGGTGGCGCGGCCGGTCCCCTTCACCAGCGAACGGGGCTACCTGGTGTTCGTCGCCCTCGCCTTCGGGGTCACCGCCGTCGGCTTCCTCGTCCTCCGGCGCACCCGGTTGGGCGCCGCCTGGGCCGCGGTGCGGCACAGCGAACGGGCCACCGCCGCGCTCGGGCTGGGCGTACCGCTCACGAAGCTCTCCGCCTTCGCCACCAGTGCCCTCGTCGCCGGCGTCGCCGGCGGGCTCATGGCGGCCCAGACGGGGTTCCTCAACGCCCGCAACGTGGATCCCATGGACTCCCTGGTGGTCTTCGTCGTCGGGGTGTTCGTCGGGGCTCAGCATCTCGGGGGCGCGCTCCTCGGCGGCATGCTGACGGCGTTCTTCCCCGAGTTCCTGCGCCGTGTGGGTCTGCCCCAGGACCTCGGTCCCATCCTGTTCGCGCTGGGCGCCACCCAGGCCCTGGCCCAGGGGGGACGGGGGCTGTCGGAGAGCCTCCGTCGCCGCCGGCCGGCTCCCGCCCCCACCGAACGGGTCGTGCGGCTGGCCGACCGGCGTCTCCCCTCCCAGACCGATCCCCACTCACGCCCCGACGGGGTGACGCTGCGGATCGAGGCGGTGACGGTGCAGTTCGGTGCGGTGGTGGCACTTGACGCGGTGGACCTCGAGGTCGCCGCCGGCGCGGTGACCGGTCTGATCGGTCCCAACGGTGCCGGGAAGTCCACGCTGGTGGACGTGGTGACCGGATTCCATCGGGAGTACACGGGACGTGTCATGCTCGGCGACCGGGCCGTCGATCGCCTCCTCGCCCACCGGCGTGCCCGCCTGGGGATCCGGCGTACCTTCCAGACGGAGCGGACGATCCCCTCGCTCACCACCGGCGCGTATCTGGCGCTCGCGGCACCACACCGTATGGAGGATCGGGAGGTGGAGGCGTTGCTCGCATTCGTCGACGGCCCCGGGCCCGACACGCGCATCGCCGTCATGGACACCGGGGCGCGCCGCCGCCTCGAGATCGCCGCCTGTCTCGCCGCCCGGCCGCGAGTCGTGCTCCTCGACGAGCCGGCGGCGGGACTCACGGAGGAGGAGTCGGCCCAGCTGGGGGAGCGGATCCGGCAGATCCCGGAACGGTACGGCAGCAGCGTGCTGCTCGTCGAACACGACATCGATCTCGTCTCGTCCGTCTGCGACGAGGTCGTCGTCCTCGACTTCGGCCGCGTCATCGGGCGCGGCGTGGCAGGTGAGGTGTTGGGGAGCGACGCCGTCGCCGAGGCGTATCTCGGAACGTAGAGAGGTGGGAGGCACCGTGCCCAGACTGCGGATGAACCAGGCGATCGGCGCCGCCATGGCCGACGCCATGCGCGAGGATCCGACGGTGGTCCTCTTCGGGGAGGACGTCGCCGATGCCGGCGGCGTCTTCAAGACGTCGGTCGGGTTGCGCGACGAGTTCGGCCCACGACGGGTCCGCAACACCCCCATCTCGGAGATGGCGATCGTCGGCGCCGCGGTGGGCGCCGCCATGGCCGGGCTGCGGCCCATCGCCGAGATCATGTTCGTCGATTTCCTCGGCGTCGCCCTCGACCAGGTCGTCACCCAGGGGGCGCTCGTGCACTACCTGACCCGGGGCGCGGTCACCGTGCCCATGGTCGTTCGGGCGTCGATCGGCGCCGGTCGCGGGTTCGCGGCGACCCATTCGCGTACGCTCGAGCCGTGGTTCCTCTCCGCTCCCGGCCTGAAGCTCGTGGAGGTGTCCGGGGCGCGCACCGCCTACGGGTTGCTCCGCTCCGCCATCCGGGAGGAAGGACCCGTCGTGGTGCTCGAGCCGCGCAGCCTCTACGGGACCCGGGAGGAGTTCACCCCGGGGGAGGACGCCGTGCTCCCCCTCGGACACGCCGAACACCGGACCCGCGGCGAGGACGTGACGGTCGTGGCCGCCGGCCAGATGGTGGCCGTCGCCCTGGAGGGCGTCGCCGAGCTGGAAGGTGGGGTCTCGGCCGACGTCATCGACCTCCTCACGCTCCGGCCGTGGGACGTGGCCACCGTGCTCGAGAGCGTGGCGCGCACCGGACGGCTCGCCCTCGTCGAGGAGCATCCCCAGACGGGGGGATGGGGCACGGAGGTGGCGACCCGCGTCACCCAGGAGCTCTTCGGCCAGCTCGCGGCCCCGGTGCTCCGCATCACCTGTCCGGACGTCCCGGTTCCCTTCGCCCGCGAGCTCGAGTTCCGCTACCTGCCCTCGGCCGCGTACGTGGCGAAGCAGCTCCGCCGATGGCTCGACACCGGAGCGGTCCCGGATCCGTGGTGGGCGACGATCGGGGAGGAGGTCTGATGGCGGTTCGCGACACACCGACGACCACGGCGACGGCGTACGACCACGAGACCCCGGCCGGACGCCGACGGGCGGTGCGGGAGGATCCGGTCGCCCGCTACGAGCGGATGGTGGAGATCCGCACCGCCGAGCAGCGAATCCGGGAGCTCCACGAAGAGGGTCTCGCCTGGGGATCCACCCACAGCTGCGACGGCCAGGAGGCGGTGGCGGTGGGGATCGCGGCGGCGGTTCCCCCCTCCGACTACGTCGTCGGTGCCCATCGCGGCCACGGCCTCGGTCTCGCCTTGGGCCTCACCCCGGAGCAGCTCATCGGAGAGACGTTGGGTCGGGAGATCGGGGCCGTCGAAGGCCTCGGCGGTTCCCCCCACCTGGTGGACACCAGCGTGGGACTCCTCTACACGGTCACCCTCATGGGTGCCGGGATCCCCATCGTCACCGGTATCGGCCTCGCCGCCCAGGTACGTGGAGAGGAGCGCGTCGGCGTCGCCGTGTTCGGGGACGGTTCGGTGAACATCGGCGCGTTCCACGAGGGCCTCAACCTCGCCGCGGTGTGGCAGGTCCCGGCCGTGTTCCTCATCGAGAACAACCACTACGGGGAGTACAGCCGCTACGACACGACGACCGCCGTCGAGCCTCCGGCCAGGAGGGCGGAGGCGTACGACATGCCGTGGGAGCTCGTCGACGGCCAGGACGTCGACCGGGTGACGGCCGCGGTGGGCGCCGCGCTGGAGCGGGCCCGGACCGGTGGGGGTCCCTCGCTCATCGAGCTGAGGACGTACCGCTACTTCGGACACTCCCGATCGGATCGCGCGCCGTACCGGCCACCGGGGGAGCTCGAGACGTGGCAGGAGCGCGACCCGATCGCCATCCTGGAGCGGCGGCTCCTCGACCAGGGGTCGCTCGACCCGGCGGGCATCAGCGAGATTCGGGACCGGTGTGCGGCGAGGATCGACGCGGCGACGCAGCGGGCCCTCGCCAGTCCCGTGGCGCCGCCCGCGGCGATGTTCCGCCACGTCTACCCGGAGGCCGGGGCATGATCGTCACCGTGAAGCTCCCCAAGGTGGGCGAGATGACCGAGGACGCCGAGATCGTCGAGTGGCTCTGTCAACCCGGTGAATCCGTGACCGAGGGACAGCCGCTCGTGTCCGTCGACACCGACAAGGTCGTCGTGGACCTCCCGTCGCCGGTCCCCGGCGTGGTGCTCGCGATCCTCGCGGACGTCGGCGCCGTGGTCGAGGTGGGAGACCCACTCGTGAGGCTGGAGGTGCGGTCGTGAAGGGCGGTCGACGGTGAGATCGCCGACCCTGCGCGTCGACGACGTCACGGTGGCTCGCGCCGGCGTGCCGGTCGTGCGCGGCGTGACCCTCGTCGCGCCTGCCGGAGAGGTGACGGCGCTCCTGGGTCCGAACGGCGCGGGGAAGACCACGCTGCTCGAGGCCATCTCGGGGGTCCTCCCCATCCAGGCCGGGTCGATCACGTACGACGGGGTGGAGCTCTCCGGGCTCCCGCCGGAACGGCGGGCGAGGCTCGGTATCGCCCACGTGGAGCAGGGGCGGACCGTCTTCGCCGAGCTGAGCATCGTGGAGAACCTGAGGGTCGCGACCGACGGGCCGGTCGACGACGCGTTCACGCTGTTCCCCGAACTGGAGCGCCGCCGCGACCTGCCCGCGGGGCTGCTCTCGGGGGGAGAGCAGCAGATGCTCGTCATCGCACGGGCGCTGCTCACCCGGCCCCGACTGCTCGTCATCGACGAGATCTCCCTCGGGCTCGCCCCGGTCATCGTGCGGCGCCTCGTGCCCGCCGTCAGCCGGCTCGCCGACCGTGGCGTGGGGGTGCTCATGGTGGAGCAGTTCGCCACACTGGCGCTCGAGTACGCGCACCGGGTGTACGTCCTCGATCGAGGTCGGATCACGTTCGGAGGGAGTGCCGCCGAGTTGGCGGAGCGGCCCGGGGTCCTCCATGGTGCGTACCTGCGCCGCTCGGGCCCGTCGGCGGCACCGGCGGGGGGGAGCGCCTGATGGGGCGGTTCGACGGCAGGCGGGCGGTGGTGACCGGGGGCGCCTCGGGGATCGGGGCGGCGTGCTGCCGGCTGCTGGCCCGGGAAGGGGCGGCGGTCCTCGTCGTCGACCGTCCCCAGGCGGCGGAACGCGGAGAGGAGGTGGCCGCCGCGGTCCGCGAGGCAGGCCGCTGGGCGCAGTTCGTCGCCGCGGACGTCAGCGTGCCCGGGGCCATCGCCGCGACCCTCGCCGAGTACGCCGAGGAGGTCGGGGTTCCAGACGCGGTGGTCGCGGCGGCCGGGGTGAGCCACCATCCGGATCAGGGGGACTTGGGCACGCTCCTGACCCTCGACCCGGAACACTGGGACTTCGTCCTGCGCGTCAACCTCACCGGGGTGTACCTCACCTGCACGGAGGCGGCGAGAGCGATGATCGCCGCCGGGGTGGCGGGCACGATGGTGACCCTCGCCTCGGTGGCGGCACGCGTCCCCTCCGCCGGCGCGTACTCCGTGTCGAAGGCGGGGGTCGTGATGCTCACCAGGGCGCTCGCCCGTGAGCTGGCCCCGCACGGCATCCGGGTCAACGCGGTGGGGCCCGGGTACATCCGCACACCGATGCTGGAGGGGGCCGCCCGGGCGCGCGCCGGAGCGGCCACCGGGGAGGCCTGGCTCGCCGAACGGGAGGCGCGGGTCCCGCTGGGACGCCTCGGCACGAGCGACGACGTGGCGAGGACCGTCGCCTACCTCACCGGGCCGGAGAGCGGGTACGTGACGGGAACCGTCGTGTACGTCGACGGCGGCCATCTGACCGGGTCGGGGAACGGCTGAGAGAGAGGAGCAGATGATGGGCGATCTCGTGGAGCGCATGGTGCGGGAGGGCGGGTATCCGCACGCCGAAGGCGTCGGGCATCCCGGGCCCACGATCGTGGAGACGGCTCGCTGGGTGGAGACCGAGGACCTCGATGGGTTCTGGATGCTCGACAACCACTACCCCCGGGGCATGAGTCCCCTGGGGTTCGATCTCGTGAACATCGTGGGGTCGATGACCCAGGCGATCGCGGAGCGTATCCCCCTCCCGCCGGGACGGGGACTGCACGCGGTCATGGGTGGGACACACGTGTACGCCGCGGAGATCCCGGTGACGTCGATGTGGGAGATGGGATTCCGGGCCTACCGCGCCGGGCGCAACCTGCCCCGGCTCATCGGAGGCTTCCAAGAGGCGTGGCAGGAGGCCGTCGAGGAGCTCGAGACCGGTTTCGCCCACTTCCGGGAGGTCGATCCCGCCACACTCGGCCCGGCCGAGCTGGCCGGGCATCTCGAGGACGCGGTGGCGTTCCATCGCCGGGCCTGGGAGATCCACTTCGAGATGATGTACCCGCTCCTGGCGAACTACGTCGGCTTCTACGGCCTCTGTGGCGAGCTCGGGATCCCGGTGGGCGAGATCTCCCGGTTCCTCCAGGGGTACGACACGAAGATCATGGAGACCGACCGTGAGCTGTGGAAGCTCGCGGCGGCCGCGGCGGACCTCGGACTGCGGGACCTGTTCCTCGCCACCGAGCCGGGCCGCCTGCATTCGGCCCTGGCCACCGAGCCGGGTGCGGAACCCTTCCGCGAGCAGCTCGAGGCGTTCCTCGACGCCTACGGCTGGCGGACCGAGGGCATCATCGAGCCGACGTTCGCGCCGTGGGTGGAGGACCCGACCCCGGCCCTGGGGGCGATCCGGGGGTTCCTCGCCGGCGACGGTTCCTTCGACTTCGCCGTCGCCCACGCCGCGGTCGTCGCCGAACGGGACGGGGCGGTCGCCGCGGCGCGGGCGCGTCTCACCGTCGAGGAGCAACAGGCCTTCGACACCGCCCTGGAATCCTGCCGGAGCGCCAACTTCGCCTGGTGGAACGAGGAGCACAACCACTACATCGACCTGCGGTCGCACATCCCGGTGCGTCACACCGCCATGGCGATCGGCCGAACCGCCGGCGCCGCCGATTCCGAGGACGCCCTCTTCCTGTTCGTGGAGGAGCTCCTCGACGTCGCCACCGGCCGCCGCCACTGGTCGACCCTGGAAGGGATCGTGGCGGACCGCCGCCGCTACTTCACGGAGTGGTGGCGGCTGCGGGGCGAGGTCCCCCAGATCCTCGGGCCGCCCCCCGAGCAGGTGAGCGATCCCGTCCTCACCGAGATCCTCGGGGTGAACGCGGACTTCCTGCGGTCGCTCACCGAGATCGACCGCGACGTCACCGAGCTCCGGGGAACCCCGGTGTCGACGGGGACCGCCCGCGGGATCGCCCGCGTCCTGCACGGCGCCGAGGAGCTGGAGCGGGTGCAACCCGGCGACGTCCTCGTCTGTGAGGCGACGACCCCGAGCTGGACCCCAGCCTTCGGCACCATCGCGGCGTGTGTGTGCAACACGGGCGGGACGCTCTCGCACGCCTCCATCGTCAGTCGGGAGTACCGGGTCCCCTGCGTCGTGGGGGTGGGGGTGGCGACGAACGTCATCGCGGAGGGGGACCTCGTCGAGGTCGACGGGACCTCGGGAGTGGTGAGGATCGTGGAGCGGGCATGACCCCGATCGTCCGCTGGATCGAGGAGCTCGGCGAGGGGGACGTCTCCGCCGCCGGGGCGAAGCTCGCCCGGATGGGGGAGCTGCGCGCCGCCGGACTGAAGGTTCCCGAGGGATTCGTGGTGACGACCACGGCGTACCGGCAGTTCCTGCATCATCCCGAGCTGGCCACCATCCTGGAGCGACACCTCGCCGCGATCGGCGATCCCGACGACTTCGCCGCCCTCGACGCCGCGGCGACGGCGATCCGGCGCGCCTTCGAGGCCTTCCCGCTCCCCGAGGACGTGGCGCCGCAGATCGTCGACGCCTACGAGGAGCTCTCCGATCGCTGTCGAGATCTCAACGTCCCGACCGCGGTCCGGAGCTCGGCCACCGGGGAGGACGCGGCGGCGGCGAGCTTCGCCGGTCAGTTCGACACCTACCTCGGGGTGGCCGGACCGGAGCGGGTGCTCGAGGCGGTGCGACGCTGCTGGGGGAGTGCGTTCACCGCCCGAGCACTCGCCTACCGGGCTCGGCAGGGGCTCGACCATCGGGACAGCCCGATGGCGGTGGGAGTGGTCGAACTCGTGCACGCTCGGGCCTCCGGCGTCGCCTTCTCGGTGCACCCGGTCACGGGCAAGACGGACCGGATGGTCATCGAGTGCTCCTGGGGGTGGGGGGAGGCCGTGGTGCAGGGTCTCGTCACCCCCGACCACGTAGAGGTGGGGAAGACGGACCGCAGGGTCCTCGAGTACCGGGTGGCGCGCAAAGAGATGGTCTCGATGTTCGACTACGCCCGGGGACGCGTCGTCGAGGGGCCGATGCCCCCACGTCTGCGGGAACGGCGTGTCCTCGCCGACGAGGAGGTCGCCGCGGTGGGCGATGCCGTCCTGCGCATCGAGGCCCACTACGGCTACCCCGTCGACGTGGAGTGGGTGCTCTCCCGGCATCGGCGCCCGGGCGAGCCCGTCGCCGTCGTGCAGGCGCGTCCGGAGACCGTCCAGACGCGGACGACCGCCGTGCCCCCGGGTCGGACCGTGGTGGGGGTCGCCGATCTGGCCCGCGCCTACCTGTTGGGGGAGCGGGACGGTTCACGGCGGAGTGATCCGTGAGCACGAACCGCCGTCTCCGGCATCTCGGCAGGTACGCCGCGGTCGTCTGTGACGTCGACGGGGTGCTCCACGTGGAGGGATCGCCCCTACCCGGGGCCGCCACCTGGATCGACACGGTCCAGGAGCTCGGCGTGGAGCTGCTGCTGGTGACCAACGCCTCCTGGGATCGGGCCACGACCCTGGCGCGACTGCGGGAGGCGCACATCGTCGTCCCATCCCGGCTCGTCGTGACCTCGGGGGACGCGGTCGCCGCCGAGCTCGCCGAGCGGGGCATCGATCGGTGCGCCGTCCTCGGTGCCGCCTCGGTACCGGAGGCGCTCGCGGGATCTGGCATCGAGGTGCTCGGCGTCGACGACGTGTTGGCCGAACCGGAGAAGGGCGCGCTGGTCCTGGGGGTCTCGGCCGATCCGGCGGTGTCCCGGCGGTGGGTGGAGATCGCCGCGGCGAGGGGCCTTCCCGTCTTCGCCACCAATCGCGACCTGGTGTACGCCGGCGGAGCGGGACGGGCTCCGGGGACGGGGACCCTGGTGGCGCGGCTCGAGGCCGAGGTGGCCGGGTTGAGGATCCACGCCTGCGGGAAGCCGTACGAGCCCATGGTTCGGGTGGTGGAGCGTCGCCTCGGCGGCGTGGCGCCTGTCCTCGTCGTCGGGGACAATCCGGCGGTGGACGTGAGCTTCGCCGAGCAGCTCGGGGCCGACTCGCTGCTCGTGCTCACCGGGGCGGCCGCCACGCCGGGGTCGAGTCGACCGACCATGGTGGCCGACGATCTGGAGGAGGCGCTGGCGGTGCTCCTGGAGCCGGAGGTCCGAGGGTGATCATGGGGATCGAGACGGAACGCTCGGACGGGGAGCGGATCGTCGTCACCGACCCGGCCGCGCCGTCCCGGATGGTCGGGGAGTACCTGCCGACTCCTCCCGAGGGCGTCGTCGCCGCGGTCGAGGCGGCGCGGGAGGCCTTCCCCGCCTGGGCGGCACGGCCGCCGCAGGAGCGGGCCGATCTCCTGCGGGGGGTGGCGGCACGCCTCGAGGCGTCGGTCGACGAGCTGGCGCGACTCGTCGTCGCCGAGGAGGGAAAGACCCTGGGGGAGGCTCGGAGCGAGGTGCGGCGGGCGGCCGCCATCTTCCGCTACTACGCCGGGGAGGCCCTGCAGCCGGTCGGCGACGTGCTCCCCGCGGCAGGTGGCCTCGTCCTCACCCGGCGCCGGCCGCGGGGGGTGATCGGCGTCGTGACCGCGTTCAACTACCCGCTGCTCGTCCCTGCGTGGAAGATGGCTCCGGCGCTCGCTCTCGGCAACACGGTCGTGTGGAAGCCGGCGAGGGGCGCGACGCTGGCGGCGCTTCGCCTCGTCGGGATCCTCGCCGAGGCCGGGCTCCCCTCCGGGGTGGTGCACGTCCTCCCCGGGCCCGGCGCGAGCCTCGTGCCGGTCCTCGCCGCCCAGGACGCCCTCGCCGGGCTGACCTTCACCGGGTCCACCGCGGTGGGGCGCGCACTGGAGCGTCTCGTCGCCGGTCGGGGCGTGCCGCTCCAGCTCGAGATGGGCGGGAAGAACGCGGCGGTGGTCCTCGCCGACGCCGACCTCGGTCACGCGGCCCGTCGGATCGCCTACGGTGCGCTCTCGGGGACCGGACAGAAGTGCACCGCGATCGAGCGTCT
Source organism: uncultured Acidimicrobiaceae bacterium (assembly GCA_964584755.1). Classification (GTDB taxonomy): domain Bacteria; phylum Actinomycetota; class Acidimicrobiia; order Spongiisociales; family UBA5794; genus CAZPAV01. Next base: position 15,497 of record CAZPAV010000047.1, read on the forward strand.
CATCGTCGTGGACGAGGTGGCCGACGAGTTGGTGGACCTGCTCCGCGCGGAGTTCTCCACCTGGACCGTGGGACCCGGCGACGACCCGGCGACGCGCATGGGTCCCGTCGCCTCCGCCCGCGCCATGGGCCGGATCCTCGCCGCGATCGAGCGCGCCCGTGACGACGGCGCCCGGGTCGTCACCGGAGGCCGCTCCGCCCTCGCCGCCGGCACCGGCGGGTACTTCGTGGATCCGACGCTTCTCGACGGCGTCGATCCGGGTTGGGAGATCGCCCGCGAGGAGGTGTTCGGTCCGGTGCTGGCGGTGCTGCGGGTGGCGGATGCCGACGCGGCGGCCACGGTGCACGACGCCACCCGGTACGGGCTCAACGCCGGTGTGTTCACCGGCGACCTCGACCTCGCCCTCGGACTCGGCGAGCGGCTCCACGCCGGTATGGTGCACCTCAACGACGTGTCCGGGTTCCCTCATCATGCTCCCTTCGGCGGTATCAAGGACTCCGGCTTCGGTCCCCTCGAGCTCGGCAAGGCGGCGGCGGCGTTCTTCACGGAGGAGCGGGTGATCCACGTCCACGCCGGCCCGCAGGCCGGAGGCCGCCGCGGCGCCGCGGGGGAGGGCCCCCGATGAACCGTCTCCCCTCGGCCGTCGAGAGCGTGGACCTCGGTCGCTACCGCACCGTGCTCCTCGACCTCGACGGCACCGTCTACCTGGACTGGAAGCCGCTCCCGGGTGCCGCCGAGTTCGTCCACGCCTGTGAGGCGGCCGGGGCGACGGTGGGGTTCCTCAGCAACCTCTCGCTCTGGCCGAAGGGTCACTGTCTCGACGCCCTCGAGGCCATGGGCATCACCGCGAACCCGTCGCAGGTGCTCACCGCGGTCGACACCCTGTGTCACACCGTGGGTCGACAGGTGCGGGGCCGGAGCATCGCCCGTCTCACCGCCGACCACCTCGCCTGGCGTCTCGACCTCGCCGGCTACCGGACGATCGACCTCCACGGCGCCGAGCTGCCGCCGGTCGAGGAGATCGACGCCCTCGTGGTGGCGCAGTGCGAGCGTCTCGACGAGCGGGCGGTTCGTCGCGCCGCCGATCTCGTCGCCGCCGGCGTCCCCGTGTTCTCGACGAGCACGAAGGGCAAGATGCCGACCCGCAAGGACGACGTCCTGGCGGCCGGAGAGGTCGTGCAGGCCATCGCCGAGCACGTCGAGTTCACGCCGATCGACTGTGGGAAGCCGTCGCAGATCTTCGCCGAGGCGGCGGCTTCCCTACTCGACATCGTCGAGCCGGTCCTGCTCGTCGGCGACGGTCTCGACACCGACATCGCGCTGGCGAACAACAACGGCTGGGCCAGTCTCCTCGTGGAGTCGCCGGTGGGCGAGATCGTGCCGCCCGTGCTCTGGCCGATCCCCGACTACGCCGCCCCCTCGCTCCGCCACGTGCTCGAGGGAGGGTGAGGGCTCAGGAGTCGTCCTCCTCCGGGGGCGCGGGCCGTGCCAGGAGGCTCCGCAGCACCTCGTTGAGCGTGACGACCTCGTCGGGGGTGAGCTTGGCCAGCCACTCCCGTTCGCGCCGGTGCTGGGCGACGAACGCCTCGGTGACGAGGCGCTCACCCGCGCCGGTGAGCGTCACGGTGACGACGCGCCGATCCGGCGAGCGCCGGTGCCGGCTGACGAGCCCCTTCCGTTCCAGGGTGTTGAGCACGCTCGAGACGGTGGCCCGGGACACCCCCGAGAGACGGGCCAGGCGGGCCGGGGGGGAGGCCGGCTGCACCCAGAGGCAGAACAGGACGCGGAACCCGGCCCAGGTGAGGTCGCGGGGCCGGTACACCGCGGTCTCGAAGTCCCTGAGGAGGCGGTTCACGATCCTCACGAGGTTGAAGACCGCCGACACGACCTCGAGGTCCACCTCGCCGGGCGCCCGGGAGAGCCGGGCCCGGGCCGCCTGCTCGAAGGCGAGAGGGTCGGTGGAGGGTTGGCGCATGGGTCTCCTCGAATCCAGGGGCGGTCGCCGGCCCCACTCTAGGAGGCCACCGTGGTCTCATCACCTGTCGGCGGGGGATCGCTGGCGGCGACCCGGTCCCGACCGTGCCGGCCGGCGCGGGCTCAGGCGGGTTCGTCCTCCGACATCGGCCCGTGCCCGACCGGGGGGAGGGTGAGGGTGAAGACGCTCCAACCGTCGACGTACCGGTAGGTGAGGTCCCCCCTCATGAGTCGGGCGAGGTTGCGGGACACCGTCAGTCCCAGCCCCATGGCGCCCGGGAGGTGGGGCCGCGTGGAGGAGCGCTCGTACGGCTCGAAGACGCGGTCCCGCTCCTCGGGCGGGATGCCCGGGCCGTCGTCACAGACCGAGACGGAGGCGGGGCCGTCCTGCCCGATCCTCACCTCGACGTGATCGCCGCCGTAGCGGTCGGTGTTGCTCAGGAGGTTGCGGAGGATCTGGCGAACCCGGGCGGGGTCGCCGATCACGGTGGCGGTGGTACCGGTGACGACGACCCGTTCCCCCCAGCCTCGCGACTCGAGGACCTGGGACACCTGGGCGCGGAGGTCGACCGGTACCCGGGCGACGTGAAGGGTCCCGATGTCCGCCCGCGCCGCGGCGAGGAGGTCCTCGACGATGTTCGCCAGGTCCTGCGCCTCGGCGGCCGCGGCCTCGATCATCGTCTGCCGTTCCTCGGGGTCGAACTCCCGGGCGGGGTCGCGGAGGAGCTCCACGAAGCCGAGCACGCCGGTGAGGGGGGTGCGCAGCTCGTGGGAGACCGAGGCGATGAGCTCGTCCTTCGATCGGACGAGCCGCTCGAGACGCTCCTGGGTGGCGAGCCGCTCGGTCATGTCGCGAACGATGGCGGTGTAGGTCGTCTCGTCGTCGAGGGAGAGCCGCGAGACCGTGACCGCGGCGGGGAACATCTCGCCGCCCCGTCTCCGGGCCGGTCGTTGCACCCGGGTCCCGGCCGCCGCCTCGATGTCGAGCGCCGCCGGGGAGGCGGGCCGCCCGGCGGACTCGTCGCCGCCCGCGGCGGGGAAGAGGAGGTCGACGGGCCGGCCGATGATCTCGTCGGCGCGGTAGCCGAACACCACCTCGGCCCCATGGTTGAAGAGGACGACGCGGCGCTCCGCGTCGAAGGAGACGATGGCGTCGTTCGCGGTGGCGAGGATGCTCTCGAAGCGACGCCGGCTCCGGCGGAGCGCGGCCTCCATGCGCTGGCGCTCGACCGCCGACGCCAGCACGTTGGCCACCGCCTGGAGGAAGTTGACGTCGTCGGCGCTGAAGGTGCGTCGATGCGTGGTGTGGGCACCGAGGACGCCGTAGGGGCGATCCTCCGGCCCGATGAGCACGCTCACGCCGCTCACGACCCCGTGATCCTCGAGCAGTGCGGGCCCGTGGAAGCGGGCCTCGCTCGCCAGGTCCTCGACGACGACCGGCTCGGCCGAGAGGAGGGTGTACCCGGCCTGGGAGGCACCGCCCGCCGCCACGACGGCGGTCCCCACCTGTCCGGGACGCCATCCCACCCCGGCACGCAGGAGGAGACGGTTCCCGTCGGGGGTGAGCTCGAGGACCTTCGCCAGCTCGGTGCCGAGCGTCTCGGCGACGAGGGCCACGGCCTCGTCGAGGAGCGCGCCGAGGTGGGAGGCCCGTAGCGCCGACTGGCCGAGGGTGGCGACGGCGGCCTGCTGGGCGGCGCGAGCGGCGAGGGCCGCGGAGGCGCGTTCCGCCTCCACCCGGGCGGCACGCTCACCCTCGAGGAGACGGGCGAGCCCGATGGCGACGGCGCCCTGGGTGGCGACGGCCTGGGCGATCCGCACCGTCCTGGGGTCGATGCGTCGGGGGGCACGGTGGTCGAGGACGAGGACCCCGGCAGGCTCCTCCCGGAAGGCGAGGGGGAGGATGACCTCGGAGCGAATGCCGAAGGGCTCCCGCCACTCGGGCGGGATGGCCTCGGGGTGCTCCTCGGGGTGCTCGTAGACGGCGGGTCTGCCGGTCTCGATCACGGTGATGGCCGCGGGCAGGTCCAGCTCGAGGGTGCGGAAGCGCACCCACGCCTCCCGGTCGACGTGCCCGTCGGCGAACTGGCTCATGTGGGGGCGCAGCCGTCCTTCGTCGTCGAGGAGGAAGATCGAGGCGCGCTCGAAACCGGCGACGCGCGCCGAGGTGCGGGCCACCGACGCCAGGACGGTGGTGAGGTCGTCGGCATCGCGCAGGGCCTCGGCGACCTCGAGGAGGGCCTCGGTCTCGCGAGCCCGTGCCAGCTCCCGTTCGGTGCGGCGCGCGGTCTCGATGACGAGCGCGAGGAACGTCCCGATGGCCGGGGCGCGGCCCATGGCCCGGTCGAGGGTGGGGGGATCGCCCTCGACGAGGAGGATCCCGAGGGGACCGTCGTCGCCGTCGAGACGGACCGTGACGAAGGGGTGGACGTCCCAGGCGGCGGCGACCGCGGTGGGGAAGATCGTCCGGGGGTCGGTGACGAGGTGCACCTCGTCACCGGAGGCGACGAGCTCGGCGAGGCGGTCGAGTACGGCGCGATCGATCGCCCTCCACTGCCGGTAGACGGCCTCGTCGCGGGCGCCGGAGGGATACTCGGAGACGACGGGGACGGGCCTGCCGTCCTGGAGCAGGTACACCGTGACGCGGTGGGCTCGCAGCTCGCGACCGATGAAGCGGCAGATCGCCGCCAGCGTCCGGGAGAACGCCTCTCCGGTTCCGGCGCGGCGCACGAAGTCGAGGAGGTCCCCGGTGGGTTGCGTGGTCGTCACCATCTCGTCACCGGTGTTGTATCGGACGGTGCGACCTCCGCCTTGACCGGGGG
>CAZPAV010000048.1:0-19972 GCA_964584755.1 uncultured Acidimicrobiaceae bacterium
GCAGGGGGCCGGGCGGGGGTGTGGGCCTGCCCCGCGGGGGGGGCTGCCGCCGGGGGGCGCGGGGCCGGGGGCGCGGGCGCCACCGGCGGTGGGGACGCGGTGCGGCCCTCCCGCAACGCCTGCACCTCGGCGGCGATGGCCTCGGCGTCCACCGGCTCGAGGGACACGACCCGCTCGGCGGGCACGATCCTCACCCCGCCGGCGTCGGCGGGCCAGTGGGACCGCTCGTCCTCCTCCTCCGGCTCGGCAGGGGTGGCGGCCTCGAGCTGCTGACGGCGGGTGGCGATCTCGTCCTCCAGGGCGCCGATGGAGGCCCGCGCCGACTCCAGCTCGGCCATGAGCTCGGCTCGTCGCGCCTCGAGCGCCAGGGCCCGCTCCTGGGCCGCCTCCGCCTGGCGCCGGGCCGACGCGAGGATCGTCTCGCTCTCGGCCCGGGCGACACCGAGGATCCGATCCGCCTCCTCCCGTGCCGACCCCACCATCTCGTCACGGTCCCGGCGGGCATCCGCCCCGAGACGCAGCGCCTCCTGCTCCGCCTCGGCACGCACCAGCATCGCCTCCTCGCGGGCCTCGGCGCGCAGCCGCTCCGCCTCGGCCACGGCCGCCGCCAGGAGGGCCGACCCCTCCTCCCACGCGGCGCCGCGCAGGGCCCGGGAGGCTTCGGCGGCCTCCTCGCGCAGCCGTCGCGCCGCCGTCTCGGCCTCCTCGCGCCACCGGCGCGCGTCCTCCGCCGCCCGGCCCCGCAGCTCCTCGGCGGTGACCCGAGCCTGCTCCAGGATGCGGGTGACGTCCTCCCCCACCCGGGCCAGCTCGGCGGCGAGATCCACGGGATCCTCGAACCCGAGCTGGCGCAGCGTGCCCTCGAGCTCGGCGACCCGCCGCTCCAGCGCCGCGATCCGCTCGGCGGACTCCGCCCGGAACCGCTCCACCGCCTCCCGTTCGTACCCCCGCCGCACGACGCGGAAGGGCCGGGAGCGGATCTCGTCGGCCATGGCGTCCTCCATGGGTGGCAGCGTACCGAACCGAGACGCTTCGGCTACGGATTCGCCGCGCCTCGCCGGCTACGCGTGCACCGGCTGCAGCCGGTCGAGGTAGGCGAGGGCGTCGTCGATGGTCGTCACCTTCACCACCTCGATGTCGTCCCCGGCGGCGGTGAGGGCGTCGTCGTAGTTCTCGGCGGGGACGAGCACCGCTTCGGCACCGGCGTTGATGGCGCCGTACACCTTCTGTCGGATGCCGCCGATCGGACCCACCGTCCCGTCCCGGGAGATCGTCCCCGTCCCGGCGATGCGGTGCCCCTTCGTGAGGTCCTCGGCGGTGAGCTGGTTCATGATCTGCAGGGTGAACATCATCCCCGCCGACGGCCCGCCGATGTTGCGCGAGTCGATCTCGACGTCGACGGGGAACTCGATGATCGGCTCGTTGTTGTCGAGGAGCACGCCGATCATCGGCTTCTGCGGGTCGTCGACGTGCGGACCGAGGACGAGCTCGAGCGTGACCCGCTGTGGCTCCTCGGCCCCGTCCTCCTCGCGGAGGACGACGAGGGAGACCGGGTCCCCGACGGCCTTGTCCCGCATCAGGTCGATGACGTCGCTCCGGAACTCGATGGGGTGTCCGTCGAGCTCGACGATGACGTCGCCGGGGAGGACGACCCCCTCGGCGGCGCTGCCGGGGACCGTGTCGATGACGAGCGCCCCGGTGCCGACGAGCGTCACGTCGTAGCCGAGCTTCGTCAACGCCACGAAGGTGGCGTCGGTCTTCGACTGCTCCATGGCCGCCAGGTTCTCCCGGCGGAGCTGCACGGGGGACACGCCGGTGGGGCGGATGTTCCGCCGGGGAACGACGTCGACCCGCGGGTCGAGCTCCCCGCTGAGGTACTCGAAGACGTTCGCCTCCTCCAGCGACACGGTGAGGAAGAACAGCTCCCCCTGCGCGTCGGTGTGGCCGTTCTCCACCGTGACGAAGTCGGACGTGTCGTACACCGGGCCCGGGGAGAGCGTGTAGTAGGGGACGTGGACCGGCCAGGCGGCCGCGATCGCCCCGCCGAGGAGGAGGAAGAGGGCGACGAGGACGAACGGCCACTTCGGAGTCCTCCGTGGCGGGGCCGGCGGCATCGACGTGTCCTCCCCGGTGAGGCGCTCCGTCGCGGTCGTGTCGTGATCCATGGAGGCGCCAGCCTACCGGGGCGACCACCCCGTCGTTCTGCACCCCGACCCCGGGGGCCTCCCGCGGTGGCCGGCCCGGTTCCGGGAAACGTCGCCGCCGCGACGGAGGTCGGAGTGGGGAACGGACGGCGGCACCGGGCCGCCGTCCTGATACGATCCGCGTCACGTCGCCGAGGAGGAGGACACCGTGCAGACCACCCACCCCAGGGTCCTGGCGAGCGCACTGCTACCGCGCCGCGCCGCCGTCACCGCCGTGCTGACCGTCGGATTCGCCGTCGCCACCGCGCTCGCGGCCCAGGTGCGCATCCCCATCCCCGGCACGCCGGTGCCCATCACCGGTCAGACGTTCGTCGTGCTCCTCGCCGGTGCCGCGGTCGGCTCCCGGGTGGGCGCCGCCAGTCAGCTCCTCTACGTCGCGCTCGGGCTCGTCGGCTTCCCGGTCTTCGCCGGCGGAGGCGGCGGCTGGGCGTACGCCACCGGACCCACCCTCGGCTACCTCGTCGGGTTCGTCCTCGCCGCGTGGCTCGTCGGACGCCTGGCGGAGGCGGGCCGGGATCGCTCGGTGCGCACCGCCGTCCCCGCGTTCCTCGCCGGGAACGTCGCCATCTACGTCCCCGGCGTGCTCTGGCTGTGGTGGTCGGTTCCCGCCATCGCCACCCTCCCCCAGGCACTCTCCGCCGGGGTGGTTCCCTTCCTGGTGGGCGACGCGTTGAAGATCCTCCTCGCCGGGGCGAGCCTGCCCCTGGCGTGGCGGCTCACCGAGCGGTCTCGCTGAGCCGCCCGGGAGGAGTCTCCTCGTGGACACCGCCGAACCGGACGTCGCGGAGCGTCTCGCCCGTCTCCTCGCCGCCGACCCCTTCGCCCGCCGCCTCGGAATCGCCTTCGTCGACGTCGCGGCCGACGGCGCGGTGACCGTGGCCCTGGAGCTCGGCGCCGAGCACGAGAACTTCCACGGGGTCACCCACGGCGGGGCGCTGTTCACCCTCGCCGACACCGCCTTCGCGCTCGCCTCGAACGCCGCCGGTCCCCGGGCCGTCGCCATCGACACCCACCTCGTGCTCACGGGCGCCACCCGGGCCGGCGACACGCTGCGGGCCACCGCCCGGGAGGTGACCCGCGGACGGACCCTGGCGACCTACCGTGTCACCGTGACCCGCGGGGACGGTCGGATCTGCGGCGTGTTCACCGGGACGGTGTTCATCGGCGAGCGCTGACCGGCCACGTGCCGGTGCGGCGGACTCAGCCGGCCTCGAGCTCCTCGCCCAGGTACGCCTTGATGACCTCGGGATCCTGCTGCACCTCCGCCGGAGGGCCCAGGGCGATGCGGCGCCCGAAGTCGAGCACCATCACCCGGTCGGCGATGTCCATGACGAGTCCCATGTCGTGCTCGACGAGGATGATGCCGATCCCGAGCTCCTCGCGGATGTCGAGGATGAAGCGGGCCATGTCCTCGGTCTCCTCGAGGTTCATGCCCGCCACCGGCTCGTCGAGGAGGAGGAGCTGCGGCTCCATGGCGAGCGCCCGCCCCAGCTCCACCCGCTTCTGGACGCCGTACGGCAGGAGCGCCACCGGGTAGGAGCGCCACTGCTCGATCTCGAGGAGGTCGATGATGTCCTCGACGATCTCCCGGTTGGCCAGCTCCTCCCGCTTGGCCCGGCCCACCCACAGCGCCCCAGCCAGCCAGGACACCTTGGTGCGAACGTGCCGGCCCAGGGTGATGTTCTCCAGCACGGTCATGTGCGGGAACAGCTCGATGTTCTGGAAGGTGCGGGCCACGCCCATCCCGGCGATGAGGTCGGGACGGACGCCGAGGATGCTCTTCCCCTTCCAGCGGATGTCCCCCGCCTGCGGCCGGTAGACGCCGTTGAGACAGTTGAACGTCGAGGTCTTCCCCGCGCCGTTCGGACCGATGACCGCGAAGAGCTCCCCGTCGTCCACGTGGAAGCTCACCTTGTCGAGCGCCTTCACCCCCTTGAAGGAGAGCTCCACCGCGTCGAACTCGACGAGGTGCTCGTACCCGCGCTCCTCGGGAGACTGGTCCGCCTGGGAGCGGCTGCGGTACCGGAGCTTCGAGCGCCGGCTCACGACAACCACCGCTTCCGGCGCTTGTAGTGCTTCACCTCACGGAACGACTTGCGCTCCCCCTCGCCGTGGAGTCCGAGGTAGAACTCCCGAACGTCCTCGTCCTTGAGGAGCTTCTGCGGCTCGCCGTCCATCACGACCTTCCCCACCTCCATGATGTAGCCGTAGTCGGCGATCGACAGCGCCATGTTCGCGTTCTGCTCGATGAGCAGGACCGAGGTGCCCTGCCGGTTGATGTCGACGATGATGTCGCGGATCTGCTGGACGAGCATCGGCGCCAGCCCGAGGGACGGCTCGTCGAGGATGAGGAGCTTCGGGTCGGCCATGAGCGCCCGCCCGATCGCCAGCATCTGCTGCTCGCCGCCCGAGAGGTACCCGGCGGTGTCCCTGCGGCGCGCCGCCAGCGGCGGGAACAGCTCCATCACCCGCTCGTACGCCGCCTTCACCTTGGCCGAGTCCCGGTTCGTCACCGCGCCGGTTCGCAGGTTCTCGTCGACGCTCATCTCGGCGAAGACCCGACGTCCCTCCATGACCTGGGCGATGCCGGAGCGCACGATGAAGGAGGGGTCCTTCCCGTCGATCCGCTGCCCGTCGAGGGTGACGGATCCCTTGGTGATGTCCCCCTCGTGGACGTCGAGGAGCCCGGTGACGGCCCGCAGGGTCGTCGTCTTGCCGGCCCCGTTGGCCCCGAGAAGGGCGACGATCTGGCCGTCGCGGACCTCGAGGGAGAGCCCGCGCAGGACGAGCACGACGTCGTTGTAGACGACCTCGAGGTTGGCGACTTCGAGCATGTGGTCGGGATCCTCTCCGGTGCGTTCGCGGTGGGGGCGGGACGCGCGTCCCGCCCCCACCTTCCGTCGGTTACAGCTGGTAGCAGGGCTCGGTGAAGTCGAACGCCTTCGCCGCCTCGGACGTGAAGAAGTCCTTGATCAGCTCGGAACCGGTGGTGGCGCCCTCCTGGGAGAGGGTCTGGTCCTTGCCGCCGGCCGCCTGGTACTTCTCCAGGTTCGGCTTGAACATGGCGAGCTTCCGCTGCACGTACTCGTTCGGCGTCCCCGCGTACGACTGGTCGGGCTGCACGCCCTGGAAGTCGATCCCGGTGAGGCTGTTCGCCGCCTCGATGACGCCCTGACGGGTCAGGTCGCCGTTCTCGATGGCCTTGGCGAGCACCTGGTGCATGGTGAGCGCCTCGTCCCAGCCGATGACGAACGCGTCCGAGGGACGCCGGTCCGGGTACGCCGCCTTCATGGCGTCGGCGATCTCCGCCATGCCGGCCACGTCGGAGCCCCACGGCACGTTGTACCCGGCCTGGTAGAACACCTGGCTGTACAACGGGCCCGCCGGGCTGTCGAGCAGACGGAAGTCGTACGTCGGAACCGACCCGGTCCACTTGCCGGCGAAGCCCTGCGCCACCGCCCCGCCGAGGATCTCGGCGCCGATGGACGGGTTCGTCGTCATGTACACCCAGTCGGCGCCCGAGTTGACGATGCCCTGGATGACCGGGGCCTGATCCTGACCGGGGATCACGGCGGCCTCGCCGTCGTAGACGAGCTCCATGCCGTAGAAGTCGATGGCCTTCTTCACGCCGGCCGCCGAATCCTGCCCGTAGTCGCCGGGGAACGTGGCGAGCGCGATCTTCTTCCCACCTTGCTCGTTGATGAAGCCCAGGATGTTCAGCGCCTCGAGGCAGTAGTTCGTGTTCTGCTCGAGGGCGAGCTTGTGGTCGAAGTCGGGGATCGCCCACCCCGAGTACCAGCTCAACGGGATGAAGAGCATCGGGTCGTTGTCTGCCAGCATCTTCTTGAGCATCTTCACCGAGGTCGGCGACCCGGTGGAGTTGGAGATGGCGACGATCTGGTCACGGATCTTCGCGTACTTCTCCAGGTGCTGGTCGACGTTGTAGTTCGTGTCCTCGACGATCGGGTTGACCTTCCAGCCGTCGATCCCGCCCGCCGCGTTGAGCTTGTCCCAGTAGACGAGCTGCGCGTCGGCGATGTCGGTCGTCAGGCCGGAGAAGATCCCGGTCAGGTCGGCGAGGATGCCGATGCTGATCGTCTTCGTGTCCGGATCGACGCCGATGTCGGTCTTGACGGCCGGAGCCGGCGCCGCGGTGGTCGTGGTGGCCGCCGTGGTGCCGGGCGCCGCCGTCGTCGCCGGCGCCGCCGTCGTGGCCGGCGCCGCCGTCGTCGTCGTGCCGCCGCTGCTGCTGCAGGCCGCGGCGACGAGCGCGAACGCCGCCAACAGGATCAGCCAACCGATGGATCTCGATCTCATGTGCAACCTCCTCCGTACTCCGTGTGCTCCCTCTGCTTCCCTCCACAGCCGCGGACGCGGCCCCGGACGGACCTCGTGATCAGTAGGTGAACGGCCATCCCTTCCAGTAGTTGCGGATGCGGATCCAGACACCGTACAAGCCCAGGGGCTCGACGATGAGGAAAACGATGATGAGGATCCCGAAGAGGACGATGTTGAGCTGGAAGATGCTCAGCCCCGGCCCGGCCGCCCCGGTGGAGACGAACCCGAGGAGGTCCTGGGGGCTCTTCCGGATGAAGAGGTCGGCGAGCCAGGCGAACGGCCCCTGGTTCGTCACCTGGTCGGACATCCAGAAGGTGACGCTCTCCACGACGCGCGGGGTCACCACGACGAAGAACGTCCCCAGCAGCGTCCCGGTGATCGTCCCGGCGCCACCGATGAGGATCATGGCGATGAACGTCACCGCGAGCAGGAGATCCCAGGTGGTGGGGATGAGCCCGCCGAACATCGAGGCGAAGAGCGCCCCGGCGATCCCCGCGTAGAAGGAGGAGATGGCGAAGGCCTGCGTCTTCCCCCGGGCCTCGTTCACCCCCATCACCTCGGCGGCGATGTCCCGGTCCCGGATGGCCGCCCAGGAGCGCCCCACCCGGGTGCGCATGAGGTTCTTGGCGAGGACCGCGAAGACGACGAGGAGCGCGAGGAAGAGGAAGTACGTCTTCGCCTCCCCCGAGAGATGCACCCCGAACCAGGATCCGTCCCGGGTGAAGTTGATGAGCGGCTCCCCACCCCGCCACCAGGAGAACTCGAGCCGGGGCCAGTCCCGTCCCGTCGTCGGACCGCCCGCGACCTTCCCCAGGTTCCGCCACAGGTGCTGGCCGATGAAGACGAGCCCGAGCGTGACGAACGCCAGGTACAGCCCCCGCACCCGCACCGCGGTCGGCGCCACGAGGATCCCCACCAACGCCGCCACGATGCCGGCGGCCGGGAGCCAGATCCAGATGGGGAGGGAGAGACCCCACACCGTCTTCCCCGCCTCCCCGCCGAGAACCGCCGCGGTGTACGCCCCGACGGCCATGAAGAAGGAGTGACCCAGCGAGACCTGCCCGGCGACGCCGGTGAGGAGGTTCAGGCCCAACGCCGCGATGGCGAAGGCGAGGGCCTTGTCGATGACCGTCAGCCACCCCGGATCGGCGAGGAACCCGAAGAGGGGGATCACCCCGAGCGGCAGCAGGACCGCGATGATCCCCAGCAGCACCATGGAGACGCGTTTCGTCGTCGTCGGGAGGAGACCCATCTCCGACTCATAGCGCGTGAAGAGATACGGACGTCCTCTCATACCCGACGAATCTCCTCGGTCCCGAAGATGCCGTACGGCCGGATGAGCAACACGATGAGCATCACGATCCAGGGCACGATGCCGGAGAACCCGATGCCGAGCCAGGTGAGGCCCACGAGGTAGGTGCCGGCGAACACCTCGGCGAGCCCCACGAGCAGGCCCCCGATGACCGCGCCGGAGACCGAGTCGAGCCCGCCGATGATCACCGCCGGGAACGCCCCGAAGGCGACGAACGCGGTGAACGGATCGACGCCGGCGTGCCGGGGGAAGACCGAGGAGAAGATCCCACCGAGAGCGGCCAGAGCGGCGCCGATCGCCCAGGCGATGGCGAACACCTTCCCCACCGAGATCCCCTGGGCCATCGCGGCCTCCTGGTCGAAGGCGGTGGCGCGCATGGCGATGCCGGTCCGGCTCCGGAAGAAGAAGGCCAGCAGCGCCATGACGAGGACCGCCACGAGGATGGTGACGATCTGGGTTTCGGCGATACGCAGCGGGCCCCAGATGCGCACGTTCGTCCCCCACGGGTCGCCGAGACCGTGGATCTGGTTGCTCATGAAGTCGTTCGTCACGGTCCGCACGATGAGGTCGAGCCCCAGGGTGATCATCGCCACCGCGAAGAGCGGCTCCCCGATCATGGGCCGGATCGTGATCCGCTCGATGACCATCCCGACGAACGCCGCGGCGACGAGGGCGAACAGCGCCGAGCCGATCCACTGCACCGTCGCCGGGAGGAACCCGAACCACTGGCCGGGGACGTTGAGCACCGTGGCGAAGTAGACGACGAAGTACGCGCCGAGGGCGGCGATGGCGCCGTGGGCGAAGTTCACCACCTGGGTCGCCTTGAAGATGATGACGAAGCCGAGGGCCAGGGTCGCGTAGATCGCGCCGAGCGCGATCCCCGAACCGAACGCGGTGACGAGCTTCTCGAGCCCGCCCTGGCCGGCGGCCTGGGCAATGACGACCACCGGCATCAGTACATCGACTCCACGAGGTCCCGGAACATCTCCTCCATCGCCTTCCGCTTGAGCTTCTGGGTGGCCGTGAGCTCGCCGTCCTCGTGGTCGAGCTCCTTGGGGAGCAGACGGAACTTCTTGATCTGTTCGACCCGGGCGAACTTCTCGTTCGTCTCGTTCACGACCTGCTGGATGAGCTCGATCACCTCGGGTTTCTCGGAGAGGTCCCGGTAGGTGGTGTACGGGATCCCCTTGCGGAGCGCCCAGTTCCCCACCGTGTCGTACTCGATGCCGATGAGTGCCGCCAGGTACTTGCGGCCGTCGCCGATGACCATCGCCTCCCGCACGTACGGGGAGGTCTTCAGGCTGTTCTCGATCTCGGAGGGGGAGATGTTCTTGCCGCCGGAGGTGATGATGATGTGCTTCATCCGGTCGACGATCTTCACGTGGGTCCCGTCGACCCACACCCCCACGTCGCCGGTCTTCAACCAGCCGTCCTCGGTGAACGTCTCGGCGGTCGCCTCCGGCTTGTTCCAGTACCCCTTGAAGACGCCGGGGTGCCGCGTCTGGATCTCGCCGGTCTCCTCGTCGATGCGCAGCTCGGTGCCCTCGTACGGCTCGCCGACGGTGCCGAGCTTGATACGCCCGTCGTAGTTCGTCGTCGCCACCGCCGAGTTCTCCGTCATCCCGTACAGCTCGTAGACGGGGATCCCCAGCCCCATGAAGAACTCGAGCACCTCCGGGGCGATCGGCGCCGCCCCGGACCCGGCCCAGCGGCAGTGCCGCAGGCCGATGCGCTCCTTGAGGGCCCGGAAGAAGATCGGGTTCCCGATGGCGTAGGCGAGGCGGCTCCGCCAGGTGAAGTTCCCCCCGTGGGCGACCCGGTCCTTGCCGATGACCGACGCCAGCTTGAGGCCGAAGCCGGACACGAGCCGCTTCAGCCAGGTGGCGTCCTCGAGCTTGATGAGGATCGAGGCGTGGATCTTCTCCCAGATGCGCGGCACGGCGAAGAACAGCGTCGGCTGCACCTCGCGGAGGTTCACCTGGACGGTCTCGATGGACTCGGCGAAGTTGAGGACGACGCCGTTGGCGCACATCGTCCAGGTGGAGAAGATGCGCTCCGCCACGTGGCAGAGCGGCAGGTAGGTGAGGACCTGGTCGTAGGGGCCCGGGACCCGACCGTCGTGGGTCCTCCCCTTCCCGTTGATGATCTTCTCCATGCAGAACGCGGCGTTGGCGTTCGTGAGCATGGCCCCCTTGGGCGGCCCCGTCGTGCCGGACGTGTAGACGAGGGTCATGACGTCCTCGGGGTCGGCGGTCGCCATGATCTCCTCGACCATGCCGGGGTGCTCGGCCCGGTGGCGCCGGCCGCGCTCCATGAAGTCGTCCCAGAACATGAGCCGGTCGTCGTGGTAGGTGCGAACGCCCCGCGGCTCGACGTAGATGATCTTCTCGACGTGGGGGAAGGCGTCGCGTCCCAGGTCGAGCACCTTGTCGACCTGCTCCTGGTCCTCGGCGAGGTGGACCTTGGCCCCCGAGTCGTTGACGAGGTACCGGACCTCGGCGCTGGGATTCGTCGGGTACATGCCCGTCGAGATGGCCCGGATGGCGACGCTGGCGAGGTCCATGACGATCCACTCGGGCCGGTCCTCGCTGTGGATGGAGACCACGTCACCCTGGCGCACCCCGAGGGCGAGGAGGGCATGGGCCGCGGTGCGCACCTCGTCCCAGAGGTCGGCCCAGGTGATCTCCTGCCAGATCCCGAAGTCCTTCTCCCGCATCGCCACTGCGTCGGGCATCTTCTGGGCCCACTCCCAGATCTTGAAGGCCACCGTGGGGTAGGCACCACTGAGATCGGGAGTGCCGGTCCGTTCCAGTGTCGTGGTCATGCCGCCTCCTCACCCCCGAGGACCCACGTGCGCGTCCGTCACATTAGAGCCTCAGATTCGGGGCTGCATCATCGCAGGACCAACGACCGGCGCGCCAATTCGCGCCGGGCCCGTCGCCGCCGGCGACGGCGCGGCGCGCCTCCCGAGCGGGAGGGCCGAGACCCGCTCGCTCGCTACTGGCGACGGACGCCCACCACCCGGAAGCGGTTGGCGACGAAGGCCGGGTCGGTGAGCGACGCGTTCCCCGCCGGATTCGCACCGGTGACGTGGAAGTCGCTGAAGGCCGCCGACTGGTTGACGAAGAGGCCGCCGGTGAGGTTGAAGGCCACCGACACCCCGGCTTCGACCGCGGCGTCGACCGCGGCCTCCGCCACGGTCTCGTCGGTGGTGTACACGAGCCAGGTGATGGCCCCCTTCGTCCGGGCCGACTCGGTCGCCAGCGCCAGGCTCTCCGCGGTGGATCCGGTGGCCACCACGTACACGACGGGCCCGAACATCTCCCGCATGTAGGTGTCCCGGTCCTCGGCGCCCACCCCGACGACGACCGGGGTGCTCACCGTCGCCTCCGGGTACGTCGGATGGGTCACCCGCCGCGCCGGGAGGAGGACCTCCCCCTGACGGGAGGCCTCCTCGACCCGCCGCAGCGTGTCGGGCGACTTGATGGCCCCGAGGATCTCGACGGCCCGGGCGTCGTCGCCGAGGAGCCCGGCGACGGCGTCGGCGAAGCCTCGCGCCACGGCGGCGAAGGGGACGACCTCCTCCCCCACCCGCACCCCGGTGCGGGGCACGTAGAGGTTCTGGGGGGTGGTGCACATCTGCCCGGAGTACATCGTCATGGAGACCGCCAGGTTGCGGAACACCGCCCCGAGGTCCTCCGCGGAGTCGAGGACGACCGAGTTCACCCCCGCCTTCTCGGTGAAGACGAGCGCGTGCCTGACGTGCTCCTCCAGCCAGTCGCCGAAGGCGGGACCGCCGGTGTAGTCGACGAGCGCCACGTCGGGATGGAGGACGAGCTCCCGGGCGAGGGGCGCCTCCGGGGTGTCCACCGCCAGGGTGACGAGGTCGGGATCGAACCCCGTCTCCGCCAGCACGTCGCGGGCGGTCGCCACGAAGAGGGCGAGCGGGAGGATCGTCGCCGGATGGGGCTTGACGACGACCGGGTTCCCGGTCGCCAGCGAGGCGAAGATCCCCGGGTACCCGTTCCACGTCGGGAACGTCGACACCCCGATCGTCACCGCCACGCCGCGGGGACGGATCATCCACTCCTTCTCGACGACGAGCGGCGGCCGTCTCCCCTGGGGCTTCTCCCAGGTCATGCGGGCGGGCAGGCGGGTCTGCTCGCGGTACGCGTACGCGACCGCTTCGAGCCCCCGGTCGAGGGCGTGGGGTCCCCCGGCCTGGAAGGCCATGAGGAAGGACTGCCCGGTGGTGTGCATGACCGCCTGGGCCATCTCGAAGCTCTGCGCGGCGAGCCGGTCGAGGATCCCGACGCACACCTCGGCCCGGGTGTCGGGGCCGGTCCTCGCCCACGCCGGCATGGCGGCGCGGGCCGCGGCGACGATCCCGTCGACGGAGACCCGCGGATACGTGATGCCGAGCTCGAGCCCGTACGGCGAGCGCTCCACCACCTCGAGATGTCCGTCGTGGGGCTCGTCGAGGTGGAAGGGGGCGCCCAGCCGGGCACGGAAGGCGGCCTCGCCGACGGCGGCGGCGTCCTCCCCGTACGCCTTCGGATGCTCCGGGAACGGACTCCAGTAGATGCGGGACTCGATGGCGTCCAGCGCCTTCTCCAGCGTGGCGCGATGGCGGGTGTGTCGATCGCTCATGGGTGCATCCTTCGTGGCTCGTCGCTTCCCCGGGCGAGCGTACCCTGCTCCGTGACGCATCCGCATCAGTACGGTCCCGGTCGAGCCAGGAAGGGAAACGCCGATAGGATGCGGCGTGGCGATGAGGCTCGCCGGAACCGCCACCACGGCTGATGGCTTCTACGGAGCGAGCGAGCCGCGGAGGTCGCGCCGGTCATGGTCCCGCCCAGCATCCTCCACCCCGGGTCGGCCCCGACGGTCCTCGTCGAGCGACAACCCGCCTGCTTCCCCGACCTGCACCTCGACCGGATCGTCGCCGCCATCCTCGCCGGGCGGGAGGAGTACCACCTCGACCCCTGGTTCTGGTCACCCGTCCGGGACGTCGCCACCGTCGCCTACCGGCACGAGGTGTTCCGCGACCTCGACCGGACCGACGTCGCCGCCGCGGTGGGGCGGTTCGCCGCCGGCATGCGCACCATGCGCGCCGGCCTCACCTGGGCCGGAGAGGCCACCTCGCCGGAGGCGCGAC
This sequence comes from uncultured Acidimicrobiaceae bacterium, assembly GCA_964584755.1. Classification (GTDB taxonomy): domain Bacteria; phylum Actinomycetota; class Acidimicrobiia; order Spongiisociales; family UBA5794; genus CAZPAV01. Next base: position 13,013 of record CAZPAV010000048.1, read on the forward strand.
ACGCCTGGTTCCTCGACGCGGTCCGGGTCTACTGCGAGACGACCACCGCCTTCGCCTCCGCCCTCGATCGCCTGACCCTCCGCTCCCGGGGCCTCCGCGCCTTCCGGGACGCCCTCGCCGACCGGGTCCGCTCCGACCGTTTCGCCTCCCTGAGCGCCGAAGCCTCCGACATCGTCGCCGCCCTCGAGAAGGTGCGCTACACGGTCCTCGTCGACGGCCGGAAGGTGCGGGTTCGCCGCTCCGCCGGCGAGGTCGACATGGGAGCCGCCGTGGCCGCCACCTTCGCCAGGTTCGGCGAGGGTGCCCCTCGGGAGTACCGCGTCGAGTTCCGGGACGGACCTCCCCTCGACCACGTCGAGGCTCGCATCCTCGGCCTCGTGGCCAAGCTCTTCCCCGCGCCCTTCCACCGCCTCGCCGCGTTCGTCGCCGCCTGGCAGGACTTCGCCGAGCCGCTGGTGGTGACCTTCGACCGGGAGGTGCAGTTCTACCTGGCCGTCATCGAGTTCCTCGCCCCGCTGCGGCGAGCCGGCCTGGAGTTCTGCTTCCCCGAGGTCACCGCCTCCGACAAGGCGATCCGGGCGCGCGGGACCTTCGACCTGGCGCTGGCGGCGCGCCTCGTACCCCAGGGTCGGGAGATCGTCCGCAACGACTTCCTCCTCGAAGGCCCCGAACGGATCCTCGTCGTCACCGGACCCAACCAGGGCGGGAAGACGACCTTCGCTCGAACCTTCGGTCAGCTCCACCATCTCGCCGGACTGGGATGCCCGGTCCCGGGCGAGGACGCCCGCCTCTTCCTCCCCGACGCCGTCTTCACCCACTTCGCCCGCGAGGAGCAGGTCGCCACGCTCCGCGGCAGGCTGCAGGACGAGCTGGTCCGCATCCGGAACATCCTCGCCGCCGCCACCGACCACAGCATCGTCGTCATGAACGAGACGCTCGCCTCGACGACCCTCACCGACGCCCGGGACCTCGGTGAGAGGATCCTCCGCCGTCTCATCCGCCGCGACCTCCTGGGGGTGTACGTCACCTTCGTCGACGAGCTCTCCACCCTGGACGAGGCCACGGTGAGCGTGGTGGCCGGGGTGGCCCCCGACGACCCCTCCGTCCGTACCTTCCGCATCGAGCGGCGGCCCGCCGACGGGCTCGCGTACGCCGCGGCCATCGCCGCCAAGTACCGACTCGGCGGCGACGACCTCCGGAGGCGGCTCGGATGTTGACGGTGCACCTCATGTACCGCGACCGCGACCTCGACGCCGACGGGGCCGAACCTCGCCACGCGGCGGACCTCGTCGCCGATCTGGAGCTGCAGATCCTCATCGAGACCATGGGGGACGGTGACTCGTTCCTCCTCGGTGTGGCCCGCCACGTCCTCCTCGCCGGCGGCGCCGACGTCGACACCATCGCCTACCGTCAGGCCGTTCTCGCCGACGCCCTCGACCGGCCCGACGCCGTGCGCCGCCTGTACGAGGTGGCGACCGCCGCCGTCGAGGGTGAGCGGAAGTTCTTCCTCGGCATGCTGTCCACCGCACCGGACGTCGTGCTCCGCCGCTCCGTTCGGGTCCTCGGGTTCCTCCTCGGCATGCTCCACCGCCTCCGGGCCCTGGCCGACGACCACGGCGCCGCGTTCCGCTCCGATGGTCTCCACCGTTTCTTCGCCCTCGTTCGGACCGAGCTCGACGACGAGTACCTCCGCGCCGTCGGCCACCGACTCAGGGACCTGGAGTTCCGACGCGGGGTCCTGCTCGGCGTCCGGTTCGGCCGGGGCAACGCCGGTGTCGACCACGTGCTCCTGGCCCCACGACGCGGCCTCCTCGACCGCCTCCCGGTGGGGCCCCGTGCCGGGTACGGCTTCCAGATCGCCGAACGCGACCTGGCCGGTGGCCGGGCCCTCTCCCGACTTCAGGCCAAGGGCATGAACGCTGCCGCCGACGCGGTGGGTCGCGCCGCAGACCGGCTCCTGGCGTTCTTCGCCACCCTGCGCAGCGAGCTGGCGTTCTACGTCGCCGCCCTCAACCTGTGGCAGCGACTCGGGGAGATCGGCGCGCCCGTCTGTCTGCCCGTCGCCCTGGCTCCCGCCGCGCCCGAGCTGCACGCCGAGGGGCTGTACGACCCGGTCCTGGCCCTCACCAGAAGCGAGCCGGTGGTGGCGAACGACGTGCACGCCGCGGGGAAACGGCTGGTCGTCGTCACCGGAGCCAACCAGGGAGGCAAGTCCACCTTTCTCCGCAGCATCGGCCTGGCTCGGCTCATGACGGACTGCGGCCTCTTCGTTCCGGCCCGATCGTTCCGCGCCGGCGTCACCACCGGGGTGTTCACCCACTACGAACGAGAGGAGGATCCGATGCTGCAGCGGGGACGGCTCGACGATGAGCTGCGCCGGTTGAGCGGCCTCGTCGACGACCTCCGGCCGGGCAGCCTGCTGCTGTGCAACGAATCGTTCTCCGCGACGAACGAACGGGAAGGGTCCGAGATCGCCTACGCCTTCGTGTCGGCCGTGGTCGAGTGCGGGGTCGAGGTCTGGTTCGTCACCCATCTCTTCACGTTCGCCGATCGACTCCGGCGTGCCGGGCGCGCCGACACCCTCCTCCTCCGTGCCGAACGCGGACCGGAAGGCAGGCGCACCTTCCGGATCGTCCCCGGCGCCCCGCTGCCGACGAGCTTCGGACACGACGTGTACCGCCAGGTGTTCGGTACCGCCGTCGCCGGTGGATCCTCCCCGCCCGAATCGCCGAGCGACGGCGATAGGCTCGGGCCATGAACGACGACATCCGCTACGACCGCGACGACGCCGTGGCGCTGGTGACGCTCGACCGGCCCGAGCGCCTCAACGCCTTCACCCCGGCGATGCTCCACGCCCTGCGCGCCGTCCTGCGGCGCGCCGCCAACGACCACACGGTCCGCGCCGTCCTCCTCACCGGGAGCGGCCGGGCCTTCAACGTGGGGCAGGACCTCGACGACCCGGCGGTGTCCGGGGAGGACGCCGACTTCGGTGCCCTGCTCGAGGACGCCTACAACCCCGTCGTCCGCGACCTGCGCGCCCTCGAGAAGCCCGTCGTCGTGGCGGTGAACGGCGTCGCCGCCGGTGCCGGCGCCAACCTGGCGCTCGCCGGGGACATCGTCCTCGCCGCCCGCTCCGCCGTCTTCATCCAGGCGTTCGCGAAGATCGGGCTCCTCCCCGACTCGGGAGGGACCTGGTTCCTCCCCCGTCTCGTCGGCGAGGCCCGCGCCCGTGCCCTCGCCATGCTCGGAGATCGGGTGACCGCCGAGGAGGCGGCGGCCTGGGGGATGATCTGGCAGGTCGTCGACGACGACGCCCTCATGACGGAGGCGACGGCGCTCGCCCGTCGCCTCGCCGCCGGCCCCACCCGGGCGTTCGCCGCCATCAAGCGGGCCATCGACGCCGCCGCCACGAGCACCCTCGACGAGCAGCTCGACCTCGAGCGCGACCTCCAGCGCGAGCTCGGGTGGAGCCGCGACTACCGGGAGGGCGTGGCGGCGTTCCTCGAGAAGCGGGAGCCCCGTTTCGAGGGCCGATGAGCGCCGGTCCGGCACGCGGGAACCTCGGCACCTCCCGCCGGCGTCCCAACGGGTGCCGTCGCGATCGGAGGTGCGCGTTGCCCGGGTCCTGGAGGACGCCGACCCTGACGCTGGCCGCGCTGCTCCTGGCGTCGTGTGCCGCCGGCACGGCGCCGGCGACGACCGCCTCGGCCCCGACCACCGCCTCCGCCCCCACGACCACCGCCGGAACCGCAGCCGAGACGACGACGCCCGGCGAGGCGGCCGCCCTCCCCGACGGCACCGTCACCCACCCCCGCGGGTTCCTCGTCGTCGATCCCTCCGGCTCCCGACTCTGTGCCGCCCTCGCCGAATCGTTCCCGCCTCGGTGCGCCGGGCCGGACCTGCCGCTCGCCGATCTCGACCCCGACGCCGTGGTGGGCCTCACCACGACGGGATCGCCGCCGGTGACCTGGAGCGACGTGCCCGTCACGCTCACCGGCACCGTGACCGGCGGCGTCCTCGCCGTCACCGGGATCGACCAGACCGTCTTCTCCGCCGGCGGCGGCGACATCCGGGTCCGTCTGGCGCTCCCCACCGAGCCGCTCGTGACCGGCGCGCCGGTGACCTGGCTCCTCGACCTCACGAACCTCGGCGCGGCGCCGCTGGCGCTCGAGTTCCGCACCGGTCAGGACGCCGACGTCCTGCTCTTCCGGGGCGACGCCGAGGTGTACCGCTGGAGCGCCGATCTCCTCTTCACCCAGGCCGTGCGCGACCTCGAGCTCGCCCCCGGGGAGCGGCGCGGCGTCGCCCTCGCCGGACCGTTGCGGGTGGCTCCCGGCACGTACCGTGTCGTGGCCCGCTTCGTCGCCCCCGCCGTGGCGGACCTCGCGGCCACCGGAAACGTCACCGTCACCGGATAGCCGCCCGCGCCGCGCCGGGCGCGCCGTCGTCGCCGGCGGCGACCGGCCGCGGATCGGGCATACTGGTCCCATGAGCGAAGCCTTCATCATCGACTCGATCCGGACGCCGGTGGGGCGATTCGGCGGCGCCCTCGCCCCGGTCCGCCCCGACGACCTCGCCGCCCACGTCATCTCCACCATCCGCGAGCGCAATCCGTCGGTCGACTGGGATCGCCTCGACGACGTGATCCTCGGATGCACGAACCAGGCCGGGGAGGACAACCGGAACGTCGCCCGCATGGCCCTCCTCCTCGCCGGACTGTCCGTCGACGTGCCGGGGGTCACCATCAACCGGCTCTGCGGCTCGGGCATGGAGGCCGTCGGCCTCGCCGCCCGCGCCATCAAGGTCGACGAGGCCGATGTCGTCGTCGCCGGCGGCGTCGAGTCGATGAGCCGCGCCCCCAAGGTGATGGCGAAGGCGGAGACCCCCTACGACCGCACCGTCCGGGTCCACGACTCGACGATCGGCTGGCGGTTCGTCAACCCGAGGATGGCGGAGCGCTTCGGCACCGACGAGATGACCGGGACCGCGGAGAACGTCGCCCGGGAGTTCGGCATCTCCCGCGAGGACCAGGACGCCTTCGCCTACCGCAGCCAGCAGCGGGCGGCCAAGGCCATCGCCGACGGACGCCTCGCCGAGGAGATCGTCCCGGTGGCGGTGCCGCGCCGCAAGGCGGACCCGCTCCTCGTCGACACCGACGAGCACCCCCGTCCCGAGGTGACGCCGGAGCGTCTCGCCCGTCTCCGCCCCCTCTTCCCCGGTGGCACCGTCACCGCGGGGAACGCCTCGGGGATCAACGACGGTGCCGCGGCGCTCCTCGTCGCCTCCGAGGAGGCGGTGGCGCGCCACGGTCTCGAGCCGGCGGCCCGGGTCGTCGCCATGGCGGTCGCCGGGGTTCCACCGCGCATCATGGGGATCGGCCCGGTGCCGGCCACCCGCAAGCTGCTGGAGCGCACCGGCGTCTCCCTCGACGAGATCGGGGTCGTCGAGCTCAACGAGGCCTTCGCCTCGCAGTCGCTGGCCTGCCTCCGCCGGCTCGGACTGCCCGACGACGCGGCATGGGTGAACCCCAACGGAGGGGCGATCGCGCTCGGCCATCCCCTCGGGATGACGGGGGCCCGGCTCGTCACCACCCTCACCCGGGAGATGCGACGCCGCGACGTCCGGTACGGGCTGGCCACGATGTGCATCGGCGTCGGCCAGGGGATCGCCATGCTCCTCGAGCGGGTGTGACCTCCTCGGAGGATCCCGCGGCGCTGCTGGAGGACCCGGCCCGCTTCCTCGACCACGAGGACCCCGCGCTGCGACGTCTCGCCGTGGCGGCGTTCGCCGCCCGGCCCCAGGAGGTGCTCCCCGTGCTCGCCACGCTCCTGGGCGCCGACCCGGACCCGGGGGTGCGGGCCGAGGCGGCGGAGGTCCTCGCCGGAGCCGGGCCGGAGGCGATCCCGGTCCTCGCCGCGGCACGCACCGATCCCGACCCCCGCGTCGTGGAGGCGGTCGCCACCGCGTCGGGGGAGGTGCCGGATCCCGGGGCGGTCTCGTGGCTCCTCGAGCTCGCCTCCGGCCACGAGGACCGTCTCGTGCGCGAGGCGGCGGTGGCCTCCCTCGGCGCCATCGGGGACGAACGGGCGCTCCCGACCCTGCTGCGGCTCCTCGCGGACGGCCCGCCCCAGGTCCGGCGCCGGGCCGTCGTGGCCCTCACCGCGTTCGACGGGCCCGACGTGGAGGCCGCGCTGCGGGCGGCTGTCCGCGACCGCAATCCCATGGTGCGCGAGGCCGCGGAGATGGTGATCGGTCGCGACCGGTGAGCGGCTCCGTGACGCCGAGGGATCAGGACGCGGCGTGGACCTCGTCCTCGCGCACCCACTCCGCCCCGCCCGGCCAGTGCTCCTTCTTCCAGATCGGCGCCCGGGCCTTGAGCTCGTCGATGAGATGACGGGCCGCGGGGAAGGCGTCGGCCCGATGCGCCGCGGAGACGGCCACCGCCACGCTGACCTCCCCGATGCCGAGCTCCCCGACCCGATGGAGCGCCGCCGCCCGGAGGATCGGCCACCGCTCCCGAGCCTCGGCGACGATCGCGGCGATCTTCTCCTCGACGACCTCCCGGTACGCCTCGTACTCGAGGTGCGTCACCCCCTCCCGTCCCGGCGAGTGGTCGCGCACCGTCCCCAGGAACAGCACCGTCGCGCCCGAGGCGGGGTCGGCGACGGACCGGGCGACCGCGGCCGGATCGATCGGCTCCGGCCCCACCTGCACCAGGTCGCGTTCGCGTCGGGATAGGGAATCGTCGGTCATACAATCCTCACCATGGTCCAGACTACCGGCGGCCCGACCGAATCCGTCCCCGCCGAGCCGCCCGAGCCGGTGCCGAGCACGCCGTACGTGCAGGCCGGCGCCGATCCCCACGCCGTCCCGCACCCGCCGTCGGGTCGCGCCGTCGTCACCGGTCCCGACCGGCTCCCCCCCCGGCCGCCGTACCGGCCCCACCCCCCGGCCCCGCCC
>CAZPAV010000049.1:0-8455 GCA_964584755.1 uncultured Acidimicrobiaceae bacterium
GAGATGACGACCTCGACACCGGCGCCGAGGAGGAGGTCGAGCAGCGCGCCCCCCACCTTGCCGATGCCCTGGAGCGCCACCTTTCGGCCCCGGAGCGAGGGGGTCGACCAGAGGTGCTCGGCCACCGCCCGCATGGCGGCGAGGACGCCGCGGGCGGTGAGGGGCGACGGGTCGCCGGACCCCCCCTCGTCCCGGGGGAGCCCGGTCACCCACGGTGTCGCCTTGCGGATGAGCCGCATGTCCTCCACGGTGGTGCCGACGTCCTCGGCGGTGATGTAGCGGCCGCAGAGGCCGTCCACGAGGTGGCCGAAGGCGACGAGGAGCTCGGGGGTCTTGACCGTGGCGGGGTCCCCGATGACGACCGCCTTGCCGCCGCCGAAGTCGAGTCCGGCGGCCGCCGCCTTGAGGCTCATCGCCTCGGAGAGGCGGAGCGCGTCGGCGAGCGCCTCCTCCTCCGTCTCGTAGGGACGGATGCGGGTGCCTCCGAGGGCCGGACCGAGGGCCGTAGAGTGGATGGCCACGATGGCGCGAAGCCCCGTCGCCGGGTCGAACCCGTGGACGACCTGTTCGTGGCCGTGGGCTCCCATGCTCGCCAGGACGCCGCTTGCGGGGGAAGTGATCTTCTGCATGATCGACATATTATAAGATTAACATGGGGTGCCGAAGATCCGGGAGGAAGTCGGGGTGAAGAGCCCATCGAAGACGGTCCTCGGCGTGGAGCGGTCCGGGATCCGCGCCGTGTTCGACCTCGCCAGCACCATGGAGGACGTCATCCACCTCGAGATGGGGGAGCCGAACTTCCCCACGCCCGAGCACGTCCGGGCGGCGGCGGCCGCCGCCGCCGACGGGGGGTACACGAAGTACGCGCCCAACGCCGGCTTCCCCGAGCTGCGGGAGGCCCTCGCCGAGAAGGTGCGGCGCCGCAACGGCCTCGCCGTCGACGCCGCCCAGGTGGTGGTGACCACGGGGGGGATCGCCGCGCTCTTCAGCACGGTCCTGGCGCTCTGCGACCCCGGCGACGAGCTCCTCATCTCGGATCCGGCATGGCCCAACTACCGGATGATCGGCGACCTCCTCGGCGTCCGGGTCGTCCGCTACCCGCTACGGAGCGAGGACGGCATGCAGCCCCGCGCCGACCTCATCGCCCCGCACATCGGTTCCCGTACGAAGGTCCTCGTCCTCAACTCCCCGTCGAATCCCACCGGGACCGTCCTGGGCCGGGAGCGCCTCGCCGAGCTCCTCGCCCTGGCGGAGGCCCACGACCTCTGGGTCGTCTCGGACGAGGTGTACGACGAGATCGTGTTCGACGGGGAGGTGGCACCGAGCGCGGCGACGGTGGGCGATCCCGAGCGCATCGTGACGGTGTTCAGTTTCTCGAAGACGTACGCCATGACCGGCTGGCGGGTCGGGTACGCGGTGGCGCCGCGCGACCTCGCCCCGCTCCTCGTGAAGACCCAGGAGCCCATCACGGCCTGTGTCAACGCGCCGGCGCAGATGGCGGCGCTCGCCGCGGTGACCGGGCCCCAGGACGACGTCGCCGCGATGCGTGCCTCCTACCGGAGACGCAGGGATCGCGTGGCCGACATCCTCGCCGCGGCGGCGGTGCCCTTCGTCCGCCCCGCGGGGGCGTTCTACGTCTGGATCGACGTGTCGGCCGCGAACATGGCCGACACGGCCTTCGGTCGCCGGCTCCTCCTCGAGGAGCGGGTCGCGGTGACGCCCGGCAGCGCCTTCGGTCCGGGGAGCGGATCCTTCGTGCGGGTCTCGCTCGCCAGCGAGCCCGAGGAGCTCTACGAGGGGGTCCGGCGACTCGCTGCCGCGGTCCGGACCTGGGGATCCTGAGCGGTCACCGATCGACCCGGCGTCCCGACCTCTGCAAGAGGGACTCCATCTCGGCGCGATCGGTCACGGGTTGGTCTCCCCGGGAGGTGAGGGCGATCGCGGCGAGGGCAGTTCCCCGGCGGATCCCCGTCTCGAGGTCGTCGTCGAGCAGACCGTCGATCACCCCCGCGGTGAACGCGTCGCCCGCGCCGAGCCGGTCCACGACCTGGACGGGGATGGCCGGCATGACGCCCTGTGAGCTCGGGGAACGCCATCGCGCCCCCGCGGCTCCCGCCGTGAGCACGACTCGGGGCGCGTCGGCGAGCGCGGCCAGCGCGGCGAGCACCTCCGGCGGATCGCCGTCGATCCCGAAGACGTCGCGTGCGTCCTCGAGCGTGCACACGAGGAGATCGGCCTGCCGCACGAGCGGTTCCAGACAGCGGCGCGCCGACTCCGGCGACCACAGCTTCGCCCGGTAGTTCACGTCGATCGAGAGCCGGCCACCACGGCGGGCGACCCGATCGGCGAGGGCCTCCACGGTGGCACGGCACCCGGCGGAGAGGGCGGGCGTGATCCCGGAGACGTGGACGATCGCGGCGTCGTCGACGAGCCGCCACGGCACCTCGTCGGGCGACATGGCGGCCGCCGCCGAGCCGGCTCGGTCGTAGAGGACGGCGGCGGGGCGGGGCGGGGCGTGGAGCTCCACGAAGTAGGTCCCGAGCCGCTCGCCGTCGGCGGGTTGCACCGAGGAGACGTCGACGCCTGCTCGCGCCAGCTCGTCGAGGATCCTCCTCCCCAGGGCGTGGTCGGGGAGGCGGGACCACCAGGCGACCGACCGACCCAGCCGGCCGAGGGTCATGGCCACGTTGGCCTCGGCGCCGGCGACGTGGACGTCGAAGGAAGGCGCGGTCGAGAGCCGCTCGCCGGCGGGGACCGAGAGGCGCAACATGGCCTCCCCCAGGGTGAAGACGTCGATGCTCACGACACCGCCCGCATCCAGGTCGCGGCCCGGGCCGCGATCGCCCCGACGTTGCCCGTGGCGAGCGCCTCCCGGGGGAACAGCGATCCCCCGGCGCCGAGCGCCACCGCCCCCGCGTCCAGGTACGCCCGCGCCGAGGCGGGATCCACCCCGCCGGTCGGAACGAGCGGCGGGTGACCGAGGGGCGCGTTCACCGCCTCGAGGAACGCGGGGCCGCCGAGGAGCCGGGCGGGGAACACCTTCACGGCGGTCGCGCCGCGACGCATCGCCTCGAGGATCTCGGTGGGCGTCGCCGCGCCCGGGATGACCGGTACCTCGTGATCGATGGCGGCGGCGACCACCGCGGCGTCGACGACGGGACTGACGACGAACCGCGCGCCGGCGGCCACCGCGGCGGTCACCTGCTCGGGACGGGTCACAGTCCCCACGCCGACGACGACGGAGCCGAGCGCGGCGAGTCGCGCGATCTGGATCAGCGGCTCCTCCGAATCGAGCGTCACCTCGACCACGCGGACCCCGGCGTTGGCGGCGGCCGCCACCGCGCCCGGCGCGAGCTCGGGGGCGCACCGGCGGAGGATCCCGATGACGGGTGCCGACCCGAGCTCCGGGAGAGCGTCGGTCAGCCGGGTGCGGTCGGCGGGAGCGTACGACATCACGATGCGCGGAGAGGGTACACCGCCGCCGTCGCATGGCCCATCGGGCGCTCCCCCCGGAGGGAGGACGGCGGATGTCCTGTCCCACGCCACGGTAGGGTGAGCCGGTGACCACCGGCGCGGGACTCGAGGAGGAGGTCGCGGTCGTCACCGGGGCGAGCAGCGGCATCGGCCGGGCCGTGGCGCGCCTGCTGGCGGCGGCGGGGGCTGCCGTGATCGTGGCGGCCCGGCGCCGGGAACGCCTCGAGCGGCTCGTCGAGGAGATCGGGGGAACCGGTGGTCGGGTCCTGGCGGTGCCCACCGACGTCACCCGGGCCGCCGACGTGGACCGGCTCGCCGCCGCGGCGGAGGACCGGTTCGGTTTCGTGAGCATCCTCGTCAACAACGCCGGCGTGGGGAAGTACGGGCCGCTCCGGGAGCTGACCGTCACCGACTACGACCGGATGATGAACACGAACATGCGCTCGAGTTTCCTCTGCACGCGCCGCTTCCTGCCGCCCATGCTCGATCGGCGTCACGGCCAGGTGTGCTTCGTGGCCTCCGTGGCGGGGCTCAGGGGCCTCCCCGGCGAGTCCGTCTACTGCGCCACGAAGTTCGCGCAGGTCGGTTTCGCCCAGGCGCTCGATCACGAGACGCGGGAGCACGGCGTGAAGGTGAGCGTGGTGGCTCCCGGGGGGGTCCACACGGAGTTCGCGCTCGGATCGGGCCGCGAGCCGGGCGACCCGGCGCTCGAGGCCATGCTGGACCCCGAGGACGTGGCCGGCGCGGTGCTCTTCGCCCTCACCCAGCCGGAGCGCAGCCGGGTGTTCCTCGTCGGGATGCGTCCCATGTCCGAGCCGCTCTGAGGCTCGATCCGACCACTGGGAGCGCCGTCGACGCCGGGGCTGCGCGTTGGGGGAACGACCGTGATCGAGGTTCCGGCGCGCCGGTATGCTGGCCCGGCTCGAGGCGGAGAGGCGGTTCCCCATGCGCGTGACCCGGCACGAGGACGAGGCGCTCGAATGGCGCAAGGGCATCTGTGGGATCTGCCCCGCCGGATGTTGGGTCGAGGTGGGACTGCGCGACGGGCGACTCGAGGGAATCCGCGCCGACGCCGAGCATCCCCTCGGCATGCTCTGTCGGCGCGGGGAGCACGCCCCCGAGATCGTGTACTCCGAGCACCGTCTGCGCCGACCGCTGCGGCGGACGGGTCCGAAGGGGACACTCGAGTTCGAGCCCATCGGCTGGGACGAGGCGTACGACCTCGTCGTGGAGAACCTCGAACGGATCAAGGCCGAGTCCGGTCCCGAGGCGGTGGCCATCTACACCGGGAGGGGGGCGTTCGAGCTCTCGCTCTGCGACCTGTACCAGCCGAAGGAGGCCCCGGTCTCCTCCGCCTCGAACATCCTGTTTCCCTTCGGTTCCCCCAACACCCTCGGCGTCGGCGCGCTCTGCTACGTCTCCTTCGCCATCATCGCCCCCCACGTCACGATGGGCCGGATGCTCATCGACATGTTCACCGACATCGAGAACGCCGAGCTGGCGGTCGTGTGGGGCGCGAACCCGGCCACCGACTCGCCTCCCCTCGACATGCACCGTCTCGAGTCGGCCGCCGCCCGCGGCGCGGAGGTCGTGGTCATCGATCCGCGGCGAACCGAGACGGTGGCGCGCTGCGGCGCCGAGTGGGTCCCGATCCGTCCCGGGACCGACGGGGCCCTGGCGCTCTCGATGATCGAGGTCCTCCTCGACGAGGACCTCTACGACGAGGAGTTCGCCACCAGGTGGTGTCACGGCTTCGAGGAGCTGCGGACCTACGTCCAGCACTTCCGGCCCGAGGTGGCCGAGACGATCACCGGGGTTCCCGCCGCCACCATCCGCGATCTCGCCCGGCACCTCGCCGACGCCAGCGGGGCCTGCCCGGTCATGTACACCGGGCTCGAGTACTCCAACACCGGGATCCAGGCCATCCGCGCCGTGCTGACCCTGTTCGCCCTCGCCGGACAGCTCGACGTCCCCGGCGGGATCGGCCTGGCGATGCGGGACACCCACTTCCCCGTGAACCGGTCCTGCAACCAGCCGAACCCGGCCGCGGATCGCGCCATCGGGTTCGACCGGTTCCCCCTCTACACGAAGTACCGGGGCGAGGGTCACGCCTCGGCGCTCGTCGACGCGGTCCTCTACGGGGATCCCTACCCGATCCGGGGGCTCATCGTCCACGGCGCGTCGATCCTGACGTCCTGGCCGGAGACGCCGATCTGGGAGAAGACGCTCGCCCAGCTCGACTTCCTCGTCACCATCGACCGCCAGCTCACCGCCGACGCCCGGTACGCCGACGTGGTGCTGCCGGCGACGACGATGTTCGAGATCGAGTCGTACATGACGTACGGCCCCATCTTCCGGCTTCGGGAACGGCTCATCGAGCCGGTGGGCGAGGCCCGCAACGACTACCTCATCATGGCGGAGCTGGCCCGGCGCCTCGGGTACGGGGAGCGGTTTCCCCAGACCGAGGAGGAGATGCTTCGCAGCGTCCTGGCGGGATCCGGGTACACCCTCGAGGACGTCAGGGCGGCCGGGGGCTGGGTGAAGATCCCGACCCCGATGATGGAGTACCGGAAGTGGGAGAAGGGCGGACTCCGTCCCGACGGCCGGCCGGGTTTCGACACCCCGACGGGGAAGTTCGAGATCCACTCGACCATCCTCGAGGACCACGGCTACGAGCCGCTGCCGCGCTACGTGGAGCCGGTCGAGGGGCCGCGCGCCGCGCCCGCCCTCGCCGCCGACTACCCCCTCGTCTTCAACTCGGGGGCTCGCCCCCAGACGGACTTTCGGTCGCAGCATCATGGCGTTCGCGGGCTCGTGGCCGACCATCCCGAGCCGACCGTCGAGATCAGCGTCGTCGACGCCGCGGCCCGGGGGATCACCACCGGGGACCTCGTGGAGGTGCGGACCCCCCGCGGCGGCGTGCCCTTCCGGGCGGTGGTCACCGACGCCATCGTCCCGGGCGCGGTGGAGTGCAGCATGGGTGGGGGAGGACCGGTGGGTCCGCGAGCGTGGCAGGAGCGGAACGTCAACGTCCTCACCGACCTCGGCAACTACGACGAGGTGTCCGGGTTCCCCGTCTACAAGGCGCTCCTCTGCGAGGTGACGAAGCTCGAGGACGGGGACGGTACGGCGACGGCGGCGCCGGCCGCCGCGGCCCCGGCCCGGGCTCCGACCCCGCGCCGTCCCGTCCGGCGCATCTACCTGGACAACAACGCCACCACCGTCGTCGCCGACGAGGTGCGGGAGGCCATGCTGCCGTACCTCGGTGCCGAGTTCGGCAACCCCTCCAGCCTGCACGCCTCCGGCCGCGAGACCCGCAAGGCGATCGCCGAGGCGCGACGCAGGGTGGCCCGCCTCGTCGGCGCCCGGCCACGCAGCATCGTCTTCACCGGCGGGGGCTCCGCCGCCGACAACCTGGCGCTCAAGGGAGTGGCGTTCCGCCACGCCGAACGGGGTCGACACCTCGTGACGACCGCGATCGAGCATCCGGCGATCCTCAAGACCGCGGCGTTCCTCGAGCGACTCGGGTACGAGGTGACCGTCCTCGAGGTCGACGACCGAGGCCTCGTGGCGCCGGCGCGACTCGCCGCGGCGCTGCGCGACGACACGATCCTCGTCTCGGTCATGATGGCGAACAACGAGGTGGGGACCATCCAGCCCATCCGGGAGCTCTGCGCCGTCGCCCACGAGGGGGGCGCCCTCTTCCACACCGACGCCGTCCAGGCGGTCGGCAAGATCCCCGTCGACGTGGAGGAGCTGGGTGTCGACCTCCTCTCCATGTCGGCCCACAAGTTCCACGGGCCGAAGGGGATCGGAGCCCTCTACGTGCGACGGGGGGTGGAACTCGACCCGCTCGTCCACGGCGGTGGGCAGGAGTCGGGCCTGCGGGCCGGAACCGAGAACGTCCCGGCGATCGTGGGGATGGGGAAGGCCGCCCAGCTCGCCGTGAGCCGGGTCGACCGTGCCGGCCGGATCGCCGAGCTGCGGGATCGTCTCGAGGCGGGGATCCGGGAGTACCTCCCCGACGCGATCCGCAACGGGGATCCCCGGCGACGGCTCCCCAACACCCTGAACCTGACGGTTCCGGGTCTGCGAGGGGAGTCGCTCGTGGTCGCCCTCGACCAGCACGGCATCGCCCTCTCCTCGGGATCGGCGTGCAAGGCAGGGAGCCCCGATCCCACCCACGTGCTGCTCGCCATGGGCCGCTCCCCCGAGGAGGCCCACTGCTCGGTGCGCTTCTCCCTCTCCGACGAGACGACCGAGGAGGACGTCGCCGCGACGGTCTCCGCGCTCGCTCGGGTGCTCGAGGAGATGGAGACCACCGTCCGCTTCCTCCCCTGCAAGTGAGCAGCATCGGGTGACGACGCCGAGCGCGGCGAGTCGGTCGCCGCTCCCCACCGCGGGTCCCGGGGGGGCCAGGCTCAGGCGCGAAAGGTCCCGGGGCGGGGTTGGGGATCCCCGTCGTAGTCGGCCTCCCAGGGGAACCGGCCGTGGAGGTCGTCGTAGGAGAGCTGCAGCACGGGTACCGAGAACGCGTCGGGTCGCCGGTAGAACCGGTTGGCCTCGAAGACGATCTCCCCGGGGTTGGGGACCGGTTCCGGAACGATGCGACGCGGGAAGCCGTCGACCGTCAGGACGCAGCCGGGCAGGATCGCTCCACCGGCGACGATCCGGGCGCCCAGACCGTCGAAGAGTTCGAGCACGGTGCCGGGCGGCAGGGAGAACACGAGCAGCTCGGGATGTCCGAGTCCGAACAGACCCACCGAGTAGGCGAAGGGCAGGTCGTCGTCGTGGTGGCATCCGGGCCGAGCGCATCCTCCGCCGACGTACTGGGCGTACCATCGTCGCCTCCTGACGACCTCGGCGACGTGCGCATCGTGCTGGTCCATCCAGGCATGGGTGGAGGCGTCCACGAGACTCCCTTCTCCGGTAGGCGTCCACGCTATCGGTGGGCTGGGACAGGATCGGGACCTCCTCGGCA
>CAZPAV010000049.1:8555-12027 GCA_964584755.1 uncultured Acidimicrobiaceae bacterium
CGGCGCTCCGGCAGCCGGGCGCTGCGGCCCATGTGGGTGGGGGTGGCCGCCGCCGTGGTCCTGAGTGTGGCTGCGGCGGGAGGTCTCGCCGCAGCCGATCGGGGGTTGCCCTTCCGGGCACGCGAGGCGATGGAAGCCGGATTGGCGCTCGTCGCGGTGGCCGGCGTCGGCTACATGGTCGTGTGGATGCGCCGTCACGCCCGCACCCTCCGCACCGACCTCGAGCAACGGGCCGAGGCGGCGGTCCTCACCGGCTCCGTCTACGTCTTGGCGGTCATGGCGTTCCTCGCCGTCATCCGGGAGGGTCTGGAGAGCGCGGTCTTCCTCCTCGCGACGATGCGCCAGGGACCGATCTCCGCCGGGGTCGCCGGTGCCCTCCTCGGGTTCGGAACCGCGACGCTCATCGGCTTCGGCATCTACCGGGGGGCGGTGCGGATCGACCTGGGGCGCTTCTTCGCCGTCACCGGCGCGGTCCTGGCCTTCATCGCCGCCGGGCTCGTCGCCACCGCCTTCCACGACCTCGCCGAGGCCGGCGTCGTCGGCGTCCTCGCCCGGCCCGCTCTCGACCTCAGCGCCGTCGTGGTGCCCGGGAGCGTCCAGGGGAGCCTCATCACCGCCTTCGTCGGGCTGCGGCCGGTTCCCACCCAGGGGGAGTTGCTCGTGTGGGCGGTGTTCCTCGTTCCGGCGCTCGCCTGGGTGCTGTGGCCGGCCCGCCCGGCGCCGCTTCGGGCCGCAGCGGGAGGTGGAGCGTGAGCCGTCGCCCACGCCGGAGCGCCGGCGGATGGCGCCTGGTGCTCCTCGCCGCCGTCGCCGTGGCGGCCGTGGCGGTCACCGGATGCCGCGCCCCCGAGGGCGCCCGGCACGTCACCGTCACCCTCGTGAACCTCGAGGACGGACGGATGCGCCTCGATCTGGAACCGGCGACGCTTCCCGCCGGACCGGTCACCTTCGACATCGTGAACGCCGGGTGGATGGTGCACGAGGTGGAGGTCCTCGCCGGTGTCGAGGACGGGACGGCGCTTCCCCTCCTCGCCGGGGTCGCCGACACGAGCGGACTCACCCTCGTCGACGAGGTGGAGGACGTCCTCCCCGGTGCGCAGACGACCCTGACGACGAATCTCGCGCCAGGTCCCCATCTCGTCATCTGCAACCTGCCCGGCCACTACGCGGCGGGCATGGTCGCGTCGCTCACCGTGACCGCGGCCGGATGATCGCCTCCGGCGGTCAGCGACCGAGCACCTGGGAGACGTCCCGTACCGCCCCGTGGGCCGCCGAGGTCGTCATCGCGGCGTAGGCGAGGAGGGCCGGCGACACCGCCCGGTCCCGGGACGCGGGCCGCCAGGCTCCCGGCCCGCGTGCCTCCATGGCGGCGCGGCGGCGGGCGAGCTCCTCGGGAGCGAGCCGCACGGCGATGCGCCGGTTCGGGATGTCGATGTCGATGAGGTCGCCGTCCTCGACGAGGCCGATGGCGCCACCCTCGGCCGCCTCGGGGGAGACGTGACCGATGGACAACCCGGACGTCCCTCCCGAGAAGCGTCCATCGGTGACGAGCGCGCAGCGCGTACCCAACCCCTTCGACTTGAGGTAGGAGGTGGGGTAGAGCATCTCCTGCATCCCCGGCCCGCCCCGCGGTCCCTCGTAGCGGATGACGACGACCTCTCCGGGTTGGACGGCGTCGCCGAGGATCGCCGCGACGGCCGCCTCCTGGCTCTCCAGGACGCGGGCGGGGCCGCTGAAGGTGAGCAACGTGTCGGCGACGCCGGCGGTCTTGACGATGCACCCGTCCTCGGCGATGTTCCCGTAGAGGACGGCGAGCCCACCGTCGGCGCGGTAGGCGTGTTCCACGTCCCGGATGCAACCGGCGGTCCGGTCGAGGTCGAGCTCCACGTAGCGGCGGTCCTGGGAGAAGGCCTCGGTCGTGGCGACGCCCCCGGGTGCGGCCCGATAGAAACGGTGGTGCCGGTCGGAGCGGCGCACGTCCCAGGCGGCGATGGCCTCCCCGAGCGTGGGCGAGTGCACCGTGGGCACCTCCGGGTGGATGAGACCGGCCCGCTCCAGCTCCCCGAGGACGGCGAACACGCCGCCGGCGCGGTGGAAGTCCTCGAGGTGGTACTCCGGGTGCGAGGGCGCGAGCTTGGCGAGGTTCGGGACCTTCCGGGAGAGCCGATCGATGTCGGCCATGGTGAAGTCGACGTCCGCCGCGTCCGCCGCGGCGAGGATGTGGAGCACGGTGTTCGTCGAGCCGCCCATGGCGATGTCGACGGCCATGGCGTTCTCGAAGGCGGCGACGGTGGCGATGGACCGGGGAAGGACCCGGGTGTCGTCCTTCTCGTAGTAGCGGCGGGTGAGGTCCACGATCGTCCGTCCCGCCTCGAGGAAGAGCTCGCGACGATCGGCGTGGGTGGCGACGAGGCTCCCGTTGCCCGGCAGCGACATGCCGAGGGCCTCGGTGAGGCAGTTCATCGAGTTCGCGGTGAACATGCCCGAGCAGGAACCGCAGGTGGGGCACGCCGCCCGTTCCACCCGGAGCACCTCGGCGTCACTGCGGTCGGGATCGGCGGCCATGACCATGGCGTCGATGAGGTCGAGCCCCCGTCCGTCGTCCCGTCCCGCCTCCATGGGACCGCCGGAGACGAACACGGTCGGGATGTCGAGACGCAGCGCCGCCATGAGCATCCCCGGGGTGATCTTGTCGCAGTTGGAGATGCACACCAGCGCGTCGGCCCGGTGGGCGTTCACCATGTACTCGACCGAGTCGGCGATGAGGTCCCGGGAGGGCAGGCTGTAGAGCATGCCGTCGTGTCCCATGGCGATGCCGTCGTCGATGGCGATGGTGTTGAACTCGCGGGCCACGCCTCCGGCGGCGTGGATCTCCTCCGCCACGAGCGCGCCGAGGTCGCGAAGGTGGACGTGGCCGGGGACGAACTGGGTGAAGGAGTTCGCGATGGCGATGATGGGCCGGTCGAGGTCGTCCTCGCTCATGCCGGTGGCTCGCCACAGGGCACGGGCCCCGGCCATGTTGCGGCCTCGGGTGGTGGTGTGGGATCGGTACTCGGGCATGCGCCGAGCTTAGAGCGTGGCGCGCCGGTGGGGGAGGGGGTCGCGGGGCCGCGCCCGGACTCAAGGTGCGCCGTATCACGCCGATACGACACGGCAACGGGACCGAAGGAGAGGTGGCATGGTGGACGACCGGGTTCGGCGCCGTCGGACCACGACACGACGATCCCCACTGCGCCGGGCGCTCGCCGACACCCGGGGAGCGACGCTCGTCGAGTACGCGCTCCTCATCGCGTTGGGGATCGCCGTCCTCGCCGGGGGCGCCAAGGCGAGTCGGGACGTCGTGGTGGCCCAGTTCCTGCAACTCTCCGGCCAGTCGGTCGCCGCGGCCGCCTCCGACGGATCAGGTTCCTCCTCCTCCTCACAGAGCGCGTCGACGACGACGTCGGCGGCCGCCACCACCAGCTCCACCACC
>CAZPAV010000049.1:12127-19614 GCA_964584755.1 uncultured Acidimicrobiaceae bacterium
ACCACCTCGACGACCACCTCGACGACGACCACGACGACCACCACGACCACGACGACGACGACCACCACCACGACGACGACCGTCCCGCCGACGACCACGACCAGCACGACCGTGGCGTCCCAGGAGGAGGAGATCGAGGCGGAAGGGGCGGGGTCGGTGACCGTCCGGCTGAGCGGCGGCCGGCTCGAGCTCGTCTCCGTCAAGAAGTCCCACCGGTGGTCCGCCAAGGTCCTCCTCGAGACGAGCACGAAGGTGCAGGTGCGCTTCAGCCGGGGACGCACCCGGGTGACGGTCACCGCATGGGTGAGCGGGGGCGAGCTCCAGACGCGGGTGCGGAAGAGCCGCCGCTGACCGGTCGGTCCGGGTCCGGCCCTCGCACCGTAGGCTGTGGAGGGTGCGACCCGACGCGATCCGACTCGTCGAGGTGGAGATCCCGCTGCGGCGGCCGCTCCGCACCGCTCGGGGGAAGGTGACGTCCCGGCGTACCGTCCTCGTCGGGGCCGTCGCGGGATCCGTCGTCGGGTGGGGCGAGGCGGCGCCGTACCCGGGTCTCCAGGCCGAGACCGTCGACGACGTCTGGGAGGCGCTGTGTGCGGGTGGGGAGCCGCCGCCCACCGGGGCCGCGGCCCTGGCCGAGGCCTGCGCCGATCTCGCCGCCCGCCTCGCCGGCGAGCCCCTGTGGCGACGCCTCGGCGGGCGACCCGACCCGGTTCCCGCCGGGGTCGCCCTCGGGATCGGTCCCGACCTACTCGCTCGCGCCGCGGAGGCCGTCGCCGCCGGTTACCGGGCGATCAAGCTCAAGATCGCCCCGGGTGTGGACCTCGACCCG
The DNA here is from genome assembly GCA_964584755.1 of uncultured Acidimicrobiaceae bacterium. Lineage (GTDB taxonomy): Bacteria > Actinomycetota > Acidimicrobiia > Spongiisociales > UBA5794 > CAZPAV01. The sequence goes on from CAZPAV010000049.1 coordinate 12,957, forward strand.
CTGCGCCGTCTCCGGGAGCGCTTCCCGGCCTTGACGGTCGGCCTCGACGCCAACGGCGGATACCGGTGGTCGGATCTCCCCACGCTGCGGCGGCTCGACGCCCTCGCCCCCGCCTACCTCGAACAGCCCTTCCCTGCCGCCGACCTCGCGGCGCACGCCCGGCTGCGGGAGGAGCTCACCACCCCGGTGGCGCTCGACGAGTACGTCGACTCCCCCGGGGCCGCCGAGGAGATCGTCGCCGCCGGTGCCGCGGATCTCCTCGTGGTGAAACCGGGTCGTCTCGGACCGGAGGGGTGTCGTGCGGTGCACGACGTGGCCGTGGCGGCGGGTCTGCACATTCGGGCCTCCGGTCTCCTCGAGACCGGGATCGGTCGCGCGCACACCCTCGCGGTGGCGACGCTCTCGGGGGTGGTCTCCACCGACGTGGCCGCGGCGGGCTTCCACGCGGCGATCGACCCGGTGGCTCCGGCGCTCCGGCCCGAGAACGGCGTCGTGACTCCACCCGCGGGCCCGGGTCTCGGTGTCGCTCCCGACCCCGGCCTCCTCGCGGAGGTCGCGCGACGGCGGGAGACCCGCGTCGTTCAGTGAGGTTCGACGAGCTGGGTCTGCGCCACCCGACCGAGCGGTCCCTTCGCGTCGAACAGCTCGGTGTCGGCGAACCCGAGACCGGTGGGGTGCTGCACGGCGATCGACCGCATCCCGAGCCACTCGCCCTCGAGGAGCCGGTGCACGTGGAGCGTCACGTCGGGGTTCACGAAGAGCCAGCGGCGCGCGTCCACCGCCTGGGAGTTGCCGTTGCCCATGTCGGCGAGCGTCGCCATCCGCACCAGCGGCGTCGGCTCCTCGCCGGCCACCACCTGGGGGAGGAGGCGGAACCAGGAGAGACCCGGACCGAGCCGGAGGAAGCTCCCCTCGATGCTGCGGATCTCGACGGCGTCCACGTGGAAACGGGGGAGGCCTCCCCAGTCGTGGAGTGCCGGCCAGTCGACCGGCGTGCCGGCATCGGGACCCGGCGGTGGCTCCCACGGCGGGTTCGGTGACGGCGGCAGCGGGATCTCTCGGGTGCGCAGCGCGAGGGCGCGGCCCCGTGCCACCTCGAGGTCGCCGTCGCGCAGCACCGCCTCGGTGAGACGGATGCGACGGCCCTCGCGCAGCACATGGGTCTCCACGGTGAGGGGCGTGAGGGGAACGACCCGGAAGAGGTCCACGGTGAGGCGGACGACCTGCATGGGGACGACGGCGTCGAGGCGTTCGATGCACCGGGCGAGGAGCCCGGTCGGCGGACCCCCGTGCTGGGCGTCGTCCGACCACCCGCCGCGGGTGAGGCCGGTGGGGACGAAGGTGTCGCCGTCGGGGATGAACAGGGCGTGCTCGGAGTTCATGACGTGGCTCAGTCCACGGGGAGGCCGAGGCCCCGGCTGATGACGAGACGCTGGATCTCGCTCGTGCCCTCGCCGATCTCGAGGACCTTGGCGTCCCGGTAATGGCGGCTGACGAGGGTCTCGTCCATGAAGCCGGCACCGCCGAAGATCTGCGTCGCATCCCGGGTGGCGGCGACCGCCGCCTCGGTGGCGTACAGCTTGGCGATCGCCGCCGCCTGCTTGAAAGGTCGACCCCGGTCTTTCAGCCAGGCCGTCCGGTACACGAGCAGGCGGGCCGCCTCGAGGGCCACGGCCAGGTCGGCGCACTTGAACGCGATCGCCTGATAGGAGCCGATCGGCTTCCCGAAGGCGGTGCGATCCTGCGCGTAGGCGACGGACTCGTCGAGGCAGGCCTGGAGGACGCCGACCGCCATGGCCCCGACGGCGATGCGCCCGTCGTCGAGGGTGGCGAGGAACTGGTGAAACCCCCGCCCCCGGGTTCCCAGCAGGTTCCCGGCGGGCACCCGGCAGTCCTCGAAGCGGAGGCCGTGGGTGTCCGAGGCCCGCCAACCCATCTTCCGGTACGCCGGCTCGACGACGAACCCCGGGGTGCCGGCCGGCACGATGATCGTCGAGATCTCGTCGGGACCGGTGCGGGCGGTGACCGTGACCAGCGACGTGATGTCGGTCCCCGAGTTCGTGATGAACGCCTTGGACCCGTTGATGACCCACTCGTCGCCGTCGAGGACCGCCTTGGTGCGGGTCGCCCCGGCGTCGGAGCCGGCGTCCGGCTCGGTGAGGCCGAACCCGGCGAGGGTGCGCCCGGCGAGCAGGTCGGGGAGCCAGCGGCGCTTCTGTTCCTCGGTCCCGTAGTTGACGATGGGGTTGATGCCGAGGGTGACGCCCGCCTCGAGGGTGATCCCCATCGACTGGTCGACCCGGCTGATCTCCTCCACGGCGATGCAGAAGCTCGTGAAGTCCCCGCCGCCGCCGCCGTACTCCTCGGGGAAGGGGAGGCCGAAGAGGCCGAGGTCGCCCATCTTGCGCACCACGTCGACGGGGAACTCGTGGGTGCGGTCCCACTCCTCGGCGTGGGGGGCGATCTCCGCCTCGGCGAACTCCCTGACGACCTTCCGGAAGGCGCGATGCTCGTCGCTGAGATCGAAGTCCACGGTCGTGCTCCTTGGATGCCGGAGGCTCCCAGGGTACCGGCCCGGAGGAGGCCGTCGGCTCGCCTGTGTGGGGCCGATAGGCTGGCCGCCATGGACACCGCGGTCGCCCTCGTGCAGAGCTACCTGTACATGAACGGGTACTTCACGGTCACCGAGTACCCGGTGATCGAGTTGCTCGCCGACGGAGAGGTCCGCACCGTCACCGACGCCGACGTGCTGGCGGTGCGCTTCCCCGGCGCCGGCCACTCGGAGGAGGCCCACGCCACCCGGGGTTCCCGCATCGAGTGCGATCCCGCGCTCGGCATCGCCCACGACGCCATCGATCTCATCATCGGCGAGGTGAAGGAAGGTCGCGCCGAGATCAACGACGCCGCCCGAGATCCGGCGGTGCTCCACGCCATCCTGCACCGCTTCGGTGCCGTCGACGAGGACACCGCCGCCGAGATCGTCACCCGGCTCCTCGCCGACGGCGAGGTCCGGTTCCCGGCCGGGGTGCGGGTGCGCCTCATGGCCTTCGGGTCGCGACCGCCGAAGCACGAGCCGGTCTCCTACCGGTGGCTCTCGCTGGGACATGTCGGGTCCTTCATGCGTGAGGTCATCAACGATCACTGGGCGGCCGCCCGCGCCATGCAGTCGAAGGATCCGGCCCTGGGGTTCCTGCTGCTCCTCGAGAAGGCCCTGCGCGGCGAGTCGTGACGTGTTCCACGTCGTGCTGCACCGCCCCGAGATCCCGCCGAACACCGGCAACCTCATGCGGCTGTGCGTCAACACCGGGAACCGGCTGCATCTGATCGAGCCGCTGGGGTTCTCGCTCGACGACGCCCGCCTTCGTCGTGCCGGCCTCGACTATCGGGAGCGTGCCCAGGTGACCGTCCATGCGAGCTTCGGTGCCTTCCTCGCCGGGGTGACCCCGAGGCGGGTGTTCGCCTTCAGCCAGTACGCCACGCCCCTCTACACCGAGGTGCGGTATCGACCCGGCGACGCCCTCCTCTTCGGCCGGGAGTCCGACGGTCTTCCCGAGACGGTCCTCCAGGACGAGGCGGTCACCGCGACACTCCGGATCCCCATCGCCCCGGGAGGGAGGAGCCTCAACCTCGCCAATGCGGCCGCCATCGTCACCTACGAGGCGTGGCGGCAGCGCGGGTTCGTCCTCGACGAGTAGCGTTCCGGCATGCTGCATCGAACGAGCGTGTCGGTTCGGTTCTACGAGCTCGATCCCTACGACCACGTCAACCACTCGGTGTACATCCAGTACTTCGAGACGGGACGCATCCGGCTCCTCGCCGACGTCGGTTTCACCCTGCCCGGGATGAAGGAGCGGGGGCTCATGATCGTCGTCTCGGAGATCCGGACCCGGTTCCTCGCCTCGGCCGGGTACGGGGACGAGTTGGTGGTGGAGACCGGGGTCGTCGAGACCGGGCGGGTCGTGACCCGCTGGCGGCAGCGGATCCTGCGGGGGGAGGAGGTGCTGGCGACCCAGGAGCTGCGCGCCGCGGTGACGAACCTCGCGGGGCGGCCGGTCCGGTTCCCCGCCGATCTCGTCGCCGCCCTCGAGCCGTACCGGGTGGGGGGGTGATCGACGTCGCCACCTTGGAGGGGCTCGGCGCCCGGGCGTGGCCGGCGCGTGAGGTGGAGCGCCTGGGAGGGTGGGAGCTCCGCTACGCCGACGGGTACTCGCGCCGGGTCAACACGGTCCTCCCGTGGGAAGGGTCGCTCCGGGGGTTGGACGGGCGTCTCGGTGTCGCCCGCGCCTGGTACGGGGCGCGGGGTCTTCCGCTCCGGTTCCGGGTCACCCCGCTGGCGGGCGTGGACCTGCCGCGGGCGCTCGGTGCACGGGGTTTCGTCGCGGCCGATCCGACCCTCGTCCTCGTGGGCCCGCTGGAGGGGGAGCGGGCTCCGGCACCGGAGGTGGAGGTGCGCGCCACGCCCGAGGACGATTGGCTCACCCTCCAGCGGGCCGTGGAGGGCGCGAACCGGCGACCCGAGGCGGGTTGGCGGGCCCTGCTCGGCAGGATCGGCCCTCCGGTGGGCTTCGGAGTGTTGCGGGTCGGCGACGTCGTCGGGGCGGCCGGCCTGACGGTCGTCGATGGGGAGTGGGCGGGGACCTTCCAGGTGGTGGTGGCGCCGGAGCTGCGGCGCTCGGGCCTGGCCCGGCGCCTCATCGCCGGGCTGGCCGCCTGGGCGGCGGGGGAGGGCGCGACGCGAGGCTGGCTCCAGGTCCAGGAGTCGAACGTCGCCGCGGTGCGCCTCTACCGGAGCCTGTGGTACCGGACCGTGTACCGGTACCGCTATCTCGTGGAGGCGGAAGGAGGGGAGCTCGGCTCGTGTTGAGGTGGGGCATCGTCCGACGAGGAAGGCCGTGATGAGACCGACGCGCATCGCCATCTGGAGTGAGCTCGAGCCGGAGGTGCCGACCGGCGCGCTCGTCGCCGGGGTCGATCTCGTCGTCGTCCGCCACGAGGTGGGCGTCTCGGTGCTGTACGGCCGGTGCCTCCACCGTGGGGCCCTCCTCGCCGACGGTCGGATCGACGGTCCCAACCTCGTCTGCGGACTCCACGGCTGGGACTACCGGTACGACACCGGCATCTCCGAGTATCACAACGATCAGCGTCTCGCCCGCTTCACGGCCTGGGTGGAGGACGACGAGGTCCTGGTGGACGCCGACGAGGTCGCCGCCTGGGCGGCGGCACATCCCCAGCCGTACCGTCGTGAGGAGTATCAGGGGGCATACCAGGATCTCACGGGGACCGCGGAGGAGCCCTTCGTTGCCGTGATCCGTGAGCTGGCCGGCCATGGCCTCGAGCGTGTCGGCCACCACGGGCCCGTGGCGGCGATGGGGGTTCCCCGGGACCGTCTGCCTTCCTGGGACGACCTCCAGATCGTCACCGCGCAGCTCGCCACCGTCCCCCTCCTCGACGACGCGCCGGTGGGAACGGACCTCGTCGTCGGCCCTCGGGCCGGTCGTCCCCTCCATCTCGAGATCCCGATCTTCGTGTCCGACATGAGCTTCGGTGCGCTCTCCCGGGAGGCGAAGGTTGCCCTGGCCCGCGGCGCCGACCGCGCCGGGACGGCGATCTGCTCGGGGGAGGGCGGGATGCTCCCCGAGGAGCAGGAGGCGTCGCGTCGGTACCTCTACGAGCTCGCCTCGGCGCGTTTCGGGTTCTCGTGGGACCGGGTGGCCCGGGTGCAGGCGCTCCACTTCAAGGCCGGGCAGGCCGCGAAGACCGGCACCGGCGGACATCTGCCGGGGGCGAAGGTGACGCCCGAGATCGCCGCCGTGCGAGGCGTTCCGGTGGGAGAGCCTGCCGTCTCCCCGGCCCGGTTCCCCGAGTGGACGACAGCGGAGGACTTCGCCCGCTTCGCGGCGCAGGTGCGGGAGCGGACCGGGGGGATCCCCGTCGGCTTCAAGCTGTCGGCGCAGCACGTCGAGGCGGATCTCGATTTCGTGATCGCCGCCGGGGCCGACTACGTCATCCTCGATGGAAGAGGCGGGGGCACCGGGGCGGCGCCGTTGCTCTTCCGTGACCACATCTCGGTGCCGACCATCCCCGCCCTGGCGCGGGCACGCCGGCACCTCGACCGGGTGGGTGCTGGGGACGTCACCCTGCTCGTCACCGGAGGGCTGCGCACCGCCGCCGACTTCGTCAAGGCCCTGGCCCTCGGCGCGGACGGGATCGCCGTCTCGAACGCGGCGCTCCAGGCGATCGGCTGTCTCGGGATGCGGGCCTGCCACACCGACAACTGCCCGGTGGGGATCGCCACCCAGAAGCCGCACCTGCGGGCCCGGCTTCCCGTGGAGGAGGCGGCCGACCGGCTCGCCCGGTTCCTGCGGGCGTCGGTGCAGCTCATGCAGGTCATGGCCCGAGCCTGCGGCCACGGGCACCTCTCGGAGTTCACGCCCGACGACCTGACCACGTTCCGTCGGGAGATGGCCGACCTCGCCGGGGTCGCCTTCGGCGGAGTGGGGTCGCCCACCTGAGGCTCACCCGTCGGTCCGCGGCGTCGGAGCGGCTTCGCCCGTTGGGCGTACCATGTCCTCGTCGGGCCCGTAGCTCAGGTGGTCAGAGCAGCGGACTCATAATCCGTCGGTCGCAGGTTCGAGTCCTGCCGGGCCCACCGGCGAAA
>CAZPAV010000050.1:0-18339 GCA_964584755.1 uncultured Acidimicrobiaceae bacterium
CCGCCGAGGACGCCGCCGCGGCCCGGCGGGAGGCGGAGAAACCCCCCCGGCACCGGGGGGGCTACGCCGCCAGCGGCGACCGGGAGTACACCGGGGCCGATCACGAGCGCGTGCAGCAGGAATCCGCCCGGATCGACGCCGCCGTCGCCGCCGGCGAGATGACCCTGCAGGAGGCGCAGGCGGAGAAGGCGAAGCTCCGAGATCCCGAGACGTGGCGGGCCCTTCGGGAGCGGGAGGAACGGGAGCACGCACGGCGACGCGACCAGGCCCGGCAGCGGGCCGAACGGGCCGACCACGACCGGGAGCAGGCCCGGCAGGAGGCCGCCGCGGCTCGGGAACGCGCCGGTGCCGCCGCGACGCGGGCCGCCGCGCTGCGCCGGCGGGCGGACGCGGCCCGCCGCGACGCGGAGACGGCGCGCCGGGAGGCCGCGACCAGGAAGAAGGCCTGTGCCGAGTGCCGTAGCCGGGTCGCGGTGGCCGCCGCCGGCGGCCCCGACTCGTGGATCACCCGTCGCTCCGGCATCGGAGGACCCTGCGGCGAGACCGACGGCCCCAAGACGATCGAGCGGACGGAGACCTTCCTGGTGGCCGACCCCACCCGCCGGGTCGTCGTCGAGGAGACGTCGCTTCGCCCGGAACGCATCGCCGCCACCACCCGGAGGCGTCTCCGTGCCGGGTTCCGGGCCGTGGGGCGACTGCTCGGCCTCGGCGCCAAGGTCCCCCTGGTTCCCGGACTCGCCAAGGCACCGCTCGCCTACCTGGCGTTCGTCACCCAAGGGGCGGCGGAGATCATGGACGGTCTGGAGAAGGCGCTCCGGAAGTCCCGACGGGCAGGCGGCCTCGGCGACTACTTCTTCGTGAAGGTCACCCTGCCCCGCAGCAAGGTCACCGTCACCTGCACCTGCACCATCGCATGCCGCGACGGCGTCTGGACGCGCACCGGGTGTCGGGTGACCGAGACGAGCGCGGCGAGCGACCTCGTCGAGGAATCCGAGGGCACCCGCCGCGAGATCGAGCGTTTCCTCGCCGGGATGCAGGCCCGCGCCCGACAGGCCGAAGCGGCCCGGGCGGCACGAGAGAGCTTCGTCGCCACGTGCCGCGGCGGGTGAGCGTCGGCGCCGGGTCGGCACCGTCGACCCCGGCGCGCCCCGAATCCCGCGACGGGCGCTCAACTCGCGGAGTCGAAATGCCGACGAGAAGTACGACAGGCGACGACGAACCCCCGGAGGCGAGATCGTGGACCCCATCCGGCTCCCAACGCCGGGTCGGCCCGCGTCCGTCGTCCGGCGTGACCTCCTCGTGCGCAGCGCCGCCTGGCTTCTCGTCATCACCGTCGTGGGACTCGGGGGCGTCCCGGTGGGGCGGATCCCCGCCTGGCTACCCGGCGTGGTGCTCGCCGCCGGGTACGGGGCCCTGGCGACCACCGTCACCGGCGCGTTCCTCACCACCCGCGCAGGCGGGGAGGAACGCATGCGGGCGCGTTTCGAGCACATCGTCGCCCCCCTGCGCCGTGAGCTCGAGGTGTGAGCCTCAGCCGCCGACCCCGGTGGGAAGGTGGGCGGAGAGGAACCCGACGACCTCGGGGAAGAACGGCAGGTAGGGCTCGAGATCGGCGTGAGTGCCACCGGGCACCTCGATGAGGCGAGCCCGCGGCAGGCGACGGGCGAGCTCGCGCGAATCCGCGACGGGAACCACCTCGTCGGCGTCCCCATGGACCAGCAACACCGGGACCCGCACCTCGGCGATCCGATTGCGAGGAGCGATCTCGTCGTAGCGGTACCCGATCATGCGCTCGATGCTCCACAGGAGGAGCCGGCGCAACGGAGCCGGAACGTGGAGGTTGGCGTCCATCAGCTCGCCCGGATGGGCGAAAGAGGACACGGCGACGACCGCGTCGATCGGGGTCCCCGTCGCCGCGGCGAGGATCGCGGCGGCAGCGCCCACCGAGTGACCGACCGCGCCCACCGACAGCACCTCCTCCCGCGTCCGCAGGGAGGCGACGGCCGTGGCGAGATCATCGGCGAAACGCGGCAGGGAGGCGAAATCGTCGTCCTCGCTGAGTCCGTGGTTGCGGGCGTCGAGGAGCAGCACGTGAAAGCCGGCGTCGTGGAGTGGACCGGCGAGCGGCAGGAGGTCGGCCGCCGAACCACCCCACCCATGGAGGACGACGACCGCCGGTGCCGCACCGCGGACGGGGACGAACCACGCGTGGAGACGGATATCTCGGGAGCCGTCCAGCCACACCTCCTCCTCGGGAAGACCCCGGTCGGCGGGCCGGCCGCGGGAGGCGCGGCGGGGCGGAGCGAAGGCGCGCTTGAGGGCACTCGGCGCGGCGAGGACGAGACCGGCGCCGATGGCGGCGGGAAGCAGCAGTCGACGGGCGCGCATGCTCGCATGGTAGGAAGCCGGCGACCGCGGGGTGACATCCACCGAGGGCCGTCCCGCTAGTGTCCCACCGGGACGCCCGCAGCGTCGGCGCCGGGCCGGGCGCCGACGACCGAGAGGAGGACCCCATGCGCCTCACCACAGCCATGCTCGCCGACGCCGCCCAGGTGCAAGGCGGGAAGCTCTTCGTTCTCGGCGGCGGCTTCGACACCATCTCCGCCCGGACGGTCCCGGTCGTGCATCGCAGCCTCACCCTCGCCATGGTCGCCGAGATCGCCCCCGAGGAGCGCCATCGCGACCTCGAGATCAGCATCGCGCTCGTCGACGAGGACGGCCAGGCGTTGGAGGTCGAGGCCAAGGGGAAGCTCCGGGTGGGTGCGCCGCCCAACCTCCCCCCGGGCTCGGTGAGCATCGTGCCGATCGTCAGCCCCTTCTACAACATCCGGTTCCCCGAGGCGAAGGGGTACGCCTTCGTCGTTCGCTTCGACGGCGAGGAACTGGCCCGGATCCGCTTCCGGGTGGTGAAGGTCGAGTGAGTCCGCTCCCGTGAATCGGAACCTCACCGTCCCCAACGTCGTCTCGACCCTCCGGCTGCTGCTCGTCCCCTGGTTCCTCTGGCTGCTCCTCGCCGCCCACGAGCCGGGACGGGCCGGCGTCCTCCTCGGGATCATCGGTGCCACGGACTGGGTCGACGGCTTCCTCGCCCGGCGACTCGGCCAGGTGACGGAACTGGGCAAGCTCCTCGATCCGGTGGCGGACCGCCTGGCGGTGGTCGCCGCGGTGGTCGCGGGCCTCGTCGTGGGCATCCTCCCCGCCTGGTTCGGCGCCGTCCTCCTCGGGCGCGAGCTCCTCGTGGGCGCAGGCGCCCTCTACGGATGGACCAGGGGCGTCGCCAAGCTCACCGTACGCCGGCTCGGGAAGGTCGCCACCCTCCTCCTCTACGTCGCCATCACCGGCTTCTACCTCGGCGCGGGATTCCGGCTCCCCGGGTTCACCGTGGCGGCGTACGCGTTCGGGATCCCGGGCCTCGTGCTCTACGTGCTGGTCGTCGTCCCCTACGCCCGGGACCTCCATCGGGCCGTGGCCACCCGATCGGAGGGGTAAGCTGCGCCGAGTCGAGCCGCAGGAGGGCACGTGCAGTTCCCAGAGGACCTCCGCTACACCGAGAGCCACGAATGGGTCGCCGTCGAGGCCGACGGGACACTGCGCATCGGCATCACCGAGTACGCCCAGGACGCCCTCGGCGACGTCGTCTACGTGGAGCTCCCCGAGATGGGACGGGAGGTCACCGCCGGCGAGGGGATGGCGGAGGTGGAGTCCACCAAGTCCGTGGAGGACGTCTACGCCCCGGTCACCGGGGTCGTGATCGCGGTGAACGACGCCCTGGCCGACACCCCCGAGCTCGTCAACCAGGATCCCTACGACGAGGGCTGGTTCGTTCGCATCCGCCCCGAGGGAGCTCCCGACCTCGGCGCCCTCATGGACGCGGCCGCCTACGAGGAGTTCATCGGCTGACACCTCCGGGACGGCACGACCCTCGGAAAAGGCTCAACCGAAGGTTGAGGGTCGGGCTACCATGGGCGTATGGAGGAGCAGAAGCCCGACCGCGAGGTGGCCGTGGAGCACGAGCCCACCGTCACCTACGAGCCGCGGGGTCCTCGCGCCGCGCCGTCGGGCCGGCGCGTCGAGGGCGCCTTCGGCTGGGCGCTCATCGTCGAGACGGGACCTCAGGCCGGCCTGACGTACGTGCTCGGCCCCGGCGACACGATCGCCGGTCGGGGACCCGACGCCGACATCTTCCTCGGAGACGTCACCGTCTCCCGGCGGCACGCCCGCTTCCACGTGGACGACGAGGGTCTCATGGTCGAGGACCTCGGCTCGACGAACGGCACCTACGTCAACGGGGTGCGCGTCGAGCGTGCCGGCCTCGGCCCGAGCGACGAGGTGTACATCGGGAAGTTCCACCTCGTGGTCGCCCGGGGAAGCGGGTGACCACATGGGGAAGGCGCATCTCCGGACGGCGCGGACCCACACGATCGGGGAGGTCATCAACCTCCTCAAATCCGAGTTTCCCGAGCTGACCGTCTCGAAGATCCGGTTCCTCGAGGGCCAGGGGCTCATCCGGCCACAACGCTCCGCGTCGGGGTATCGGATCTTCACCGACGAGGACATCCGCCGCATCGAGTACGTGCTGCGTGAGCAGCGCGACCACTACCTGCCCCTGAAGGTCATCAAGTCGAAACTCACCGCCTGGGAGCACGGCGAGGAGTCCCCGGTGCCCCCGGAGTCGGGGCCGCCGCCGGAGGCGTACTTCGCCGCCTCGGGGGTGTCGCTCACCGTCGAGGAGCTCATGCGATCCTCCGGCCTCTCCCGCGCCCAGGCCGATGAGCTCGTGGCCCACGGGCTGCTCGAGCCGGTACGGCTCCCCGACGGGACCGAGGTCTTCCGTGACGAGGACCTCGTCGTGGCGAAGGCCGCCCATCGACTCCTCGACCGTGGGCTCGAGGTGCGTCACCTCCGGACGATCCGGCTCGCCGCCGACCGGGAGACGGATCTCCTCGGTCAGCTCGCCGCACCGCTGCTCCGGCACCGCAACCCGGACAATCGGCGCCGCGCCGCGGAGATCCTCGCCGACTGCTCCCAGGCGGCGACCCGGGTCCAGGAGGCGCTGGTGCGCGGTAGGCTGCGGCGACTCCTCGAACGGTGATGCTCTCCTCCTCCCTCCTCCCGCTGGCGCTCGCCGCCGCCCTCGCCGCCCCCGTCGGGGGGCCGGTTCCCGCCTACCCCGCGGAGGTGCCTCCGCCTCCGCAGGTGAGCGCCGCCGAGTGGATCGTGTACGACGCCACCGCGGACGTCGTGCTCGCCAGCTGGAACGCGCACGATCGGCGCCCCATGGCGTCCGTGACGAAGATCATGACCGCGGTCGTCGTGCTGGACGAGGTGGGGCTCGACGAGGTCGTCACCGTGCCCGGGTTCGCGACGAGGACCCGGGGTTCGAAGGCGGGGCTCGTGGCGGGGGAGCGGCTCACCGTCAACGATCTCCTCGTCTCCATGCTCGTCCGCTCCGGGAACGACGCCGCGCTCACGCTGGCCTGGTACGTCGGCGACGGCTCGGTGGAGCGTTTCGTGTCCCTCATGAACGCCAAGGCCCGCGCGCTCGGGATGCAGGACACCCACTTCGCCAACCCGAACGGGCTCGACCGGGACGGCCACTACACCACCGCGAGCGACCTCATCACCCTCATGAAGACCGCGGTGCGCTTCCCGGACATTCGCCGGATCACGAGCATCAAACTCGTCAAGACACCCGCGGATCGGACGGGCCTCTCCCGACACTTCACCAACACGAACCGGCTGCTCGGCGCCTACCCGGGCGTCGTCGGGATGAAGACGGGCGACACGCCCCAGGCGGGGAAGGTCCTCCTCGCCCTCGCCGAGCGGGGACCCCGGACGCTCATGACGGTCGTCATGGGCTCGGAGGATCACTTCGCCGACACCCGAGAGCTCCTCGACTGGGGATTCGCCACCTACGGCGTCGCCGATCGGCTCCTGCGACCCCTCTACGCCGAGGAGGGAGGCGGCGGCCTCCCCGCGGTCGCCCTCGAGCTCGGGGAGGGTCGTCGCCGGCGACTGGCCGCCATGCCACGCCTCGACGACGGCCGGTGGCGGATGTCGGCCATCGCCGAGCTCCCCAAGGGAAGACGGATCGGCGAGTGGCTCCGGGACACCCTCCCCGGTGCGCTCGGCGGCGCCGGCGGGACCGAGGACGGCGGGTGAGCACGTGTTCCTCGAGGTGATCCCGGCCGCCGCCCTCGAGGAGCGGGTCGCGCAGCTCGGGGTGACGATCTCGGCCGAGTACGGGGATCGGGAGCCGATCGTCATCGGGATCCTCAAGGGTTCGATCCCGTTCCTCGCCGATCTCGTCCGGCATCTCCCTCCCCGCATCGAGATCGATTTCCTCTCCCTGACCCGATTCGGACGGGAAGGCCGGGTCTCGATCGACATGGACACCTCCGTTCCCCTCGAAGGGAGGGACGTGCTCATCGTGGAGGACATCGTCGACACCGGACTCACGCTGGCCACGCTCCGGCGCCTCGTCGCGGTGAGGGGTGCCCGCGAGATCCGTACCGTCGCCCTCCTCGACCGGGCTCCCCGGCGCATCATCGACGTACCCGTGGAGTACCGAGGATTCGAGGTCGGAGACGAGTTTCTCCTCGGGTACGGACTCGACTGGCGAGGACGGTACCGCAACGTCCGCTCCATCTGGGCCGTCATGGACCTCCCGGCCTTCACCAACGACCCGGACTCCTTCACGCCGCTGGTGTTCCCCGGAGCGGAGCCGGCCGGGTGCGGGCGAGAGCGGGCGGGTCGGTGATAGGCTCACGGACATGAGCGAAGCGGTTCCGTTGGAGCTCATCGGGGTGCGGATCGAGCTGCCGACGAACACCCCCATCCTCCTGCTGCGGGAGCGCGACGGCACCCGGTTCCTGCCCATCTGGATCGGAACGCCCGAGGCGACGGCGATCGCGCTCGCGCTCGAGGGGGTCGAGCCGAAGCGACCCATGACGCACGATCTCATGCGAACCCTGCTGGAGACGGTCGGGGCTCGCGTGGATCGGGTGGTGATCACCGAGCTGCGGGAGGGGACCTTCTACGCCGATCTCGTCCTCGAGTACGCCGGGTCGGAGATGCACGTCTCGGCGCGGCCCTCCGACGCCATCGCCCTCGCCACACGCACCGGTGCCGCCCTGTACGCAGAGGCGGCGGTCCTCGAGGAGGCGGGTGTCGAGGTCCACGACGAGGATCAGGAGGAGGAGATCGAGAAGTTCCGCGAGTTCCTCGAAGACGTCACCCCCGAGGACTTCGAGGCGGGATCCTCCTCCTGAGGGCGCCGCCGCGGGCGGCCGTTATCCACACCGGTTGTTGACAACTCCCGCCGGGGGAGCCTAGTTTCATCCCCGTAGTTCGCCCTCGGGAATTACATGGGTGTAGGCTGTGGCACGACAGGAGGCTCACGTGACGACCGCGCCGCGAACCATGGACGGATACCGAGCGCCCCAGGTCTGCAACCTCGTCGGGATCACGTATCGACAGCTCGACTACTGGGCTCGGACCGGCCTCATCACCCCCTCCATCCAGCCGGCGAGCGGTTCGGGCAGTCAGCGTCGGTACTCCTTCACCGACATCGTGCAGCTCAAGGTGGTGAAACGCCTCCTCGACGCCGGGATGAGCCTGAAGAAGATCCGCCAGGCCATGACGATCCTCCGGGAGGAGCTCGCGAGCGAGGACCCGCTGGGAGACGTCACGCTCCTCTCCGACGGAACGACCATCTACGCGGCCCACAGCCCCGACGAGGTCGTCGACGTCTTCCAACGCGGACAGGGCGTCTTCGGGATCGCGGTGGGACCGGTCCACGACGAGCTGGTGGGGGAGATCCACCGGCTCTTCCCCGAGCACGAGGGGGAGACCGGGCCCGCGACACGAGGCGAGGTGAGGGCACGCTGAGCGAGGAACCCGACTTCACACCCGGTCAGGCGGAGCGCACCGAGTTCGCCCACGCCAGCGAGCGACAGTTCGCTCGGCTCCTCGACTTCTACGACATCCCCTGGGAGTACGAGCCACGCGCATTCGCCATCGAATGGGGGGAGGACGGGGAACCGACGAAGTACTTCCGTCCCGACTTCTACCTCCCGGACGAGGATCTCTACATCGAGATCACGACGATGAACCAGAAGCTCGTCACGAAGAAGAATCGGAAGGTGCGGCGGTTGCGGGAGCTGTATCCGCAGGTCCGCTGCAAGGTCTTCTACCAGCGTGACTACCTCCACCTCCTCGTCAAGTACGGGCTCGAGGAGCCCGAGGAGATCGCGGTGCCGGCACCGACGCGAATCCCCGGTCCACCGGCGGTCGTCAACCTCGGCGAGGAGGAACGCGCCACCGGCTGACGCCGCGACCCCCTCCGGAGGCGAACGGCGCGCCCCGGAGGAATCGCTAGCCTGCGCGCCACGTCCCCTGGAGGTCACGCCGTGCCCACATCGCCGCTTCACGCGCTCCACGAACGCCTCGGTGCCCGGTTCACCGACTTCGGGGGCTGGACGATGCCCGTGCAGTACGAGGGTGTCGTCGCCGAGCACCTCGCCGTGCGCGAGGAAGTCGGCGTCTTCGACGTCTCGCATCTCGGACGGTTCCGGGTTCGCGGTCCCGGCGCCACCGCGCTGCTTCGGGGACAGCTCTGCAACGACGTCGCCAAGATCCCTCCCGGCCGTGCCCAGTACACCATGGCGCTCAACTCCCGCGGCGGCGTCACCGACGACATCATCGTCTGGCGGTTCGCCGCCGACGAGTACTGGGTGTTGCCGAACGGGACGAACTTCGATCGGATCCTCGACCGGTTCCGTGCCGCGGCCACCGCCGCCGAGATCACGCCCCTGCGGGACGACACGGTGCTGGTGGCGGTGCAGGGTCCGGCGGCGCCGGCGGCCGCCGCCGCGGTCCTCCCCGAGATGCCGGGCCGGTTCCGGGTCTCCTCCGGTCGAGGTGCCGGCGGCCCGTTCTGGGCCGCCGGCACCGGCTACACGGGGGAGCGGGGGGCGGAGATCGCCGTACCCGCGGAGCACGGTGAGGCGCTCTTCGCGGCGCTTCTCGAGGCCGGCGCCCGTCCCTGCGGCCTCGGGGCCCGCGACACGCTTCGCCTCGAGATGGGGTATCCGCTGTGGGGTCAGGATCTCGACGAGTCGACGACGCCGCTCGAGGCCGGTCTCGGTTGGGTCGTCGACTGGGATCACGAGTTCGTGGGACGGGACGCGCTTCTCCGGCAGCGCGAGGAGGGCACTCCCCGGCGGCTCGTGGCGTTCCGCACCGAGGGCCGCGCCATCCCCCGTCACGGCTACCCGCTGCGTGCCGGCACCGCGACGGGCAGGGTGACGAGCGGGAACTTCAGTCCGGTGCTTCGCTGCGGCATCGGCATGGGGTACCTCACCCCTCCCACGGACGCGGCGATCGTCGAGGTGGAGATCCGTGGCCGCTGGGTCGAGGCGCACCGCGTGACGCCGCCGTTCGTCGATCGCTGACCGACCGCGATCCCGGTATCGTCGCCGTGCCATCTGCCGCGGCGGAAGGAGAGGACACCATGGACGACGCGACCGCGACCCTCACCGCCAGGGACGGCACGCCCCTGTTCACCCGCCGCTGGCCGGCCCCCGACCCGTGGGGAGCCGTCCTCGTCGTCCACGGCATCGCCGAGCACTCGGGCCGCTACGACCACGTCGCCCGTCGCCTCACCGCGCGAGGACTCTCCGTGTACGCCTTCGACCTGCGCGGTCACGGACGGTCCGGCGGGAGGCGCGTCGACGTCTCCACCTTCGCACGGTACGCCGACGATCTCGCGTTCGTCGCCACAGAGGAGGTGGTCCCGCTCGCGCTTCCTTGGGCGGCGTACGGCCACTCCATGGGCGGGCTCATCGTCGCCGGCTATCTCCTCGACGGACGGCGACCCGTCCCCGACGCCGCGGTGCTCTCCGCGCCGGCGCTCGACGCGGAGGTGCCCGGGGCGCTCCGCATCGCCGCCGAGGTGTTCGGTCGCCTCGCCCCCGGGCTTCGGTTCTCCAACGCCATTCGTGGGGATCAGCTCTCGCGGGATCCCGCGGTCGGTGAGGTGTACTTCGCTGATCCGCTCGTGGTCACGAAGACCACGGCACGCCTCGGACGGGCGCTCTTCCGGGAGCAGGCCCGTCTCCGGGAGCGGCTCGGGGATCTCCCCGTCCCCACCCTCGTCATCCACGGCGGGGCCGACGAGCTCGTCCCTCCGGCGGCCTCGGCGCCACTCGAGACGGCCCCGCGTGTCGAGCGCACGGTGTACCCGAACCTGCGCCACGAGCTCCACAACGAACCCGAAGGTGGGGCGGTCCTGGACGACGTGGTGCGCTGGCTCGGAGCCCGCTGGCGCCATCAGGCGTAGGCGGGCCGAACCACCTCGTCGATGAGGCGTCTCCGCACCGGCCACGGGCCGAACCCGGCCTCGAGCGCGGTCACGGTGATCTCCCCGAGCTCACGCCGTTCGAGGGCGAACGTCTCGGCGGCGAGGGCGTACTCGGTGGTGAGATCCGTACCGCTCATGAGGCGGTTGTCGGTGTTGAGGGTGACCCGGAATCCCGCGGCGTGGAGGGCCCCGAAGGGATGCGCGGCCACGTCGGACACGACACCCGTGTGGAGGTTCGACGTGATGGCCACCTCCAGGGGAACACGATGGTCGCGGACCCGACGGGCCAAGGCCCCGAGGGCGACGATCCTCCCCTCCCGCACCGTGGTGTCCTCGGCGACCCGGACGCCGTGACCGAGACGTTGCGC
The DNA here is from genome assembly GCA_964584755.1 of uncultured Acidimicrobiaceae bacterium. Taxonomy (GTDB): domain Bacteria; phylum Actinomycetota; class Acidimicrobiia; order Spongiisociales; family UBA5794; genus CAZPAV01. The sequence goes on from CAZPAV010000050.1 coordinate 10,732, forward strand.
GCCGCCGCGAGCGAGGGCACGCCAGACGGAGTGGGCTCCGTCGCCCTCGCCGGCGTGGATCGTGATCCCCAACCCCGCCTCGCGAGCCCGGCGCAGCGCGGGGAGGTGATCGTCCGGCGGGAAGCCGGCCTCCGGACCGGCCAGGTCGAACGCCACGAGCCCCGCGTCGAGGAACGGGATGGCGGCCCGGGCCACGAGGTCCGAGTCGCTCTCGTGCCGCAGCGCGGTGGCGATGGCGTACAGGGCGATCGACCCGTCACGGGAGGCGGCGGAGAGACCGTCCAGAACCGCTTCAATGACGTCCTCCCGCGACAGGCCGCCACGGAGGTGGAGACTCGGACCGAAGCGGAGCTCCGCGTAGACGACGCCGTCGGCGGCGAGATCCAGGCCCGCCTCGTACGCCACGCGCCGCAGGGCGTCGGGTGTCTGCATGACGGCGGTCGTGTGTCGGAAGGCCTCGAGATACCGCTCCAAGGATCCGGAGCGACCCTGATGGAACCACGCGGCCAGAGCCGCGGGATCACCGGCGGGGAGCTCCCCGTACCCGCCGTCGTCGGCGAGCTCGAGGAGGGTCTCCGGCCGAAGCCCTCCGTCGAGGTGGTCGTGGAGGAGGGCCTTGGGCAAGGCGCGCAGGGCGGTGACGTCCATGCCGGTCCAGGCTACCGTCGCTGCGCATCGGCGAGCCACCAACGTCGCCGGATCACCGGGTACCCCGCGATCTCCTCGGTGAGGACCTCCCCGGGCACGAAGCCGGCGCGTTCGAGGAACGTCTCGTGGGGGAAGTTGCCGAGGACGGCCTCCGCGGCGAACGGCGGGCGCCAGCCGCGCGCGGCGAACACCTCCACGAAGGGGGCGGCGGTGGCGTCCCGGGCCGGATGTGCCGGAGCGAGGAGCGTGACGAGCTCGACGTGGTCGGCGTGGGGGAGGAGGAAGGCGGCGGCGTCGAGGCGCCCGGCGGCATCGACTCCCACGTAGAGCAGGTCGGCGACGAGCTTCTCGGTGAGGAGGGTTCGGCGGTAGCGGCGGTGGGCCTCCGCCCGGGCCAGGGCGGGAGGCAGGCTGTCGGCGAACGCCTCGACACATGCCTGCTCCGCGATCCGTTCGATCTCGGGCAGGTCGGCCCGGCTCGCCCGTCTCACGTTCACCCTCCCGAACCTACACCCCGCCCCGGGGATGTGCGACGGGTCAGCGGCCGCACTCGCTCGTGCCGTCCCGACCCTGGGCCGCGGCGCCCTCGGCGAGCACGCTCCGGACCTTGGCACGGATGCGGGAGACGTTCGGGATGGGGTAGCGACCGGGGGTGCGGCCCGAGATGTAGGTGGGGGGAACGAAGCCGACCGTGGCGATGTGGTCGAAGTCGACGCGACCGAGGATGCGCAGGAGCTCGGGGAGGAAGGTGAGGGGGAGGTCGGTCACGACCGACTCCTCCACGACCGTGGCGAGGCGGGGGAAGTTGCGCAGGAGGGTGAAGGGATCCGCCTGCGCGGCGGCGGCCCGCACGAGGCAGCGCTGGCGCCTCATGCGGACGTAGTCGGACTGGCCCCGCCGCCACCGGACGTAGGCGAGCGCCTCGAGCCCGTCGAGATGGCGTACCCCGGGCTCGACGCTCACCCGGGCCTTCGGCGCGCCCTCCCAGGGCGCGGACACCGCGACGTGCAGGGGGTCGGTGACGAGCACGTCGACGCCGCCGATGGCGTCGATGGCCCGGACGAAGCCGGCCATGTCCACCATGACGGCGTAGTCGATGTGGAGGTCGAGGAGGTGTTGGACGACCCGACGGAGCGCCTCCAGGCCGGGGTCGGGGGCGTCCGGGAAGCGGCGGTGCCACGTCTCGGTCTCCTGATGGACCCGGTTGAGCATCTCGGGGAAGCAACCGCAGGAGACGAGCGGCGGCTCCTCCGGGACGCCGTCCCCGTCGAGGTCCTGCCACCAGTCGGGGTAGCCGTCGCCGTCGGCGTCGATCTGGAGATCCTCGCGGGTGCGGCGCTCGAGATCGAGGAAGGAGCGCCGGAGGGACCGCGGGAGCGGCACCATCTTGAAGTTCCGGGGAATGCCGAAGAGGGCGGCCTCACCGGTGTCGACGTCGAGCGTGGCCACGATCATCGTGTCGGTCCGCAGCCCGCGACGCCCCGGCCCCCGGTCGCCGCCGACGAGGAGGACGGTGAGGCGATGGGGATCGACCCGTTCGGCGAAGGGGAGGAAGGGGGCTTCGGGAGGTGGCGGGGCGACGATGTCGGGGAACACGGCCACGGCCGCCGGATCACCGACGCCGGGACGGAACAGGAGGTTCCGGTGCGGAGGTGCGGGCGCCGCCGTCACGGGGGGCACGGACACCGGTTCCACGGCCGGCGGGACGCTGGAGGACGGCGGGGTCGGTGCGGCGACGACCGTCGTGGTCGTGACGAACACCGTCTCGAGCAGGTCGATGCCCCGGACGAGGTAGCTGCCGACGAGGAGGTGGGGGAGCAGAACGAGGACGGCGGCGCCGAGCACGGCGAGGGCTCGCCACGTCGTGGGCGACTCTCGGCGGCGCGGAGGCAGGCGGTAGGCGTCCACCGCGGCGAGGAGGCGCCAGAGGAGGAGGAGCCCGTCTGCCAACAGCAGGCCGCGGAGGACGGCCGGTTGGACCGCCAGGATCGCCAGCGCGAGCGGGCCACGTCGCAGCACGGCGACGGCGACGACCCCGGCGACGAGGAGCGGCGCCAGGAAGGCGGCGCCGCGCCCGCGACGGCCACGAAGCCACTGACCCGTACCCGGGAGGAGGGCGGAGGCGAGCGCCGCGAGCAGGGGAGACCGACCCTGTCGCCGATCGCGATTCCCGTCCGTGACCTGATGCACCGCGTCGTCCCCGATGAGCGCCTCCGAAACCTAGCCTGACGGGGCGGAGACGGGAACGGAGACGCCGCGACGAGAGGAGCGTCGATGCGGGAGCTCGGGACGCTCGCCATGACGGTGGGAGCGGTCCTCGTCGTGGTGGGGATCGTCCTGCGGTTCGCGCCGTGGCTCGTCGGCTGGTTCGGTCATCTGCCGGGTGACGTGAGGATCGAGAGCGACGAAGGGTTCCTCTTCGTGCCGTTCACGTCGATGATCGTCGTCAGCGTGCTTCTCTCGCTCCTCCTCGCCGTCCTCTCCCACCTGCGGGGCTGAGCCCCGACGCGATCACCTCGCCGGTCGCGTACCATTCGGAGGAGACGACCAAGGGAGGTGCCATGAGCGTGCGCAAAGGCATGCGAGTCCGGACCCTCACCAAGCAGGTCGGGATCCCGCCCCGACGCGGCGTCGTCGAGCGGGTGGAGGGCGACACCGTGGAGGTCCGTTGGGAGGACGGGCACGTGTCGATCCTCTCGGGTGCGACCCTCGTTCCCGATCGTGAGCAGGCCCGGGCCTGAGGGGGTACGACGCGTGGAGAGGCCGCGGCCGGAGCCGGAGGACCGGGGCCCGGCCGCGGCGCCGTCACTCGCCGGCCGTCTCCTCGTGGCCAGCCCGACGCTCGTCGATCCGAACTTCCGCCGGACCGTCGTCCTCCTCCTCGAGCACGGCGAGGGCGGAGCCTTGGGTCTCGTGGTGAACCGCCCCCTGGCGGCGCCCGCAGAGGAGTTCCTCCCGCAGTGGGCCCCGTTCCTCGATCCCCCCCGGCAGGTCTTCTTCGGCGGACCGGTGCAGCGGGAGATGGCCCTCGGGCTGGCGTGGCGCCCGGCGGTGGCGCCGGACGAGCGGTGGCACCCGGTCCTCGGCGGCCTCGGCATGATCGACGTGGGAGAGGAGCCGGACCGCGTCCCCGGTGTGGACCGGCTCCGCATCTTCTCCGGCTACTCCGGGTGGGCGCCGGGGCAGCTCGAGCTCGAGCTCACCACGGGATCCTGGTTCGTGCTCGACGCGTGGGCCGCGGACGCCTTCTCGGCGACCCCCGACATCCTGTGGCGGGAGGTGCTGCGCCGGCAGGGAGGACGCCTGGCCCTCTTCGCGGGGTACCCCGACGATCCCCGCCTCAACTGAGCGGCGGGGTTCCGCCGTGGCCCGCCGACGCCCGCTCCGGCCCTCACTCCGCGGCCGAGCCCCCGGCCTCGCCGCCGAGCGTGAGCTGTGGGCGGCGGGCGCGGACGTCGTGGTGGCCATGGACGAGGTGGGGAGGGGAGCGTGGGCGGGTCCGCTCACCGTGGGGGCCGTCGTCGTGCCGCGGGAGGGTCGGATCTACAAGGTGCGCGACTCGAAGCTGCTCACCGAGGGCGAACGGGAGGCGCTCTTTCCCCGTGTGGCCGCGTGGTGCGCCGGCTGGGCGGTGGGCCACGCCTCCCCCGAGGAGTGCGACGCGCTGGGGATGTCGGCCGCGCAGCGCCTCGCCGCCCGACGGGCGCTCGCCGCTCTCGGGGTGGCCGCCGACGGGATCCTCCTCGACGGTCCCTGGGACTTCGTCGGGTCGGCCCGCGCCGTTCCTCTCGTCGGTGGCGACGAGACGAGTCTGGGGATCGCCGCCGCGTCGATCCTCGCCAAGGTCACCCGGGACCGTCTCATGCGGGCGCTCGCCGAGGAGTTCCCCGCCTACGCCTTCGAGGCGAACAAGGGGTACCCGGGACCGCGGCACCGGGCGGCCCTCGCCGCGTGGGGTCCGACGACCATCCACCGACGAAGCTGGTCGTTCATGGAGGGTCTCGTCTGGGGCGGGGTGGCGCGTCGCGGCCGGAAGAGGTCCGATCCCCTTCGGGTAGGCTGTGAGTATGCATGAGCCGATTCGACCCGGAACCCCCGATCCTCAGGACTTCCTCGGGATCGATGCCCTGCTGAGTGACGAGGAGCGTCTCCTGCGTGACACCGTGCGGCGTTTCGTCGCCGACCGCGTCCTCCCCGACGTCGCCGAGTGGTTCGAGGCGGGGACCTTCCCCCGTGAGCTGGCCAAGGAGATGGGCGCGCTGGGTCTCTTCGGCATGCACCTCGAGGGGTACGGTTGTGCGGGGACGAACGCCGTCTCCTACGGCCTGGCCTGCACCGAGCTCGAGTACGGGGACAGCGGCGTGCGGAGCTTCGTCTCGGTCCAGGGGTCCCTGGCCATGTTCCCCATCTGGGCGTTCGGCTCGGAGGACCAGAAGCAGGAGTGGCTGCCCCGCATGGCCGCCGGAGAGGCGATCGGCTGCTTCGGGTTGACCGAGCCCGACTCGGGCAGCGATCCGGGATCGATGCGGACGAGCGCCCGTCGCGACGGGGACGACTGGGTCCTGAACGGCACGAAGATGTGGATCACGAACGGGAGCATCGCCGACGTGGCCGTGGTGTGGGCGCGCACCGAGGAGGGGATCCGGGGCTTCGTCGTTCCCACCGACACCCCCGGCTTCACCGCCAACACCATCCACCGGAAGCTCTCGCTGCGCGCCTCGGTGACTTCGGAGCTCGTGCTCGACGACGTGCGCCTGCCCGGCGAGGCCGTCCTGCCGGGGGTCGCCGGACTCAAGGGCCCCCTGTCGTGCCTGAACGAGGCGCGCTTCGGCATCCTCTTCGGTGCGGTCGGCGCGGCACGGGCCTGCTACGAGGCCGCGCTCGAGTACGCCAAGGACCGGGTCCAGTTCGGGCGACCGATCGCCTCCTTCCAGCTCACCCAGCGCAAGCTCGTCGAGATGCTCGTGGCGATCAACCGCAGCATGCTCGTGGCGCTCCACCTGGGGCGGCGCCGTGACGAGGGGACCCTCACCGCGGAGCAGGTGAGCTTCGGCAAGCTCGACAACGTGCGGATGGCGCTCGGCGTCGCCCGGGAGGCCCGTTCCATCCTCGGGGCGAACGGGATCACGCTGGAGTATCCGGTCATCCGGCACATGAACAACCTCGAGTCGGTCTACACCTACGAGGGGACGAACGAGGTGCACACCCTCGTCCTCGGCGAGGCGATCACCGGCATCTCGGCGTTCACCTGAGGCTCAGACCCCGAGGCCGCGGCCGATGATCTCCTTCATGATCTCGTTCGTGCCGCCGAAGATGCGCTGCACCCTGGCGTCCAGGTAGGCGCGGGCGATGGGGTACTCCAGCATGTAGCCGTACCCGCCGTGGAGCTGGACGCCGTGGTCCACCACCCGGTCGAGGAGCTCGGTCGTCCACCACTTCGCCTCGGCGGCCTGCTCGATGGCGAGCCGGCCGGCGACGTGCTCCATGACGAGGCGATCGATGAACACCCGGGCGATGTCGATCTCGGTGCGCATCTCGGCGAGGACGAAGCGGCTGTGTTGAAAGGAGCCGATGGGTCGCCCGAAGGCGCGGCGCTCCTTGGCGTAGGCGAGGGTGAGGTCGAAGGCGGCCTCGGCGGCGGCGACCGCACCCACCGCCAGGGAGAGCCGCTCCTGGGGGAGGTTGGCCACGAGTTGGGCGAAGCCCATGCCCTCCTCGCCGAGGCGGTTGGCCACCGGCACACGCACCGAGTCGAAGAAGAGCTCGGCCGTGTCCTGGGCGTGGAGCCCCATCTTCTCGAGATTGCGTCCCCGGGAGAACCCCGGCATGCCGTCCTCGACGACGAGGAGGGTGAGGCCGCCGTGAGGGTCCTCACCGGTGCGTGCGACGACGATCACGAGATCGGCGTTGATGCCGTTCGTGATGAAGGTCTTGGCGCCGTCGACGACGTAGACGTCCCCGTCCCGGACCGCCCTGGTGCGGATCCCGGCGAGGTCGGAGCCGGTTCCGGGTTCGGTCATGGCGATGGCGGTCATGAGGGAGCCGTCGGCGATCCCGGGAAGCCAGCGGCGCCGCTGCTCCGGGTCGCAGTAGCGGAGGAAGTAGGGAAGGCACACGTCGTTGTGCAGCGTGATGCACATCCCCGACGCCGCGGCTCCGCTCCGGCTCACCTCCTCGGTGACGACCACGTTGTAGCGGAAGTCGTCCACGCCGCCGCCGCCGAGCTCGTCGGGAACCGCCATGCCGAGGAGCCCGGCCGCGCCCGCGGCGCGGAACATGGCCTTGTCCACCTTCCCGGCCGCCTCCCAACGGGTGTGATGGGGGAGGATCTGCGTCTCTATGAAGTGCCGCACACTCTCTCGGAAGAGGTCGTGCTCCGGCGCGAAGATCGTGCGTTCCATGACGCCACGGTAGCGCTGCGGTCAGGCGCCTCCGTGCCTAGGGTCGTCCGCGGTGTCGCCTCGGGTGGTGCGAGGTGCTGGTGTGACGGTGTCCTCGACGAGGGGCAGGGAGAGCTCGAAGACGGTGTGCCCGCCCTCCCGTCGGTAGGTGAGGTCACCACCCATGAGCCGTCCGAGTCGGCGTGAGAGGCTCAGGCCGAGACCGACCGATCCGGGCTGAGTCGCTTTCCGTCCCGCGGTGCGGTACGGGTCGAAGATCGCCTCGGCGTCGACGTCGGGGACACCGGGCCCGTTGTCGCGCACGATGAGGCTCGCCCCGGCGGGGCCCGCGGAGATCCGGATCCAGCAGCGGTCGCCCCCGTGGCGGATCACGTTGGTGATCAGGTTGCGGATGATCTGGCGGATGCGCGCGGGGTCGCCCCAGGCGTAGACCGGCGCGGCGGTGATCTCGACGCTCATCCCAGGTTCGGTGACCCGGCTCTCGAGCACTTGTGCCACCTGCGCCCGAAGGTCCACCGCGACCCGGGTCACCGTGAGCCGCCCGATCTCGGCCCGGGCC
>CAZPAV010000051.1:0-18167 GCA_964584755.1 uncultured Acidimicrobiaceae bacterium
GTCGTCGAGGCCGTTGCAGGCCTCGTCGGCCCCGCGGCGGCCGTCGGCGTCGCCCCCGAGTGCGCCGACGGCGGCGTCAGACGGGGCTGAGCGACCGGCCCGTGCCCGCGCCGAGCGCCTCCGCGGCGAGATCGTCGCGCTCGCCGCCCCGGTGCGGGATCCGGCTCCTCCCGCCCCCGACGTCACGGTCACGGGCCTCGTCCTGCTCGCCGGCTGCGCGCGGAGGTTCCACTGGGCCGAGGTCGAGCGCCTCCCGCGCCGTCCCTCGGCGGCGCGCCGTCGCGGGCGCCGTCTCCATCGTCGCATCGAGCGGTACCACCGCGGCGTGCCGTCTCCGGACGACGGTCCCCCCGCGGCGACGGCCACCGGAGCCGGTCCGTCCTCCGGCGCCGACCCGTGGGGCCGTTTCCTCGCGTCGCGATTCGCCCGGGTTCGTCCCCTCCACGTCGAGGCTCCCGTCGACCTCCGGATCGGGCCGGGCCGGGTCCGCGGGCGGATCGACGCCGTCTACGCGCCCGTACCGAACCACTGGGAGATCGTGGACTTCAAGTCGGGCCGTCGGAGCCACGACGAGAACCGCTGGATCCAGCTCGAGGCGTACGCGCTCGCCGCGGCGGAGGGCGTGCTGAGCCCGGGACCCCCCGAGGAGATCACGCTCACCTTCGCGTCCTTCGGGAGCGAGCCCGTGACGGAGTCGCGACCCGCGGATCCGGACCGGCTCGCCGCCGCCCGTCGTCGCATCGGGGAACTGCTGGAGAGGGTGCGCGGGCGCGACGCGACCCCGACGCCGTCACCGGCGTGTCGTCACTGCGACTTCCTGCACCTCTGCAGCGCGGGTCGCGAGTTCCTCGCCGGACGGTGACGGGACGCCGCGCCTCAGCACACCCTCCCGGCGACCACGTCCAGCACGATGGTCACCGGTCCCTCGTTGACGAGCTCCACGCTCATGCGTGCGCCGAAGCGGCCCTCGGCCACGGGTACCCCCGCCGCGGCGAGGCGGGCTCCCACCGCGGCGACGAGCGGCCGGGCGACGTCGGGGGGCGCCGCGCCCGAGAACGACGGCCTCCTCCCCCGATCCACCTCGGCGAGGAGGGTGAACTGGCTGACGAGGAGCACCGCACCCCCGACGTCGACGACGCTGCGGTTCATCCGCCCCGCGGCGTCTGGGAAGATGCGCAGGGAGGCGATCTTGTCGGCGACGATCCGGGCGTCGTCGGGACCGTCGTGCCGGGCGACGCCGAGGAGGACGAGGAGGCCGGGACCGATCGCCCCGACGACCTCGTCGGCGACGGTCACCTTCGCCCGAGCCACCCGTTGGATCACCGCGCGCACGTCGTGCCTCTCACCGTGATCACCGTAGCCACCCCGACGAGGGACGGCGCCCTACACTCCCCGCCATGCTCCGAGAGGTCCCTCTGACGGTCGTCCGCGGCTTCTTCATGGGCGCGGCGGACCTCGTCCCCGGCGTCTCCGGAGGCACCATCGCCCTCGTGCTGGGGATCTACCGCCGGCTCGTCGCCGCGATCCAGCGAGGGAGTGCCGCCCTCGGCGGCTTCGCCCGACTCGACGTCCGTGCCGGCTGGGCGCGCCTCGGCGAGGTCGAGTGGACGTTCCTGCTCCCCCTTCTCGGAGGCATCGGTCTGGCGGTGCTCGTTCTCTCCCGCCTCATCGAGTCCCAACTGCGGTCGCACCCCGTGGAGATGGCGGCCCTCTTCCTCGGCCTCGTGCTCGGGTCGATCGCGCTGGCGTGGCGCCTCCTCCTCCGCAGGGACCCGGCGAGGATCCTCATCCTCCTCGCCGTGGCCGCGGGGATGTTCCTCCTCCTCGGGCTCCGTCCGGGCACCTCCCCCGACCGGGTGGGGCAGCTCGCCCACCCCGCCGGCTGGACCTTCTTCCTGGCCGGGGCCGTGGCGATCTGCGCCATGATCCTCCCCGGCATCAGCGGCTCCTTCCTCCTCGTCATCCTCGGCATGTACGGACCCGTCCTCGGTGCCGTCACCGACCGGGACGCCCTCACCCTCGGCGTCTTCCTCCTCGGAGCCGTCGTCGGCCTCGCGCTCTTCTCCCAGCTCCTCCACTGGGCGCTCGAGACCCACTACGACTCGGTCATGGCCGCCCTCATCGGCCTCATGGTGGGCTCCATGAGGGTCCTCTGGCCGTGGCCGGGCGGCGTGGACTCCACGGCCCTGGGGAGGCCCGAGGGCGCCCTGCTCCCGGTCGTCGGCGCCGCGCTCGTCGGCGCCCTGGCCGTGGTGGGGATCAGCCTCGTGGCGGACCGGGTCGGCACGACGTCCCCCCGCGCCGGCCTCGCCGGCCTGCCCCGACGCTGAGCCGGTCAGCGCGAGGCGCTCCTCCCGCCGACTGCCTCCCCCGGTGGAGGGGAGAGCAGCCGGAACGCCACCGGTGCCCCCACGGCGGTGACGGCCACGAGGAGCACCGCGGCGGCGGCGAGCGTCTCGTCGATCACCCCGAGCTGGAGACCGAACTCGGCGAGGGCGATCACCACCGAGAGCTGTCCGGCGAGCAGCGCGACGCTGCCGAGGGCCTCTCGGAATCCCAGGCCGCGCCAGACGAGGATCGGGACCACGACGACCTTGGCGGCGACCGCCACCGCGATGATCCCGCCGGCGATACCGAGGACCGCCCACGATCCGAGGTCGGCCACCGGGAATCGCACCCCGACGCTGATGAAGAACACCGGGATGAAGAACCCGTAGGAGAGGCCGCCGAGCCGCGCTTCGAGCTCTCCCGTGTCCCGGAAGACGAAGGCGAACATGGCCCCGGCGAGGAAGGCTCCGAGGATGGAGTCGATCCCGAAGGCGAGGGCGAGGCCCACGAAGACGAAGAGGAGCGCCAGCCCGGCCCGAATGCCCAGCTCGTCGGGATCGTGTCGTTCGAAGAGCCGCTCGGCCCACTCCGGATACCACCACGCGATGCGTCGCATCGCCACGAGGACCACCGCGCCGATGAGCACGAAACCGGGGATGGCGAGGAGCTCCCAGCCGAGGCCGCGCTCCACGAACACGCCGAAGAGGACGATTCCCGCCGCGGAGAGGAACTCGGCGAGGACCCCGATGACGAGGGTGAGCTGACCCTGCCGGGTGTGCACCCGGCCCGCCGCCCGGAGTGCCGGGACGATGATCCCGAGGGACGCCGCCGAGACGAGGAGCGTCAGGAAGACGTGTTGCCGAAGCGAGACGAGGGGGAGGAGCCCCAGCCCGAACCACGCCGCCACCACCACGAGCACGTACGCGGCGAGACCCCACAGGATCGGTCGCACGCCCTCCCGTTCCAGACGGGAGAAGTCGATCTCGAACCCGGCGAGGAACATGAGCAGGAGGAGACCCAACTCGGCGAGGAGGAACACGAAGCTCTCCGCCCGCGTGTGCTCCCCCACGATCCCGAGGACCGAGGGGCCGATGACGACCCCGAAGACGATCTCGAGGACGACCGCGGGGACGCGGAGGCGACGCGCCGCGAGCGGCAGGAAGAAGGCGCCGAGCCCGATCGCGAAGAAAACGGCCGCTCCCGGGAGGACACCGGGATCGGCCCCGACGGAGGCGCCGAGGATCGTCACGTCGCGGGAGGGACGAGGAGCACGGGACCGCGGACCCGACGGAGGACCTGGCCGGTGATGCCGAGCCGCGGCCGGCCGCCCTGGGGCTCGGGCATGCCGAGCACGAGCAGGCTCGCATCGGCCGCCTCCTCCACGAGCACCCGTACCGGGTTCCCCCGCCGCACGTGTCGCCGCACCGCCACGCCCTGGACGGCCGCCTCCTCCCGGAGCCACGCCGCGGCCCGGCGCGCCTCGTCGAGGTCGTCACGACCCACGAACGCGGGGGACACGACGGCGACCCCGACGAGGGCCGCACCCGAGCTGCGTGCCAGGTCGATCCCCGCCCGCCCGGCCGCCTCCCCGGCGGGGGTCCGGCGTGCCGGCACGACGATCTTCGTCCCCGGGACCGGCGCCCCGGCGAACAGGAGGGGACGGCCGAGCGGTCCGAAACGCTCGAGGGCTCGCGCCCAACGCAGCCGACCGAGGAGACCCCGACCTCCCGGTCTCGGGAGAACCACGACGCCGATGCTCTCCGAGGCGCACCGCTCGCGGAGGGCGGCGACGGGTGGACCGTCGACCGGGGCGAGGTCGAGCTCGACGCCCTCGGCGCGCTCGCCGAGCCGCTCCAGGAGACCGGCGACCTCCTCGGCTCGGGCGACGTCGCGTTCGATGGCCGGGTCGCGATGGACCACGAGGAGCTCCTCCGCCTGAGAGCCCCGCACGAGGGCGATGGCCGCCGCCAGCGGACCCTCCAGGTCCCCGGCCGTGTCCACCACCACCGCCACCTTGCGTCCGAAGTTCAGCGGGAAGCGCGCCTCGCCCGCGGTGAAGGTGCGAACGATGGAGGCGAAGTCCGCGGCCGCGCCGACGACGGTGACCTGATCACCCGCCTCGAGCCGGGTGGTTCCGTGAGGAACGATGAGCTCGCCGTCCCGGAGGACGGCGGCCACGATCCACGTCTCGGAGTGGAGCTCCCGAAGCGCCCTGCCCCGTACCGTCGAGTCCGGGGAGACGGTGAACTCGATGGCTTCCGCCTTGCCACCGGCGAACGCCGTGGAGGCGACACGCCGCGGCTCGAGGTGCACCTCGACGAAACGGGCCGCGAGGGCGTCCGGGGCGACGACGTCCACGCCGAGCGCATGGAACTCCCCGCGACGCTCCGCCTCGTCCACGACCGCGAGGACCCGCAGCAATCCGGCGTCACGGGCCATCCGCACGGCCTCGAGGTTGACGTCGTCGTCGTCGGTGGCGGCGATGAGGGCGTCGGCCTCGGCGAGCCCGCAGCGCCGGAGGACGAGGAGGCTCGAGCCGTCGCCGAGGTGCGTCTCGACGTCGCGGATGGTGGCGAGACGAGCGAGCTGGTCGGCGTCGACGTCCACCACCACGACGTCCCACCCCTCCCCGAGACGGTGGAGGAGCTGGCGCGTCGCCCCCCCGGCACCGACCACGATCGCTCTCATCCGACCTCCCGTTGGGGGCGGGTCCCCGACGGCATTATGGCCGCGGCCGACGCGGCATCGTGTCCGCCGGCGACCTGCCGCGACGGCGGGGGACCCGGACGCGGATCACGCCGTCACCCGGAGAGTGCAGGGATGATCCGTTCTCCGTACGCCTCCATGGTGGCCTCCACCTGGTCGTGCATGAGGTAGAGGCTCACGTGGTCGGCGCCCACCGCACGCAGCTCCTCGAGCTTCGCCACGTGATCGGCGACCGTCCCGAGGATGCAGAAGCGGTCGACGATCTCGTCGGGAACGAACTCCGTCGAGGGGTTGTCGGCCTTCCCGTGGTGCGAGTAGTCGTACCCCTTGCGGGCCTCGATGTACTCGGTGAGCGCCCTCGGGATGGGGCCCTCCTTGCCGTAGCGCTCCACGAGGTCCGCGACGTGGTTCCCGACCATCCCCCCGAACCACCGGAGCTGGTCGCGCTGGTGCGCCCGATCCTCCCCGACGTACGCCGGGGCGACCACCGCGATCGTGACCTCGTCGGGATCCCGGCCCGCGGCGGCCGCGGCCGCCCGCACCGTACCCCGCGTCCAGGCGAGGATCTGTGGATCGGCGAGCTGGAGCACGAAGCCGTCCGCCTTCCGTCCGACGAGATCGAGCGCCTTGGGTCCGTACCCCGCGGCCCACATCGGCAGGTCCCAGCCCTCGCCCACCCAGGGGATACGCACCGGGGTGCCGCCGTACTCCACCTCCTCCCCGGCGACGAGGCGCTTGATGACGTCCATCGCCGCCTCCATCGTCGCCAGACGGGTGGGCTTCCTCCCGATGACGCGCAGCGCCGAGTCACCCCTCCCGATGCCGCAGATCGTCCGCCCTCCCGACATCTCGTCCAGGGTGGCGAACAGGGATGCGATGACGGTCCAGTCCCGGGTCCCGGGATTCGTCACCAGGGGGCCGACGACCATGCGCTCGGTCGCCTCGAGGATCCGCGAGTAGATGACGAACGGCTCCTCCCACAGGACGTGGGAGTCGAACGTCCAGGCGTGGGAGAAGCCGAGCCCCTCCGCCCGGTGGGCCAGCTCCACGACCCGTCGCGCCGGGGGATCCGTCTGGTAGACGACGCCGAAGTCCATGACCTTCTCTCCTTCTCGCTCGCGGCTCCCGGTGGGCTTCCCCTCGGGGAAACGCAGGACCCCGGGATCGTGGATCCCGGGGTCCCCGCCGGCTCAGATGAGGTACTGGTTCGTGCCCCGCTTGAGGTACCGGCCGTCGCCTTTCCGACCCCGGTACTCGCCGTCCTCGATGATCGTCTTGCCCCGCGAGAGGACCGTCTCGACCTTCCCGGTCACCTCCAGCCCCTCGTAGCAGGAGTAGTCGACCCACATGTGATGCGTCTTCGCCGAGATGGTGTGGGTCGCCTCGGGATCGAACACCACGATGTCGGCGTCGGACCCGATGGCGATCGTCCCCTTCTGCGGGTAGAGACCGAACATCTTCGCCGGTGTCGTGGCGCACACCTCCACGAAGCGGTTGAGGCCGATGCGGCCCCCGTTGACTCCGCCGTGATAGATGAGCTCCATCCGGTTCTCCACGCCGGGGAGGCCGTTGGGGATCTTCGAGAAGTCGCCCTGGCCGAGCTGCTTCTGGGTGCCGAAGGTGGGGTGATCGCCCCAACAGAACGGGCAGTGGTCGGTCGACACCGCCTGCAGGTCGTTCGTGGCGAGACCCCGCCACAGGCTCTCCTGGTGCTCCTCGTCACGTGACCGCAGTGGCGGCGAGCAGACGAACTTCGCCCCCTCGAAGCCGTTGCCGAGATCGGAGAGGCCGAGGAACAGGTACTGCGGACAGGTCTCGGCGAACACGTTCCGACCCTCGTCGCGGGCGATCGTCACCTCCTCGAGGGCCTCCGTGGCCGAGAGGTGGACGATGTAGAGGGGGGTGCCGCCGGCGACGTCCGCCAGGACGATGGCACGGTGAGTCGCCTCCCCCTCGAGGCTCGGCGGGCGGGTGAGGCCGTGGTGGATCGGGTCGGTCTCGCCCCGAGCCAGGGCCTGCGCCACGAGCACGTCGATGGCGATGCCGTTCTCGGCGTGCATCATGATCGTCGATCCGTTCTCGGCCGCCCGTTGCATGGCGCGGAGGATCTCCCCGTCGGTGGAGTAGAACACCCCCGGGTACGCCATGAACATCTTGAAGGAGGTGACCCCCTCCCCCACCGCCACGTCCATCTCCTTGAGGGACTGGTCGTTGACGTCGCCCACGATGAGGTGGAAGCCGTAGTCGATGGCGCAGTTGCCCTCGGCCTTCTGCATCCACGCCTCCCACCCCGCCATGAGGCTCTCGCCCTTCGTCTGCACGGCGAAGTCGACGATCGTGGTGGTGCCACCCCAGGCCGCGGCCCGCGTCCCCGTCTCGAACGTGTCGGCCGCGAAGGTCCCGCCGAACGGGAGCTCCATGTGGGTGTGGACGTCGATGCCGCCGGGCATCACGTACTTCCCCGTGGCATCGACGACCTTGTCGGCGGAGGCCGCGTCCATCCCGGCGCCGTCACCGAAGATGGCCACGACCTTCTCTCCCTCGACGAGCACGTCGGCGCGCATCGTCTCGGTCGCGGTGACGACGGTGCCACCTGTGATGAGCGTTCGCATCGTTCCTCCTCAGCTCGTCTCGGCCGCGGCAACGGCACGGCCGAGGATCTCGGAGCCCTCGTCGGCTTCCGCTTCCGTCAGGGTCAGCGGCGGGGCGACGCGCAGGACGTTGCCGTACAGGCCACCCTTGCCCAGCAGGAGACCGTCGGCTCGAGCCGCCTCCATGATCGCCGCCGCCGCCTTGGGATGGGGATCCTTGCCACCGGGATGGACGAGCTCGACCCCGATCATCAAGCCCTTGCCGCGCACCTCGCCGATGATCTCGCTGCGCTCGGCGATGTCGTCGATGCGGGCCTTGAGGTGCTGCCCGACCTTGAGCGCGTTCGTCTGGAGGTCGTGTTCGATCAGGTACTCGAGATTGGCGAGCGCCGCCGCGGTCGACAGCGGATTGCCGCCGAAGGTGCTGATCGAGTTCGCCGGGAGCGCGTCCATGATCTCCGCCCGGGCGACGACCCCGCCGATGGCGAGCCCGTTGCCGAGGCCCTTGGCGAAGGTCATGATGTCCGGGGTCACCCCGTGGGCCTCGATCCCCCAGAAGTGCTCGCCGGTCCGCCCCCATCCCGTCTGCACCTCGTCGGAGACGAAGAGGATGTCGTGCTCGTCGAGGACCTCCTTCATGGCCCGGAAGAACCCGTCCGGCGGGACCACGAATCCGCCGACCCCCTGGATGGGCTCGGCGATCATGCACGCCACGTCTCCGGCGGTGGCGATGGCGAGCACGTCACGCAGGTCGCCGACGCAGGCGGCGACGAACTCGTCGTCGGGTAGGTGTCCGAACGGGCTGCGCAGTCGATACCCGCCGTGGACGTAGGAGACCTGGAAGGGGGCGAAGCTCGTCGGTGACCAGGAGCGGTTCCCGGTGATCGACACCGCCGAGTGGGACCGCCCGTGGTAGCTGTTGCGCAGGGCCAGCACCTGGTTGGAGCGTCGATACTGGGTGGCGAGCATGAGCGCGGCGTCGTTCGCCTCGGTCCCGGAGTTCACGAAGAAGACCTTCGCGTCGGGGATCGGCGCCAGCTCGGCGATCCGCTCGGCGAGCGCGATCTGCTGCTCGATGAGGTACAGCGTCGAGGTGTGCACCATCCTCCCCGCCTGCTCCTGGACCGCGGCGACGATCTCGGGGACGTTGTACCCCGTCATCGTGGTGAGGATGCCCCCGAAGAAGTCGAGGTACTCCCTCCCTTCGGCGTCACGGACCCGGCATCCGGATCCGTCGACGAGCGCGATGGGCTCCTCGTAGTAGAGGGCCAGCCACGCGGGCATCACCGCCCGGTGCCGGGCGAGCAGTTCTGCGTGCTTTCCCATGTGCCGCTCCTCGGCGCTCACGGCGCCACGAGGTCGCCGTAGGAGTCGGGACGGCGGTCGCGATAGAACGCCCAGGTCTTGCGCACCTCGTCGATCATGTCGAGGTCGAGGTCACGCACGACGAGCTCCTCGCCCGTGTCGGAGGCCGCCTCGCCCACGAGCTGACCCCGCGGGTCGACGAAGTAGGAGGAACCGTAGAAGTCGTCGTCGCCGAGGGGCTCGACGCCGATGCGGTTGATGGCGCCGATGAAGTACTCGTTCGCCACCGCGGCCGCCGGCTGCTCGAGGTTCCACAGGTACATGGAGAGCCCCCGACTCGTCGCCGACGGGTTGAAGACGATCTTCGCCCCGCGCAGACCGAGGGCCCGCCAGCCCTCGGGGAAGTGGCGGTCGTAGCAGATGTACACCCCGATCCGCCCCACGGCGGTGTCGAAGACGGGGTAGCCCATGTTCCCGGGACGGAAGTAGAACTTCTCCCAGAAGCCCTTGACGTGGGGAATGTGGTTCTTGCGGTACTTCCCCAGGTAGGTGCCGTCGGCATCGATGACGGCCGCCGTGTTGTAGTAGAACCCGGCGTCCTCCTTCTCGAACATGGGGACGACGAGGACCATCCCCGTCTCCCGGGCGAGGTCCTGCATCCGGCGGGTGGTGGGACCGTCGGGGATCGGCTCGGCGAGGTCGAAGTGGACGTTCTCCTGAACCTGGCAGAAGTACGGACCGTAGAAGAGCTCCTGGAAGCACATCACCCGCGTGCCCTGCTCGGCGGCCTGGCGGGCGTACTTGACGCTGTGCTCGATCATCGAGTCCTTGTCCCCGGTCCAGGCGGTCTGCAGGATCGCCGCTCGCACGACGTTCGCCATGGTTTCCTCCTTCCCCGCTGCGGTGCGTCGCAGCGCTCTCCTCAAACCTAGCGCCGGAACGACCGGGGGCGGACCGTGGCCCGCCCCCGTCGCTCCGTCGGTTCGTGACGGCTAGTTGCCGCCTTCCTTGAGCTCCACCTGCTGTCGCTGCCAGCCGCTCCCCTTCACGTCGAGACCCTCGGCCTGGAGGTCGGCGATGGCCGCCTCGGCGAGGTCCGTGCGGAAGGCGCTCGCGTCCGGGGCCGCCTTGAGGATGCCCTCGGAGGTGGCCACGTCGATCGTCTGGTCCCACAGGGGCTTGTTCATGACCCCGATGCCGTTCGTCGAGGGCCAGATGAGGCCGTTGATCTCGTTGAGCTGCCACCGCTGGTGGCTCTCACCGAGCGTCGGGGCGTTGTCGAGGACGACCTTGACGCAGGCGTCGAAGTTGTCGCGACACCAGATCCATCCCTTGAAGGACGCCTTGAGGAACTTCACGGCGATGTCCTTGTTCGCCTCGAGGTAGTCGGCGCGAGCCCAGATCGCGTCCTGGAGCATCGCCGTCCCGACGTCGTTGAAGTCGATCACCGAGAGGTCGGCGGGCTGGTAGAGCTCGCCGGTGTCGGGGTTCTTCGTCTCGAGGACCTGCGCGTACTCGTTGTAGATCATCGCCTCCGCGGCGTCGATCTCGTGGTTGAGCAGCGCCGACATGTCGAAGGCCTGCTGCACGAGCGTGACGTCGTTCTGCGGGTCGAGTCCGGCGCGCCGGATGGCGGCAATGAGCTCGAACTCGTTCCCGAAGCCCCAGTTCCCGACCTTCTTGCCCTTCCAGTCCTCCGGCTTCGTGATGCCGCTGTCGGCCCAGGAGACCTCGAGGGTCCCGGATCGCTCGAACACCTGACCGATGTCGACGATGTCGATCCCCTCCTCCCGGGAGACGAGCGCCTTCGGCACCCAGGAGATGGCGAACTCGGCGGCTCCCGATCCGAGCACCTGCTGGGGCACGATGTCGACGCCACCCTGGAGGATCTCGACGTCGAGGCCCTCGTCCTCGTAGAAGCCCTGGTCGACCGCCGCGTAGTAGCCGGCGAACTGGGCCTGGGTGAACCACTGCAACTGCAGGCGGATCTTCGTGGGCTGCGGCGCCGCGCTGGTGGAGGAACCCGCGGCCGCGGTCGTCGTGCTCGACGTGCTGCTGCAGGCGGCGGCGATCATGGCGAGGACGACCCCTGCCAGGACGATCCGCCACCCGTATCTCCTGCTGCTCATGCTCCCTCCTCTGTTCGCTCCCGCTCCCGGGCCGGGATCCTGTCCCGTCCCGGGCTCATCCGGTCCCTTCCCGGAACGCCGCGTGCCACGGCATCACCGACCGCTCGACGATCACGACGGTCGAGTAGAACGCCACGCCGAGGACCGTCGCCACGACGATAGCCGCCCAGGCCTCGGCGATGTGGAGGAGACCCGCCTGCTGGGTGATGTACACGCCGAGCACGTCGCGGGGGCCTCCGAAGTACTCGGCGACGATGGCGCCGATGACCGACAGGACGGTTCCCACCTTCAGCGCGGAGAACAGGTAGGGGAGCGCGCCGGGGATGCGGACGTGGCGCATCGTCTCCCGTGGGGTCGCCGCGTAGGACCGGAGCAGCTCCAGCTCGGCCGCGTCCACCTCGACGAGTCCGCGGGTGGTGTTGATCATCACCGGGAAGAAGACCATGACCGCGACGACCGCCATGTTCGAGAGGGGGTTCAGGATCCCGAACCACTGGTTCATGATCGGCGCCAGGGCGATGATGGGCGCCGAGTTGGCCGCCACCGAGAACGGCATCACCCCGGCACGGAAGCCGGTCCATCGCGCCGTCCCCAGTGCCAGCAGGGAGCCGAGGACGGAGCCGATGAGGAAGCCTCCGAGCGCCTCCTTGAACGTGGCGAAGGTGACCTTGAGGATCTCGGACCAGTTCGTCGCGAGGGTGCGGATGATGACCGAGGGACGAGGGAGGAGGAACTGCTTGATCCCGAACACGATGACGACGAGCTCCCAGAGCACGAGCGCGGCGACGAACAGGACCACCGCGGGCACGAGCTCGCGCACCCGGTCCCGGAACCGTCCCAGATCGACCTCCGGCTCGCCGGGGACGTCGCCCTCGAAGGCCTCGATGACCTCGGGATCCACGGGGGTCGTCACGCCGCGGCCGCTCCCGCCCGCCGCAGTGCCTCGCGCACCTCGGTGAGCTTGGCGAAGTACGCCGGGTCCTCACGCGTGGCGATGCCCCGCGGCTGGGCCAGGTCCACCTCGATGATCTCGGTGATCCGTCCCGGCCGGGGCGACATGACGATCACCCGGGTCGAGAGGAAGACCGCCTCGGGGATGCTGTGGGTGACGAACACGACGGTCTTCCCGGTCCGACGCCAGATGTCGAGGAGCTCCATCTGCATGCGCTCCCGGGTCATCTCGTCGAGGGCACCGAACGGCTCGTCCATGAGGAGCAGCGCCGGATCGAACACGAGTCCCCGGGCGATGGCGACCCGCTGTTGCATCCCGCCCGAGAGCTGCCACGGGTAGTGGTCGCGGAACTCGGTGAGGGCGACCAGCTCGAGGTTCTCCTCGGCCCGGCGGCGACGCTCCTCCCGGCCGACCCGCATGATCTCCAGCGGGAGCTCGACGTTCTTGACCACGGTCCGCCACTCGAGCAGCGTGGCCCGCTGGAAGACCATCGCGTAGTCCCGCTCGAGGCGCGCCTCCCGAGGCGGCTTGCCGTTGACCTCGAGGGTGCCGCAGGTCGGATCGACGAGATCCCCGATGAGTCGCAGGAGCGTGCTCTTCCCGCACCCGGAGGGACCGATGAGGGACACGAACTCGCCGTTGCGGATGTCGAGATCGATGTCCCGAAGCGCCTCCACCCGGTCGGCGGAGCCGGCGTTGAACACCTTCCCCACCCCTCGGGCCACGACCGCCGATCCGCTCATGCCGTCGACCTCCTGTTCCGTAGGACGAAGTGCTCGGTCCCGCTGATGACCCCCACGAAGATCATCGAGAGCAGCGCGGCGATGAGGATCGCCGCGTAGAGCTTCTCCGGCCCGGTGATGAACGTGTACATGTAGGAGAGGATCGCTCGGCCCAGTCCCCGGTTGAGGGAGGAGGGGAGCTCGCCGACGAGCGCGCCCACCACCGAGGCGGTCGCCGAGATCTTGAGGGCGGAGAAGATGAAGGGCAACGCCGCCGGGATTCGCACCTTCCGCAGGACCTCGTTCTCGGTGGCGGCGTAGGAGCGCATGAGCTCGATCACCGTCGGGTCGGGAGATCGCAGACCGCGCAGGGTGTTGATCGTGACCGGAAAGAAGACGAGGTAGGCGGAGATGAGTGAGACCGAGATCCACACCGGCCAGCCGATCTTCGATCCCCAGATGACGACGATGGGAGCGATGGCGATGAGCGGCACCGTCTGGGAGGCGACCACGTAGGGCATGAGCCCGCGCTCCACGAGCCGGGATCGGGTGAAGAGGACGGCGAGACCGAACCCGACCGTCGTCCCGAACCCGAACCCGATGACCGCCTCCCGGAACGTGAACAGCGACTCGCGGAGGAGGACGACGAGCATGATCGACTCGGAGGGGGTCCGGCGCGTGAAGAGCACCCCGACCATGTCCCACACGTGCGGCATCGTCGTGTCGTCGGGCCTGACCGGGAGGGGGACGACGTCGACGACCGCCTTGCCGGCGACCTTGTACGCCTCCCACACGGCGACGAGCCCGACGAGCAGCAGCACGAACCAGACGACGGTCGTCCTCCGTCGGGCTCGACCGTCGGTCGGCCGCTCACCGGCGTCCGGCGCCACCTCGGGGACGTCGGGAACGGTCACGGTCGACATGGGCGCATGCTAGATCGCCGACCCGGGAGGGTTCATCCGAAGGCGCCGAGACGTCGGAACGCGTCGATCTCGTCGCCGGCGAGCCCGATCTCCTCCAGGACCTCGATCGTCTGACTGCCCGCACCCGAGGGCTCCCGGCCCGGCACCGTCCGTGACCGACCGAACCGCGGCGCCGGAGCGGGCAGGAACCGCCCGTGGTGCTCCAGGAAGGTCCGTCGCGCCCGGTTGTGGGGATGGTGCGGCGCCTCCTCGAGCGTGAGGACCGGGGCGACGCAGGCGTCGGTCCCGGCGAAGCGCTCCTCCCATTCGTCCCGGGTGCGGGTCCGGAACGCCGCCGCGAAACGTCGGCGCAGCTCCGGCCAGCCCTCCTGGTCGAGCTGATCGGGCAGTGTCTCGTCGGCGAGCCCCAGCCCCTCGAGGAGCTCCCGGTAGAACTGGGGCTCGATGGCCCCGACCGCCACGTACCGACCGTCGGCGGTCTCGTACGTCGTGTAGAAGGGCGCTCCCCCGTCGAGGAGGTTGACGCCCCGTTCGTCCCGCCAGTAGCCGACGGCATGGAGCTGGAAGAACACGCTCATGAGGGAGGCCGCACCGTCGACCATGGCCGCGTCGACGACCTGCCCCCGACCGGAACGCTGTCGTTCGACGAGCGCCGCGAGGATCCCCACGGCGAGGTACAGCGCGCCACCGCCGTAGTCCCCGACGAGGTTGAGCGGAGGGACCGGGGGGCCACCGGCGGGACCGATGGCGTGCAGTGCCCCGGTGAGCGCGATGTAGTCGATGTCGTGTCCCGCCATCGTGGCGTAGGGCCCCTCCCGACCCCAGCCGGTCATCCGGGCGTAGACGAGCCGGGGATTCCGCTCGGCGACGACGTCCGGCTCGATCCCCAGGCGCTCGACGACGCCGGGACGGAATCCCTCGACGAAGACGTCGGCATGCTCGAGGAGCCGGAGCAGGACCTCCACGCCGTGCCGGTTCTTCAGGTCGAGGACGATGGAGCGCCGCCCCCGACCCGCGACGGCGGTGATGGGGTCGGGCAGGGCACCCGTCCGTGCCGGCCGCGCCACGTGGACGACGTCGGCACCGAGATCCGACAGGAGCATGCCGCAGAACGGTCCCGGCCCGATGCCGGCGAGCTCGACGATCGTGATCCCCTGCAGCGGTCCCATGACGGGCCAGGCTACCGGGGGCCGAGGGGACTGTCAGGTCCCGCGGTCACCAGGCCGCGAGTCGGCGCGCCGCCGCCGCGATCTTCGCGGCGTCCGGTCGGTACGCGTCCTCGAGGGGAGGACTGAACGGCACCGGCGTGTCGCGACCCCCGAGACGGACGATCGGTCCGTCGAGCCGATCGAAGGCCTCCTCGGCGACGAGCGCCGCCACCTCGGCCCCGACGCCGGCCATCCGGTTGGCGGCGTGGACGACGAGGAGCTTGCCGGTCCGTGCCACGCTGGCGAGGACGGTGGCCCGGTCGAGGGGCTTGAGCGTTCGGAGGTCGACGATCTCGGCCTCGACGCCCTCGGTCGCCAGGTGCTCCGCGGCGGCGCGAGCCTCATGGACCTGGGTCCCGTAGGTGACGACGGTCAGGTCCCGGCCCGGACGGACGACCGCCGCCTCACCGATCGGCACGAGGTGCTCCCCCTCCGGGACGGGACCCCGCAACGACCGGTAGAGGGCCTTCGCCTCGAAGAACACCACCGGATCGTCGTCCCGGATGGCCGCCGTGAGTAGTCCCTTGGCGTCCGCGGGGGTGGCCGGGGCGACGACCTTGAGGCCGGGCGTGTGGACGAACCAGGCCTCCGGGTTCTGACTGTGGAAGGGTCCGGAGCGGATGCCCCCGTCGCTCGGCGCCCGGATGACCCAGGGGATCGGGGCACCCCACCGGTACCGGTTCGTGGCGGCGAACTGCACGATGGCGTCGAACGCCGTCGAGATGAAGTCGGCGAACTGCACCTCGATGACCGGTCGGAGACCCATGAGCGCCATCCCGTTCGCCATGCCCACGAAGCCGAGCTCGGCGATGGGGGTGTTCATCACCCTCCGGTCTCCGAAGCGCGCGGCGAGCCCCCGGGTGACCTTGAAGGCTCCCCCGAAGCTCCCCCCGACGTCCTCGCCGAGGACGAGCACGTCGGGGTCGCGCGTCATCTCCTCGACGAGCGCCTCGCGGATGGCGTCGAGGTAGGTGAGCTCCCTCATCCGTACACCCCGTCCTCGACGGTCGACGGATCGGGCCACGGCGCGGCCTCGGCCGCGGCGAGCGCGGCCCCGACGGTGTGCTTCGCCTCGCGGGCCATCTCCTCGAGGGCGGCCGCGTCCGCGACCCCGTCGGCGAGGAGACGCACGCGGTGCCGGGCGATGGGGTCCTTCGCCTCCCAGGTGGCGAGGAGCTCGCGCGGTACGTACTCGGCGCCGTCGTGGATGGCGTGGCCGAGCATCCGCATCGTCTCCGCCTCGACGAGGGTGGGGCCGGCGCCGTCGCGGGCCCGCTCGAGCGCGCCGCGCACCACGCGGTGGACGGCCTCGACGTCGTTGCCGTCGACGACGATCCCCGGGATCCCGTAGCGTTCGGCGTGATGGGCGATGCCCGGCACCGCGGCCGCGTCCTCCGTCGGGGTCGAGTACGCGTACCGGTTGCTCTCCCCCACGACGACGAGCGGCGCCCTCCACAGGGCCGCCATGTTGAGGGTCTCGTGGAAGAGTCCGGCGTTCACCCCTCCGTCGCCCACGAAGGTGAGCGCCGCCCGGGCCTCGCCGCGGTACCGGAACGCCATGGCCGCTCCGAGGGCCACCGGGAGCGACTGGGGCAGGTGGCTCACGAACCCGATGATCCCGAGTGCGAGGTCGCCCATCCCGTGGAGGTTGGCGTCACGGCCCCGGCTGGGTCCGGTCACGCGTCCGAGGAGGTTCCCGAAGATGCGCTCGGGGGTCATCCCCCGCACCAGGTACGTTCCCAGGTCACGGTGCATCGGGGCGACGACGTCCTCGGGACGCAGCGCGGTGCCCGCCCCGACCGAGATGGCCTCGTGGCCCCGCTGGGAGAACGTCCCACCCACCCCTCGCCCCTGCTTCCACAGCGACACCATGGTCTCGTCGAAGGTCCGGGTGAGGACCATCCAACGATGGAGCGCCCGGCGCAGCGAGTCCGGGAGGGGCGTGGCAGGGGGCTCGTCCATGCGGCGATGCTACGCGTCGCCCGGGCCGACCACCAAGACGCGGCTCAGGCGTGCCGGACCTCGGTGGTCCCGGTGATGGGGTCGCGGTCGAGGACGATGAGGTCCTCGACCCGCTCCCGCAGCGCGGCGACGTGGCTCACGACCACGACGAGCCGATCGGCATGGGAGGCGACGAGCGACTCGATCCCGTCGAGGGCCAGGTCGAGGTGCTCCGGGTCGAGGCTCCCGAACCCCTCGTCGAGGAGGAACGCGTCGAGACGGCCGCCGCCCCGGGTCACCATCTCGGCGAGCCCGAGCGCCAGGGCCAGCGAGGCGAGGAACGTCTCGCCACCCGACAGGCTGTCCGCCCGCCGGCGCGAGCCGGCCGCCGCCAGGTCGACGACGTCGAACGTGCCGTCCTCGGTGAACCGGTAGCGGCCGTTGCTCAGCTCGGCGAACCGGTCGCTCCCGAGCTCGGCGAGGCGGCGCCGATCGGCGTCGAGGAGGTGGCGAACGAAACGCGAGTCGGTGAGCTCGCCGGCGAGGGTCTCGTACAGCCGGCCGCGCCGCCGGTGCTCGGCGTGGCGGGCCACCAGGGTGGCGCCCTCCTCGAGACGCCGCCGGGCCGCGGCGATCTCGCTCTGGAGGATCGCCTCCTCCCGCTCGACCGCGCTCCGGGCCGCCTCGAAGCTCCCGGACAGACCGAGCTCCCCGAGCAACCGCGCCTTCGCCTCCTCGGCCTCCCGTCGCATCGCGTCGGCCGCCGCGGAGCGCTCCTCGAGCCGCCGCACCTCGGCGAGAAGCGCC
Source organism: uncultured Acidimicrobiaceae bacterium (assembly GCA_964584755.1). Lineage (GTDB taxonomy): Bacteria > Actinomycetota > Acidimicrobiia > Spongiisociales > UBA5794 > CAZPAV01. Next base: position 17,613 of record CAZPAV010000051.1, read on the forward strand.
TCCTCGAGCTCGGCGAGCGCCTCGGGAAGGCCGGCGGCGGGAACGTCGCGGAGGGTCCGCCCCAGCGCCGCGGCCACCCCCGCCATCCGGGAGCGGGCCTCGAGGAGGGCCGCCTCCGCCTCCTGCCGGGCCGTCAATGCCGCGGCGTGACGCCGGCGGGCGTCGTCGAGCTCCCGCCGCGCCGTCGTCACCTCCTCCCGTGCGGTGGCGAGACGACGGCGGCGCCGTCCCAGGAGCTCGCCCGGATCACCGTCGCCGAGCAGCTTCGTCACTTCCTCACGCAGCGCGACGACCTCCGCCGCCCGCGCCGCAGCCGTCGCCGCCGCCTGCTCGACCGTCGCGACGGCGTCCGCGACCCGGCGCCGTGCCGTCGCGGCGCTGCCGGCCGCCTCCTGGGCCGCGGCGCGCGCCGCCTGCGCCTCCGCCTCGGCCGCGGCGCGAGCGGCGCGGAGCCGATCCCGTTCCGCGCTGGCGGCCGCGACGTCTCCACCGCCCGGCGCCGGAACCTCCGCGACGGGCCGGCGGCAGACCGGGCAGGGGTCTCCCGGATGGAGG
>CAZPAV010000052.1:0-12781 GCA_964584755.1 uncultured Acidimicrobiaceae bacterium
GCTTGGCCCCCTCCATCATGCCCCCCACCGGGACCCGGGAGCCGGGGGGCTTGGGGTGGCACGGGATCAGTCTCCTGATCCAGCGCCTGAGCGGGCGGGGACCCATGGTGGGTGCCGACATCGTGGAGCTGGCGCCCATTCCCGGGCTGGTGGCTCCGGACTTCCTCGCCGCGAGACTGGCCCTCCGTATCGTGGGCTTTGCGGCCCCCCCCCCCGGCTGGCTGTGACCCCGGCCGGCCCAGCGGCGGGCCCGCGCCGCGGGGGGCGCTCCGCGGGGGCGGGCTGGCGGGGGGGGTGCTCGGCGTCGGATCGGGGGAGGAGGGGGCGTGTCCCAGGGGGACCGCGGCGATCCGGTCGAGCGTGTCGAGCCCGTCGACGACCCTTCCCACGACGGTGAAGGTCGGTGGAAGGGCGGCGTCGGCGAGCATGACGAAGAACTGGCTCCCCGTGGTGCCGGGACCGGCGTTCGCCATCGCCACCACGCCGCGCCGATACACGAAGTCGGCGGTCGGGAACTCGTCGGGGAGCACATACCCGGGACCGCCGGCTCCGGTGCCGGTGGGGTCTCCGGCCTGGATGATGAAGCCGGGAACGACGCGGTGGACCACCGTGCCGTCGAAGTACCCCTGCTCGGCGAGGAAGACGAAGGACTCGACCGTCGCCGGGGCGCCCGCGGGGTCGAGCTCGATGGTCAGCGCTCCGCACGAGGTGACGACGCGGAGGGGGATCGGGACCGTGGGATCGAGGCCGAGATCGTCGGGGGCGGCGAAACGCAGCGACCGGGCCGGGGGCGGGGCGGTGGCGCCGCACGCCGTCGCCTGCGCCCGGAAGCCGGCCGCGTCGGTGGGGACCGGAGGGGGAGAGGTGGTCGGGGCCGGGCTCGGGAGGCTCGTCGTCGTCCCGGGCGAGGACGGGGCACACGCGGCGGTCGTCAGGAGGAGAGCGGCGAGGAGGAGCCGGAGGACGGTGGGGCGGACCACGGGGAGCCATGGTACGAGGTGCCCCTCGCTACCTCCTACACTCCGCGGCGTCATGGCCTTCGTCGTGCAGAAGTTCGGCGGGACCTCGGTCGCCGACGCCGAGCGGATCCGGAACGTCGCCCGCCGTGTCGTGGAGACCCACCGCGCCGGGAACGACGTCGTGGTCGTCGTCTCCGCCATGGGATCGACGACCGACGACCTCCTCGGTCTGGCTCGTGAGGTGAGCGGGCGGGACCACCCGCGCGAGCTCGACATGCTGCTGACGGCCGGCGAGCGCATCTCCATGGCGTTGTGCGCCATGGCCATCGAGGATCTCGGCGTGCCGGCGATGAGCCTGACGGGGTCCCAGGCGGGGATCCTCACCACCGCCACCCATGGGCAGGCGGAGATCGTGGACATCAGAGGCGATCGGGTCCGGGACGGCCTCGCCGCGGGGAAGGTCGTCATCGTCGCCGGGTTCCAGGGTGTGGACCCGCACTCTCGCGACGTGACGACACTGGGACGGGGCGGGTCCGACGCCACGGCGGTCGCCTTGGCGGCCGCTCTCGGTGCCGACCTGTGCGAGATCTACACCGACGTCGACGGCGTGTTCACCGCCGATCCGCGGGTCGTCCCCGGGGCGCGCAAGATCGACGAGGTGACGTTCGAGGAGATGCTCGAGCTCTCCGCCGCCGGGGCCGGGGTCCTCATGGCCCGCAGCGTCGAGTTCGGACGACGGTATCGGATCCCCATCCACGTGCGCTCGTCCTTCCACGACGGCGTCGGGACCTGGGTGAAGGAGGAGACCATGGAGAAGGCCATCATCCGCGGGGTCGCGCACGACACCTCCGAGGCGAAGGTGACGGTGCACGGCGTGCCGGACGAGCCGGGCGTGGCCGCCTCCCTCTTCGAGCCGCTCGCCCGGGAGGGCGTGAACGTGGACATGATCGTGCAGAACGTCTCCCGTGAGGGCGTGACCGACATCAGCTTCACCGTCCCGAAGGCCGCCACCGATCGTGCCGTGGCGATCGTCCGCCGGATCACCGACGAGCTCGGCGCCGGCGGGGTGGACATCGACGAGAACATCGCGAAGGTCTCCCTCGTGGGCGCGGGAATGAAGTCGGAGTCGGGCGTCGCCGCCCGCATGTTCCGCATCCTGTCCGACCACGGGATCAACATCGAGATGATCTCGACGTCGCCCATCCGCATCAGCTGCGTCGTCCGTGGCGACGACGTGGTCGCGGCGGTGCAGAGCCTCCACGACGGGTTCCTCTCCGCACCGCGCGGCGAGGAGGTGAGCGATGCGGCGGTTTGAGCGCCCCCGCGTCGCCGTGGTCGGGGGGACGGGAGCCGTGGGGCGGACGATGCTCGCCATCCTCGAGGAGCGCGGGTTCCCGCTCTCCGACCTGCGGGTCCTCGCCTCGGCGCGGTCGGCCGGGAGCACCGTCGAGACGGGCTGGGGGGCGGTGACGGTCGAGGACCTGGCCACCGCAGACCCCGCCGGGATCGACATCGCCCTGTTCTCGGCGGGTGGGAGTCGATCCCGCGAGTACGCCCCGCGGTTCGCCGCGGCCGGCGCCACGGTGATCGACAACTCCTCGGCGTTCCGCATGGACCCGGACGTGCCCCTGGTGGTCGCGCAGGTGAACGACGCGGCGATCGCCACGCACCGGGGGATCGTCGCCAATCCCAACTGCACGACCATGGCGCTGATGATGGCGGCGGCGCCGCTGCACCGGGCGGCGGCACTCGGCTGGCTCGTCGCGACCTCGTACCAGGCGGTGTCGGGCACGGGCCAGCGCGGCATGCGGGTGCTCCTGGACGAGGTCGAGGCGTTGCGTGGCGATCCCGACGCGCTCGTTCGGGGGGGTTGGGTCGACCCGGGCAACGACGTCTACGCCCGACCCATCGGGTTCAACGTCCTCCCCCTCGCCGGCTCGCTGGGCGAGGCGGGGTACACCGACGAGGAGTGGAAGCTCGTCAACGAGACGCGCAAGATCCTGGAGGCTCCGGACGTGCGCGTGGAGCCGACCTGCGTGCGGGTGCCGACCCTGGTGGGCCACGGGATCGCGGCGTCCCTGTGGTTCTCCCGACCGGTGTCCGCACAGGAGGCGTCCACCCTGCTGGTGGATGCGCCCGGGGTGCAGGTCTGGGACGACGCCCGGGTGCCCACCCCCCTCGACTCGGCGGGGATCGACGACGTCCTCGTGGGCCGGATCCGGGAGACGCTCGGAGAGCCGGGGGGCATCAACCTGTGGGTGGTGGGGGACAACCTCCGCAAGGGCGCCGCGCTGAATGCGGTGCAGCTCGCCGAGCTCCTCCTCGCCTGAGGCGCGACGCCGCCTCACCGGTGGCGGTGGGGCGCGAACGAGGCCCCGCCGAGCGGCGGGGCCCCGGTCGGGACGGCCGGATTTGAACCGGCGACCTCATCGTCCCGAACGATGCGCGCTACCAAACTGCGCCACGTCCCGGCTCACGGCGAGAGTGTACCCGTCGCGGGGAGGCGTTCCACCCGAACCTTCTCGATGCGGTTGCGATCCATCGTGACGACGGTGAGGCGGGCACCGGCGGCGACGATGGAGTCCCCCTCGTCGGGGACGACGCCGGAGCGGTCCATGAAGAACCCGGCGACCGTGCTGTAGGGCCCCTCGGGGAGGGTGAGCCCGAGGGCCGCGGCGAGGTCCTCGAGCGGCAGGCGGCCGTCGGCGAGCCAGGTGACCTCGTCGACCACCTCCAGGGACGGGGCGCCCGGGTCGTACTCGTCCTGGAGCTCGCCGACGAGCTCGGAGAGGAGGTCCTTGGTGGTGACGAGGCCCTCCACGCCGCCGTGCTCGTCGAGCACCACGCCGATCGCGAAGCGCTCCCGGCGCATCGCCTCGAGCACGTCGAGGACGGTGGCCGACTCGGGGACGTAGTGCGGCGCCCGCAGCAGCGTCCGGATCTGCGCGGGCGTCGGCGTGCCGGGGAGGCGGAGGAGGTCCTTGACGTAGAGGAGCCCGCGGAGCTCGTCGAGGTCGCCGCCGATGACGGGGTACCGGGAGTGGCCGGTCTCGGCGACGGCTTCTCGCACCGTCGCCATGGTGACCGGTTCGCTGAAGGCGACGATGTCCCCCCGGGGGGTCATCACCTCCCGCACCGGACGGTCGGCGAGGTCGAAGAGGGCATCGATGATCTCGCGTTCCACCTCCTCGATGCTTCCCCCCTGCTCCCCGAGCTCGGCGAGAGCACGGATGTCCTCCTCGGTCACCGCCGCGGAGTCGGACCCGACCCGCACCCGCACGAGACGGAGGAGACCGCGGGTGATCGCGGCGAAGAGTCCGGCGAGGGGGGCGAGGAAGCGGGAGAGTTGCCAGATCGTGGGTGCGACGGCGAGGGCGAAGCGCTCGGGGTGACGGGCGGCGAGGGTCTTCGGGGTGATCTCGCCGAAGACGAGGAGGATCGCGGTGACGACTCCGGTGGCGAGCCACGGACCCCAGCGCTGCCCCACGAGCTCGATGAGGAGGGCGGTGGCCGCCGCCGCGGCCAGGACGTTGAGGAGGTTGTTCGCCACGAGGAGCGTGCTCAGCATGCGCTCCGGGTCCTCGAGGAGCTGATGGACACGCCGGCCCCGGCGGGTGGCCTCGGCGAAGCGATGGACCCGTTCCTTGGAGATGCCGATGAGCGCCGTCTCCGAGCCGGAGACGAAGCCGGACAGGAGCGTGCAGACGGCGAGGACGACGAGGTAGGTGGCCTGCCCCGTCGTCATGGCCGCCGAACGGGACGGGGACGGGGTATCGCCGGCTCGTCGTTCACGCCGGTGCGGCCGCCCGGAGGGCGTCCCGGAGTGCCGCGGGATCGATCGGCTTCGTGACCCACGCGTCGGCGCCGGCCCTGCCGGCGAGGAAGGCGTCGGCGGCCCGGTCGAGGAGGAGGACGACGGGGAGGTGGTCGTCCGTCGCCTCGCGAATCGCCCGGGTCACCGCCATGCCCCCCATGGCGTCGATCTGGAGGTCGACGACGACGGCGTCGACGAGGCGATCCACGGCGACGTCGGCGGCGGTGGTGGGATCGTCGTGATCGACGAGCTCGATGTCGGGGTCCGAGAGCGCGGCGTGGACCTCGTTGCGGACCCAGGCCTCGTCGGCCACGACGAGTACGCGTGCCATGCCACGAAGGCTAGTCGTTCCCGACGTAGCTCCGTTCCGGTTCGGGTTCGGGCGGGCGGGGCCATAACATCGCCGGCGATGCTCCGGAGGTTCCTCGTCGTGGTCGCGCTGGGTGTCGCCGTCTTCGGCGTGGCGACGTCGGTCCGCGCCGAGACGCCGGGACCGGTGCTCGTCGTCGACGTCCGTGATCCCTTCGACCAGCGCATCCTCGACTTCCTCACCCGGACCGTGCGCGAGGCGGACGCCCAGGTCGTCATCCTCAAGGTCGACAGCCCCGGCATCGCCTCCGGCGACCCGACCGCGCTGTACGCGACGATCCGCGACGCCGCGTTCCCGGTCGTCGTCTGGGTGGGGGCGACGCCGGCGGTGGCGTACGGAGGGGTCGCCGGACTGCTGAACGTGGCCGACCTGGGGGCGGCCGCTCCCGAGACGCGGGTCGGGTTGCTCGAGCCGGTGGTGGTGCGGGGCGCCGCGACGATTCCCCTACGCCGCGACCACGGCACGCCCGAGGAGGTCGAGGCGTCGTTCGAGCGCCTCCGTCGGGAGGCGGTGACCGTCGCCGCACCGGTTCCCGGGTTCGTCGATCGGGTCGTTCCCACGATCGGTCAGCTCGTGGTCGACCTCGACGGAGCCACCTTCACCAAGGGCGGGAGGGTGGTGCGGTTGACGACGGCTCGCACCGAGGAGACGACGTCCGGGACGGCGCGGGTCCCCACGGTCGAGGTGCGTTTCCTCAAGCCCGGCCTCCTCGACCGCTTCCTCCGCCTCGGTGCTCGACCGGAGACCGCCTTCCTGTTCCTCGTCGTGGGCATCGCGATCGCCACCTTCGAGTTCTACGCGGCCGGGGTGGGAGTGTCCGCGGCCGTGGCGGTCGTCGCTCTCGTCCTCTCGGGGTACGGGCTGGCGGTCCTGCCGGTGTGGTGGCCCGCGGTGGGCGCGACCGTCGCCGGTCTCCTCCTCTACACGTGGGAGTTCCAACGCAACGAGCTCGGCTGGCGGAGCCTCCTCGGCACGCTCCTCCTCGCCGGGGGCGGACTCACCTTCACGAGGGCGCGACCCCAGTTCGGGCCCTCGTGGTGGGTCGTCCTCGTCATCGTGACCGGGACCGCGCTGTTCTACGGAGTGGCGCTCACGACGATCACCAGGTCCCGTTTCTCGACTCCGACGATCGGACGGTCCCAGCTGCTGGGTCGGGTCGGGGTGGCGACGACCGATCTCGATCCCGAGGGCGTCGTAGAGGTGGACGGGGCGCGATGGCGGGCCCGCTCGCATCGGGCCGCCGGGATCGTCGCCGGGGATGCGATCGAGGTGCTCGGAGTGGACGGCGTGACCCTCGAGGTGGGGCCGTTCGCGAATAGCTAGCGATTCTGCCAGGTTTTTCCTTGCATCGGGGCTCGGCCGGGATTAGCGTCCCCGCGCTGCACGTACCGACACGGAGGTCACCGAACCGTGATGCCGCTCGACCGCTCCTGGCAACCCGTCGCGCTCTGTCGAGGGAACCACTCCCACCTGTTCTTCCCGCCGAGTACCACCGAGCGCAAGGACGAGCGCGAACGTCGCGAGGCCAGGGCGAAGTCCATCTGCAAGGTCTGTCCCGTGCGCGCCGAGTGTCTTCGCTACGCCCTGGCCATCAAGGAACCGTACGGGATCTGGGGCGGCCTCACCGAGTCGGAGCGCCGTCAGGAGCTCATCCGATCGGCCGTCTGAGACGGCGGAGATCACCCTCGCGCACCGTGATGCCGCGGGCGTCGAACCACTCGAGGAGCGGCACCGCGTGGCGGCGGCTCAGCCCGAAGTGCTCCCGGAAGCGTGACACCGTGAAGGGCGGAGGAATGTCCGCGAGACCGCGCTCCATCTCGGCGATCTGGTCGGGCAGATAGACGAGGTCCTCGGCGATCCGGACGAGCGCGCCGGAGCGCACGAGGGCGTGGAGGAGCTCCGCGTCGATCCCGAGGCTCCGCGCCCGGGGAACGGAGAGCCCGGCCGCGAGCAGGGCGCGCGCCGCCTCCCAGGCCGCCTCCTGCTCCGGGCTGGGGCGGGACGCGAACGCCGCGGAGCGAACGGTCGCCCCCTCGTCGACGAGGTCGCTCCCCGGGAGGAGGGCGTCGACCTGGGCGACCTCGAGACCGTGGGTGGAGGCGAGCGCGGCCTTGGGGATGCCCGGGCGCAGCGGGTTCTCCTCGTGGAAGCGGGCGACGGTGCGCCGCATTGCCGCGACGAGCGTGGCGGCGTGGTCGACCGAGATCACCTCGCCGGCCGCCACGATCCCCTCGGCGGGCCGGCCGCCACCGGTGGCGGCGGCGACGACGGGCTCGGGGAGGCGACCGTGGACCTCCACGAGGACCGTGGCGCGCCGCGCCGGGGCGGCGTCGAGGACGTCGGCGAGCGCGGTGAGCCCGTCACGGGAGAGCCGGGACGCCTCCACCGGATCGAGGACGCGGCCCCCGGCGACGACGGCGCGGCGTCCCGTCTCCCGGAGGACGAACCGGTCGCCGATCGCCATCGGCAGCGGCCGGCGGAGCCGGAGCAGCGCGAACGCCCGACCCGAGGCCGGGACGGGGTCGAGGAGCCGAAGGCGGACCGGGACCGTGGCCGTTCCGAGATGGAGGTGGAACGCACCCCGTCCCGTCAGCGGCTCGGGGAGCGTGCGCACCCCGGTGAGCACGGCGGCGAATCCGGTCGTGACGACGAGCTCACCGGCGCGGGCCAGCAGCGTGCCGCGGGGTACCTGGGCCCGGTCGACGCCGCTGAGGTTCAGCGCGGCGCGATGACCCGGAGTGACCTCCTCGGTGACGCGCTCGTGGCTCTGCAGGCCCCGGATCCGGACGGTCCGACCCTCGGGGAGGAGCTCGAGGGGCTCGTCGCGACGGACCGCCCCGCCGACGAGTGTCCCCGTGACGACGAGCCCGGCGCCGGCGACCACGAAGCTCCGGTCCACCCAGAGCCGCGGCCGTCCGAGATCGGGGGCGGGACCGATGGCACGAAGTGCCGTGGCGAGACGGGTTCGGAGATCGTCGAGACCCTCGCCGGTGATGGGAGAGACGGGCACGACCGGCCAGCCTTCGAGCGTGGTCCCCGCGACCCGCTCGGTGATCTCGAGATGGGCGAGCTCGACGAGGTCGGGATCGGCGAGGTCGATCCGGGTGAGGGCGACGACCCCGGTGCGGACCCCCAGGAGGTCGAGGATCGCCATGTGCTCCTCGGACTGGGGCATCCATCCCTCGTCGGCGGCCACGACGAAGAGCGCCACGTCGACGGCCCCGACCCCGGCGAGCATGTTCTTGATGAACCGTTCGTGGCCGGGTACGTCGACGAAGCCCGCCTCCTCGCCGGTGCCGAGGTCGGCCCAGGCGAACCCGAGGTCGATCGTCAGGCCGCGAGCCTTCTCCTCCTTCCACCGGTCCGGATCGCGTCCGGTGAGTGCCCGAACGAGGGTCGACTTGCCGTGGTCCACGTGTCCCGCCGTGGCGATGATGGCCATGGACTCAGGGTTCCAGGGCGGCGAGGGCGGCGGCGACGATCTCGTCCTCCCTCTCGACGACGCTGCGCAGGTCGAGGTGGGTGGCGCCGTCGCGGCGTGCCGCCACGACGGGAGGGTCGCCGGCGAGGAGGGCGCGCCAGGTGGCGTCGGCGGGGGCGTCGATGCGGAGGACCGGGCCGGGGATGCCGGCGCCGGGGACCGAGCCCGCGCCGACGAGGGAGGTTCCCGCGACGATGCGCGACGGGAGACGCAGTCCGGCGGCGACCGCGGCGAGGCGCCGTCGCAGCGCGTCCGCCGGGAGGGCGGCGGCCCGCCAGAAGGGGAGCTCCCCACCTCGTCCGGCGGCGTACAGCTCGAGGACGGCGGCGAGGGCCGCGGCGGTGGGTCCATCGATCCGCAGCGCCCGGGCGAGCGGATGGGAGGCCATGGCACCGATCGCCGGGGCCGTCCCCACCGCGATCCCCGCCTGGGGCCCACCGAGGAGCTTGTCGCCGCTGAAGAGGACGACGTCGGCGCCTGCCTCGAGGGTCTGGCGGACCCCCGGTTCCCCGGCGAGCCACGCCGGGGGGCCGTCGCCGAGCCAGGGCACCCGGGTGTCGAGGAGTCCGCTCCCGACGTCTGCGACGAAGGGGATCCCGTGACGGTGGGCCAGCGCGGCGAGCTCGGACCAATCCACCGTGGCGGTGAAGCCGTCGATCCGGTAGTTGGAGGGATGGACCTTGAGGATGGCGTCGACCTCGGCGGCGACGCCGGCGTAGTCCTCGATGCGGGTGCGGTTCGTGGTGCCGACCTCGACGAGGCGGGTCCCGGCGGCGGTCATGAGCTCGGGGAGTCGGAAGGAACCGCCGATCTCGATGAGCTCGCCGCGGGAGACGGCGACCCGGCCGGCGGTGCCTCCGAGCGCGGCGAGGGCGAGGAGGAGGGCGCCGGCGTTGTTGTTCACCACGAGGGCGGCCGGGGCCCCGACGAGTGCCGCGACGAGGGCCCGCAGGTACCGGGCGCGACCGCCGCGCCGCCCGGTGTCGAGATCGAGCTCGACGTTGCCGTAGCCGGTGGCCTGCTCGGCGGCGGCGGCCGCGGCGCCGGGAGGGAGCGGAGCCCTTCCCAGGTTCGTGTGCAGGAGGACTCCGGTGGCGTTGACGACCCGCCGTGGCCGGGCGGCGGCGAGGTCCGCCGCCCGTCGCGCCGCCTCGGCGACGGGGTCGGCGTCGGAGCCACGACGGAGCGCGTCCCGGGCCTCGGCGAGGGTGTCCCGGGCGACGATGACGGTCAGGGGGCGGGGGAGGCCGAACCGGCGCTCGAGGTCGCCCGCCAGCACGTCGACCGACGGCAGATCGCGAAGCTCCATGCGGCGGAGCCTACCGTCGCCGGTATCCTCGACTCCGTGCGGATCGGTGGCTGGCTCTTCCTCGGTTTCCTCGTGGTCCCGATCGTCGAGGTCGCCCTCTTCGTCGTCGTCGGGGGCCGGATCGGCGTCGGGTGGACGCTCGCCGTCGTCGTCGCCACCGCGGTCTTCGGCTCGTGGATGGTGACCCGGCAGGGCCGTGAGACCTGGTTGCGGTTCCGCGAGGAGCTGGCGTCGGGGGTCTTCCCCGGACGCTCGCTCGCCCACGGCGCGCTGATCGTCGTCGCCGGCACGCTCCTGCTCACGCCCGGCTTCCTGACGGATGCCGTCGGGCTCCTCCTGCTCCTGCCGCCGGTCCGGGAGGCGGTCCGGCGCTGGATCCTGCGGCGGTCGCGTTCCCGTTGGGAGATCGTCCCGTGAGCACACCGGCTCGGCCCGCGGCAACCGCCTGTCTCGTTCGGGATGGCCGCGGCGGCGTCGAGGTGTTCATGGCACGGCGTACCCGGAGCGCCCGGTTCATGGCGGGGGCATGGGTGTATCCGGGGGGCGCGGTGGATGCCGCCGATCGACGGGCGGGGGACGTGGTCGTCTCGGACGACCCCGCGCTCCTGCCGTGGCGGGCGGCGCTCGCCCGCGAGCTCGTGGAGGAGACCGGGATCTGGGTGACGACCGGGGGAACGCACGTCGTTCCCCTCGCCGAGGGCGAGCGGGCCTTCATCCGGGCGCGACGCGACGGGATCGTCTTCGACGGCGACCGGTTCGTCTACTTCGCCCGCTGGGTGACGCCGGCGCCGTTGCCGGTTCGGTTCGATGCCCGCTTCTTCCTCTGCGAGGTGGACGCGACGATGGAGCCCGTGATCGACGGCCGTGAGCTGGTGGCGGCGGAGTGGGTCGCTCCCTCCGACGCGCTCCGGCGGGCGGAGGCGGGACGATGGAGGCTGGCCCTGCCGACCCGGCGGACGCTCGCGTACCTGGACCGGTTCGTGAGCACGGCCGAGGCGATGGCCGACGCCCGACGGCAGCGTCCCGTCGCGGTCCAGCCGCGGCTGCGCATCGTGGACGGTGCCGTGGGCTTCGTCCTGCCCGGGGAGGAGGGATTCGCCGAGGCCGAGGCCGGCGAGCGCGACCCGAGTTTCGTGCAACGACTCGCCGCGCTCGTGGGCGGGTCCGACGAGCTGCGGCGCCTGTGAGGGTCCGGCGAGTCCTCGCGCCGAACCCCGGCATCTACACCGGTCCGGGCACGAACACCTATCTCCTGGAGGACGAAGGGGAGGTGCTCATCCTCGATCCCGGTCCGGTCATCGCCGACCACGAGGCCGCGATCGTGGCCGCCCTGGGCGAGCATCGACCCGTGGGGGTCGTCGTCACCCACACCCACCCGGATCACGCTCCGCTGGCGAACCCGCTGGCAGGCCGGCTGCACGTTGCGGTGTACGGTTTCGGTCCCGGGCCGGCGTTCGCACCGGACGTGCGCCTCCAGGACGGTGAGCGTGTGCGGTTCGGCGGCCGCGAGATCGTTGCGGTCCACACCCCCGGCCATACCGCGGATCATCTCTGTTTCCTCCTCGAGGACCGCCTCTTCACCGGCGATCACATCATGGAGGGGTCGACCGTCGTCATCGACGACGCGGCCGCGTACCTGGCCTCGCTCTATCGGGTTCGGGAGCTGCGGGTGGCTCGCCTCGAGCCGGGTCACGGCGAATCCATCGACGACGCCGGGGCGGTCATCGACGAGTACATCGATCACCGGCTGTTGCGGGAGCGACAGCTCGTTGCCGCGGTCGCCGCCGGGGCCCGCACCCTCGGGGAGGTCGTGGACGTCGTCTATGTGGGACTTCCGGGGCCGCTGCGACCGGCGGCGCTCCATCAGGTCCACGTGCAGTTTCGCAAGCTCTCGAACGAGGGCCGGGTAAGGTTGGGGGCGGGCGGAGCGGAAGCATCCACGACCGTCGAACCCAACGAGAGGCACCGGGAGTGATCCGGCTCGTCAGCGCCGCCCTCGTCCTCGGTCTCCTCGCTCCGCTCCCCGCGCCGGCACTCGGCGGGGATGGGACGGTGAGCGCCGCGGACGTCGCCCGCGCCCGCGAGGAGCGTGCCCGGACGGCTCGCCATCTCGAGGAGACGACGGCTCGGTACGAGGCCGCCGTCGCCGAGCAGGTGGTCCTCGAGGATCGCGTCAGGACGCTCGCCACCGAGATCGCCGCGTCGGAGCGAACCCTCGCCGAGCTGCGTGCCAGGTCACGGGACGTCGTGCGGGACATGTACATGGTGGCGAGCCCCGTGGGCCTGGCCGCGTTCTTCGGTGGCGGCACCCTGACGGACGTCGCGGTGCACTCGACGTACCTGTCGCTGGCCGGGGTGCAGGACGTGGCGGTCCTCGGACGGCTGACCGCGGTGGAGAACCGGACCCGGGAGCAGCATGCCCGGATGGACGAGGAGCTGGCCCGGCGGCGGCGGCTCACGGCGGACATGGCCGAGCTCGCCGGGACCATCCTCGCCGAGCTGGAGCGCGCCGACGCCCGCTACCAGGAGATCGTGGCGCGCTGGCGGCACCAGGAGGAGGAGCGACGGCGCCGTGAGGAGAAGGAGCGACGGCGGCAGGAGGAGGAGGAGCGACGGCGGCAGGAGGAGGAGCGACGACGCCGGGAGGCCGCCACCTCGACGACCACCACGACGACGGTGCCGCCGGCCTCTACGACGACGACGGTGCCGCCGGCCTCTACGACGACGACGGTGCCGCCGGCCTCTACGACGACGGTGCCGCCGGCCTCTACGACGACGGTGCCGCCGTCTACGACGACGACGGTGCCGCCGTCTACGACGACGACGGTGCCGCCGCCCACACCGCTCG
>CAZPAV010000052.1:12881-17947 GCA_964584755.1 uncultured Acidimicrobiaceae bacterium
ACGACGACGGTGCCGCCGTCTACGACGACGACGGTGCCGCCGCCCACACCGCTCGTCGTCGACGGTCGGACCTGCCCCGTCGACGGTGCGGTCACCTTCTCCGATACCTGGGGCGCGCCCCGTTCGGGCGGCCGGACCCACAAGGGCGTCGACATGATGGCGGCTCGCGGCACGCCGCTGGTCGCCATCGAATCCGGGACGATCACCCGCCTCAGCAACAGCTCCCTCGGCGGGATCTCCATCTACCTCACCGGGGAATCGGGCGCCCGCTACTACTACGCCCACCTCGACGCGTGGGCCGACGGGCTCGCCGCGGGCCAGGAGGTGACGGTGGGGGATCGAGTCGGGATCGTGGGGACCACCGGGAACGCCCCGGACTGGCTGCCACACCTCCACTTCCAGTACGCGCCGCCCGGTGGCGACTGGGTCGACCCGTACCCACTCGTCGACGCGGTCTGCCGCTGATCAGCGGGTCTCGAGTCGCTCGAGCTGGCGGGCGAGGCGGTCGATCCGGGCGGTGCAGGTGTCCGCCTCCGGAGGCGGAACCAGCTCCACGATCCGGGCTGCGGCGGCGGCGATCGCCCGGGCCGCCGGAGAGCCGGGGTGCTCCCGGACGACCGGGGTCCCGTCATCCCCGCCGGCGACGAGGAGCGGGTCGAGGGGGATCCGGGCGACGAGCGGGACGCCGAGCTCCGCGGCGAGGACCCGACCTCCCCCGCGTCCGAAGAGCGCGTAGTGGCGACCGTCCTCGGTGGTGAACCCGGACATGTTCTCCACGACCCCCACGACGGGGACGTGGGAGCGGCGGGCCATGTCGGCGACCCGTGCCGCCACCTTCTGGGCCGCCCGCTGGGGAGTCGTCACCACGATCATCTCCGCCTGGGGGAGGAGACGGGCGAGCGCCATCTGCACGTCACCGGTTCCCGGGGGCATGTCGAGCACGAGATAGTCGAGGGTCGGAGACCACGCCACGTCGCGCAAGAACTGCTCGAGCGCCTTGGCGAGCATAAGGCCCCTCCACATGAGCGCGGTGTCCTCGTCGTCGAGGAGGAGACCCGTGGAGACCACCTCGATCCCGTAGGCGGTGGCCGGCCGGATCTTGCGGTCCGCGCCCGCGGTGAGGCGCAGGCCGGTGATCCCGAGCAGGCGCGGGATGGAGAACCCCCAGATGTCCGCGTCGAGGAGGCCCACCTCGAGACCCCGGTCGGCCAGGGCGAGCGCCAGGTTGGCGCTGAGGGAGGACTTCCCCACTCCACCCTTGCCGCTGGCGACGACCACGACCCGCGTCGTAGGGCTCACCATCGTCGGCTCGGCCTGCTCCCGCGCGGCGAGCCGGGCGCGCTCCATGAGCGCGGAACGTGCCGCCTGGTCCATGGTGGTGACGGTGACCTCCACCGTGGCGACCCCCGGGATCGCCCCCACCTTGCGGACGACGTCGGACTCGATGCGGTCCCGCATCGGGCAGGCCGCGACGGTGAGCGCCACGCCGACGTCGACCCGGTCCCCGGCGACGTGCACGTGTGTGACCATCCCGAGCTCCACGATGTCGCCCCCGAGCTCGGGATCGAGTACCCCGCGGAGTGCGGCCTCGACGTCGGCGGTGGTGACCATGGGGCGGACTCTAGGGATCGGGAGCACCGTGTTTCCACGATGGCGATAGTGGATATACTGATCGGGCGGACACAGCGAGGAGGCGACGAGCCGTGACGACGAACGAGACGATCAGGGTGGGCCGGACGGAGGGCGCCACGCTCACCGCCGCCGCCGCCGCCAAGGTCAAGGAACTCATCGAGGCCGAGGGCGACCCCGCGCTCGTTCTCCGCCTCGGGGTGCGGCCCGGCGGGTGCTCCGGGTTCTCGTACGAGATGTACTTCGACGGCACCGTGGATCCCACGGACGTCGTCAACGAGGTCGACGGGGTGCGGGTGGTCGTCGACGCCCAGAGCGCGCGCCTGCTCCACGGCGTCGTCGTCGACTATCGGGAGCAGGGCCTCCAGGGGTCGGGGTTCGCCATCGACAACCCCAACCAGACACGGAGCTGCGGCTGCGGCCAGTCCTTCAGCTGAGTCGATAGGGTTCCGGGTATCAGGCAGCCGTCGTCGTCACGGAGGAGGCCCCATGCCCAAGCAGGTTCCCGCCACCCCGAGCGCAGCCCCGGCGCTCGGTCCCTACAGCGTCGCCACCGAGGCCCACGGGTTCGTGTTCATCTCCGGCCAGGTCGCGATCGACCCGGAGACCGGCGACCGGGTGGAAGCGGACGTCGCGGCGCAGACCGACCAGGTCATGCGCAACCTGGGTGCCATCCTGGCCGATCTCGGTCTCGGCTTCGCCGACGTCGTCAAGACGACGATCTTCCTCGCGGACATCGCCGACTTCCCCACCGTCAACGAGGTGTACGCCCGTCACGTCGGATCGCCCGCGCCAGCGCGTGCCACCGTCCAGGCAGGAGCGCTCCCCGGTGGTTTCCTCGTCGAGATCGAGGTGGTCGCGGCCCGCTGAGGACCCGGTCCTCCGGCCACCGTGGCACTGGAAACCGGAGGTCATCGCCGTCCGGGAAGGCATGGGTCGTCCGGCTCACGAGCACGCGCGACGCTAGCTTTGCAGACAGCCGACCGCAGGAGGCCCTCCGTGAACCGCGCCGCGATCTTCTCGGCTCTCCACCTCGACGACTCCAACCCCGGGGCGTTCGCCGGGGAGTGGCTCGCCACCGGGGGAGACACCCTCGGTGTGGAGGATCCCGGCACCGGGCGGACCATCGCCACCGTCCGGCCCGCCGACGCAGACGCCTACGAGAAGGTGGTCGCCACGGCGGTGGAGACGTTCTCGCGCTGGCGGATGCTCCCGGCGCCCCGTCGGGGTGAGTTCGTGCGCCGCCTGGGCGGGGTGCTGCGGGAGCACAAGGAGCCCCTCGGGGCCCTCGTCGCCCTGGAGATGGGCAAGATCAAGGCCGAGGGGGAGGGCGAGGTCCAGGAGATGATCGACATCGCCGACTTCGCCGTCGGACTGTCGCGGCAGCTCTACGGGCTCACGATGGCCTCGGAGCGGCCCCGGCACCGCATGTACGAGCAGTGGCATCCCCTCGGTCCGGTGGGGGTGATCACCTCCTTCAACTTCCCCGTGGCCGTCTGGGCGTGGAACGCGATGATCGCCGCGGTGTGCGGGGACACCGTGGTGTGGAAGCCGTCGTCGAAGACGCCGCTCACCGCGATCGCGGTGACGAGGCTCGCCGCCCGGGTGATGGAGGGATCGGGGTTCGAAGGGGTCTTCGGGCTCGTCGTGGGCTCGGGCGCGACGATCGGAGACCGGCTCGTCAACGATCGGCGGCTTCCCCTCATCTCGGCCACCGGTTCGTGCGGGATGGGCGAGCGGGTGGGCACCGCGGTGGCGCGGCGGCTCGGACGCTCCCTCCTCGAGCTCGGAGGGAACAACGCCATCGTCGTCATGGACGACGCCGATCCCGATCTCGTCACGCGCGCCGTGCTCTTCGCCGCGGTGGGCACCGCCGGGCAGCGCTGCACCACCCTGCGCCGGCTCATCATCCAGCGTGGCATCGCCGAGACCGTCACCGAGCGACTCGTCGCCGCGTACGCGCAGGTCCGCATCGGTGATCCGCTGGACGAGGACACCCTGATGGGACCCCTCATCGACGGCCGTGCCGTGCAGGACTTCCTCGCCGCGGTGGACATCGCCCGTGAGCAGGGAGGAGAGGTCCTCTACGGGGGGAACGCGCTCGACCGGCCGGGACACTTCGTCGAGCCGACGATCATCCGCATGCCCGCCGACGCCCCCCTCCTCCAGGTCGAGACCTTCGCCCCCATCCTCTACGTCGTCGAGTTCACCTCCCTCGACGAGGCGATCCGGATGAACAACGGGGTCGCGCAGGGGCTCTCGTCGGCCATCTTCACCGACTCGGTGCGGGCCGCGGAGCGATTCCTCTCCCCCGAAGGGTCGGACTGCGGGATCGCCAACGTCAACATCGGAACGTCGGGGGCCGAGATCGGCGGGGCCTTCGGCGGGGAGAAGGAGACGGGTGGGGGCCGTGAGGCGGGTTCGGACGCGTGGAAGGCGTACATGCGGCGTCAGACGGTCACGATCAACTGGTCGGGCGAGCTGCCGCTCGCCCAGGGCATCGTGTTCGGATGAGGACGGCCGCGACCCGGTTCCCGGCGCTGCCGTCGCGACCGGGCCCGTGGCCTCCCGGCGGAGGAGGGGGGCCGTGATCCGGCCCGCGAGTCCCCCTCAACCCGGCCCCGCCGGTGCCGATGGGATCCTGGAGGGGAGCACACCGAGGAGGGATCGGGCCGGATGGTGAGTCTCGTGGCCGTCGTCGTGGTCGCCGTCGCCGTCGCCGTGGGGTGGCTGCTCGGCGCATGGACGGTCCGTCGGCGCCTCCGCCGTCGCCTCACGGCGCTCATCGCCAAGATCTCCCACGAGTTGCGGACGCCGCTCACCGCGGTGATCGGACTCCTCGGCGCCCTCAACGACGAGGGGATGGCGCTCGGGGAGGAGGAACGCCGGGAGCTGCTGGCCATGGCGGAGCGGGAGGCGGAGCGCCTCCAGCGCCTCATCGAGAACCTGTACTCGGGGAGCCGGCTGGCGCGGGGCGTGCTCGAGGCCACGCCCGTAGGCGTTCCCCTCGGGGACTTCGTCGAGCGTGCCCTCGGTCGCTTTCCCGACGTCGAGCGTCGGGCGTACCTCCAGTGCGAGTCGGAGCTGGCCGTACGAGCCGACCCGAACTTCCTCGCCCAGATCCTCAACAACCTCCTGCAGAACACGGACCGGTACGCACCCGACGGCGGCGTGGAGATCCGGTGTCGCCGGGTCGACGACGTCGTCGAGGTGCGAGTCGCCGACGACGGCCCGGGCATCCGCGCCGGCGAGCGGGAGCGCATCTTCCGGACCGGACGGGGCGGTCTCGGTCTCGGTCTCGGTCTCGGTCTCAGCCGCGAGCTGGCCCGGGCCATGGGCGGGGAGCTGACCGTCGCCGAGCCCCTCCGCAGCGGGGCCACCTTCCTCCTCACCCTGCCCGTCGCCGAGACGGTGGATGATCCCGCGGTGGTGTCGGC
>CAZPAV010000053.1:0-17559 GCA_964584755.1 uncultured Acidimicrobiaceae bacterium
CGCGGTGTGGCGCCTCCGGCGTCGGGAGCTCTCCCTCGTCGGCCACCCCCTCGTCATGGGGATCCTCAACGTCACCCCGGACTCCTTCTCCGACGGCGGTCGCTTCCCCGACCCGGCGGCGGCGATCGCGGCGGGTCGGGGCCTCGTCGCCGACGGAGCCGACCTCGTCGACGTCGGCGGCGAGTCGACCCGGCCGGGCTCCCGGCCGGTGCCGGCGGAGGTGGAGCGGGAACGGGTGCTCCCCGTCGTGCGGGCCCTCGCCGCGGAGGGCGTCGTCGTCTCGATCGACACCACGAAGGCCGAGGTGGCCGCGGCGGCGCTCGAGGCGGGTGCCGAGGTGGTGAACGACGTCTCGGGACTCCGCACCCCGGAGATGCGGCGGCTCTGCGCCGCCCACGGCGCCGGGGTCGTGGTGACGCACATGCAGGGCGACCCGGCGACGATGCAGGAGGCCCCCCACTACGGGGACGTCGTCGTCGAGGTCTTCGACTGGCTCCGGACCCAGGCCGCCCGCGTCGAGGAGGCGGGGATCGCTCCCGAGCGGATCGCCCTCGATCCCGGATTCGGGTTCGGGAAGACGTACCGGCAGAACCTCCTCCTCCTCGCCGAGCTGCCGCGGCTGGTGGCGTTCGGATACCCGGTCCTCGTCGGCACGTCGCGCAAGACCTTCCTCGGCGTGGCGCTCGAGGAGGCGGGCCGGCGCCGACCCCCGGCGGGCCGCGACGCGGCGACCGCCGCCACCCTGGCCCTCGCCGTCGCCGCCGGGGCGGCCGTCGTGCGGGTCCACGACGCCGCCATGGCGACCGACGTGGTGCGCGTCGCCGACGCTATCGTTCGGGCCCCACGAGCGAGGTGAGCATGGCAGGGCTCGAACCGAGGGGCTTCCGGTGGGTCATCGCCGGGCGACTCGCCGTCTCCGAACGGATCGGCGGGTACGGCTTCCAGCACCGCCGGGTGCGTCGCGAGGAGGAGATCGTCTGGCTCAAGGAGCAGGGTATCAACGCCGTGCTCAGCCTCCTCGGCTCCAGCCAGAACCGGGCCGCCTACGAGGCCGCGGGGTTCACCTTCCACGCCGTCCCGCTGGAGGGCCAGCTCGAGGACGCCGCGGCCGTCCGGCGGGTCTTCGAGGCCATGGATCGGGCCCTCGCGCCCCGGGAGGCCGCGGTGCTCGTGCACCGCGACACCATCGACGACACCGTCGCCGGGCTCCTCGCCGGGTACCTCGTGCACTGCGGACTCGTCGAGGACCCCATCATCGCCACCTCCGTCATCCAGGAGATCGTGGGACGGCCCATCGGGCCGGAGGGCCGCAGGCTCATCCCCGTCAGGCACTGAGCGGTGCCCCGCGTCGCGATCGGGCTCGGGTCCAACGTCGGTGACCGGGAGGGCCATCTCGCCTCCGCCGTGTCGGAGCTCCGGGCCCTGGGGACGCTCGTCGCCGTCGCACCGCTGTTCGAGACCGCTCCGGTCGGAGGCCCGGCGCAGGCGTCGTTCCTCAACGGCGCCGTCCTCCTCGAGACGCCACGCCCACCCCGCGAGCTCCTCGGGGGGCTCCTCGCGATCGAGGATCGACACGGCCGGCGCAGGGACGAGCGCTGGGGACCCCGACCGCTCGATCTCGACCTGCTCCTCTACGGGGACGAGGCCCTCGTCGAGCCCGGTCTGGAGGTCCCCCATCCCCGGATGCGGTCCCGCCGTTTCGTGCTCGAGCCGTTGGCCGCGCTCGATCCGGGGGCGCGGCTCCCGGATGGCGCCGCGGTCATGGGATTGCTCGAGGCGGTCGCCGACCAGGAGGTCCGTCCGGTCACCGGCGGGTACGACCTCGCCGCGGGGCGGTGGATGACCTCGCTCGTCGCGGCCACCGAGGTGATCCCCGACGGCGACGGGTTCCGGGCCCGGGCCGGGTCCGACTGGGAGAACACCCTCGGGTCCGTGTTCGGCGGGGTCCCGATGGGGATGGCGCTCAGGGCCGCCGCCGCGGTGGCCCCGGGCCTCCGACCGCTGACGCTCTCGTACGGATTCCTCGGACCCATCCGGTCGGAGGATCCGGTCCGGATCGCCGTGACGGTGCTGCGCCGGGCCACCCGCAGCGCCACCGTGCGGGCGGTCCTCTCCACCGGCGAGCGGACGGTCGGCGTGGGGCGGGTCCGGCTCGTCGTCGGCGACGCCGCGCCCGAGCGCGCCCGGCCGGCCCCTGCGGCTCCCCCCCCGGGCGCGTGCCGTTCTCGCCCTCGGCTCCTCGAGGAGCTCCAGGTCCCGGTGTCGGCCGCCATCCGCAACTGGACGATGTGGGAACCGGAGGACCCGGTGGACCACGAGGGTCGCGCCCTCGCCTGGTCCCCGGCACCGGTCGTGGCCCCGGAGGACCCGGTCCTCGCCGCGCTCGCCACCCTGCCTGCCCTCGATGCCCTCGCCTGGCGGACGGTGACCCCCTTCGACGGCAGGGCCGTCATGCCGGCGACGCCCACCATGGAGATCGCCGTCTCCTTCCATCACCTCGCCTCCCGGTCGGGATGGCACCGCACCGAGGCGCGTCTCGTCGCCACGGGAGGTGGGTACGGAACGGGGACGGTGGGGGTTTGGGACGCGCCGGGACGACTCCTCGGCTCCGCCCTGGTGACGATGGCCGTCATGCCGCGCCGGGATGCCGAGGGGCGCCGGGGCGTTTAGCCTGCGGCCCGGACCGATACCCGGAAAGGATCGGAACCTTGCGTCTCACCCTCGTCGGACCCGGAAGAGCGGGGATGGCCCTCGCCCTGGCCGCCCGTCGCGCCGGGCACGAGCTGTGCGGCGTCATCGCCCGACGCGCCACCGCGGCGGAGGCCGCCGCCCGCCGTCTCGACACCCGCGCCGTCCCCGCCGGGGCCCCGATCCCCGCCTGCGACCTCCTCCTCGTGGCGGTGCGCGACGACGCGATCGCCGCCACGGCCGCGGAGCTGGCCGAGCGCGCCGCGGCGGTGGTGGCGGCGGTGCACCTCTCGGGGGCGACGTCGGTGGCCTCGCTCGAGCCGCTCGCCTGCCGGGGCGTGGCGGTCGGGGCGTTCCACCCCCTGCAGACGCTCCCCACGCCGGAGGCGGGCGCCGAGCGCCTCGCGGGAGCCGGGGTGGGGATCACCGCCTCCGGGCCGCTGCGGGACCGACTCTTCGATCTCGCCCGCTCCCTCGGGGCGGTCCCGTTCTCCGTCGCGGACGAGCGGAAGCCGTGCTACCACGCCGCGGCGGCGGCCGCGGCGAACTTCCCGCTCGTCGCCTTCGCCATGGCCGAGGACCTCTTCACCGCGGCGGGGGTCCCCTTCGCCGCGGCGCGACCACTCGTGGAGGCGGCGGTGGCGAACGCCTTCGAGCTGGGGGTGCGCGCCTCCCTGACCGGACCCGTGGCGCGGGGTGACGTCGAGACGGTGCGCCACCAGCTCGCCGCCGTGGCGGCCGCGGCTCCCGAGTGGGAGCCGACGTTCCGGGGGCTCGTGGGCGTCCTCGCCCGTCTCGCCGGTCGCGAGGAGGCGTTTCGGGAGGTGACGGGGTGAGGATCGTGACCACGTTCGCGGCCGCCCGGGAGGGACGGGGACGCGTCGGTCTCGTCCCGACGATGGGGTACCTCCACGAAGGTCATCTGAGCCTCGTGCGCGCCGCCCGGCGCGACTGCGACACCGTCGTCGTGAGCCTCTTCGTCAACCCGCTCCAGTTCGGGCCCGGCGAGGACCTCGACCGGTACCCGCGTGACCTCGATCGAGACGCCGGGCTGGCCGCCGTCTCCGGTGCCGACATCCTGTTCGCCCCGGAGACGACGGTCATGTACCCGGAGCCCCCCCGGACCCGGGTCGTCGTCTCCGGCCTCACGGACCGCATGGAGGGGGCGCATCGGCCGGGGCACTTCGTCGGTGTCGCCACCGTCGTCGCCAAGCTCTTCGCCGGGATCCGCCCGGACCGCGCCTACTTCGGCCGGAAGGACGCCCAGCAGCTCGCGGTGGTGCGCCGGCTCGCCCGGGATCTGTCGTTCCCCCTCGAGGTGGTGGGGGCGCCGACGGTGCGGGAGGCCGACGGCGTGGCGCTGTCGAGTCGCAACACGTACCTCGACCCGCGGGAGCGGCAGGCGGCGCGGGCGCTCTCGCGCGGGCTCATGGCCGCCGCGGACGCCGTCGAGGAGGGGGAACGCGACGGCTCCGTCCTCGAGTCCCTCGCCTGGAAGGCGATGGAGGCCGAGCCGCTCGTCCGTCCCGAGTACGCCGAGCTCGCCTCCCAGGAGGAGGTGTCCCGCCTGGATCGGCTCGACCGACCTGCGTTCCTCGCCGTCGCCGCCCGCGTCGGCGAGACGCGACTCATCGACAACGTCCACGTCGACCTGCACGAGGGACGTCTCGTCCCGGATCGAGGAGTGCGGCTGACCGGGACGAGCGTGCTGTACCGGGAGGAGTGATGCTGCTCGCCATCGACGTCGGGAACACCCAGATGGTGCTCGGGATGTTTCGCGGGACCGAGCTCGTCGGACACTGGCGCTTCGGCACGGATCCGCGGCGCACCGCCGACGAGACGCGCTGGGAGCTCCTCGGCGTGCTGCGTCTCGACGGGTTCACGCCCAAGGACATCGGGGGCGTCTGCATCTCGAGCGTGGTTCCTGCGGTCACCGCGACCCTCCGTCTGGCGGCGCCCTCCCTGGCCCACGGTCCGGTCGTCGTCGTCGAGCCGGGGGTGCGAACCGGCATGCCGATCCACATCGACAACCCGCGTGAGGTCGGCGCCGACCGGATCGTGAACTCGGTGGCGGTCCGGGAGCGGTACGGTGCGCCGGCGGTCGTCGTCGACTTCGGCACCTCGACGAACTTCGACGTCGTCGGCGGGGACGGCGCCTACCTGGGTGGCGCCATCGCGCCCGGCCTCGAGATCGCGACGAATGCGCTCATCGGGGGTACCGCCGCCCTCCGGCGGGTCGAGTTCACCGCCCCCCGATCCCCGATCGGGAAGGGGACCGTCGAGGCGATCCAGGCGGGCGCGCTGTACGGCCACGCCGGGCTCGTCGACGGCATCATGGACCGGATCGTCGCCGCCCTCGGAGAGGAACCGGTGAGGGTCGCCACCGGAGGTCTGGCGTCTACCATCGTCCCCCACTGTCGCAGCGTCGAGATCGTCGACGAGTTCCTCACCCTCGAGGGCCTGCGGCTCATCTTCGAACGGAACGAGGAACGGACATGAACGAGGACGCGGGCGGCGAGCACCCCGACGCATCGGACACGCTCGACGATCGCCGCGGTCTCGCCGACCATCCCCTGACGGCGCGGCGGCTCGCCAAGCTCGACGCGCTCCGCGCCGCGGGGATCGACCCGTACCCGGTGGGCGCTTTCGCTCCCACGACGACGGCCGCCGAGCTCGGGACCGAGTACGCCGACCTCCCTCCCGGGAGCGGCACGGGGCGACGGGTCGCGGTGGGAGGCCGGCTCGTCGGTCGACGTGACCTCGGGCGGCTCGTCTTCGGTGTCCTCCAGGACGTCACGGGGAGGATCCAGCTCTTCTGCGACGAGCGAATCCTCGGAGACGCATCGATGGCGGCGTTCCGGAGGCTCGACGTCGGCGACTGGATCGGCGTCCACGGCGAGGTGATGACGACCCGGCGTGGCGAGCTCTCGGTGCGCGTCGAGGAGTTCCTGCTCCTCGCCAAGTCGCTCCGGCCCCTCCCGGAGAAGTGGCATGGCCTCCAGGACGTCGAACAGCGGCACCGGCGCAGGTACGTCGACCTCATCGTCAACGAGCGGGCTCGGGCGACGGTCCGGGCGCGCAGCCGCATCGTCACCGCGCTCCGCGAGGCGTTCGACTCCCGCGGGTTCCTCGAGGTGGAGACCCCCGTGCTCCAGGCACGGCCCGGGGGCGCGCTGGCGCGACCCTTCGTGACCCATCACCACGCGCTCGATCTCGACATGTACCTGCGGATCGCGCTCGAGCTCCATCTCAAGCGCCTCGTCGTCGGCGGTTTCGAACGGGTGTACGAGATCGGGCGGGTGTTCCGCAACGAGGGGGTCTCGCCGCGCCACAACCCCGAGTTCACCATGCTCGAGGCCTACCTCGCCTACGCCGACTACGTCGACGTCATGAACCTCGTGGAGAACGTCGTCGTGGAGGTCGCCGAGGCCGTGTCGGGGACGGCCCTGCGGGAGGGAGGAGGGCGGCCGCTCGACCTCGCCCCTCCGTGGCGACGGGTGACCGTGCTCGACGCGGTGGAGGAGCGGACCGGCGTGCGTTTCGACCTGGGCGGCTCCCGCGCCGAGGCCGCGGCGCGGGCGGAGGGCCTCGGCGTGGCCGTCGCCGACGACTGGGGGATCGGCAAGATCCTCACCGAGGTCTTCGAGGCTCGGGTGGAGGGGACGCTGTGGGAGCCCACCTTCGTGCTCGACTACCCCAAGGAGGTCTCGCCCCTGGCCCGCACCCACCGGGAGGATCCGCGGCTGACGGAGCGCTTCGAGCTCATCGTCGCCGGCCGGGAGCTCGCCAACGCCTTCTCCGAGCTCAACGACCCCCTCGAGCAGCGGCGCCGCTTCGAGGCACAGGCCGCGGCCCGAGCCGCAGGAGACGAGGAGGCCCACGTCGTCGACGAGGACTTCCTTCGCGCCCTCGAGTACGGCATGCCCCCCACCGGCGGCCTCGGGATCGGGGTCGATCGTCTCGTCATGCTCCTCACCGGGGAGGAGAGCATCCGTGAGGTGATCCTCTTCCCCGCCCTCCGGCCCGAGCACTGAGCGGGACGGTCAGCGGCGGGCGGCGCGGACCCGATCGAGGAGGAAGCGGTCGAGATTGGCGAGCACCTCGACGAGCGGATGATCGGGGAGACGGCGTGCCGCCTTCTCGGCCCGCCGCATCCGCTCGACGGCCTCGTCGAGGACGCGATCGACGAATCCCCCCGCGACGGTGAGGGCGATGACGCGATCGATGGTCTCCCGGGGATAGGGGTGCCCCCCGGCGAGCAGCTCACGGATCTCGGCACCGCCGGGTCCCGCCGCGGCGAGGAGCACGGGAAGGGTGAAGACCCCTTCACCGATGTCGGACCCGGACGGCTTCCCGAGGAAGGCCTCGTCGGCGACGAGGTCGAGGACGTCGTCGGTCATCTGGAACACGATGCCCATCTCCCACGCCCACTCGCTCACCGCCTCCACCGCGGCGGCGGACGCACCGGCGGTCATGGCGCCGAGACGCGCCGAGGTGCGGATCAGGCTCGCGGTCTTGCCACCGATGACCTCGAAGTACCCCTCGGGGCCGTGGTCGAGGCCGCCGGCGTACTGGAGCTCCCGAACCTGTCCCTCACAGAGGGTGGCGTAGGTGCGGGCGATGAGCGCCACCGCCTCCTCACCGAGCGGCGCGGCGACCTCGGAGGCGCGGGCGAGGAGGAAGTCGCCGGCGAGGATGGCGATCGTGTTCGACCAGTTGGAGTTCACCGACACCCGCCCCCGCCGCGTCTCCGCCTCGTCGATGACGTCGTCGTGGTAGAGGGAGCCGAGATGGACGAGCTCGACGGCGACGCCCGCCTCGACGGAGCCGGGGCCGGGGTCGGGGCCGAGCTCGGCGGCGACCTGGGCGAGGAGCGGCCGGTACCGCTTGCCGCCGGCCTCGAGGAGGTGGCGGGCGATGTCGGTGAGGAAGGCGGAGTTCGAGTCCGTGACCTCGCCGAGACGATGCTCGACGGCCTCCATACGCTCCCAGACCCGGGGGATGGGGACGAGGTCTCGGAAGATGGGGCGGTCCACGGCGACTCCGGCTCCTCGGGGAATCAGGATGGTAGCGAGCGGGTTCTTGGTAGCGTCAGGGAAGGGTCAAGGGTTGCGGAGGCCCTGCCGACAGCACCGGTGGCGGCGCGGGTCACCCCGGGAGTACGGGGTCCCGGGTCCTATACTCGAATGGGTGTCCCGCCGTCGACGGGCACCGTGATACACGAGGTGACGAGGCTTGTTCGAGAGGTTCACCGACAGGGCGCGTAGGGTCGTCGTCCTCGCTCAGGAGGAGGCGCGGCTCCTCAACCACAACTACATCGGGACCGAGCACATCCTCCTCGGGCTGATCCACGAGGGGGAGGGGGTCGCCGCCCGTGCCCTCGAGTCGATGGGGATCAGCCTCGACGGCGTTCGCACCCAGGTCATCGAGATCATCGGGCAGGGTTCCCAGGCACCGACGGGGCACATCCCGTTCACGCCACGGGCGAAGAAGGTCCTCGAGCTCTCCCTGCGCGAGGCGCTCCAGCTCGGCCACAACTACATCGGGACCGAGCACATCCTCCTCGGCCTCATCCGGGAGGGGGAGGGCGTCGCCGCCCAGGTGCTCCAGAAGCTCGGCGCCGAGCTCCACAAGGTCCGCCAGACGGTGATCCAGCTCCTCTCCGGCGTGCAGGGCGAGGAGGGGTCCTCGCACCAGCATCCCGGGACCTCGGGCCGGGGTGACGCCCCCTCGTCGGGCGGCTCGACCGTCCTCGACCAGTTCGGGCGGAACCTGACGCAGCTGGCGCGCGAGCGGAAGCTCGACCCGGTCATCGGGCGCCAGAACGAGATCGAGCGGGTCATGCAGGTCCTCTCGCGGCGCACGAAGAACAACCCCGTGCTCGTCGGCGAGCCCGGGGTCGGGAAGACCGCGATCGTCGAAGGACTCGCCCAGCGCATCGTCGAGGGACAGGTCCCCGACACCCTGACGAACAAGCATCTCTACACCCTCGACCTCGGGGCGCTCGTCGCCGGTTCCCGTTACCGCGGCGACTTCGAGGAGCGGCTCAAGAAGGTGCTCAAGGAGATCCGTACCCGGGGGGACATCATCCTCTTCATCGACGAGATCCACACGCTCGTCGGCGCCGGGGCGGCCGAGGGCGCGATCGACGCGGCGAGCATCCTCAAGCCCATGCTCGCCCGCGGCGAGCTGCAGACCGTGGGCGCCACCACGCTCGAGGAGTACCGCAAGTACCTGGAGAAGGACTCGGCCCTTGAGCGGCGCTTCCAGCCGATCCAGGTCGAGGAGCCGACCGTCGCCGACACGATCAAGATCCTCGAGGGACTCCGGGAGAGCTACGAGGAGCACCACAAGGTGAAGTTCACCGATCAGGCGCTCGTCAACGCGGCGAACCTCGCCGACCGCTACATCGCCGACCGGTTCCTCCCGGACAAGGCCATCGACCTCATCGACGAGGCCGGCAGCCGCATGCGCCTCAAGCGCAAGGACCTCCCTCCGGAGATCAAGGAGATCGACGAGCGGATCGGCAAGCTGCGGGCCGACAAGCGGGAGGCGATCTACGCCCAGCAGTACGAGCGGGCGGCGCAGCTCCGGGACCAGGAGCGGGCCCTCCTCGCCGACCGCGCCGAGCGCGAGTCCGAGGCGCGGCGCGGCGGACACGAGTACTCGGCGATCATCGACGAGGAGCAGATCGCCGAGGTGCTCGCCCAATGGACCGGGATCCCGGTCCACCGCCTCACCGAGGAGGAGACGACGAAGCTCCTCCACATGGAGGACGAGCTCCACAAGCGCATCGTGGGTCAGCACGACGCCATCCAGGCGGTGAGCAAGGCCATTCGGCGGACCCGGGCCGGCCTCAAGGACCCGAAGCGTCCCGCGGGGTCGTTCATCTTCCTCGGCCCCTCGGGGGTGGGGAAGACCGAGTCGGCGAAGGCGCTGGCGGCCTTCCTCTTCGGCGACGAGGACGCCCTCATCCAGATCGACATGTCGGAGTACATGGAGAAGCACGCGGTGAGCCGCCTCGTCGGGTCCCCACCGGGGTATGTCGGGTACGACGAGGGAGGTCAGCTCACCGAGGCCGTACGCCGCAAGCCGTTCTCGGTCGTCCTCTTCGACGAGATCGAGAAGGCCCACTCCGACGTGTTCAACATCCTCCTCCAGATCCTCGAGGACGGGCGGCTCACCGACGCCCAGGGGCGGACGGTGGACTTCAAGAACACCGTCATCATCATGACCTCGAACCTGGGGACCGCCGAGTTGCGGAAGAAGTCCATCGGGTTCAGCCCGGTGGACGCCGTGCTCGACTACAACAAGATGCGGGAGAAGGTCGTCGAGGCGCTCAAGCGGCACTTCCGGCCCGAGTTCCTCAATCGCGTCGACGAGGTCATCGTCTTCCACGAGCTCACCATGGAGGAGGTGAAGGAGATCGTCGATCTCCTCCTCAAGCGGGTCCGGACGCAGCTCGAGTCCCAGGCGCTCGACCTCGTCCTCTCCGAGGCCGCCAAGGAGCTCCTGGCCAAGAAGGGGTACGACCCCGAGTTGGGGGCGCGACCCTTGCGGCGGGCCATCCAGCGCCTCCTGGAGGACCCGCTGTCGGAGAAGGTGCTGAACAAGGACTTCCCGGCGGGCTCGACGATCCTCGTCGACGTCGACGAGGAGGACGCGGAGCGCCTCTCGTTCGCGGCCGTCGAGACCCCCGATCAGCCCGCCTTCGAGCTCGCCGATCAGGGCTGAGGGTTCGGAGGAGCCCGAGAGCCCCGCGACGCCGGCGGCACCCTCCGGCCCGGACCCGGTAGACTCCGGCACGCGCCTCCGGAGATCACGGAGGCCGCTTCCCTGCACGACGAACGAAAGGGTTCGACTCATGCGCACAGGGTTCATGCGGAGGAGCGCACTCGCCGCGCTCGTCCTCGCCTTCGCGCTCGTCGCGGCAGCGTGCTCGAGCACCTCGAGCACGACCACCGCGGCCGGCGCGAGTACCACCGCCGCCACCCCGACGACGGCCGCCACCCCGACGACGGCTCCGGCGACGACCACGACCGCGGCCGAGATGCCGGGTAAGGACGTCAAGGTCGGCATGGCGTACGACATCGGGGGCCGGGGCGACAAGTCGTTCAACGACGCGGCCGCGGCCGGCCTCGAGCGGGGCGCCAAGGAGCTCGGCGTCCAGTTCCAGGAGCTCGAGCCCACCGCCGGCGGCGAGAACCGTGAGGAGAACCTCCGCCTCCTCGCCGAGGGTGGCTTCGACCCGATCTTCGCGATCGGCTTCGCGTTCGCCGAGGGCGTCGACCGGGTCGCCCAGGACTTCCCCGACACGACGTTCGCCATCGTCGACTCGGTCGTCGACCAGCCCAACGTCCTCTCGCTCGTCTTCGCCGAGCACGAGGGCTCGGCGCTCGTCGGCTGCGCCGCGGCGTTGAAGACGAAGACCGGCAAGGTCGGGTTCGTCGGGGGCGTGAACATCGGCCTCATCCAGAAGTTCGAGGCGGGGTACCGCTTCGGCGTCGACCGGTGTGGCGAGGGCAAGGTCGAGATCGTCTCCCAGTACCTCACCGAGCCGCCCGACTTCTCCGGGTTCAACGACCCGGCGAAGGGCAAGGAGGCGGCGCTCGCCATGTACCAGGACGGGGCCGACATCGTCTACCACGCCGCCGGTGGCTCCGGTCAGGGCGTGTTCGAGGCCGCCAAGGAGTTCTCCGCCCAGTCCGGTGGCAAGGTCTGGGGCATCGGCGTCGACTCGGACCAGTACAACACGGTGAGCGAGGACCTGCGTGACTTCGTGCTCACCTCGATGCTCAAGCGCGTCGACGTGGCGGTGTTCACGACGATCGACAACTTCGTGACCGGTACCGACCAGTCCGGCGTGCTCGTCTTCGACCTCAAGGCCGACGGCGTGGGCTACTCCACGAGCGGCGGCTTCGTCGACGACATCACCGATCAGCTCGAGGCGCTGCGCAAGGACATCATCTCGGGGGCGGTGACCGTTCCCGACGCGCTGGAGGGCTGAGCCCGCCGGCGTTCGATCACGATGGGCCCGAGGCGCTAGCCTCGGGCCCATCGGCGTTCCCGGGCGGGTGGGAGGTCAGGTGGCCGAGCCGGAGCTCGCGGTCGAACTCGAGGACATCACGAAGACCTTCCCGGGCGTCGTCGCCAACGACGCGGTGGGTCTCGGGGTGCGACGCGGGGAGATCCACGCCATCGTGGGGGAGAACGGGGCGGGGAAGTCCACCCTCATGAAGATCCTCTACGGCATGCAGGCCCCCGACGAGGGCACCGTGCGGGTTCGGGGGGAGGCCGTCCGGTTCCGCTCGCCCCGCGACGCCATCGCGCTCGGGATCGGGATGGTCCACCAACACTTCATGCTCGCCGACAACCTCACCGTGCTGGAGAACATCGTGCTCGGCTCCGAGCCGAGGAAGGGCCTCGCCCTGGACCGTGCCGGGGCCCGGCGCCGCATCTCCGAGCTGGGCGAGCTGTACGGCATGCCGCTCGACCCGGACCGGCTCGTCGAGTCGCTCACCGTGGGCGAGCGGCAGCGGGTCGAGATCCTCAAGGTCCTCTACCGGGGGGCGGACATCCTCATCCTCGACGAGCCCACCGCGGTCCTCGTTCCCCAGGAGGTCGAGGAGCTGTTCCGGAACCTGCGCCGGCTCCGGGACGAAGGGGTGACGATCGTCTTCATCTCCCACAAGCTCGAGGAGGTCCTCGCCATCGCCGACACCATCACCGTGATGCGTGGGGGGAGGACCGTGGCCACGGTCGCCCCGGGCGAGGTCGACGCCCACGGGCTCGCCGAGCTCATGGTGGGCAGCGAGCTGCCGACGCCGGAGACGACCGAGTCCACCGTGACCGACGTCGTCGAGATCGCCGTCTCCCATCTCTCCCGGAGAGCCGAGGACGGCCGCTGGATCCTCGAGGACATCTCCTTCGAGATCCACCGGGGGGAGGTCGTCGGGATCGCCGGCGTCGAGGGGAACGGGCAGGCCGAGCTCATCGACGCCCTCATGGGGATCGTACCCGTCGACGCGGGCACGGTCGTGGTCGCCGGGGAGGACGTCACCCGCTGGTCGACGCGACGGCGGCGGGAGGCGGGGATCGGCATCATCCCCGAGGATCGCCATCGGCAGGGGCTCCTGCTCGGCGCGCCCCTGTGGGAGAACACCATGCTCGGCCACCAGTCGGTGGCCCCCTTCGCCAAGGGACCCTGGGTGGACAAAGAGGGGGCGCGCCGTCGAACCCGGGAGGTCATCGAGCGCTTCGGGGTGAAGGCCCCCGGTCCCGACGTGCCCGCGGTGGCGCTCTCGGGAGGCAACCAGCAGAAGCTCGTCGTGGGCCGGGAGATGATCGCCGAGCCGACCGTCCTCCTCGCCGCCCATCCCACCCGGGGGATCGACGTGGGCGCCCAGGGGGACGTCTGGGAGGAGGTGCGTCGGGCCCGTCGCGCCGGTCTCGCCGTGCTCCTCGTCAGCGCCGACCTCGAGGAGCTGCTCGGGCTCTCCGACACCCTCTACGTCATCTTCCGGGGTCGCCTCGTGGCCCGGCTCGACCCCCGCGCCGTCACCCCCGAGGAGCTCGGGGCCCACATGACCGGCGTCGGGGTGCCGAGGGAGGGCGCCGCGTGAGGCTGCGGAAGGCGCTCCTCGCCCTCCTCGCCCCGGTGACGGCCATCCTCTTCTCCATCCTCGTCGCCTCCCTCGCTCTCTGGCTGGTGGGGCGGAACCCCCTGGTGGCGTTCGGCGCCATGTGGGACTTCGCCCGCACCTCGACATCGGTGGCCTCGATGATCAACCGCGCCGTCCCCCTCTACCTCTCGGCGGTGGCGGTGGCCATCGGCTTCCACATGGGCCTCTTCAACATCGGCGTCGAGGGTCAGTACCAGGTGGCGGCCCTCTTCGCCGGCTGGGTCGGCGGGAACATCGTCCTGGCGGCGCCGCTCCACCTCCTCGTCATCATCGCGGTGGCGGTCCTCGTGGGGATGATCTGGTCGGGGATCGCCGGACTGCTCAAGGTGACCCGCGGCGTGCACGAGGTCATCTCGACGATCATGTTGAACTTCATCGGGTTCTCGCTCATCGCCTTCCTCCTGCGCAACTGGTTCCGGGACGATCCGGAGCGGCTCAACCTCCAAACCCCGACGTTGCCCGCCTCGGCACACCTGCCCGACCTCAACGGGATCTTCCGGATCCTCGGGTTCTCCGAGCCGCGCGGGATCCCGCTCCACGGCTTCGCGGTGTTCGCCGTCGTCGTCGGCGTCGCCTACTACCTCCTGGTGTGGCGGATGCGGTTCGGGTACGAGCTGCGGGCCTCGGGGTTGAATCCGGGGGCCGCCCGGATGGCGGGCGTCGACCCCAACCGGATGATCAT
This sequence comes from uncultured Acidimicrobiaceae bacterium, assembly GCA_964584755.1. GTDB lineage: Bacteria > Actinomycetota > Acidimicrobiia > Spongiisociales > UBA5794 > CAZPAV01. The sequence goes on from CAZPAV010000053.1 coordinate 14,053, forward strand.
GCGGACCATGCTCATCTCGGGTGGTGTCGCCGGGCTCGTGGGACTGGCCGGGCTCTTCGGGAACCTCCAGTCCTACACCCAGGACTTTCCTCGGGAGCTCGGCTTCACCGGCATCGCCGTGGCGCTCCTGGGACGCAACCACCCGGTGGGGATGGCCCTCGGCGCCCTCCTCTTCGGTTTCATGGACCGCTCCGCGCTCATCCTCGACCTCCAGGACACGCCCAAGGAGGTGGTCAAGATCATGCAGGGCGTCGTCGTCCTCGCCGTCGTCATCGCCTACGAGGTCGTGAACCGCATGATCGAGAGGCGGGAGATCAAGGCCGCCGCCGAGGCGACGCGTGAGGCCGCCGCCGAGGTCGAGGTGGCGGCGTGAGGGCCGCGACGACGGAGCGGATGAAGGACCTGACGAGCCGCGGCGCCCTCGCCGGCCGGCCGGCGCGCGTCGTCCTCGCCGCCGCGGGCGGGATGCTCCTCCTCGCCGTGGTGGCGCGGCTGAGCGGGACGACCCAGCTCACCGCCGCCGGGACCTGGTCGGCGGCGCTGCGTCTCGCCGTGCCCGTGCTCCTCGCCGGGCTCGGGGGGATCTTCTCGGAGCGGGCCGGCATCGTGAACATCGGTCTCGAGGGGATGATGATCGCCGGCACCTGGTTCGGGGCGTGGGCGGGGTGGCTGTACGGACCGTGGTGGGGGGTCGCCTTCGGCGTGGCGGGCGGGGCGCTCTTCGGGCTCATCCACGCCGTCGCCACCGTGACCTTCGCCGTGGACCACATCGTCTCCGGGGTGGCGATCAACATCCTCGCCGCCGGGGCGATGCGGTTCCTCTCGGTCATCACCTACACCGCCGAGTCCGGCGGGGGCGCCACCCAGTCCCCACGGATCCAGGCGACGATCGGCACCTTCAACGTCCCGGTCGTGGCCTCGCTCGCCACCTGGGTCGAGGCCCGGAAGGTGTTCTTCGTCTCGGACCTGGCGGGGTTCGTGTCGGGGATCACCTCGAACGTCTCGTGGTTGACCCTCGCCTCCCTCGCCGTGGTCCCGGCGGTGTGGTGGCTGCTGTGGCGCACCCCGTGGGGGCTCCGGCTGCGCTCCTGCGGGGAGAACCCCCACGCCGCCGAGTCCCTCGGGGTCCCGGTGCTCCGCATGAAGTACTACGGGGTCCTCGTCTCCGGGGCGCTCGCCGGCTTGGGTGGCGCGTATCTCGTCGTCGTGCAGGCCGGCATCTACCGGGAGAGCATGACGGCGGGTCGCGGCTTCCTCGGGCTCGCCGCCATGATCTTCGGCAACTGGAACCCGCTGGGGACCCTCGCCGGCGCGACGCTCTTCGGGTACGCCGACGCGCTGCGGCTGCGGCCGGGGGAGGCCGTCCACGCCCTGCTCCTCTTCGTCGCCGTCGTCCTCGTGCTGCTCGGCGTCTGGGCGTTCCTGCGGGGCGGGGTCGCGGTGGCCCTCGGCGAGGTCCTCGCCGGCGTCCTCTTCCTCGTGTGGTACGGGGTGACGACGACGGTGCCCTCGCAGGTGATCGCGGCCACCCCCTACCTCGTCACCCTCATCGTCCTCGCCATGGCGACCCAGCGGCTGCGCATGCCGGCCGCCGACGGGATGCGGTACCGGAAGGGCGAGACCGGGTGACGGACGCGGCGGGCGGGCGCCCGACCGTCGGGGCGCCTCGCGAGCCGTCCGTTCCCGCGCCGCCTCCTCCCGGGACGCGCCGCCGCCTCCTCGGGGTCCTCTTCGCGGGGGCGGGCGTCACCCGCACCGGGTTCATCGCCGCGATCTCCGTCACCGCGCTCGTGGCGCAGGACGCCCTCGGGTCGCCTGCGCTCGCCGGCGTTCCCGGCGCCCTCGCCGTCGTGGGCATGGCCGCCGCCACGCCGGCCATGTCGGCGTACATGGGTCGTGCCGGGCGGCGGCGAGGGATGATCCTGGGACAGGTCGTGGCGATCGTGGGCGCGGCGGGCGCGGTGCTCGCCACGGCCCGCGGGTGGTTCCTCCCGCTCGTGGCCGCCCTCTTCGTGCTGGGGGCGGGGAACAGCGCGGATCGGCTCGGCCGCTACGCCGCCGCCGACATCACCTCGCCGCTCCACCGGGGGGCCGCGATCGCCTTCGTCGTGTGGGCGGGGACCGTGGGGTCGGTCCTGGGTCCGGCGCTCCTCGAGCCGGCCGGGCGACTCGGGGAGGTGCTCGGCGTCGGGGCCCTGGCCGGCCCGTACGTGCTCGCCGGTGTGGCCTTCCTCCTCGCCGGCCTCCTCGTCGGCGCCCTCCTCCGTCCCGACCCTCTCCGGTTCGCGCCCGAGGAGCGGCCCCGGCCCGGGGCACGGAAGGTGCCGCTGCGGGCGCTCGTGTCCGCGGCACCGGTACGGGCCGCGCTCGTCGGGCTCGTCGCCGGACAGGTGGTCATGGTGCTCGTCATGACGATGACCCCGGTGCACATGCGCGACGCCGGCGAGGGTCTCGGGGCGATCGGGCTCGTCATCTCCGCCCACACCCTGGGCATGTTCGCCCTCTCGCCGGTCACCGGGATCCTCAGCGACCGTCTCGGGCGGCTCCCGGTCGTCGTCGCCGGGCTCCTCATGCTCCTCGTGGCGTCGCTGGTCGCCGTGCCGACCGGCGGGACCGACCGGTGGGTTCTCGTCGGCGCGTTGTTCCTCCTCGGCCTGGGATGGAACTTCGCCTTCGTCGCGGGGAGCGCCCTCGTCGTCGAGGGGGTTCCCGCCGAGCGTCGCCTCCGGCTCCAGGGCGTCGCCGACGCCACGGTGTGGACGTCGGGGGCGACGGCGAGCGTGCTCTCGGGGCTGCTCCTCGCCGGAGGCGGGTACGCGACGGTCTCCCTCGCGGGGGCGTTCCTCGCCGCGGCGGCACTGTTCGGGGTCGCGGTGTGGCGGCGACGGCGCGGGTCGGCGCTCAGCGCTCCACGCCGAAGAAGCGAACCTCCTGGACGGCGAGCTCGCTGAAGGGCGGCTTGTCGCCCACGGCCTGAGCCGGGTACGTGCTCTGGACCCGGATCGTCAACGTCGTCGTCTCCAGGGAGGCGATGCGGATCCGCTGCGGGGCGTTCGTGTCCTCGAGCCGCCCGGCGATCTCGGTGGAGAGGTCGTCGACCTCGACGACGAACCCCTGGATGCGGTAGTTGCGCTTGAACTTCTCCGGGTCCTGGAGGTTCTGGATCTCGATCTCCTGGATCTGGACGGGCTTCGAGAACCGGAAGGTGAGGGTGGCGCCTGCGCCCTTGAGGCTGTGGTCGTTCCAGTAGGTGGTGGGGTCGCCGTCGATGAGGTTCGTGGCCGGCCACTTGTCGAGCTGGGAGCTCGCCTCGACGCTCGCCGGGCGGATCTCGCCGACGGTCGGCGGCTGGGTCGTGGTGGTCGTCGACGTCGTCACGTCGGCCTGGGGCGACGCGCCCCCACGGAACACGTTGAAGACGAGGGCGAAGAGCGCGACGGGCAGGACCACGCCGGCGAGGAGGCCGAGGGCTCGGCCGCCGGGCGAGGCGCCGCCGAGGGGTGGGGG
>CAZPAV010000054.1:0-17210 GCA_964584755.1 uncultured Acidimicrobiaceae bacterium
CCCCGACATTCGGAGGAGCATCATGCACGAGAGACCCAGGCGGAAGACCTCGAGGGCGTGGCTGTTGTGGATGGCCATCGCCGCAGTGGCGATCGTCGCCGCGGCGTGCAGCAGCAGCACCGCCACCACGACGACCGCGGCCCCGGCGACGACGACGACCGCGGCCCCGGCACCGACAACGACCGCGGCCCCGGCACCGACGACGACCGCCGCCCCGGCACCTGCCGGAGAGGCGCTGAACCTCGCCTCCCTGCTGCCGATCACCGGTGACCTGTCGGCCTTCGGACCGAGCATGCAGAAGGGTGTGGAGCTCGCCGTCCAGCAGGCGAACGAAGCCGGCGGCGTCCACGGTTCCGACATCAGCTTCAAGGGCTTCGACACGGGCACGTCCCCCGACGTGGCCGGACCGGCCGCCGACGAGATCATCGCCGGCGGGTTCCAGGCCGAGATCGGCGCCGCCGCCTCGGGCATCTCCCTGTCGGTGATCGACAAGCTCACCCAGGCGCACGTGGTGATGGTGTCGCCCTCGAACACGAGCCCGCAGTTCTCGACGTACGACCACGGCGGGTTCTACTTCCGGACGGCGCCTTCGGACGCTCTCCAGGGCCAGTACACCGCGGCGCTGCTCAAGGCGCGGGGCGCCGACAACGTCGCCATCATCTACCGCGCCGACTCCTACGGCGAGGGCCTGAAGACGGTCATCGAGGACCAGTTCGACGGCACCGTCGTCGGCGACTTCGCCTACGAGCCGGAGTCGGTGGAGGCCAAGACGCTCATCTCGAACGTCAAGGCGACGAACCCCGGCGCGGTGGTGTGCATCTGCTTCCCGGAGACGGGCGTGCCCATCCACCAGGAGGCCTTCAAGCAGGATCTGCTCAAGGACGATCAGAGCATTCCGTGGTTCTACACCGACGGCATGCTCGCTCCCGACTTCGTGCAGAACCTCGTCGACGCCGGCGTGCAGAACGCCGCGGCGCTCCTCGCCGGGTTCCAGGGAACCGCGGCGGGCGCGGTCGACAGCCCGCAGGCGCAGGCCTTCAAGGACGCCTACAACACGGCGTACGGTGAGGACTTCGCGCTGTTCTCGGACAACGCCTACGACGGCGCCTGGCTGGTGATCCTCGCCGCGCAGGCCTCGGACGGCACCTCCGAGGGCATCCAGTCCCAGATGGTGGCCGTCTCCAAGGGCGGCGAGAAGTGCTTCGCCGTGGACTGCCTGAAGATCCTCCAGGACGACCCGACGGCCGACATCGACTACGTCGGGGCGACGGGGGAGATCGACTTCAAGGACGACGGCTCCGGCGATCCCGGCTCCGCGGTGTACCAGATCTGGTCCTTCCAGGCCGACGGTACGACGGCGACCGACCAGATCGTCCAGTCCCCGTCCGAGATCAAGTGACCTTCGGTCGAGACGACACAGGAAGGGGCCCCTCCGGGGGCCCCTTCCTCGTGGTCTCGGTCGCGACGGCCCGTGTCGGCCGGCGGCCGCTCAGCCGGTCCCTCCCAGGTACAACTCGCCGACCTTGGGGTCGTGGAGGAGGTCGATGCCTCGTCCCGTGTAGGCGTTGGTCCCCTGGTCGAGGACGTAGCCCCGGTCGGCGAGGGCGAGGGCGCGACGGGCGTTCTGCTCGACCATGAGGATGGAGACGCCCCGGGAGCCGATCTCCTCGATGCGCTGGAAGATCTCGTCGACGTTCGCCGGGGAGAGCCCGGCGGACGGCTCGTCGAGGAGGAGGACGGAGGGCTCGGCCATGAGGGCCCGGGCCATGGCGACGAGCTGGCGCTGCCCCCCGGAGAGCTTCCCGGCGCGGGTGCCGCGGCGCTCCCGGAGGAGCGGGAACCAGTCGAAGAGCTTCTCCTTCTGGGCCGCGGCGTCGCGTCGGTTGCGGTAGGCACCCATCGTCAGGTTCTCGTCGACGGTGAGCGAGGGGAAGACGTTGCGCACCTGGGGAACGTAGCCGACGCCGTGCATGACCATGGCGTGCGCCTTGAGGCCGGTGACGTTCTCGCCGCGCAGGGTCACTCGGCCGCTCGAGGGGGTGAGGAGTCCGAAGATGGCCTTGATGAGGGTGGACTTCCCGGCGCCGTTGGGGCCGATGATCGTCACCAGCTCCCCGGCGTCGAGCTCCAGATCGATCCCCCGCAGGATCTCGACCTCCTTCGTGTAACCGGCGTGGAGGTCGGCGACGGTGAGGAGCGGCTCAGCCATCGTCCTCCTCCGTGACGCTCCGCTCGGCGGCCTCGATGTCCTCGTCGGCGTGCTCGCCCAGGTAGGCGCTGAGCACCTTCGGGTCGCGGCGCACCTCGTCGGGGGTGCCGTCGGCGATGATGGCCCCGGTGGCCATGACGACGACCCGCTCCGAGATCCGCATCACGACGTCCATGTCGTGCTCCACGAACAGGAACGTCATCCCCTCGTCGCGAAGCTCCTGGACGTAGCCGAGGAGCTGCTCGCCGAGGGTCCGGTTGACGCCGGCCATCGGCTCGTCGAGGAGGACCATCCGGGGCCGCACCATCAGGGCGCGGGCCAGCTCGAGGAGCTTCTTCTGGCCCCCCGAGAGGCGCCCCGCGTACTCGTCGGCGAGCCGGAGGAGGGCGAAGCGCTCCAGGAGCTCCATGGCCCGCTCCCGGTTCTCGGCCTCCTCGCGACGGATGCGCCCCCGCTGGAGGAAGGCGCGGTGGACGTGCTCCCCGGACTGTCCGGGAGCGGCGAGGAGCATGTTCTCCAGGACGGTCATCTTCGACAGGGCCCGGGTGAGCTGGAAGGTGCGGACGAGTCCGGCCCTGGCGATGGCGTGCGGCGGCTTGTTCGTGATGTCGGTGCCGGTGAAGGTCACCTTGCCCCGGTCTCCGGGGACGAAGCCGGTGACGACGTCGAAGAAGGTCGTCTTGCCCGCACCGTTGGGTCCGATGAGCGCCGTGATCTGCCGGCCGTTGATCGCCAGGTGGTGGACGTTCACCGCGACCACCCCGCCGAAGGCCTTGTGGACGCCGTCGGCGACGAGGATGGGGCCCTCACTGGATCTCAAGGGACAACTCCTCCCGTCGGCCGAAGAGCCCCTGGGGGCGGAAGATCATGAGCCCGGCGATGAGGACCCCCATGAGGACGAAGCGGGAGCTGGCGACCGCCTGCGCCGACCACGAGGGGAAGAAGAAGGTGGCGAGCTTGCTCGTCTGGGTGAGGAGCACCCAGAAGACGACGGACCCCGAGATGGGTCCCCACAGGGTGCCGGCCCCGCCGAGGATCATGGCCGTCCAGGCGAAGAAGGTCACGACCGGCAGGTAGTTCGCCGGGCTGATCTGGTTGAGGTTGAGGGCGAAGAGCACGCCGGAGAGCCCGCCGATCGCTCCGCCGATCATGAGGCTCTGGAGCTTGTACCAGAAGGCGTTCTTGCCGAGCGCCCGGGCGGCGTCCTCGTCCTCGCGGATGGCGCGCAGGAGGCGACCCCACGGCGAGAGGATGAGGAGGCGGAGGAGGAGGACGACGACGACGACGAGGACCCAGGTGACGAGGAAGATCCACATCTGGGGAGGCGAGACGTCGAGCCGGTTGGCGAGCGCGTCGACGAAGCCGGGACGCAGGTCGTCGAACGCCTGGGAGTACTGGATGACGCCGAAGGACTGACCGAGGAACTCGAACGCCCGTGTGGAGAGGCGCAGGATCTCGGCCACGGCGATGGTGACGATGGCGAGGTAGTCGCCGCGGAGTCGCACCGTGGGACCGCCGAGGACGACGCCGAGGAGGGCGGCGGCGACCATGGCGGCGAGCGCTGCCGCCCACACGGGCCAGGAACCGCCCTCGGTCCCGGCCCGGCCGAGTTGGTGGGGGACGAGGAGGGCGAAGGTGTAGCCGCCGACGAGCATGAACCCCACCTGCCCGAAGTTCAGCATGCCGGTGTAGCCGAAGTGGAGGTTGAGGCCCATGGCGGAGATCGCGTAGATCCCGGCGGAGGTGAGGACGCCGACGACGAGGATCCAGCGGAACCCGGTGGACCACAGGAGCCACAGGAGGGCGAGGACGACGATGGCGACACCCAGCCGGCGCGGGATCCCGGAGGGGGAGGGGGCGGGCCCGGTCACGAGACCCGCTCCGCTCGGCCGAGGATGCCCTGGGGGCGGAAGAGGAGCACGAAGATCATCACGAGGAGCGCCACCGCGATGCGCAGGTCGGTGCGGCCCCGAATGAAGGGGAGTGCCGCCGAGAGGGCGATGAGGATCCCGACGGTGAAGCCGCCCACCATCGCACCGAAGGGATTGCCGATGCCGCCGAGGATGACCGCGGCGAAGATGAGGAGCAGGAGGAAGAACCCCATCGTCCAGGTGACGTTGATGACCAGCCCCTGGAAGATCCCACCGATGAACGCCAGCGCGATGCCCACCGCCCACGTGGTCACGTACACGGCGTCGGCGTCGATCCCGGAGGACTCGGCGAGGTCCTCGTCGTCGGCGATGGCGCGCATCGCCGTCCCCAGTCTCGTGAAGGTGAGGAAGAGACCGACCGCGGTGAGGATCACCAGGGAGATGACGAGGAGACGGAGGTCGCGGGGCGTCATCTGCAGGATGCCGAGATACGTCCCCTCCCGCAACGACGCCACCGGGTAGCCGTAGGGGCTCCCGCCGATCCAGATGAGGATGAGGTAGCGGAGGACGAAGGCGAGCCCGATGGTGACGACGAGCACCGTCACCCCCCCCACCTGGTGCCGTCGCAGGGGCCTGATGAGCCACAGCTCGAGGGCGATGCCGGCCACGAGCCCGATGAGGAGGGTGATGAGGATGGCCCAGCCCATGGGGAGGCCGCGGCCTCCCGGGATCTTGTCCGGGGGCAGCGAGAGCCACAACGCCAGGACGGCGCCGAGCGTGACGAAGTCGCCGTGGGCGAAGTTGATGATGCGGGTCACTCCGTAGATGAGGGAGAGTCCCACCGAGGCCAGTGCGATGACGCTGCCGAGAACGAGCCCGTTCCCGAGCTGGCCGAGCATGGCATCGAGCATTCGACGGTTCCCCCGCGGAGACTGGGGCGAGAATCTAGCGCGTGCCCCCGGGGGGAGGCGAACGCTCCCCTCCACCGGGAACCTTGGTAGGTTGAGGATGGAGAGGAGGAGGCACGATGCAGACGACGGTGGCGGGGATCCTCGACGAGAAGGGGCGGCAGGTCTGGTCGATCGCGCCGGACGCGACGGTGTACGAGGCGCTCGAGCTCATGGCCGAGCACAACGTGGGCGCCGTGGTGGTGGTGGAGGAGGGGCGTCTCGTGGGGATCATGTCCGAGCGGGACTACGCCCGCAAGGTCGTGCTCCTCGACCGGTTCTCACGAGGGACCCGGGTCCGGGACATCATGACGCCCGACGTCCTCACGGTGACGCCCGAGGAGACGGTCGCGGGGTGCATGGCACTCATGACCGAGCACCGTGTCCGGCATCTCCCCGTCGTGGTGGAGGGCCGGCTCGTGGGTCTCGTCTCCATCGGCGACGTGGTGCGGGCGGTCATCACCGATCAGCGGTTCCTCATCGAGCAGCTCGAGCGCTACATCACGTCCTGAGGGATCGCGACCTCCGGGAGGGCCATGGTGGCGTCTCCGCTCGCGGGCGGAGACGTCCGGACGCCTGCTGGGTGCCCCCGTCTTCGAGACCGGCGCGGCGCCACGTGCCGACCTCGCTCGAGGCGTTCCTCGCCGCTCGAACGGCGCCCCGATGGGTGGGCTCCCGGCTCCGCTCCTCGTCTGCTCGGGCAGGGGCGACTCGGGCCGGGGACGTCATCCGCTCACATCGTGCGGTTCCCCGACCCGACCGTGCCGGCGTCCCGAAGCCGGCGAGCTCACTCCCGCGCTCGGGCATCGGCACGACGGCGTTTCCAGTAGCCCCGTACGGTGAGATGCGACCGAGGGATGCCCCGCTCGTCACGAAGGTGACGGCGGATCCGTTGCATGGCCGCGGCCTCGCCGGCCGCCCACACCCGGACGCCTCGAGGTAGCCGGGCTCCCGCGATGGCGGCCACGAGACGGTCGCCGGGCTCGGCGTCCGGCGGCGAGACGTGCCACCGTTCCGCCACCTCCCGATGGAGGTCGACCCGGGCGTCGTCGTGGACGATCTCGACGTCGACGGTGATCGGCACCGGCGGCAGATGCTCGAGGAGCTGGCAGATCGCGGGGATGGCGGTCTCGTCGCCGAGCAGATGGAAGGCAGGGGCCTGAGGGTCGATCCGGTAGCCGCGCCCGGGCCCCGACACCGCCGCTGCGGCACCCGGCTGGACCGTCGCCGCCCAGGTGGAGGCGGCCCCCGAGGGGTGCAGGACGATGTCGAGGTCGAGCTCGAGCGCCGCGGGGTCGAACCGGCGCGGGGTGAAGGTGCGGACCGTCGGGCGCGAACCGTCGGGGAAGAGGAACTCGTTGCCTGCCCAGCGGGGGATCACGAGGCGATCACCCACCGGAAGCAGCAGCCGGACGCTGGCGGCAGGCTCCGGCACGGCGAACCCCGCCAGGGCCGGACCGGCGAAGGTGATCCGGATCATCCACGGGGAGAGGCGCGCGACGCGACGCACGGTCACGGGGCGAAACGGGGGCGGTTCGCGACGGATCGACGGTGCGGTCACCGTCACGACGGTAGCGACATGGTGCTCGGGGAGCCCGCGAGGCTCGGCACGGACGAGCCGGGCCGGTCCTCGCCGGCACGCCCCGAGGTACCCGGCTCCCTACACTCTCCGGCGGAGGCGTCCGGACGCCTGGTGGGTCCCCCGGTCTTCAAAACCGGTGAGGGGGCGAGAGTCCCCTGGCGGGTTCGATTCCCGTCCGCCTCCGCGACGGGTCTCGGCGACGCGGAGAGTTGCCGGAGCGCGGGATAAGCTCGGGGACCGACCATGACCGAGACCTCCGGCTTCGGCGGCCGGCTCCGCGCCGCGCGACTCGCCAAGGGCATGTCCCTCGGCCAGCTCGCCGCGGCCGTCGGCGTGCCCACCGCGACGCTCCGCCGTTGGGAGCGCGAGGAGGCCGCCCCACCCGCCCTGGCCCGGGAGCACCTCACCGACCTACTCGATCTCGACGGGACGCCGGATCCCGCCACGACGGCGATGCCCACTCCGGGGACCGACGACGTCGAGGCGGAGGCCGCCGCGGGCGGCGGCCCCGAGCTCGGGGGGCGGCCGACGGAGGCGATGCCCGTTCCCCGCGGGAGCGTCGTCACGCCGGCGCCGTCCGCCACCCCGCCTCCCGCCGTCCCCCGTACCTTCGTGGGGAGGATCCGCGCGGCCCTCTTCGACCCGGAGCAGCCCTGGCTGGGGTATCTCCGCTCCGCCTTGACGGTGGTCACCTTCGCGGTGATGCTCGTCGTGCTCGGCTGGGCGGTGCGGGAGCTCCTCGCCGCGCTCGGGCAACTCCTCCGGACGGTGGGGACGGCGACCACGGACACGACGTTCGGCGTCCTCTGGCCGGTGGGGTGATCAGGCGAGGGCGCGGAGCAGGAGCCCCACGGCGCCGAGGCCGGAGAGGAGGAGGATGGCGAGGCGCATCCGGTTCCGGTCGAAGTGGTCCTTGAGGCGACCGCTCACGAAGAACCCGAGGACGAGGGCGGGGAAGAGCACGAGGGCCACCCGGACGTCCTCGGCGGAGATGTACCCGCCGGAGGCCCGTGCCACGATCGTCACGACGATCCCCACCGAGAAGACGACCGCCAGGCTGGATCGGGTCGTTCCGCTCTCGGCCTCGGTGTAGAGGAGCGCCAAGGGCGGCCCGCCGATGGAGGCGACGAGGGCCGAGGCGCCGGAGAAGACCCCTGCCGCCACCTCGGTTCCGGGAGATCGCGCCAGGTGATACCCCGAGGCGATGATCGCCACCGCGACGAGCACGAGGAGCGCGATGGCGACGTCGAGGATCCGGGGCGTGGCGACGGCGAGGAGTCCGAGGCCGAGCACGGCCCCGGGGATGCGGCCACCGATGATCCAGCCCACCCCGGAGAGGTCCAGGTGATGGCGTTCCCGCCACGCCATCGCCAGGGTGAGGGGGAGGATGACGAGGAGCTGCGGCACCGGCGCCAGCCGGGGATCGACGAGGGCGAGGAGCGGGACCGACACCATGGCGAAGCCCATGCCGACGACGCCTTGGAGCGCCGCGGCGAAGGCGGTGACGGCGAGGGCGATGATCCAGGCGATGGGCGACATGTCGTGGGGACGGTCCGCTCCGGAGGGTCGGCTCGACTCCGGGGACGGTACCCTGCCGTGGGCATGAAACGCCTCTCGCTGCTCGCCGTCGCCGTGGGACTCCTCGCCGCCACCTGTTCCCACGGCACCGCGGCCTTCCCCGAGGGGGCGGTCGCGATCCGCGCCTCGAACGACCTCGGCGTCGGACGCGAACGGCTCGTCGTGGGGGTCTCGATGCCGGACGGCCGGCGTCTCGGCTCCCCCGACGATCCGGTCACCTTCGCGATCGCTCCCGAGGACGACCCCACCGCGACCCGACGCTACCGGGCCGGCTTCGACTGGATCATCCCGAACGTGAACGGGGTGTACCGGGCGATGGTGGAGTTCGATCGTCCCGGGATCTGGAACGTGACGGTCGTCCCCGACGACGGCGCCCGGATCGCGCCGACAGCGGTGCAGGTCCAGACCGATCCGTTCGCTCCCGCCATCGGGGAGCCGGCGCCGGTGGTGGCGACCCCGACCCTCGCCGACACGCCGCTCGCCGATCTCACCACCGACCCCGATCCCGACCCGGACCTGTATCGGATCTCCCTCGACGAGGCGATCGCCGGCGGCCGGCCGACCGTCGTCGTGTTCGCCACGCCGGCCTTCTGCCGGACGGCCGCCTGCGGCCCGATGCTCGCCGTCGTCAAGGAGGTGGCGCCCCGACACCCCGAGGTGAACTTCGTCCACGTGGAGGTGTACCGCGGCTTCCACGACCCGGGTTTCGCGCCCGACGCCGCCCACCTCGCTCCCGCCGTCGTGGCCTTCGACCTCCCCTCCGAGCCCTGGGTGTTCGTCATCGACGCGCAGGGACGGGTGGCCGCCCGCTTCGAGGGTGCGCTCGCGGCCGCCGAGCTGGAGGATGCGCTGCGCTGAGCCGGGCGGCCGCCCGGGTTCCGCTGCGACCGCGGGCGTGTCTAGCATCGGGCGCGATCACGGACAGGCCCTGGGGAGGGAACGCGCATCGTGAACGAGCGGGAGCCGCGCCCACGCGACGGGCGGCGGCGGGCGATCGCCCGTGGCGCCGGACTCGTCGCCGTCCTCGCCGTGGTGCTCACCGCCTGCGCCTCCACGCTGCCCCAGTCATCGCTCCACCCCCGTTCCCTCGAGACCCGGGAGATCGACCGCCTCTGGATCCTCGTGTTCTCCATCGCCACCGCCATCTTCGTGGTCGTCGAGGCGGCCCTCGTCGTCTCCATCGTCCGCTGGCGGCGGCGCCGCGGCGACGACCGTGAGCCGCGACAGGTCCACGGCAACACCCGGCTCGAGGTCCTGTGGACGATCATCCCCGCCGTGATCCTCGCCGTCGTCGCGGTCCCCACACTGCGGACCCTCTTCGCGCTCCGGGCGCCGGCGACCGGACCCGACGTCCTCGTCGTCAAGGTCACCGGCCACCAGTGGTGGTGGGAGTTCGAGTATCCGAGCATCGTCGGTCCCGACGGGCGCCCGCTCGTCACCGCCAACGAGCTCCACATCCCCTTCGGGCGGACGACGCAGCTCGAGATGACCTCGGCCGACGTCATCCACAGCTTCTGGGCGCCGAGCCTGAGCGGGAAGCGGGACCTGCTCCCGGGGCGGACCACCCGGCTGAAGATCACCCCCACACCCGACGCCGTGGGCCAGGTCATCCCCGGCCAGTGCGCCGAGTACTGCTGGCTCGGGCACGCCGACATGCGCTTCAAGATCCACGTCGACGCGCCCGACGACTTCGCGGCGTGGGCCCAGGCCCAGCTCGAGCCGGCGGCGGTTCCCACCGACGGCCCCCTCGTGGGCGCCTTCGACGTCTTCGCCGGGACGTGTACCGCCTGCCACCAGGCGAACGTCAGGGAGCCCGACGGGACGGTCGAGGTGATCGGGAACCGCATCGCCCCCGACCTCACCCACTTCGGGAGCCGCGCCACCTTCGCGGGCGCGACCCAGGCGAACACCCGGGCGCATCTCGGCCGGTGGCTCGACGACCCGTCCTCCCTCAAGCCGATGGCGCCAGAGCTCAACGACCTCGCCGCCGGGCGGGTCCTCGGGATGCCCGACTACGACCTGAGCGCCGAGGACATCGCCGGGCTCGTGGAGCTCCTGGAGGGATGGAAGTGACCGGGGACCGGCCGACGACGGAGCGAGGAGGGGCACGACGATGGCGGTAGCGACCCCGACGCAGCAGGCCCCCGAGGCTCCCGCGACCGGGATCTGGAGCTGGATCACCACCGTCGATCACAAGCGGATCGGCATCATGTACCTCACGGCCGCGTTCGTCTTCTTCCTCGTCGGCGGCCTCGAGGCCCTCCTCATCCGCGCCCAACTCGCCCAACCCAACGGGACCCTCCTCTCCGCGGACGCCTACAACCAGCTCTTCACGATGCACGGCCTGACGATGGTCTTCGCCGCCATCATGCCGGTGGCGGCCGGGTTCCAGAACTACTTCGTGCCGCTCCAACTCGGGGCCCGCGACGTCGCCTTCCCCCGGCTCAACGCCTTCACCTTCTGGCTCTTCGTCTTCAGCGTGGTGCTGCTCCTCTCCTCCTTCGTGCTCGGCGGGGCCCCCGACGGCTCCTGGGTGGGGTACGCCCCCCTCTCCACCCAGCTCAAGGAGTTCGTCCGCATGGACTACTACGCCGTGGGCGCGCAGCTCCTCGGGCTCGCCTCGCTGGGTGGCGCGGTGAACCTCCTGGCGACGATCTTCACCATGCGCGCTCCGGGGATGACGCTCATGCGGATGCCGGTGTTCACCTGGATGACCGTGGTCTCGAGCTTCCTCCTCCTGCTCTCCCTCCCGGTCATCGGGATCGGGCTGTGGCAGATCTTCCTCGACCGCAACCTCGGGACCCTCTTCTACCAGGCCCAGGCCCAGGGTGATCCGCTCCTGTGGCAGCACCTCTTCTGGATCTTCGGCCACCCCGAGGTCTACGTGCTCATCCTCCCCGCGATGGGCATCATCTCCGAGGTCCTCCCCGTCTTCAGCCGGAAGCCGCTCTTCGGCTACGCGTTCGTCGTGTTCTCCGGCATCGCCATCGGCTTCCTCGGATTCGGCGTCTGGGCCCACCACATGTTCACCGCGGGGCTCGGCCCGATCGCCGAGGCCGGGTTCGGTCTCTCCACGATGCTCATCGCCATCCCCACCGGGGTGAAGATCTTCAACTGGATCGGCACCACCTGGGGCGGGAAGCTCAGCTTCAAGACGCCGATGCTGTTCTCCCTCGCCTTCATCGCCATGTTCGTCATCGGCGGGCTCTCCGGGGTCACCCACTCGATCGTCCCGGCCGACACCCAGCAGCACGACAGCTACTACGTGGTCGCCCACTTCCACTACGTGCTCTTCGGTGGCGCCGTGTTCGGGTACGTCGCCGGCGCCTACTACTGGTTCCCCAAGTGGACGGGACGGTTCCTCGACGAGAAACTCGGAAAGTGGCACTTCTGGCTCATGCTCGTGGGCTTCAACCTGACGTTCGCCCCCATGCACATCCTCGGCCTGAACGGGATGCCGCGGCGCACCTACCGGTACGGGGCTGGCCTGGGTTGGGACTTCTGGAACCTCGTGGCCACCATCGGGGCGTTCACGATCGCCGTGTCGTTCCTCGTGTTCATCTTCAACCTCCTGCGCAGCTTCCGCCGGGGGCGGCCCGCCCCGGACGACGCCTGGGACGGACGCACCCTCGAGTGGTCGCTCCCCTCGCCGCCCCCCGAGCACAACTTCGACGCGCTCCCCGTCGTCCGCCACCTCGACGACTTCTGGTATCGCAAGTACGGGGTCGATCACGAGGGCCGCGCCGTGCCCCTCCCCACGTCCGAGCGCGCCGAGCCGCCGCCCGTCTCGGCCGAGGACGTCGCCGCCATCCACATGCCGTCGCCCTCCTACCATCCCATCCTCGCCGCGGCCGGCGTCGCCGTCCTCGGCGCAGGCCTCGTCTTCCTGTCCTCGGGTCCCGTCGGATACCTCGTCGGCGCCCTCGGCCTCGTGGCGGCCCTCTGGGGTCTGGTGGGGTGGGCGGCGGAACCCGTCACGAGGGAGGTCCACGCATGAGCGCGATCCCGGGCGGCGCCGTCGCCGATCACGAGCTCGTCGAAGGCGAGGAGGCGATCGACCGGATCCGCAAGACCGGCATGTGGCTCTTCCTCGGCTCGGAGGCGTTCTTCTTCGGCTCGATGATCGCCACCTTCCTCCTCTACCGGCACACCACCGCCGGGGGGCCCGGCGCCGAGATCTTCAACATCCCCTTCACCTCGGCGAGCTCCTTCGTGCTCCTCATGAGCTCCCTGACGATGGTGCTCGCCGACCACGCCTTCGGTCGGGGCGACCAACGGCAGGGGCGCATCTGGCTCGTGGGGACCGCGCTCCTCGGCACGACCTTCCTCGCCGGACAGATCTTCGAGTTCACCGAGTTCGTCCGGGAGGGCCTCACCCTCCGTCGGAGCCCCTTCGGATCCTCGTTCTTCATGCTCACCGGCTTCCACGGCATCCACGTCGCCGCCGGCGTGCTCATCCTCTCGCTCCTCGTCGCCTTCTCCCTGCGGGGGCGGTACGATCCGCACCGGGGCATGAACGTCGAGATCGCGGCCCTCTACTGGCACTTCGTGGATATCGTGTGGATCGTCATCTTCACCGTCGTCTACCTCCTCCAGTTCTGACATGACCGGCACCACCACGACCACCCGCCCGCACCCCACGACCCGGACCTACTGGCTCGTCGCCCTCTTCCTCGGCGTCGTCACCGCCCTCGAGGTGGGGATCGTCTACGTGCCCGCGCTCGACGTCGTGCGGGGGATCCTCCTCGTCGCGCTGGGTGCCGCCAAGTTCTTCACGGTCGTGGCGGTGTTCATGCACCTCCGCTACGACCTGAGCGTGTACCGGTTCTACTTCCTCATCGGGCTGGCCGGGGCGACGGTCGTGTTCGCGGTGACCCTCGCCGCCTTCCGAGCCCTCTGAGGGGGGTCGCCGTGCCCCTCGACTTCCACCTCCACCTCGACGTGATCGGGGTCCTCGTCGCCGCGGCCGTCGGGTACGAGTACGCGGTGCGACGACTGGCGGGACGGCACGCGTTCCCGCACGAGCCGATCGTCACGCGACGGCAGCGCCTCCTCTTCTACGGCGCGCTCCTCGCCGCGTTCGTGGTGTCGACCTACCCGTTCCACGACATCGCCGAGGAGCGGCTGTTCACCTTCCACATGGTGGAGCACCTGGTCCTCGCCTTCGTCGTGCCGCCGATGCTGCTCTCCGGCGTCCCGTCGTGGGTGATCCGCCTCCTCGTCCGGCCCGTCCGGCCGGTCGTCCGGTTCCTCACCCGTCCCCTCGTGGCGCTCCTCGCGTTCAACGCCTGGCTCGCCTACCTGCACGTCCCACCCGTCGTCGAGCTCATGATCACGAGCGACGCGTTCCACCTCCTCGCCCACGCCCTCCTCTTCCTCACCGCGCTCATGATGTGGTGGCCCGTCCTCGATCCCGTCCCCGACACCCATACGCTCACCCCCTTCGGGAAGATGGGGTACCTCTTCCTCCAGGGCATCGTCCCGAACATCCCGGCGTCCTTCCTCACCCTCGGGTCCTCGCCGCTCTACCCCATCTACGGCACGTTCCCCCGGATGTGGGGGATCGACGTCATGACCGACCAGATCGTCGCCGGCCTCGTCATGAAGATCGGCGGAACGCTCCTCCTGTGGGGGTTCATCGCCTGGATCTGGTTCTCGTGGTACCGGGACGAGCGCCGCCACGAGACCGGCCCGATCCTCGTCGAGCGTGCCTGAGCGATGCGCCGGCTCCTCGTCGTGGCCGTCCTGCTCGTGGTGTCGCTCGTCGCCGTCGCCGTCCTCCTGGTCCGATCCCGACCCGGGACGTCACCGGTCGTGGAGGGTCTCGTGGTCGACGTCCAGGGCGACCTCGTCACGGTGCGCACCTTCACGATCCTCGACGAGGAGGGGAGACGCTGGACGTTTCGCCCCGCACCCGGGGTTACCCTCCACGGCGGCCCGCTCGGCCATCTGAAGGCGCACATGGCGGCGGGCGAGCCGGTGCGCGTCCGGTACCGGTCGGGGTCCGGGGGCGACCTCGTCGCGGTGGCGGTCGAGGACGGCTGAGACGGGGAGTCTCGGCTCGGGGTGTCCGCCGCGGGGACGGCTCAGGAGCGGTCGCGTTCCCAAGGCCGAAGGGCGGCCAGGGTGGTGCCGGCGAGGATCGCCGCGGCGACGAGGGCGAAGACGGCGATGGCCACGGCCGGCGCCGGCGAGGAGAGGAGCACCTGGGCCAGGCCGACGGCGAGGACGGCCACCACGACCGCGGCGATGAGCGGGGTCCCGACCGCCCGGGCGAGGTCGCGCAGGATCTCCGCCCCCGAGTGCGGCGTCGCCACGTTCGGCGCGCCGAGCGTGCTGCGGCGGGTGAGGGCGTCCACCACCGGTCCGGTGACCGTTCCGGCGGCGAGACCGGCCACGGCGACGATGACCGTCATCGCGCCCACCGGGACGATGGCGCTCCCTCCCGCGACCTCCCCGGCGATGGTGACGCCGAGGCGGACGACGGCGTACGCCATGATCGCGGCGAGGATCGCGCCGATCGTGAGCGGGTAGCGGAGGGGGATCCGGCTCGTCTCGGGAGCGGTCACCCGGCTCACCGCCGCGGCCACGGCGGCGACCGCCGTGCCGCCGGCCCCACCGAGGAGGAGCGTGAGGAGCCACAGCGCCGGAGCGTCGACGACGAAGCGGGGCCGCGCCACCGTGGCGGTGAGGGGCACCGCGTCGACGCGGCCCAAGGCGGCGAAGCCGCCGAACCAGGCGAGGAGGGCGAGCGCGACGACGAGGCCGGTGCCGGCACCACCGAGGAGCGGGAGGGCGGGGTTCCTGTCCATGGGCAGGCGATGCTAGCCCATCGGGGAGGGTCGAGGTCGGGTCTCAGCGGTCGCAGACGTCGGGGGCGAAGATGCCGAGCACGATGTCGGCGGGGTCCTGACCTTGGACGGGTCCCCACAGGAGGAGCTCGGCGGTGGACGTCGAGCGGAGCTCGAAGATGTCACCGAGCAGCGGATCGGTGGAGTACGTCACCTTCTGCTTGGCGTAGATCTGCTCGAGGGCCTTGACGGTGTCGCCCGCCTTGAGGCCGCTGAGAGTCTCGAGCTGGGTGGCAGGGGAGTCGAAGTTCCCCGTCGAGATGTCCTGCCGGTACCCGTCGAAGACGTCCTGGCCTCCTCGCTGCGTCACGATGACGTAGAACGGCCCGAACTGGATGACCCGCTCCATGTCCCCCTGACACACGCCCCAGCGTCCCGTCGAGACCTCCCAGTTCGTGTCGCTGGTGGGATTCCCGAAACTCGCCGTCAGGCGTCCGACCGCCTCGGCCGCGGACGTGCCGAACGTCAGGTCCTTGATGTCCTTGTCCTTGACCCGGATGCCGTTGGTCATGAGCTTCAGCTTGCTCACCGGGATCGGCGGGTCGACCGGCGTGTAGGGGGAGGCGGCCAGCGTCGTCTCCGGGACGGTGCTCGACGGCGTAGCGGACGTCGTGGAGGGACCACCGGCCGCGGGAGCCGTGGAGGAGGAGGCGGCGGTGGAGGAGGCGCCGCTCGACGGCACGGCGGCCACCTCCTCGCCCGAGGGACGCAGGAGCTGGAAGACCGCGACGCTGAGGGCCACGAGGAGGAGCCCGATGATGAGTCCCGTGAGGAGCGGCGAGCCCGGTGGCTGCGCCGGTGGCACGCCGGGGTCCTCGAGCGGGGGCAGCGGCTCCTCGCCGGTGAGGTCGACGAGGTCCGCGTAGGGGTCCGTCCAGTTCGGCGGGTTGTCGTACGGTTCGTGAGGATCGCTCACGGGGGGCTCCCTCCGGGTTACCGGCGTATCTTACGGGTCACCCCGCCGGAGCCGAGGCCTGTCCGGCCGAGTCGAGCAATCCCGGGTACGCGGCGTCGAGGACCTCGTCGAAGGAGGCGGTGGGGACGAGGATCGACTGGCCCTTCTTGTTGCGGGTCAGGCGAACCGGGATCTGGAGGCGCTTGATCGTCGCCGGATCGATGTCGCGCGTCTGCCAGGCGAGGGCGATGGCATCACCGATGCCGAGTCGATCGTCGAGCGTGAAGGCGTCGGAGAGCTCGGCGACCTTCCTCGTGAGGTCGGCGGGGGAGGCGAAGGTCTTCAGCTTCTTGAAGAGCTCGAGGATGACGTCCTGCTGATGCTGGTTGCGGAGGAGGTCCCCCGCGCCGGGCACCGACCGCCAGCGTCCGTCGACCTTCTCCTGGGTGTGGCGGGACCGCACCCAGGCCAGGGCCTGGGCGCCGGTGGCGTTCGTGCATCCCGCCGGCAGGTTGAGGTGCGACTTGGCGTCGAAGACGGGGTGCTCGACGCAGATCTGGACGCCACCGACTCCGTCGATGATCTTCTCGAACCCGGCGAAGGTGAACTTCGCGAAGTGGTCGACGCGGATCCCGGTGAAGTCCTCGATCGTCAGCGCGAGGAGGGTGGGCCCGTTGATCTCGCCGCAGCCGTGGATGGTGGCGTTGAGACGCGTGTAGCCGCCGGTACAGCGGTTCGGCAGGTAGAGGTCCCGGGGCAGGGAGACCATGAACGGCTCGCGACCGTCCGCCGGTTGCACGAGGAGGAGCACCACGTCGGCGGCCCCCGCCGCCTGGTCTCCTCCGATGAGGAGGAACGATCGGTACGCCTCCTCCGGGGTGGCGGGCGCGGTGACGAACGGGGAGACGTCCTCCTCGGGGGACTCGGGCCGTTCGTCGCTCGGCGACGCCGGTGCGGGGAGGGGGAGGAGCGTCTGGGCGTTCTCGAGGTCGAAGGTGCTGCGGCCGACCCCGCGCCACGACTGCCAGAGCTGGGCGCCGGTGAATCCCCCGTACAGGAGGGCGATGAGCGCGAACGCCGTCACGGCCCGCCGCAGCGCCCTGACGATGGGGGATCGCCACCAGCCGCCGACGTGGCGGACGCGATTCACCACCTAGCCCGTGCCGGGCCCGCCCGCCCCGGCCCACCGGGCCCGGCCCAGCGCCCCCCCCCCGGCCGGGACCGGCGCGGGCCAGCCGGCGCCCGGCCCCCGCCGCAGCCCAGCGCGGCGGCGCCAG
>CAZPAV010000055.1:0-15869 GCA_964584755.1 uncultured Acidimicrobiaceae bacterium
TCTCGTGTTGTTTTTTTCAAGCAGAAGACGGCAGACGGTGTGCTCAGGAGTCTCGTTGGCTGGGATATGTGTATAAGAGACGGGACCTCCCCCGGGCGGTGCCGGTGCCTCCGGGCTTCACCGTCGTCCTCCCCGCCCCCGGCGAGGCGGTGGAGCGCCGTCCCGCGCGGCGCCTCGTTCCCGCGGCCGTCGCCGCCGGGGCCGTCGCCGCCGGAGCGGTGGTCCTCGCCGGCGCCGCCGCGGTGGCCCTGACCCGGTGGCGTCTGCGCACCGCCTGAGGAGGAGGCGCACGGCGGTCCCCTCGGCGCCGCGAGGGTTTACACTTCGAGGAGTCGGCTCATATACTCCCGGCCCGGGCCCCGACCGCCCGGAGGGGTGTAGCTCCAACTGGCAGAGCGCCGGTCTCCAAAACCGGAGGTTGTGGGTTCGAGTCCCGCCACCCCTGCAACTCAGGAGGATGCGCACGTGAACCGCGAGATGCGGCGCCTACAGGCGAAGGAAGAGGAGCGCGCCAAGAAGCGGCGCAAGGAGCGGGCGCGTCCGGTGAAGGCCAAGCGCGAGCGCACGAACGTCAAGCAGTTCCTGCGGGAGGTCAGACAGGAGATGAAGAAGGTCGCCTGGCCCTCGCGTCAGGAGCTCACCACCTACACGGTCGTCGTCTTCCTCACGACGACGTTCATCACACTCGTCGTCTTCGGCATGGACTGGGTCTTCAACACCACGGTGCTGTCGTTGCTGCGGTCGGTGGGGTGACGGATGGAGGACGTCATGACCGACACGTCGGCGGAGGAGCCGGAGGTCACCCCGGCCGAGGAGCCGGAGGTCGCCCCCGCCGAGGAGCAGCCCCTCAGTCCCTACGACCTGCCGGGGAGCTGGTACGTCGTCCACTCCTACTCCGGGTACGAGAACAAGGTGAAGGCGAACCTCGAGACCCGGATCCGCTCGATGCACCTCGACGACAAGATCTTCGACGTCGTCATCCCCATGGAGGACGTCGTCGAGTACAAGGGCGGCAAGAAGGTCGCGGTGAAGCGGAAGAAGTTCCCCGGCTACGTCCTCGTGCGCATGTACCTCGACGACGACACGTGGTACGCCGTTCGCAACACGCCCAGCGTCACCGGTTTCGTCGGCTCCGGCACGAAGCCGTCGCCCCTCTCACGGCGCGAGGTCGAGCGGATCCTCGGCGTGTCCAAGGAGGAGGGGAAGAAGGAGAAGCCCACCTTCAAGCCCGCCTGGGAGGTCGGGGAGACCGTGCGGGTCGTGGAGGGTCCCTTCGCCGACTTCAACGGCGTCGTGGAGAACATCAACGTCGACCAGTCGAAGGTGTGGGTGCTCGTCGACATCTTCGGTCGGGAGACGCCGGTCGAGCTGAACTTCGACCAGATCGTCAAGTACTGATACCCATCAAGCGAGGTTCCCGTGGGCCGCAAGAGACTCATGACCGTGCTCAAGTTGCAGATCCCCGCCGGGCAGGCGACGCCGGCCCCTCCCGTGGGTCCCGCGCTCGGCCAGCACGGGGTGAACATCATGGACTTCGTCCAGGCCTACAACCACGCCACCGCGGGCCAGGTGGGGACGATCGTCCCGGTCGAGATCTCGATCTACGAGGACCGTTCGTTCACGTTCGTGACGAAGACGCCCCCCGCCGCGGTCCTGCTGCGTCAGGCGGCCCGGATCGAGAAGGGCTCGGCGATCCCCCACAAGGAGAAGGTGGGAACGGTCACCCGGGCCCAGGTGCGGGAGATCGCGGAGACGAAGATGCCCGATCTCAACGCCAACGACATCGACGCCGCGATGCGCATCGTGGAGGGCACCGCCCGCTCGATGGGGATCGACGTCGTCGAGTCGTGAGGTGACGAGGCGGCCGCCGCCGGCGGTCGCACGGAGTGGGAGACCCCCAGGGGTCGCCGGAACCACGGAGGAAGAAGATGAAGCGCTCGAAGCGGCTGCGTGACGCGGACCGTCGTTACGACCGACAGGCCCTCTACCCACCCCAGGACGCCATCGAGCTCGTCAAGACGCTCGCCTACGCGTCGTTCGACGAGAGCGTCGACGTGGCGTTCCAACTCGGCATCGACCCCCGCCAGGCCGACCAGATCGTCCGCGGGACGGTGAGCCTGCCCCACGGCACGGGCAAGGACGTGCGGGTCCTCGTCTTCGCCGAGAGCGACCAGGCCCGGGAGGCGGAGGCGGCCGGCGCCGACATCATCGGCGGGGCGGAGCTTGCCGAGGCCATCCAGAGCGGCGCCCAGCCGCTCGACTTCGACGTCGTCGTGGCGGCTCCCGAGATGATGCGGGTGGTGGGGAAGCTGGGGCGGATCCTCGGACCGCACGGGCTCATGCCGAACCCGAAGTCCGGCACCGTCACCCCCGCGGTGGGCAAGACCGTGGCCGCGTTCAAGGCGGGTCGCATCGAGTACCGCAACGATCGCTACGGAAACGTCCACCTTCCCATCGGCCGGGTGTCGTTCCCGACGGAGCGGCTGGTCGAGAACCTCGCCGCGGCGGCCGACGAGCTCCTCCGGGCCCGACCGGCGGCGGCGAAGGGACGCTACCTGCGGAAGGTGGCCGTGTCGTCCACGATGGGTCCCGGGATCAAGATCGACCCGGGCCAGGTGGAGGACCTGGCGAAGGAGTACCGGTAGGCGGCCGCCCGAGCGGGAAACCCATTGCACACGGCCGTGCTTTCGGGCATACTCGGGGGGACAGAGCAGGGGACCCGTCGTCCCGGTGGCAGGGACGATCCACCACCGTTCCGAGGGCGGATTCCCGGTCACCCCGAGTACGGGCGACCGGCCCCTACCCCGGTCGGCTCGCGGGGTGGAGCGAGTAGATGGCTTCCTGGCCCGCCGTCTGCCCGAATCCTCGAGTGCGAAGCCGCTCTCCCGGGACACGGTCCCTGCTCTGTCGCTCGCGTCCCCGGTTTGCGGTAGGTCGGCCCGGCCGGTAGCCTCTCGCCGCGCAACACCGCATTCCCGGCCCGAGACCGCAGGTGCCTCCCCGAGGCAGAAGTCCGCTCACGCGGCGCCGGCGCAGGTCGTCCTCCCTCGAGGGCTCCCGTGTCTCCGGCGGGGGCCCGGTTCCGTCTCCGGGTCCTCCGACCGCCAGGTGCGGTGCGGCCGAGCCCATCGAGGAAAGGACGACGCATGCCACGACCGGAGAAGGTGCGGGCCGTCGCGGAGATCAAGGAGCGGATGGAGCGGGCGCACGCCCTGTTCCTCGCCGAGTACGCCGGGCTCTCGGTCAAGGAGCAGCAGCAGCTCCGTCGTGAGCTGAAGTCGAACGACGCCGAGTTCAAGGTCGTCAAGATGACCCTCGCTCGCCGGGCCGCGGCCGAGCTCGCCATCGACGCCCTCGATCCCCTCCTGCTCGGCCCCACCGGGCTGGCGTTCGCCGACGGGGATCCCGTGGGTGCCGCCAAGGCCCTCAACGACTTCGCCAGGGCGCACGACGTGTTCACCATCAAGGGCGGGCTGCTCGGGGGCGAGCTCCTGACGCCGGAGCGCGTCGCCGAGCTGGCCGCCATCGAGTCGCGGGAGATCCTCCTGGCGCGGCTCGCCGGGGTCTTCCAGGCTCCGGCGGCCCGGGCCGCCCGACTCTTCTCGGCCCTGCCCCGCAGCCTCGCCGTCGCCATGCAGCAGCTCCTCGAGGAGCGGCAGCAGGGCGCCGGCCCGGCGCCCGTCGCCGACGTCGTCGCGAACGTCGAGGACGCCGCGGCAGGGACCGGCGCCGCGGAGGCCGACGCCTCCGCCTCCGACCCAGAGACGACGAACGAGATCCCCGGCGATGCCGGGGAGGACGAGACGGCCGACGCGGCCGAGGAGGAATGACCATGGCCAAGATGACCACCGAGGAGTTGCTGGGGATCTTCGAGGAGATGACCGTGCTCGAGCTCTCCGAGTTCCTCAAGGCCTTCGAGGAGCGGTTCGACGTGAGCGGAGCCGCCCCCGTCGCGGTCGCCGCCGCGATGCCTGCCGGCGGCGGCGAGGCCGGCGCCGCCGAGGAGGAGAAGGACGAGTTCGACGTCGTCATCGCCGCCGTCGGGGACAAGAAGATCCAGGTGATCAAGGAGGTTCGGAGCCTGACGAACCTCGGTCTCAAGGAGGCGAAGGCCGTCGTCGACGGTGCCCCGGGGCCCGTCCTCGAGGGGGTCGACAAGGAGACCGCCGAGAAGGCGAAGGAGGCGCTCGAGGCCGCCGGCGCCACCGTCGAGCTGAAGTAGCGAGTGGCAGGCCGGGGGGGACGGCCACGTCCCTCCCGGCCTCCCGCGGTGGCGGTCCGACCCTTGACGACGCCCGGCGTCCGGGTGTATCTTCGCGGCGCCAGTTGAACTTCGTTTCGCGACTCGCCACCGGGAGAGCCGGGATAGCCGCGTGCTATCCTGGCTCGTGCTATCATCCTGCTCTCGCGTCCCGACCCGCCCCCGCATCTCCTTGATCTCCTTGGCCGTCCTGTCCCGTCACGAATAGGAGGAACCGCCCTTGGCTCGTGCGCGCTCCACTCGCCTGTCCTTCGCCAAGATCCCCGAGGCGTATCCGCTCCCGGATCTCCTCGCGGTCCAGCGGGACTCCTTCCGCATGTTCCTCGATCGAGGTCTCGAGCAGATCTTCCGTGAGGTCTCGCCCATCGAGGACTTCACCGGCAACCTCGCGCTCGAGCTCACCGACCATCGGTTCGGCGAGCCCGCGCTGAGCATCGAGGAGGCGAAGGACCGGGACGAGGACTACAGCCGGCCCCTCTTCGTGACCGCCCGCTTCCTCAACCGGGAGACCGGCGAGATCAAGGAGCAGCAGGTCTTCCTCGGGGACTTCCCCATGATGACCGGCAACGGCACCTTCATCATCAACGGCACCGAGCGGGTCGTCGTCAGCCAGCTCGTGCGCAGCCCCGGCGTGTACTTCGACCGGACGACGGACAAGACGAGCGGTCGCGACCTGTTCAGCGCCAAGGTCATCCCCGGTCGCGGCGCCTGGCTCGAGTTCGACATCGACAAGAAGGACACCGTCGGGGTCCGCGTGGACCGGAAGCGGCGCCAGCTCGTGACGACCTTCCTCCGGGCCCTCGACGTGGCCGAGGCCGACGACGAGATCCTCGACCTGTTCGACGGGTCCGAGCTCATCCGCAACACCCTCGAGAAGGACCCGACGACGACCCGGGACGAGGCCCTCCTCGACCTCTACCGCAAGCTGCGGCCCGGGGAGCTCACCACGGTGGAATCGGCCCGGGGACTCATCAACACGCTGTTCCACAACCCGAAGCGGTACGACCTGACCCGCGTCGGTCGCTACAAGATGAACCAGAAGCTGGGACGGCCCCAGATCGAGCTCGACTCCTACGTCGCCCACGAGGACGGGCTCCTCGATCACGAGGACATCCTCGCCGCGATCCGGTACCTCATCGCGCTCCGCGAGGGGCGGGAGGGGTACCGGACCGACGACATCGACAACTTCCAGAATCGACGGGTGCGGACGGTCGGCGAGCTCATCCAGAACCAGATCCGGGTCGGTCTCACCCGCCTCGAACGGGTCGTGCGGGAGCGGATGACGACCCAGGATCCCGAGGCCATCACCCCGCAGAGCCTCATCAACATCCGTCCCGTCGTCGCCTCCATCAAGGAGTTCTTCGGGACCAGCCAGCTCAGCCAGTTCCTCGACCAGCCCAACCCGCTCGCCAGCCTCACCCACCGGCGGCGCCTCTCGGCGCTCGGACCCGGCGGTCTCTCCCGGGAGCGCGCCGGGTTCGAGGTTCGGGACGTCCACCCGTCCCACTACGGGCGGATGTGCCCCATCGAGACGCCCGAGGGGCCGAACATCGGGCTCATCGGATCCCTCTCCACCTACGCCAAGGTGAGCCGCTTCGGGTTCATCGAGACGCCGTACCGGCGGGTCGTGAACGGACGCGTCACCGACCAGGTGGACTACCTGACGGCCTCCGAGGAGGAGGGGCACGTCATCGCCCAGGCGAACGCCCTCGTCGGCGCCGACGGCGCGTTCGTCAACGATCGGGTGCTCGTGCGCAAGACCGGCGGCGAGGTCGACTACGTCTCCCCCGCCGAGGTGGACTACATGGACGTCTCGCCGAAGCAGATCGTGTCGGTGGCGACGGCCCTCATCCCGTTCCTCGAGCACGACGACGCCAACCGCGCCCTCATGGGCTCGAACATGCAGCGCCAGGCGGTCCCGCTGCTGCACTCCGACGCGCCGCTCGTGGGGACCGGCATCGAGGATCGCGCCGCCAAGGACTCCGGCGACGTCGTCCTGAGTCCCGTCGCCGGCGAGGTCGTCGAGGTCACCGGGGACCGGATCGTCGTCAAGGAGCGCAGGGCGAACAAGAAGCACACCTTCGCGTTGCGGAAGTTCGAGCGCTCGAATCAGGGGACGTGCATCAACCAGCGACCCATCGTTCACGAGGGGGACGCGGTGGAGGTGGGCGACGTCCTCGCCGACGGCCCCTCCACCGACGGTGGCGAGCTCGCCCTCGGCCGGAACCTCCTCGTGGCGTTCATGCCCTGGGAGGGTCACAACTTCGAGGACGCCATCGTCATCTCGGAGCGGCTCGTCAAAGAGGACATCCTCACCTCGATCCACATCGAGAAGCACGAGATCGAGGCGCGGGACACGAAGCTCGGCGCCGAGGAGATCACGCGGGACATCCCGAACGTCGCCGAGGAGGTCCTGCGCGACCTCGACGACCGGGGCATCATCCGCATCGGCGCCGAGGTGGGTCCCGGCGACTACCTGGTGGGCAAGGTCACCCCGAAGGGAGAGACCGAGCTGACTCCCGAGGAGCGGCTGCTGCGGGCGATCTTCGGCGAGAAGGCTCGTGAGGTGCGTGACGTCTCCCTCAAGGTGCCCCACGGGGAGAGCGGCAAGGCCATCGCCGTCAAGGAGTTCCGTCGGGAGGACGGCCACGACCTGCCTCCGGGCATGAACCAGCTCGTGCGGGTGTACGTCGCCAAGTCCCGCAAGATCAGCGCCGGGGACAAGCTCGCCGGCCGGCACGGGAACAAGGGCGTCATCGCCAAGATCCTCCCCGAGGAGGACATGCCGTTCCTCGAGGACGGGACGCCGGTCGACATCATCCTCTCGCCCCTGGGGGTGCCCTCGCGGATGAACCTCGGTCAGGTCCTCGAGACCCATCTCGGATGGGCCGCGGCGCAGGGGTGGCAGCCGTTCGAGGACCTCGACAGCCCCGCGGCGGGGGGCGCCGAGCCGTGGACCAAGGTCGCCACCCCCGTCTTCGACGGGGCCCGCGAGGAGGAGATCCTGCGCGTCCTCGAGATGGCCAACCCGAACCGGGACGGACAGAAGCTCGTGGACGGCTCGGGCAAGGCGGTCCTCTACGACGGGCGCAGCGGTGAGCCGTTCGACTCGCCGATCACCGTCGGCTACATCTACATCCTGAAGCTCGTCCACCTCGTGGACGACAAGATCCACGCCCGCTCGACGGGTCCGTACTCGATGATCACCCAGCAGCCGCTGGGCGGGAAGGCGCAGTTCGGGGGACAGCGCTTCGGAGAGATGGAGGTCTGGGCCCTCGAGGCGTACGGCGCCGCCTACGCCCTCCAGGAGCTCCTGACGATCAAGTCGGACGACGTCCGGGGCCGGGTGAAGGTGTACGAGGCGATCGTCAAGGGCGAGAACATCCCCGAACCGGGCATCCCCGAGTCCTTCAAGGTGCTCGTCAAGGAGATGCAGAGCCTCTGCCTCAACGTCGAGATGCTCTCGGCCGGTGAGGAGGTCGAGTGGAAGGAGCTCGAGGAGGACGTGTTCCGCACGGCCGCCTCGCTCGGGATCGACATCTCCCGGCCCGAGAAGGCGGAAGTGAACATCTGAGCCACGACGGAGGAACGGTCACCGGAGACGACGGGGAGCGACACGTGCCACAACTGTTCGACGAACTGAGAATCAGCCTGGCCTCGGCCGACCAGATCCGATCCTGGTCCTACGGCGAGGTGAAGAAGCCCGAGACGATCAACTACCGGACGCTGAAGCCGGAGAAGGACGGGCTCTTCGACGAGCGGATCTTCGGACCCACCCGTGACTGGGAGTGCTACTGCGGGAAGTACAAGCGGGTCCGCTTCCGCGGGATCGTCTGCGAGCGCTGCGGCGTCGAGGTGACGCGCTCCAAGGTGCGACGGGAGCGGATGGGGCACATCGAGCTCGCCGCGCCGGTCACCCACATCTGGTACTTCAAGGGCGTCCCGAGCCGTCTCGGCTACCTCCTCGACATGTCCCCCAAGGACCTCGAGAAGGTCATCTACTTCGCCGCGTACCTCATCACCCACGTCGACGACGAGAAGCGGCAGAAGGACCTCCCCGACCTCGAGGAGGCGATGCACCAGGAGCTCGCGCTCATCCGGGAGGAGTTCGCCGAGTGGAAGGACGCCCGCCTCGCCCGCCTCGAGCAGGAGCTCGAGCAGATGGAGGAGGCCGGGGCGAAGCCGCAGGAGCTCGGGGCCCGCCGGCGCGAGGTGGAACGTGACGTGAAGGATCGCGAGGAGCGGGCCCTCGTCGAGGAGGAGCTCCTCCGTGAGGCGTTCGACACCTTCACCTCGATGAAGCCGAAGCAGCTCATCGAGTCCGAGCAGCTCTGGCGGGAGATCAAGGACCGCTACGGGGAGTACTTCGTGGGGGGCATGGGGGCCGAGTTCGTCAAGGACCTCATCGGCCGGATCGATCTCGCCGCGGAGGTGGAGAGGCTCGAGGCGGATCTCGACGCCCGGTCGCAGCAGCGGCGGCAGCGGGCGATGAAGCGGCTGAAGGTGGTCACGCCGTTCGCCGAGGGGAAGAACGATCCTCGGGACATGATCCTCGAGGTGGTGCCGGTCATCCCCCCGGACCTCCGGCCCATGGTGCAGCTCGACGGCGGACGCTTCGCCACCTCGGACCTCAACGACCTCTACCGGCGCGTCATCAACCGCAACAACCGGCTGAAGCGACTCATCGACCTCGGAGCGCCCGAGATCATCGTCAACAACGAGAAGCGCATGCTCCAGGAGGCGGTCGACGCGCTCTTCGACAACGGTCGGCGGGGTCGGGCGGTGACGGGCCCGGGGAGCCGGCCGCTCAAGTCGCTCTCCGACATGCTCAAGGGGAAGCAGGGCCGCTTCCGGCAGAACCTCCTGGGGAAGCGGGTCGACTACTCGGGGCGCTCGGTGATCGTCGTCGGTCCCCAGCTCCGCCTGCACCAGTGTGGGCTCCCCAAGATCATGGCGCTCGAGCTGTTCAAGCCGTTCGTGATGAAGCGGCTCGTCGATCTCGACATGGCGCAGAACATCAAGGCGGCGAAGCGCATGGTGGAGCGGCGCCGCCCCCAGGTGTGGGACGTGCTCGGTGACGTCATCCAGGAGCACCCGGTCCTCCTCAACCGGGCCCCGACCCTCCACCGTCTCGGCATCCAGGCCTTCGAGCCGGTCCTCGTCGAGGGGAAGGCGATCCAGCTCCATCCGCTCGTCTGTGAGGCGTTCAACGCCGACTTCGACGGCGACCAGATGGCCGTCCATCTCCCCCTGTCGGCGGAGGCGCAGGCCGAGGCACGGGTGCTCATGCTGTCGTCGAACAACGTGCTGTCCCCGGCGTCGGGCCGTCCCATCGTGACGCCGTCCCAGGACATGGTCATCGGCGTCTACTACCTCTCCGCCCTCGTCGAGGACGCGAAGGGGGCGGGCCGGATCTTCGCCGACGTCGACGAGGCGATGATGGCCTACGAGGCCGGCGTGCTCTCCCTGCATGCGCCCATCCGGCTGCGGGTCGGGGAGCTCGCGGGGGACCCCGCGGTCCACGCCGAGCTGAAGGCGACCCTGGGCGGGCTCGTCACCGAGGAGCCGGTGCGTCCCGACGCGCTGACGTCCACCACCCTGGGCCGCGCCATCCTCAACCAGGCCTTCCCGGCCGACTTCCCCTTCATCGACGCCGAGGTGTACAAGGGAGACCTGCGCACGATCATCGGCGAGATCATCGAGCGGTACGACAAGCCGGTCATGGCACGCACCCTCGACGCGATCAAGGACATGGGGTTCCACTACGCCACCCGCGCCGGCCTCACGATCGGCCTCGAGGACGTGAAGACCCCTCCGGAGAAGAAGCAGATCCTCGGGGACTTCGAGCGGCAGGCCGCCGAGGTGGAGAAGCTCTATCAGCGGGGGATCATCACCGACGACGAGCGTCGCCAGCAGCTCATCGAGATCTGGACCCTCGCCACCGAGAAGGTCAAGGAGGCCATGCAGGAGACCCTGCAGGCGGACCGCTTCAACCCGATGGACATGATGGTCCGCTCGGGGGCCCGGGGGAACATCATGCAGCTCCGTCAGATCGCCGGGATGCGCGGTCTCGTCGCCAACCCCAAGGGCGACATCATCCCCCAGCCCATCAAGGCCAACTTCCGCGAGGGCCTCTCGGTGCTCGAGTACTTCATCTCGACCCACGGCGCCCGCAAGGGTCTCGCCGACACCGCGTTGCGGACCGCCGACTCCGGGTACCTCACCCGGCGGCTCGTCGACGTCTCCCAGGAGATCATCATCCACGGCGAGGAGACCGAGGACCCCGGCATCGTCATCGCCCTCCGGGACGCCCAGGGCATGCCCCTGCGTCATCTGCGGAACCGCATCTACGGTCGGGTCCTCGCCGAGGACGTCAAGGTGGGGCGCAAGCTCGTGGAGACGAGCGAGGGCCGGAAGCTGCGCAAGGGCGAGCTCATCGACCGGGACGCCCTCCACGCGCTCGAAGCCGCCACCGAGGTGGCCACGGTGCGGGTCCGCTCCCCGCTCACCGACCAGTCGCGCTACGGCATCAGCCGCGACTCGTACGGCCTCGACCTCGCCACCGGGCGCATGGTGGAGCCGGGTACCGCGGTGGGCATCATGGCGGCGCAGTCCATCGGCGAGCCCGGAACCCAGCTCACGATGCGCACCTTCCACACCGGCGGCATCGCCGGGGAGGACATCACCCACGGCCTCCCGCGGGTGGTGGAGCTCTTCGAGGCCCGCACCCCGAAGGGGAAGGCCATCCTCTCCGAGCTCGGCGGCGCGGTGCGCTTCGAGGACGACGAGGAGACCGGCGTCCGCTACGTCGTCGTCGTCGACGGGGAGCGCGAGGCCCGGTACCCGTTGCCGCGACGGGCCCGCCTCCGCGTGGCCGAGGGCGACGTCATCGAGCCCGGCACGCAGCTCACCGAAGGGCCGCTCGATCCCAAGGAGGTCCTCGAGATCCAGGGCGTGCGGGCGTGTCAGCGGTACCTCGTCGACCAGGTCCAGGAGGTGTACCGCTCGCAGGGGGTCGACATCCACGACAAGCACATCGAGCTCATCGTCCGGCAGATGCTGCGAAAGGTGCGCATCGTCAACCCCCGTGACTCCCACTACCTGCCGGCCGAGCTCGTGGACGCCCAGGAGTTCCGGGAGACGAACCGCCTCCTCGTCGAGGAGGGGAAGCGTCCCGCCGAAGGCCGGCTGGAGCTCATGGGGATCACGAAGGCCTCCCTGGCGACCGACTCCTGGCTCTCGGCGGCGTCGTTCCAGGAGACCACCCGGGTGCTCACCGAGGCCTCCCTGCAGGCCCGGTCGGACTCGATGCGGGGGCTCAAGGAGAACGTCATCATCGGCAAGCTCATCCCCGCGGGGACCGGTTCCGACGTCTACCAGTCCATCGAGCCCATGCTGCCCGACGCCACCGTGGTCTCGGCGCTGGGGCTCTTCGGGGAGGTGCCCCCGGAGCCGTCCCAGGATGCCCTGCCGGCGAACCCGGCGGAGTGGCTGGCGAGCCTCGGGGCCGCCAAGAGCGAGGAGACCGCCGCGGAGGAGACCGCCGCGGAGGACGACGCCTAGCTCCCGCCCACGGGACGGACCGTTCCGAGGGATGCGGCCGGGCCCGGCCGGGGTGACCGTCGGCTCCAGGTGACGCCTATCGTGGCACCGTGCTCGGCTTCCCCCTCCTCGGCGTTCCGGTGCGGGTCCACTGGTCCTTCCTCTTCGTCGCCGTCCTCGGCATCGGCGTCTACGACGGGGCCGACCTCCTCGCCTGGACGCTGGCGGTGTTCGTGGCGATCCTCCTGCACGAGTCGGGCCACGCCTTCACCGCGCGGTCCTTCGGGGCGACCGGGATCGAGATCACGCTCTTCGCCCTCGGCGGGCTCACCTCGTGGCACGCCCGTCGCGGGACCGGGCCGGGGCGGCGGTTCCTCGTGTCGGCGGCAGGCTCCGCCCTGGGGATCGCCGGAGGGCTGACGGTCCTCGGCATGGGTCGCCTCGGCTGGCTCGACGGCGTCCATGGCGTGACCGGCACCTTCCTCCAGAGCTTCGTGTACGTCGCGCTCGTCTGGGGGATCCTCAACTGGGTGCCGATCCTGCCGCTCGACGGCGGCCACATGCTGCGGAGCCTCCTCGAGATGGTCCTCCCCCTCCGGGCGGCGGCGATCACCCGCGCCGTGTCGGTCGTGGTGGGCGGGACCCTCGTCGTGATCGCCTGGGCGTACGGGCAGCGGTTCCTGGCCCTCTTCCTCGTGCTCGTCGTGGCCGCGGGGATGCGGCGCGAACCGGGGACAGGGAGTTCGCCGGGACCGGATCCGGCGGGGGACGAGACCCCGCGGGACGTCCCTCCGCGGACGCCGCCCGAGTTCCCGATCTGAGGGGGATCGGGGCCCGCCACGGCTTTGCGTGTTGCGCCGGGGCGGCCCTATACTCCCCCTTCCGGTTTCCCGCCGGAGCCCCCGCCTACCCGGAGGCGCCTCGGTGCTGTCGTGGGCGGAGCGGCTCGCAGAAGGGATCGGCGAGGCCATGTCGCGTGGCCGAGCCGGTTTTCGTTCGTCAGAACCCCTCCCGGTGCCGGGTCGGGGTGCGTCGAGGAGAGAGAGACGGAAGCAAGGTGCCGACCGTACAGCAGCTGGTTCGCCAGGGCCGCAAGCCGAAGTCGAAGAAGACGAAGACCCTCGGTCTCGCCGGCTCGCCGCAGCGTCGCGGGGTGTGCACCCGCGTCTACACGGTGACGCCGAAGAAGCCGAACTCGGCGCTTCGGAAGGTGGCCCGCGTCCGGCTCACCTCGGGGATGGAGGTCACCGCGTACATCCCCGGGGAGGGGCACAACCTCCAGGAGCACTCGATCGTCCTCGTGCGCGGCGGTCGGGTGAAGGACCTCCCGGGCGTGCGGTACAAGATCATCCGGGGAGCGCTCGACGCCGCCGGCGTCGACGGCCGGCGGCAGGCCCGTTCCCGCTACGGAGCGAAGAAGGAGTCCTGAGGCATGCGTCGCGCTCCCGCAGAGGTTCGCAGGCTGGATCCCGACCCGGTGTACCGGTCGGTCCTCGTCAGTCAGGTCATCAACAAGGTGCTCCTCCGGGGCAAGAAGGGGGCGGCGCGTCGCATCGTCTACGGGGCGATGGAGATCGTCGAGCGGCGTACCGGCTCGGACCCGCTCCCCATCCTCAAGCGCGCCGTCGACAACGTGCGCCCGCAGCTCGAGGTCCGCTCGCGGCGGGTCGGCGGATCCTCCTACCAGGTTCCCGTCGAGGTCCGGCCCCGCCGGGCCCAGACGCTGGCGGTGCGGTGGCTCGTCGAGTTCGCCCGGAAGCGCCGCGAGCCGACGATGGCGCAGCGCCTCGCCAACGAGGTCCTCGACGCGGCGAACCGCACCGGCGCCGCGGTCAAGCGCAAGGAAGACGTCCACAAGATGGCGGAGTCCAACAAGGCCTTCGCCCACTACCGCTGGTAAGGACAGGCGATCCCCACCCATGTCACGCTCCATCCCCCTCGAGACGATCCGCAACATCGGGATCATGGCCCACATCGACGCGGGCAAGACGACCACGACCGAGCGGATCCTCTACTACACGGGCCGCACCTACAAGATGGGTGAGGTCCATGAGGGCGCGGCCGTCATGGACTGGATGGAGCAGGAGCAGGAGCGTGGCATCACCATCACCTCGGCGGCGACCACCTGCACCTGGCGGGAGCACACGATCAACATCATCGACACGCCGGGCCACGTCGATTTCACCGTCGAGGTCGAGCGGTCGCTGCGGGTCCTCGACGGTGCGGTCGCCGTCTTCGACGCCGTCTCCGGCGTCGAGCCGCAGTCGGAGACGGTGTGGCACCAGGCGGACAAGTACGGCGTACCCCGGATCTGTTTCATCAACAAGATGGACAGGGTCGGCGCCGACTTCCACGCCTCGGTCCGGTCCATCGTCGATCGCCTCGGCGGCAACCCGGTGGCCATCCAGATCCCCATGGGGGCGGAGTCGGCGTTCCGGGGGGTGATCGACCTCGTCGAGATGAAGGCCATCGTCTGGCACGACGAGGAGGGCAAGGAGCGCGAGGTCGTCGACATCCCCGCCGAGTACGCCGCCGAGGCCGAGGAGTGGCATCACCGGATGCTCGACGTCGTCGCCGCCGAGGACGAGGAGCTCCTCGAGAAGTACCTCTCCGACCACGACCTCGACCCCGCGGAGATCCGGGTCGTCATTCGCCGGGGCACCATCCAGCGGGACTTCGTGCCGGTCCTGTGCGGGTCGGCGTTCAAGAACAAGGGCGTGCAGCCGCTCCTCGACGCGATCGTCGACTTCCTCCCCAGCCCGGTCGACCTGCCTCCGGTCACCGGGTTCACCCCCGGGAAGGAGCACCAGCCCCTCGAGCGGCGCCCCGCCGACGACGAGCCGTTCTGCGCCCTGGCGTTCAAGATCATGAGCGACCCGTACGTCGGGAAACTCACCTACTTCCGCGTCTACTCGGGCGCGGCGGCGAAGGGCGGCGCGGTGCTCAACACCACCTCGGGCAAGAAGGAGCGGTTCGGGCGGCTCCTCCGGATGCACGCCGCCAAGCAGGAGGACATCGACGAGATCTTCACCGGCGACATCGTCGCCGCGGTCGGGCTCAAGCACACGAAGACCGGCGACACGCTGGCGGATCCGGCCCATCCGATCCAACTGGAGTCGATGACCTTCCCCGCTCCCGTCATCTCGGTCGCCATCGAGCCGAGGACCAAGGCGGATCAGGACCGGCTCGGCGAGGCGCTCGGCCGGCTCGCCGAGGAGGATCCCACGTTCCGGGTCCACACCGACGAGGAGACGGGACAGACGATCATCTCCGGGATGGGCGAGCTCCACCTCGAGGTCATCGTGGACCGGCTCATGCGGGAGTTCAAGGTGGAGGCGAACGTGGGGCGCCCCCAGGTGGCCTACCGGGAGACGACGAAGCGGGCGGTGCGGCGCGTGGACGCCAAGTTCAAGCGGCAGACCGGCGGATCCGGCATGTACGGACACGTCGTGGTCGACCTCGAGCCCGCCCCCCCGGGCACCGGGTTCGAGTTCGAGAACAAGGTCAAGGGCGGGAACGTCCCCAGCGAGTTCATCCCCGCCGTCGAGAAGGGGATGCGGGACGCGCTCGAGAACGGCGTGCTCGCCGGGTACCCCCTCGTCGATCTCAAGGCCACCCTCGTCGACGGCTCGAGTCATCCCGTCGACTCGAACGAGATGGCCTTCCGCATCGCCGGCTCCATGGCGCTGCAGGCGGCGGCCCGGCAGGCGGGTGTCAAGCTCCTCGAGCCGGTCATGGAGATCGAGGTGGTCACTCCCGAGGAGTACATGGGGGACGTCATCGGCGATCTCTCCTCCCGGCGGGGAAAGGTCGAGTCGATGGATCAGCGAGGACAGGCCCGGGTCGTCACCGCGCTCGTTCCCCTCGCCGAGATGTTCGGGTACGCCACGGACCTGCGGTCGCGCACCCAGGGCCGGGCGAACTACACCATGCAGTTCCACTCCTACCAGGAAGTCCCGAGCGCGATCGCCCAGGAGATCGTGGCGAAGGTCCGAGGCGAATAGGTATCGAAGGAGCATCGATCATGGCGAAGGCGAAGTTCGAGCGTACGAAGCCGCATGTGAAT
>CAZPAV010000056.1:0-1468 GCA_964584755.1 uncultured Acidimicrobiaceae bacterium
TCCAAGCTGGAGACGGCAGACCCGCTGCTCAGGAGCCTCGTGGGCTCGGAGGTGGGTATGAGAGCCCGACCTCGGGGCGCGCCGGGACGGTGACGAGCCCGAGACGATCACCCCCGGCCCCCACCCATCGCTCCCGCCAACCCGCCCCGCTGCGCATCGCCAGCGCCACCGGGAGGTCGTCGAGGAGCTCGTTGGCGAGGATCACCCCGGCGAATCGTGCCGGGAGCTCCTCCAGGCGCTCGTGGATCCGGTCGGGGGGGAGGACGTCCGCCAGCGCCCTCCGCGCCGCCGGCGACGCCTCGACGGCGTGCGCCCGGACGCCGGCGACCGGGGAGTCCGGCCCGAGGAGGGACCGAAGCAGCGACCCGGAGCCGGCGCCCACCTCGACGACGCGGAGCCGTTCCCCCGCCCCCACCCGGTCGCGCTCGGCGGCGACGAACCGGGCGATCATCCGGCCGAACCACGGACTCACCTCCGGACTCGTGAGGAAGTCGCCGCCCTTCGTCGAGCGCAGCGGCCCGGTCGCGAAGAACCCCGCCTCGGGGTCGTAGAGGCAGGCGGCCATGAACTCCTCGAAGGGCATGGGGCCCGTCCGGCGCACGTGCTCGAGGATCCGGTGGTGGAGCGGCGTCACGACGGAGAGCCTACGACCTGGGGGGCGCGGGGCCTCCGCCCCACGCCCCCGTCCTCCACGCCGTCTCCGGATCAGTCGGTCTCGCCCCGGCGCCGGGTCCCGAAGAGGATGGCGGCACCGAAACCGAGGAGCATGAGCGCCACGATGAGCAGCAGGTCACTGTCGAGACCCGTCTTCGGCAACGCGTCCGCGAGACCGAAGTCGTTGTCGAGGTTCGACTCCCCGTCGGAGAGGAACAACGTGAACGAACCCGGCGTCGTCAGCGCCCCGCTCACCGACGACATGACGAGCTCGACCTTGTAGTTCCCCGACGGGAGCGCCGAGAACAGGTACTTCCCGTCGGCGTTCGTCGTCTGATACGACACCTCACTCGTGTCGAGGTTCGTGAGCTTCACCTTCGCTCCGGAGATCCCCGCCTCACCGGAGTCCTGCACGCCGTTCTTGTTCACGTCGTGCCAGACCGTGTCCCCGATGAGGGCGCTGGCGGCGACCACGGTCACCACCTCGGGATCGCTGTCGGTCACCTGCCCCCCGACGAGCGGCGTCCCCACCACGTCGGCGACGTTGGTGAAGGAATCCACGACGTTCGTCACCTCACAGGTGTACGTCACGGAGGCACCCACGGCGAGATCCCCGACGACCCGATCGCAATCGGGCGCCAGCGCGTCGGTCACCGTCACATCGGTCAGATCCACCCCACCGGTGTTCGTCACCACGATCTCGAAGAGCGCGGTACCACCCAGCTCCACGAACCCCCCCGGA
This sequence comes from uncultured Acidimicrobiaceae bacterium, assembly GCA_964584755.1. Classification (GTDB taxonomy): domain Bacteria; phylum Actinomycetota; class Acidimicrobiia; order Spongiisociales; family UBA5794; genus CAZPAV01. The sequence goes on from CAZPAV010000056.1 coordinate 1,397, forward strand.
TTCGTCAGCGTCTTCGTGATGTCGATCGCCGGGGTGACCCCCAGGTAATGCGACGGATCCGTATCCGACACC
>CAZPAV010000056.1:1568-15763 GCA_964584755.1 uncultured Acidimicrobiaceae bacterium
CCGGAGCCGCATCGGCATCCACACCGTTGGTCGCCTTCTCGATGTCGATCGCCGGGGTGACCCCCAGGTAATGCGACGGATCCGTATCCGACACCTGACCACCCGTATCCGGCACGTCCGCCGTCACCGAACCCGTGTTCGCGTACTGACCCGACACCGCCGTCCCCGACGCCGTGTAGGTCCACACCTCACCCGGATTCAGCAACCCGTCACCGTCGTCACCCGTCGGACCGGAGACCGTCACCCCCTGATCATCCGACACCACCACGTTCGACAGATCCACGTCACCGGTGTTCGTCACCACGTAGGTCCACGTCACCGCATCACCCACCGCCACCACCGGCCCCGGAGCCGCATCGGCATCCACACCGTTGGTCGCCTTCTCGATGTCGATCGCCGGATCGGGGATCTGGGTGAAGGCCGCACACAGGGCGATGATGCTGTTGACGCTGTTGCTCGGCGCCCCCACGGCCGAGGGGTGCTGGGCGAGGATGGAGGTGGCCGCCGTCGTCAGATGGACGAGCGGGTCGACGGTGGCGGTGAGCAGATCCTGATCGCCGGGCAGGTCGGGCAGGAACGGCGACGTGTAGATGGTGCCGCCGCCGTCGGAGACCTGGATCCGGTACTGCTCCTCGTTCTGGCCCTGGCCCCCCTTGGCGACGTGATCGTCGTAGGAGGCGAGGGCGAGCCGGTAGTAACCGGCGGGGATGCTCGTCGCGAAGGGTCCCTCCGTCCGGTAGGGATGGCGGTCGAGCAACAGCCCGGCGAACCCGTCGGGGACCCCCATGCTCACCACGTAATCGCCCCCGAGGGGACAGAACAGCGTCCCGGCGTACCAGGAGTCGTCCGTGGCCTGCACGACCTGCTGGTCGGGATCGAGGGCCGTGGCGGTCGCGGTGTTGGCGTACTGCCCCGCGGTGCCCGTGTCCCAGAAGGCGACCCCGGAGGCGGTGAACACCCACGCCTCGCCGGGATCGAGGATCCCGTCGTCGTTCGTGTCTCCGCTCTGGTAGACGGGAGTCGGCGCCGGATCCGGGGGAGGGACGCTATCGACGACCGAGAGGCCCGTCAGCGGGACGGTTCCCGTGTTCGTCACGGTGTAGCTCCACGTCACGGTGTCGGTCACGTGGATCGATGATCCGGGCGCCGCGGTCACGTGCTGCCCGTTCGTCGTCTTCGTCAACGTCATGGCGGCGATGCCGCCCTGGTCGCCCCCGTCGGGCGCGACCGCCTGTGCCGCGGTGTCGACGGCGAGGACCGCCAGCACCATGAGGAACGTCACCCCGAGGATGAGGATCCTGTCGAGCCTGCCCCGCCCGTCAGCTCGTCGTGCCACCATCTCTGCCTCCCTTGGGCACGTCCGTGCGTGCCGTCGTTCCCCCACGGGAAGGCGCGAGCCGCCGTCGACCGGAGCCGACCGGATCGCCTTCCCACTCTCTCCCACTCTCGTCGTCCCGCACCCGCCTGCCCGGGTGGGTGCCGGTCACTGCTATACGTGGTCGCTCCAATCCTATCCGTGGTCGCCAGGGAGATCCAACCGGCCACGGACCCATTCCAGCACGTCACGCGGGGACTAGTCCACTCCCCGCGGCGGATCGGTCAGGGACCGAAGGCGAGAAACCCGGTCGTGAACCGGGTCAGGGAGGCGACGAGACCCGGCAGGATCCCGATGACGAGGATGCCCACCGTGGTGATCCCGAGGGCGAGGGAGAGCGCAGGTCCCACCGTGACCCGCCGGGCCGCGGCCTCGTCGACTCCGGCCGGGATCGCATCGAAGAACGCGGCCTTCACCGGCTTGGCGTAGTAGTAGACCGCCACCACCGAGTTGAGGGCGGCGATCACGGCGATGGTGTACCCCCACCCGTTGGCGAGCCCGATCGTGGCCTGGAACATGGCGAACTTGGCGAACCATCCACCGAGCGGCGGGATGCCGGCGAGCGAGAAGAAGAAGACGCCGAGCATGGCGGCGAGACCCGGCGCGTGGCGGGAGAGTCCGGCCCAGGCGTCGAGCTCGGCGGTCCCCACCTTGGGGAGCGTCGCGATGACCACGGCGAAGGCACCGGTCGTCATCACCGCGTAGACGAGGAGATACGTCACGGTGGCGGAGAACGCCTGGCCCAGGTCCCCGGTGCCGGCGGCGGCCGCACCGAAGGGGGCGAGCATGAACCCCGCATGGGCGATCGAGGAGTACCCGAGGAGCCGGACGATGTCCGTCTGCCGGACGGCGACGATGTTGCCGATCGTCATGGACAGGGCGGCGACGAGCCACAGCACCGGTCCCCACACCTCACGAACGTTGGGGAAGGCGAAGTACGTCACCGCGAGGAGCCCCACGAACCCGGCCGTCTTCGAGCCCACCGCGAGCCACGCCGTCACCGGCGTGGGTGCTCCCTGATACGTGTCCGGCGTCCAGAAGTGGAACGGCACCGCCGAGACCTTGAAGCCGAAGCCGAGGAGGATGAAGACGACCCCCAACGTGAAGAGCGGCGTGTCGGTGATCCCCGCCGGGGCGGCCGCCAGCTCGGAGAAGAGCTGGGTCCCGGTGAGACCGTAGACGAGGCTCACGCCGAAGAGCAGGAGGGCCAGCGCCAGGACGCCCGAGATGAAGAACTTCAACGACGCCTCGTTGGACCGCTCGTCCCCCTTCCGCCATCCGGCGAGGAGGAAGCCCGGTCCGGAGACGAGCTCGAGACCGACGACGATCGTGATGAAGTCGCGAGCCGAGGCCATGACGACCGCGCCGAGCGCCGCGGCGAGGAGCAGGAAGTAGTACTCGCCCTCGTGGTACCGGTCCCGCTCCAACTCGGCGACCGAGAGGAGCAGCGCGGCGAACACGGTGAGGAGGAAGACCCCCTTGAGGACGAGGGCGAAACCGTCGACGACGTAGGACCCACCGAAGAGGACCCGGGTCGTGTCGGCGCATCCGGAGAGGGCGGGGCAGAAGGCCAGGGTGAGGAGGGGGAGGAACGCCGCGAGGATGCCCACCATCCCGGTCACCGCGACCCAGTACTTGCGTCGGGTGACGAGATCGACCACGAGCACGGCGACGACGGTCGCGGCGAGGAGGATCTCGGGGAGGAGGGCGTGGTAGTCGATCACCGCATCAGCCCCCGAACGCCTTGCTCACGAGCGCGACGACCGCGTCGTTCGTCGCCCCGAACACGAGGTTCGGGTACACCCCGATCGCCAGCGTCCCGATGACGAGCGGGGCCCAGGCCAACCACTCGTACCCGTCGACGTCGTGGAAGGTCCGCCCCGCCCACTCCTTGGCGGGCTCCCCGAAGTTCACCGAGCGCAGCATCCACAGCATGTAGCCGGAGGTGAGGACGGTGCCGACCGCCCCCACCACCATGAAGGTCCGGAAGTATCCGGTGTCGAGACCGGCGAGCGGGCGGAAGGAGGCCATGAGGGCCATGAACTCCCCCCAGAAACCGGCCAGCGCCGGCAACCCGAGGGAGGCCATCGCGGCGAAGCCGAGGAGGACCCCCATGACCGGCATGAGCTTGAGGTTCCCGCCGAGGCGACCCATGTCCCGGGTGTGGTAGCGATGAGCCATGGAGCCGGCGATGAAGAACAGCAGACCCGTGATGAGGCCATGGGCGACCATGCCGATGATCGCGGCGTTGAGGCCGATCGGCGTCAGGGTGGCGATCCCGAGCATGACGAACCCCATGTGCCCCACCGAGGAGTAGGCGATGAGCCGCTTCATGTCGCTCTGCGCCAGGCACGCCAGGGACCCGTAGATGATCCCGACCACGGCCAGGAGCCCGATGAACCAGGCCCAGCGGTGCGCCTCGGCCGGCAGGATGGGGATGGCGATCCGCACGAAGCCGTACGTCCCCAACTTCAGGAGCACCGCGGCGAGGATCACCGACCCGATCGTCGGCGCCGCGGTGTGGGCGTCGGGGAGCCAAGTGTGGAGCGGCCACATGGGCACCTTGACCGCGAAGCCGAGGAAGAGGGCGAGGAAGACCCAGAAGGCGAACACCCCCGCGAACCGTCCCGCCGCTCCGAGCTCGGCGAGCCGGAGGATGTCGAAGGTGCGCTCGCTGAGGACGGCCCCCGAGCGGAAGTAGAGGGCGAGGAAGCCGAGGAGCATGAACGCCGACCCGAAGAGGGTGAAGACGAAGAACTTGATCGAGGCGTACAGCCGCATCTCGATCTCCCAGCCGAACACCGGGACCCGGCGAATCCCCCGATCCCCCCAGATCCCGATCATGAAGTACATGGGGAGAAGGACGACCTCGAAGAAGAGGAAGAAGAGGATGAGGTCGAGGGCGGCGAAGGTGCCCGTCATTCCCACGGCGAGGATGAGCGTGAGCGCCAGGAGCAGCTTCGGATCGTGCGGCTCCGGCCAGTGGTTCCAGGAGTAGATCACCACGAGCACGGTGATCACCACCGAGAGGAGCACGAGGGGCAGGCTGATGCCGTCGATGCCGATGTGGAACCGGGCGTTGATCGAGGTGATCCAGGGAACGTCGACGCCGAACTGCAGCTCGGAGGCCCGTCCGTAGTCGAAGCGCACGGCGAGGAGCACACCCGAGACGAGGGCCCCGAGTGCGGAGAGCAGGGCGACCCACTTCAGCGCGGCCTCCTGGGCACGCGGGATGGCCAGCACGATCACGGCACCGATGAGCGGCAGGAAGATCGTGAGACCCAACCCCCAGCCGCCGTCGAACCACTCCATCTCGTTGCTCCTCCCGTCAGAAGACGATGACCAGCACGGCGATCACGACGACGCCGGCGAAACCCATGGCTGCGTACTGCTGCACCTTGCCGCTGAAGGAGCGGCGCAGGAGCCCGGCGGAGGCGTTCGTCGCCGCCGCCGAGCCGTTGAAGAGACCGTCCACGCCGGCGAGGTCGACGGCGTCGACGCCGCGGGCGAAGAGGCGGGCGACGACCGCGCTCCCGTTGACGACGCCGTCGACGACGTACAGGTCGATCCACAGCACGAGCCGGGCGAGCGGGCCCATGACGGGACGGACGATCCCATCCAGGTAGAGGTCGTCGATGTAGTAGAGGCGCCGGAGGACCGGGTAGAGGAGCGGGATCTCGAACCGGTCGCGTGCCCGCTGGCTCTCCCGGTCCGGCAGGAACAGCCGCCAGGCCACGACCACCCCGAGGAGGACGACCGCGGTGGATGCCGCGGCGAGGAGCCAGTCGATCCCCTCGGGGTGATGATCCCCCATGAGGAAGACCCGGGCGGCGAGCCAGTGGGCGAACGCCGGGTTGACCCCGGGAACGTTGAGGAGCCCCCCGAGGCCGGCGAAGACGGCCAGCCCGACGAGCGGCACCGTCATCACCCGTGGCGACTCGTGCGGGTGGGCGTGACCGCGGTACGTCCCGAAGAAGGTCAGGAAGACCGCCCGCCCCATGTAGAACGCGGTGACGAACGCGCCGCCGATGGCGAGCGCGAACACGAACCAGGCCGTTCCCTCGCCCGTCGTCGCTGCGGTGTGGAGGGAGCCGATGATCTCGTCCTTGGACCAGAACCCGGCGAAGGGGAAGAGCCCGATGAGCGCCAGCGTCCCCACGACGAACGTCCAGAACGTGTACGGCATGTACCGTCGCAGCCCGCCCATGTCGCTCATGTCGTTCGAGTGGACCGCGTGGATCGCCGACCCGGCGGCGAGGAAGAGCAGGGACTTGAAGAAGGCGTGGGTGAAGAGGTGGAACAGGCCCGCGGTGTAGGCGCCGGCGCCCATCGCCGCCACCATGTACCCGAGCTGGCTCACCGTCGAGTAGGCGAGGACCTTCTTGATGTCGTCCTGGACGAAGGCGAGGAGCCCCATGAAGAACAGCGTGATGCCCCCGATGACGATGATGATGGGGCGCACCGAGCCGGCGAAGATCCCCGAGGGATCGAGGTAGAAGGGGAACATCCGGCCGAGGAGGTACACGCCGCCGGTCACCATCGTCGCCGCGTGCATGAGCGCGGAGACCGGGGTGGGGCCCGCCATGGCGTCGGGGAGCCACACGTGGAGGGGGAACTGGGCGCTCTTCCCCATGGCGCCGATGAAGAGCGCCAGCCCCGCCCAGAACCCGAAACGGGCCAGGCCCGACCCGGGATCGCCGCCGGCGACCACGCCGAGCACGTCGTGGAAGGAGAAGGACCCCACGCTGAGGGCGATGATGATGGCGCCGATGAAGAGCCCGGCGTCGGCCACCTTGTTCGTCATGAACGCCTTGTTGGCGGCGTCGACGTTCGCCTCGTCCTCCCAGTAGTGCCCGATGAGCAGATACGAGGCCAGCCCGACGATCTCCCACCCGACGATGAGCTGGACGAGGTTGGGAGCGGACACGAGGACGAGCATCCCCCCGGCGAAGAGCGTGAACGCCGCGAAGAACCAGGTATACCGGACGTCCCCCTCCATATACCCCTTGGCGTACACGAACACGAGGAAACCGACGACGCCGACGAGGAAGTACATCATGATGGAGAGGCCGTCGACGACCCACCCCCACTCGACGGCGTAGCCGCCGACGCGGGCCACCTCGATGGTGAACTCCGAGGCGATCCCCCCGGCGGCGTTGGCGAGGAGCAGCACCGTGCCGTACACCGCCACGAACCCCATCGTGACCACCGCCATGCCCCAACCTCGCAACGGCGAGCGCTTCCCGAAGAAGACGATGAGGAAGGGCACGACGAGCGGGACGACCACGACGAGCCAGGCCCACTGGGCGAGCACGCCCCCGTCCCCGGTGTGCGGCGCGACCGCGGCCCCCTCCTCGGCGAGGAGCCGGACGGCGCTGGGGAGCACGGCGGCGAGCATGTCAGTACCTCATGAGATCGAGTTCGTCCACGTCGGCGGAGTGGCGGTTCCGGAAGATCATGAGGACGATCGCGATGCCGATCCCCACCTCGGCGGCGGCGATGGCGATGACGAACAGGGTGAGGACCTGTCCCGCGTGCAGCGGGTCGGCGAGGTAGGCGTCGAACGCGACCAGGTCGATGTTCACCGCGGCGAGCATGACCTCCACCGACGCCAGCACGAGGACCGCGTTGCGTCGCGTGATGACGCCGTAGAGGCCGATGGCGAACAGGGCGGCACCGAGCACGACGAACTGGGCGATCGTCATCGTCGTTCCTCCTCCGGGGCGTCCTGACGGGCGAGCACGATGGCCCCGATCAACGCGGCGAGCAGGACGACGGAGACCACCTCGAAAGGCACCAGGTACCGCTGGAAGATGACGGTGCCGAGGTCCGCGGTTCGGGTCGGCTCCTCGCCGAACGGGATGATCGTGGCACCGAAGGCGTCGAGGACCGCCCACCCGATCACCCCGAAGAGGACGAGGGAGAGCAACGCGGCAGGGATCCGGACCCGGGGCGGATGGCTGAGCGCCGCGTCGGAGGTGAGGGGAGCCCGGGTGATCATGATGCCGATGAGGAAGAGGATGACGACCGCCCCGATGTAGACGAGGACCACCGTCCATCCGACGAACTCGGCGCCGAGCATGATGAAGATGGCGGCGCTCCCGGCGAGGGTAACGACGAGGTACAACACCGCCCGCACCACGTTGCGGCTCGTGACGACGAGGAGGGCGGCCACGAGCGTGGGCAGCGCCAGGGCGAGGAACACGTCGTTGGCGACCTCGCGGAACCAGCCGGCGACCGTGACCTCCATCATGACTCCAGCGCGGGGGGCTCGGGAACGGTGCGGAGCCACTCGTCGAGCCGCTCCTTCGGATGGAGCAGGTCGGCGATGTGGTGCTCGCCGTACTCGTACTCCGGTGACCAGAAGAGGGCGTCGAAGGGACAGACCTCGACGCAGATCCCGCAGTACATGCAGAGGGCGAAGTCGATGTCGAAGCGGTCGAGCTTGGCCCGACTCCGGGGTCGACCACCGGGTTTCGTCGGCGCGACCTGCTCCTTGTGACCCTCGATGTAGATGCACCAGTCGGGGCACTCTCGGGCGCAGAGCATGCACACCGTGCACGCCTCGATGTCGAGGGAGATGACCCCGCGAGCCCGGGGGACGGGCACCTCCTTCTCCTCCGGGTAGAAGACCGTCGGCGGTCGGCGCACCATCGCCCTGAAGGTGGCCCACATCCCCTTCCACAGCCCGACGAAGGGGAAGGCGATGCGCTTGGTGTACGTCATCAGAACACCACCTTGAAGATGCCGACGACGAGGATGTTCGCCAGGGAGAGGGGAATGAGCCAGCGCCAGGCGAGATCCTGGAGCTGATCCTCACGCAGGCGGGGCCAGGTCCAGCGGAACCAGAGCATGAGGAAGACGATGATCGCCACCTTGCCGAGGAGCACGGCCGGCCCCACGACGTCGAGCGCCCGGGCGGGGATCCCCGGGAACCAGTACCCGCCGAGGTACAGCGTGGAGGCGACCGCCGCCATCGCCAGCATCGACGCGTACTCCCCGAGGAAGAACATCGTGAACCGCAGCCCCGAGTACTCGGTGAGGTACCCCATCGTGAGCTCGGACTCGGCGATGGGCATGTCGAAGGGGATCCGGGAGAGCTCGGCCACCGAGGCGACGAGGAAGACGGCGAACCCGAGGAGCTGCCCCTTGAGGAGGAAGGGGACGCTCACACCGACCCCGCCGAGGGTGAACCACGGCTGGGCCTGCGCGGCCACGATGCCGTTCAGCGACATCGTGCCCGCCTGGACGACGACCGCCACCACGGCGAGGACGAGCGGGATCTCGTAGGCGAGGAGCTGGGCGGCGGCGCGGAGTCCCCCCATGAGCGAGTACTTGTTCGCCGAGGACCACCCCGCCATGAGGACCCCGAGGGTGCTGAGGGAGGAGACGGCGAGCAGGTAGAAGGCCCCCAGGTCGAGATCGCGGGCCACGAGTCGAGGTCCGAAGGGGATCACCACCCAGGCGGCCAGCGCGGCCATGATGACGACGTACGGCGCGAGGCGGAAGACCCGACGGTCCGCCGCCGCGGGGACGAGGTCCTCCTTCTGGATGAACTTCAGACCGTCGGCGAGCGGCTGCGCCCAGCCGTACCGCCCCCCGGCGTAGTAGGGACCGACCCGGCTCTGCATGTGCGCCGAGACCTTGAGCTCCGCGTAGATGGCGACGAGGGCGCCGGTGAGCATGACTCCCAGCACGAGCACGACCTTGACGAGCAGCACGAGCCAGAACATCAGCGTCCGACCCCCCGGGGCGAGACGGCGACCGGCCTCATCGGTCGACGTCCCCGAGCACGAAGTCGAGACTCCCCATGATCGCCACGAGGTCGGGGACGAGCGCTCCGCGAAGGAGCCACGGCAGGATGGAGAGGTTGCTGAAGGAGGTCGACCGGATCTTCACCCGGTACGGGATCCGCCCCCCCTCGGAGACGACGTAGTAGCCGAACTCCCCCTTCGGGTTCTCGTTCCGCACGTACACCTGCCCCCGGGGGACCTTGAGGACGCGAGGCACCTTCGCCCGTAGGGGTCCGGCGGGGAGCTTCTCGATGGCCTGGAGGACGATCCTGGCCGCCTCGCGCGTCTCCTCGAGCCGGCAGATGTAGCGGTCGTAGCAGTCGCCGCCGGGACGCGACACCACCCGAAAGTCGAGCTCCTCGTAGGGGAGGATCGGCTCGGCACGCCGCAGGTCGTACGCCACACCCGAGGCCCGGAGGTTGGGCCCGGAGAGTCCGTAGGCGAGGGCCTGCGCCGCGGGGATGACGCCGATCCCCACGGTACGCGCCTTGATGAGCTCGTTCCCGGCGACGAGGTCGTCCATCTCGTCGCAGACGTGCAGGACCTTCTCCATGGCGGACCGGGTCTGGGCCAGGAAGCCGGCGGGCAGGTCCTGCGACACCTTCCGCTGTCGGGAGCCTCCCCCCGCGGCGGGCTTCACCCCCCCGACCCGGTTGAAGTTGGGGTGGAACCGGCCCCCGGTCACGCTCTCGAGCAGGTCGAGGACCCGCTCCCGCTCCCGCAGCGCCCACATGAGGGGCGTGGTCGCCCCCAGCTCGAGGGGGTAGGAGGAGAGGAAGACGAGATGCGAGGCGATGCGGGCCATCTCGGTGAGGATGAGCCGGATCCACTGGGCGCGCGGGGGCGCCTCGATGCCCATGAGGCGCTCCACGGCGATGATGAACGGCACCTCGTTGGCGAAGCCGGAGAGCCAGTCGATCCGGTTCACGAGGGCGGTGATCTGCGGATAGCTCCGGACCTCGGCGAGCTTCTCGTACCCCCGGTGCATGTACCCGATGACCGGTTCGACCTCCTCGATGCGCTCCCCGTCGACCTTGGCGACGAGACGGAGCACGCCGTGGGTGGAGGGGTGTTGCGGCCCGATGTTCAGCGTCATGTCTGGGGTCTGCAGCTCGACGGCCACCGCGGCCTCGGAACGCAGGAACGTCTCGGGGCCCGTCACGACTCGGCACCTCCCGCCTCCGGGTTCTCGGTGCTCGGCTGGGCCTCGACGTCGACCGTTCCCGGCCACGGTTTCACCTCGCGGCTGAGCAGGGGGAACGACTTGCGCAGAGGATGGCCCTCGAAGCCGTCGGGGAGGTACAGCTTGGCGAGGTACGGATGGCCCCGGAACTCGATCCCGAACATCTCGTGCGCCTCACGTTCGTGCCAGGCGGCGCCGCCGAAGAGCGAAACGACGCTGTCGACGACCGGATCCTCCTTCGGGAGGGTGGCGACGAAGTGCGCCGCGGCGGCGGACTCGACCGAGGAGAGACGGCACAGGACCTCGAACCGCTCCTCGAGCGCCTCTGGATCCTCCGGCCCCTCGCCCACGGCGACCTCTCTCGACCAGTCGATGGCGGAGAGCCAGGAGAAGAAGGGGAGCCCCTCCTCGTCGCGGGCCCGCCGCAACGTCTCGACCCACCGCTCCCGTGCCACGAAGATGCGGACCGTGTCGTGCTCCGCGGCCCACCCCTCGCCGCCGAGCCGGTCGCAGAGCGCCGCGGCGTAGGCGGCGGCCGGCGTGGGGGAGCCTCCTTCCTCAGGCCGGACGTCGCTCAACCTGGCTCCACTTCTCCTGGACGTCCTCGCCGGCGATCTGCTCCTGGAGGAGGACGATACCCTCGAGGAGGGCCTCCGGTCGGGGCGGGCATCCCGGGACGTAGACGTCGACCGGGATGATCTGGTCGACGCCCTTGGTGACGGAGTACGAGTCCCAGTACGGGCCCCCGCAGTTGGAGCAGGAGCCCATCGAGATGACGTACTTGGGCTCCGGCATCTGGTCGTAGAGTCGCTTCACCGCGGGGGCCATCTTGTCGGTCACCGTGCCGGCGACCACCATGAGGTCCGACTGGCGCGGCGAGGCGGGGAGCGGGATCACGCCGAAGCGCATGAAGTCGTACCGCGGGCTCGAGACCGCCATCACCTCGATCGCACAACAGGCGAGGCCGAACTGGAAGTACCACAGGGAGAACTTCCGGGACCAGTTCAGCAGCCACGAGACCGGCTTGGGGGCGCCGAATCGCTCGATCACTCCCACCGCAGCACTCCCGTGCGGACCGCGTAGACGAGACCGAGCAGCAGGACGCCGATGAACACCACCATCTCGAAGAGCACGAGCGCCCCGAGTCCCATGGCGGTGAACGACTCCAGTCGGACCGCCCAGGGGAAGATGAAGACCGCCTCGACGTCGAAGATGAGGAAGAGCAGGGCGAAGACGTAGTAGCGGATGTGGCTCTGGTTCCAGCCCCCGCCGATCGGCTCGATCCCGGACTCGTAGACGGTGTCCTTGAACCCTCCCGGCTTCCGGGGGGCGACGACCGCCGAGGCCGCCATCGCCCCGCCGACGAGCGCGGCGGCGACCGCGAGGAACACGGCCACGGTGATGTAGTCGCCGAAGTACTGGTTCAGCACTCGTCGAATCCCCTCGAACGCTCCGTCGCTCCGGCCCGCCGGGGCCGCTCCGGGCCGCGAGTCTAGGGGGTTCCCGGACGGCTCCCAATTCGTTCCGTCAGGCGGCGTAGGACGCGTTAGCGTGGCCGAATGCCGTCTCGCACCGGCCCCGATCAGACCGGCGGATCCCTCCTCAACCTCGTGGCGGAGCTCGAGCTCCGTCTCGGCGGGAGCCCGCCCTCCCCCCGCCTCCACGAGGACCTGCGGGGGGTGCTCCCGGAGGCCGCCAGCTACGTCCTCGTCCTCTTCGACGGACTCGGCACCCACCAGCTCGATCACCCCCGCGCCGTCGAGCTCCGTCGCTCCCGGCGCGGAGACCTCGACGCCGCGTTCCCGACCACGACGACGACGAACCTGGCCACGGTCGCCACCGGACTCCCCCCCTCCCGCCACGGTCTCCTCGGCTACCAGCTCTGGCTCCCGGAGGTCGGAACCGTCGTCAACACGATCAAGTGGACGACCTTGTGGGGGGATCCCATCGACCTCGACCCGGGCCCGTTCCTCCCCGCTCCGAACCTCTGGGAGCGTCTGCGGGAGTCCGGGGTGGAGCCGATCACGGTCCAGCCGGTGGGCTTCGCCGGCTCGCCGCTGTCACGCGCCTTGTACCGGGGGTGTCGCTTCGAGCCGGTGGGGAGTGTCGCCGAGCTCGTCTCGGCCACGGTGACCCTCGCCGCCGAGCCGGGCCGCCTCCTCCTCACCTACCTCCCCCAGGTGGACGTCGCCGCTCACGTCTACGGCCAGCGGTCGACTCGGTACGCCGCCGCGGTCGGGGTCGTGGCCGAGGCGTGGGAGCGCATCGCCCGGCGCCTCCCGCCCGGTGCCGTCGCGGTGGGGACCGCGGATCACGGACATCTCGACTTCCCCGAGGACCGGAAGTACCGGATCCCGAGGGAGGCCCACGAGGGACGCATCTTCTCCGGAGACGGACGGGTGATGTTCGTCAAGGGGGAGGGGGCGTCCCTCACCGCCCGCCTCCCCGCCACGTGGGTCCCCCTGGCGGACATGCGCCACTGGTGGGGCCCCGGACCGGTCCATCCCGCCTTCTCGGAGCGGGCTCCCGACGGCGTCCTCGTCGCCGACGACGGCGTGCTCCTCCTCCACCGCTTCTCCGACACCCGCATGCGCGGGAACCACGGGGGCCTCACCGCGGCCGAGCGTCGGGTGCCGCTCCTCGTCGCGACGGGATGACCGGCCTCGGTCCCGCGGGGCTCAGGTCCCGGTCCCCTTCATGGACCCGGTGAGCTTGCCGCCGGCGGCGTCGAAGAGGGCGCAGGAGACGGAGCGGTCACCCCCCTGCGTCCACGAGTCCTCCGTGGGAACCAGCCAGCCGTAGCTCAGGCTCGACTCGTCGAACCCGACGCCGACGTAGCCGGCGAACTCGTCGAGGCACGCCTGGTCGGCCCACGCCGCCACGGCGTCGTCGCCCGGCCACTCCCCGTCGGGCATGGTGAGATCGGCGAACACCTCGTTGTCGTGGGGCTGGGTACAGTCGATCCTCTCCACCGAGGAGATGTCCTCCGTCGAGCTCGGCGTGTCGAAGCAGTCCCCCACCTCGAGTTGGAAGACCGACGTGCCGGAGCTGCACGCCGCGAGGAACAGGACCGTGGCGAGGAGAACGCCTCCGATTCGCTGCATGTTGGCCTCCTGGTGCGCTACGAGATCCTCTTCGGCACCACGGTGGCGGAGTTGAGCGGCCGTCCGTCGTGGATTCTCGGTAACGCCACGCCGTGTTCCGCGACTGGTAGGGCGGATGCACCGGCGACGACCCGAGGCGATCGCGGCCCTCCAGGCCTACGCCCGACTGCTCCGCGAGCTCGCGGACGCCGCCGTCGTGACGCGCCCGCTTTCTTTCCCGACCACCGGCGTGCCGCCGGCCCGGCGCCCCCTCCGCCGGATCCTCCGCCGTCCCGCCGCCCTCGTCACCGCGTTCGCCGTCGCTCTCGCCGCCGGCGGCGTGGGCACGGCTCTCGCCGCCGACCACGCCGTCCCCGGCGACGCGCTCTACCCCATCGACGTCTTCGTCGAGCACCTCGGCGACAGCCTCGGGTTCCCGGCGAACCACGCCGCGGAGCGCTTCGACGAGGCCGCCGTCCTCCTCGATCGGGGCCGGCTCACGGCGGCCATCGCCACCGCCCAGTCGGGCTTCCGCGCCGCCGGGGACGAACCGTGGGCGGACGCGGGGATGCGGGGCCTGGCCGAGGCCACGCGTGCCCTCGGCGCGGGTGCCGCAGCGACGAGCGTCCTCCCTGAGGTCGCCGACCTGGTCCGGATCGCCCGGGACGCCGGAACGGCGCCGCACGGCGCCGCGGTCTCCGCGGCGGCGCACTCGCTGGCGGCCGCGGCGCGCCGGCTCGCCCGCCTCCGCGGGGCGGACC
>CAZPAV010000057.1:0-12247 GCA_964584755.1 uncultured Acidimicrobiaceae bacterium
GTGGTGGTGTGGGTGGTGGTGGTGGTCGTGCTGGTGGTGGTGCTGGCGGTGGTCGTGGTGGCGGCGGTGGCGCTCGCCGACGGCGACGTCCCCTGGGGCGTCGCCGGGGCACAACCGGCCGTCAACAGGAGGACGACGGCGATGATCCCGGTTCCGGCCCGGACCTGCATCGGCTTCCCTCCTCGTGTCCGGCGTATGGTCGTCGCGCCGGTCGCGCTCCGTCAAGGGCTCGTCCGCCCGGGTTCCCCGGGGAGCGCGCCATCCCCTACCCTCCGGGACGTGGATGCGGGACTCGCAGGCAAGGGGGTGCTCGTCACGGGCGGGGCCGGCGGTATCGGGTCCGCCGTGGTGCGGGCCTTCGCCGCCGAGGGGGCGCGCGTGGCCGTGCACCATCACACGAGCCGGGACGCGGCACGGGACCTCGCCACGGAGGTCGGCGGCGTGGCGCTCGAGGCCGACCTGCGGATCGAGGCCGATGCGGATGGGCTCGTGCCCCGGGCCGTGGCGGCCCTGGGCCGGCTCGACGTCTGTGTGGCCAACGCCGGGGTCTGGCCCCGGGAGGACCGTCCCCTCTGGGAGCTGTCGCTCGCTCGGTGGGAGGAGACGCTCCGCGTCAACCTCACCGCCACGTTCCTCACCGCCCGCGGCTTCCTCCGGCACGCCGCGGTCACGGGATCGGGCGCGCTCGTCCTCGTCGGATCGACCGCCGGGATCTTCGGCGAGGCGGGGCACGCCGACTACGCGGCCGCGAAGGGCGGGATCCTCACCGGTCTCCTCCTGTCGGCGAAGAACGAGGCCGCCCGGATCGGCGCCGGCGTCCGGGTCAACGCCGTCGCGCCCGGCTGGACCCTCACGCCGATGATCGGCGAGCGTGGGGTGGACGACGAGAAGAGGGAGCGGATCACCGCCACGATGTCCCTCAAGAAGCTCGGGCGGCCGTCGGACGTGGCGGCGCAGGTCGTCGTCCTCGCCTCGGATCGACTGGCGGGACACCTCAGCGGCCAGGTCGTGACCGTGGCCGGGGGGATGGAGGGGCGTCTCGTTCCCTGAGGCGGCAGGCGCGGTCCGCCCCGGGAAGATCGACCCGCAGGGCCGCCGCGCTCACCTCCCGGGGAAGGGGTCGCCGGCGGCGAACGCGGCCAGCACCGGGGCGGCATCCTCGGTCGGGACCACGTAGGCGCGGCCGTCGTTGCCCTTCTCCCCGCGGACGGGGAGGGTCGTCCGCTCCACGTCCGCGGCGCGCAGGGTGAGCGCGGCACGGGCGAGGTCGGCCATGACGCCGAGGGAGAGTCCCTCGTCGGCACTGATCTGGTCGGCGAGGACGGGCAGGAAGCCGGGAAGATCGAAGGCGCTCCCGGGGGAGGTGACCTGGCGGAAGAGGGCGAGGAGGACGTCCTGCTGACGACGGGTCCGGGCGATGTCCCCTCCCGGGGTGGATCGCCAGGTGCCGTTCTCGTACACCTGGTAGTGGCGGGAACGCGCGTAGGCGACGGCCATCTCCCCGTCGAGCGTGTGCCGCCCGGCCTCGACGTGGAAGCCGGAGATGGGGTCCCTCCCGGGCTGGGAGAACTCGAGGGTGACGCCACCGAGGGCGTCGACGATCCGGCCCACGCCTCCGAACCCGACCTCGACGTAGTGGTGGACGGGGATCCCGGTGACGTCCTGGACCACGCGGACGAGGAGGTCCGGGCCACCGAAGACGTACGCCGCGTTGATGCGGTTGACGCCGTGTCCCGGGATGGTCACCTCGAGGTCGCGCGGGATGCTGAGGAGCTGGATCCGCTTCCCGGGGACGACGTGGGCGAGCATGATCACGTCGGTGCGACGGCCCCGGAGGTTCCCGTACCTCCCGACGGTCCAATCCTCGGGGACCTGGGATCGATCGTCGGTGCCGACCACGAGGAAGTTCACCGGGCCCGCGGCGGCACCGGGAGGCGCGGCGAGGGAGGCGAGCTCCGCGGCGGGGATCCGGTCGATCTTTCCCTCGGCGTACCGCAGGTAGGCGACACCGGCGAAGACGGCGACCACCGCGAGGACGAGGAGGCCGAGCACCGTCTTCTGGAGCCGGCTCCAGCCGCGGCCGCGCCGCGGCGCCGGGGTCTGCGGGATCGTGGGGAACTCCTCGGTGACGGCCATCTCGCTCCTCGGACCGGAGGATGGTACGGGCGGCCGTCGGGTAGCGGGACCTTCGGCGCCGTCCTCGCGCCGTCCCGGTATCGTGGTCGCATGGAGATCTCGATCGAGTACTGCGCCGTCTGAGGGTATCGGGATCGCGCCGTGCGCGCGATGGAGGCCCTCCTCGAGGCGTTCGAGCCGGAGATCACGGCGGTCACCCTCGTCCCGAGCCGCGGGGGGGTGTTCGAGGTCGTGGCCGACGGCGACCTCGTGTTCTCGAAGAAGGCCACGGGTCGGCACGCCGAGATCGCCGAGCTCCTCGCCGCCGTGCGAGGAGCTCGACCTTGAGCGCCCCGGTCACTCCTCCCAGGCCGGGGCCGCCTCCTCCCTGACGACCGGTCGACCCGCCACGCACGTCTCGAGCACCTGGAGCGAGGCGAGCTCCTCGGGTGTGGCGGCGACGGGATCCCCGTCGAGGAGGACGTAGTCGGCGGGACTTCCCGGGGCGAGCGGGGGAGGTTCCCGGAGCGCCCGGGCCGCGCCTGCCGTGAAGAGATGCAGGGCCTGGTCGGCCGAGAGCGCCTCCTCGGGGGTGATGCCGTTGCGGTCACGGGCGAGCGCCATGCCCCGGAGCGGGTGGGGAGGCTCCACCGGACAGTCGGAACCGCCGGCGAGGAGGGCTCCGGCGGCGAGCAGGGACCGGAACGGGTAGGCGCGCCGGAGCCGGTCCGGTCCGAGGCGGCGCGGGAGCCAGTCGCGTTCCGATCCGAGGAACGCCGGCTGGACGGAGGCCACGATCCCGAGCCGGGCGATCCGGAGGACGTCCTCCTCGGTGAGGAGGGAGGCGTGCTCGAGGCGGAGGTCCTCCGGTGGGGCTCCGGCGGCGACGAGCCCGGCGAAACCGTCGAGCGCCCGCCGGCAGGCGAGGTCGCCGATGGCGTGGACGGCCACCATGCCACCGAGCTCCAGGGCGACGCGGGCGAGCCCGAGGTCGGCCTCGGCGAGACGGAGCGTCCCACGCTCGTGGGGAGCGTCGGCGTAGGCGGCGCCGAGCGCCGCGGTCCGTCCGCCGAAGCTCCCGTCGGCGAAGCACTTGACGCCGAGCCACCGCACCATGGGACCGAGACGGGAGAGACGCTCGGCGGCGTCGCGCAGCGCGGCCGGAGTGGGGACGACCACGAGGACGCCGAGGCGGAGCGGAAGCCGGGGAGCGGCTGCCTCGAGGAGGGCGAGGTCGCGCTCGGGGTCCTGGGCGCAACCGACGATGGCCCCGATCGAGGTGAGGCCCAGGCCGGCGAGCCCCCGCAGCGCCGCGCAGAAGGTGTCGGGAGAGACCGGCTCGGTGACGCGGAGGCGGGTCGCGACGAGGTCGACGGCGGTCTCCCGGAGGATGCCGGTGGGAACGCCGGAGAGGTCGCGATCGATGTGACCGCCGGGGGGATCCGGGGTGGTGGCGCCGATGCCGGCGAGGGTGAGGGCCGGGGTGTTGGCGACGGCCACGTGGCCGCAGATGCGCTCGAGGAGAACGGGACGGTCGGAGACGACGCGGTCCAGGTCGTCTCGTGTGGGGAGTCGGCGCTCGCGGAGGCGCTCCTCGTCGAGACGCCTGCCGAGGATCGTCGCGTCGCCACGGCCGGCGGCCGCGCCGACGCGCGCGAGCACGGTGGCGAGGTCCGGGGCGTCGGCGAGGCTCAGGCCCCCGAGGAGGGCCGCGTAGGACACGGGGTGGAGGTGGGCGTCGCGGAGTCCGGGCACGATGACCGCCCCGGGGAAGCGCTCCTCGACGATGCCGGGACGACGGAGATCGGCGGCCGCCCCGACGGCGGCGATCCGGCCGCCGTGGAGGAGGAGGGCGTCGCCGGGCACGCCGGCGGCGGTGCGGACGTGGTCGGCGACGACGAGCTTGGGACGCATCATCTCGTTCCCGTCGCCACGCCGGTCAGCGGAGATGCTCGGGGAGGGAGCCGGCGACGAGTCGCCGCAGGGGCTCGTGGAGAGTGCCGTTCGTGGCGAGGACCGTGCGAGTCTCGGGAACGGAGTCCTCTCCGTCGACGCCGGTCACCCTCCCGCCGGCCTCTCGGACGAGGAGGATGCCTGCCGCCTGGTCCCAGGGTGCCAGGGCGAGCTCCCAGTACCCGTCGAAACGACCGGCGGCCACCCAGGCGAGATCGAGCGCGGCCGATCCGAAGCGGCGGAGGCCGTTGACGTGCTCGAGGACGGCCCCCAGGGTGCGCGCGTAGGCGGCGGCGTGACTGCCATGGTCGTAGGGGAAACCGGTGACGACGACGGCACGTTCGAGGGTCGTGGTGGCCGCGACCGCCAGCGGCGTGCCGTTCCGGTGGGCGCCTCGGCCGCGCACCGCGGTGAAGAGCTCGTCGCGCAGCGGATCGAGAACGACACCGACCAGGGGCTCGTCGCTCTCGTAGAGACCCACCGAGACCGAGACGTGCGGGATGGAGTGGACGAAGTTCACGGTCCCGTCGAGGGGATCCACGATCCAGCGACGGGGGGTGGCGCCGTGACCGCCACCCTCCTCGGAGAGGATGGCGTCGGCGGGCCGTTCCCGACGGAGGACGTCGAGGACGGCACGCTCGGAGCGTCGATCGACGTCGGTCACCGGATCGAAGCGGCCCTTGAAGCGGGTGGCGGTGTCGTGCCCGAACGCCCGACGGACCACGTCGCCACCCGCCCGGGCGGCGGCGACGGCGACGGCGAGATCGTCCATGGCCGACGAGGGTAGCGGGCTCCCGAGGCCCGACCGCGGGGCCGGCGACGGCCCCTCCGCGGGGTGCTTCCCCGCCGGCTCGGGGCCTTGGGAGCGGGGCGGGGTAACCTCCCGGCCCGATGATCGTCTCCCTCGCCGTCGTGGCGAGTGCACTTCTCATGTGGGCCGCGTTCCCTCCGCTCGGGTGGGGGCCGCTGGCCTTCGTCGCCCCGGTGCCGTTCTTCTGGGCGATCCGGCGCGTGGAGCGGGCAGGGGAGGCGGTGGCGCTGGGATTCCTCTGGGGGGCGACGTTCTTCGGGGTGCTCCTGTGGTGGATCTTCGTCCTCGGTGCCGTGGCGTGGATCCCACTGACGATCTTCCTCGCCTCGTGGTTCGCCGCCTACGCGTTCGCCGTGTGGGCGTTCCGTCTCTGGCCGGCGTGGCGGTGGTGGCTCGTCGCCACCGCCGGGTGGGGTCTCATGGAGTTCCTCCGGGCCCGGTTCCCCTTCGGAGGATTCCCGTGGGGGAGCGTCGGATACGCCGCGGCGGGGAACGGACCCGCGTTGGGATCGGTCCAGTGGGTGGGACCGGCAGGTTGGTCGCTGGTCACCATCGCCTTCGCCTCGGGAGTGGCCCTCCTCCTCGAGGATCGAGAGAACTGGCGCTTCCCCGTCGACTCGGCCGTCACGGTGCTCCTCCTCGTCCTCGCCGGCAGCCTCTTCCCCCCGCGGACCGGCGGTCCGGCCCTGCGGGTGGCGATCGTCCAGGGGAGCTCGCCGTGTCCACAGGTGCACTGCCAGAACGAGAGTCGGCGCATCTACGAGTCGCATCTCCGCCTCACCCGATCGATCCCCGCCGGTGGCGCGGACTTGGTCATCTGGGGCGAGAACGCCACCGGACCTCCCTACGAGCCGGAGGGGAACGACACGGTCCGGAGCGACATCATCGAGGAGGCGGGGCGGATCGGGGCCTACCTCCTCGTGTCGGGGACCCGGAACGTGGGTGACGACCGGTTCCTCAACGTCAACGTCCTCTTCTCCCCCGAGGGGGTGAAGCTCGGCGAGTACGCCAAGCGGCATCCGGTGCCGTTCGGCGAGTACGTCCCGCTCCGAGGCCTGCTCGGGTTCATCCCACAGCTCGACCAGGTGCCGCGCGACATGGTGCGCGGCGCCGCTCCGGTCGTGTTCCCCCTGGCCGAGGGTCGCCTCGGGTCGGTGATCTCCTTCGAGGGCGCGTTCGCCCGCAGCATGCGGGCCGCGGCGGTCGGCGGTGCCCAGGCCGTCGTCGTGGCCACGAACGAGGGCTCCTTCGGCGAGGGCCCGGCCTCGGATCAGCTCATCGGCCTGGTCCGAGTCAACGCCGCCGCGGTAGGGCAGGACGTCGCCGTGGCGGCCATCACCGGTCGGTCGACGTTCGTCACCGCCGACGGCACCGTGGGGGAGCGGACGGGGTTGTTCGAGGAGGCCATCCTCTACGGGATCCTGCGCATGCGGGCGTCGGGGCCCACCTTCTACACGCGTTTCGGCGACTGGACCCTCCTGCTCGCACTCGTCCTCATGGCGGCCGCGGTCCTCTGGCCGGGCGAGGGAGGGTTGGAGCGGTTCCTGACGCGCCGCGGTCGTCCGTGAGGGCCAGGTCCGCGGGGCCGGCGACGGTCGATCGGGATCGAGAGCGCCGAACCCGGGCGACTTGGTACCATCCGCGACGCGCCCGCACCGCGAGACGACGGTCGCGGTCCGTCGACCACGGGGTCGACCGGCCCACCGTCCGTGGCGGGCGCCACTCCACGCCTCTCCGGGGGATGCCCGGTACCGCCGTACCGGTTCGACCACGGGGCGGGAACATTCTCCCTATTTGCAACGTTCACATAGGGGAAATAAGCTGTCTGCGCGGTGCACGTGACGCGATCGACCCGATCCCTTCGCGGCACCGCCCCGAATCGAGACCACGAGGAGTCGAGACGATGTCCGAGATCATGCGGGCTTCCCGGCCGCAGGGCCGGTCCCGTCGCCCCAAGACGTACGCCGCGGGTCGGGTCTGTGCCGCCGAGGGCTGCGACACCATCCTGTCCCGGTACAACCGGGCCGAGTACTGCAACACCCACAAGCCCGTGAAGTACCCGCGCCTGCGCGGCGTCCTCACGGAGAGCTGAGCGGCGCGGCCGGCGGGAGGATCCAGGTCCCGGCCGCACCGGCGAGCGCGTCATCCAGCGAGGCCGCGTCGGTGATGAGCGCCGGCCGTCCGGTACTCGCGGCGAAGGCGATCGCGGCCTCGACCTTGGGTCCCATCGACCCGGAGGGGAACTCGCCGGCCGCGAGCAGGCCCCGTGCCTCCTCCAGGGTGAGCGTGTCGAGTGCCACCTGAGTCCCCGAGCCGAAGGCCCGGTACACCGCCGGCACCGCGGTGAGGTTCACGAACATGGAGGCGTCGAGGGCCTGCGCGACGAGTGAGGCCGTGTGATCCTTGTCGACGACGGCCTCGACGCCGGTCAGCGACCCGTCACCGCGGCGGGCCACGGGGACGCCGCCCCCACCTCCGGCGACGACGACGTAGCCCCGTCGGGCCGCGTCCACGATGGCACGGATCTCGACGACCTCGAGCGGCGGCGGTGAGGGGACCACACGGCGGACGCCGCGGCCGGGTACTTGCACCAGGTCCCAGCCATGCTCGGCGGCGAGCCGGCGACCCTCGACGGGTGGGTAGAAGGGCCCGATCGGCTTTGTCGGCCGGGTGAAGGCCGCCGTCGTGGGATCCACCACGACCTGGGTCACGAGCGCCACCACCTCGCGGCGACGCCCGAGAACGGCCGGCACGTCGCGCAACGCCGCACAGAGACGGTACCCGAGATCCCCCTGGGTCTGGGCGACGAGGACGTCGAGCGGATCCACCGGGATCTCGTCACGCGTCGCCTCGACGCGGAGAGCCAGTCGCCCCACCTGAGGTCCGTTGCCGTGCACGAGCACGAGACCGGCGCGGGTCGGGAGCAGGAGCCGGACGGCGCGGGCGAGGGCCTCGAGCCGTCCCGGAACCTCCCCGTTCCCGCCGGCCCCCGGATCGGGAAGGAGCGCGTTCCCGCCGAACGCGACGACGACCGGGCGGTCGGGCGCGTCCTGCCGGGGAGGATGCGGCACGCCGCTCTCAGGTCTCGTAGGCGGTGAGGGCGCGATCGATGATGTCGATACCGAGCTCGAGGTCCTCCAGCGAGACGTTGAGCGGCGGGATGAACCGGATGACGTTCCCGTGGGGTCCACAGGGGAGGATGAACATCCCCTCCTCGAGAGCGTGGTGCGACACCGCGTCGAACGCCGCGGCGTCGGGGGACCGCTCCGGACCCACGAGCTCGACACCGATCATGAGGCCGAGGCCTCGCACGTCCCCGATCGTGTGGTGGCGTGCCGCCAGCTCCGCGAACCGGTCGAAGGCGACCTCGGAGCGCTTCTCCACCTCGGGGATGACGGACTCGAGGAGCTCGACGGTGGCGGCGGACGCGGCGCACGAGACGGGGTTCCCCCCGAAGGTCGTCCCATGGGACCCGGGTTCCCACCGCGCGAGGAGCGAGCGAGACGCGCCGATCGCCGACAGGGGGAGGCCGTTGGCGATCGCCTTCCCCATGACGAGGATGTCGGGGCGAACGCCGTACCGGCCGGTGGCGAACCAGTCCCCGGTGCGTCCGAACCCGGTCTGGACCTCGTCGACGACGAGGAGGATGCCGTGCTCGTCGGCGAGCTCGCGCAGGGCCTGGAGGAACGGTCGTCCTGCCGGGTAGTACCCGCCCTCGCCCTGGAGGGGCTCGACGAGGAACGCCGCGATCTCGTCGGGAGTGACCTCGTGCTCGAACATGCGCTCGAGCTCGGCGAGTGCGAGGGCGTCGGCGGCGTCCTTCGTCATGCCCCACCGGTACGGGTGGGGGAACGGGGTCACGAACACCGAGGGGAGGAGCGGGTGATAGCCCTGGCGGTACTTCGCCTTCGAGGTGGTGTACGTCACGGCTCCCATGGTGCGGCCGTGGAACCCGCCTCGGAACACCACGATGCCCTGTCGGCCGGTCACCTTCCGGGCGAGCTTCACCGACGCCTCCACGGCCTCCGCGCCCGAGTTCATGAAGAGGACCTGCTCGATGCCGTCGGGCGCGATGCCGACGATGCGCTCCGCGGCGGTCACCATCGAGTCGTAGAGGTACGTGCCGCCGGCGTGCCAGAGGCGGCCGAGCTGCTCCTGGGCCGCCGCCTCGACGGAGGGGGGACGGTGTCCGAGATTCGTCACCGCGATGCCACAGGCGAAGTCGAGATAGCGCCTGCCGGCGGCGTCGACGACCCAACTCCCTTCGCCGGAGACGATCTCGACGTCGGAGTGGAAGGAGATGACGGGGGCGATGATGTCATGGAAGCGGGCGGCGAGGTCGGGCATGGTGCCTCCTTGGTCGCGGGTGGGCGGCGCGGGTGCGGAGGCGCTCCCTACGGCGCGGCGAAGAGGTGACCGCGGCTGAGCCGGGGGGTGGTCCTCATGCCCCAATTATGCCCGGTTCCGGCCGCACCGGGGGCGGTCCGGCTCCGGACCTCGGTCGCCACGCCGTTCAGCGACCCTCGAAGTGCGGCTCGCGGCGCTGCGCGTACGCCGTCATCGCCTCGGTGAGGTCGTCGGAGTGGAGGAACGCGGCGTTCCAGAGGGCGACGTAGTCGAGCTGCTCGCCGACGCTGCGTCCCTCCCCGGCCCGCAGGACCGCCTTGGCTCCCTGCACCGCCAGCGGGGAGTTCGCCGCGATGCGCCGAGCGAGGTCCCGAGCGGCGTCGTGGAGGGTCTCCCGGTCGGGGAACACGCGGCCGACGAGCCCCACCTCCCGGGCCGTCTCCGCGTCGAAGTCGTCGCCGGTGTACACGAGCTCGGCGAGACGTCCCGGCTCGACGATCCTGGGGAGGCGCTGCAGCGTCCCCACGTCGGCGACCATCGCGAGGCGGGTCTCCCGCACCGAGAAGATCGCGTCGGCGGCGGCGTACCGGATGTCACACGCGGTGATGAGATCGACGCCCGCGCCGATGCAGTAGCCGTGGACCGCGGCGATGACGGGTTGTGGGCACTCGGCGAGGGCCGTGAAGGCGTCCTGCATGCGCTTGATCATGCGATAGAGCGCCCGCCGATGGGCCACCGGAGAAGAGGGTGGGGCGGGATCGGGATCCAGGCTGCCGGTGGCGTTGGCGGGGCCGAACTCCTGGAGGTCGAGACCGGCGGTGAAGGCGCGGCCCCGGGCGGCGACGACGATCGCCCGAACGTCCGGCCGGCTCGAGACGGTGCGGACGACGTCGGGGAACTCGCGCCAGAAGGCGGGAGCGAACGCGTTGAGCTTCCGAGGACGGTCGAGCCAGATGGTCGCCACCCCGGGGGCGAGCTCGACGTCGACGACGTCCTTGGTGCCTCCTCGGTCACTCATGACGCGGGAGCGTAGTCGCCGCCTGCCGCCCCGGGGCTCGAGAGGTACGCCGTCTCGGCGCGGGCGAGCGCCTCGGGGGTGTCGATGCTGCACCAGGAGCGGCCGTCCTCTCCCCAACGCCGCCACTCCTCCTCGGGGACGAGGCGGGTCGCCACCCGGTGGAGCACCTCCTGCAGACGCGGGTTCGGACTGGTGGCGACGATGGCGCGCACCGCCGCGAGGCACGGGGATCGGTACACGGCGCACGTCACCTGGGGAACGTCGCCGGCGACCGGCACGACGGCCTCGCCGGGGAGGGCGACGAGGGAGCGGAGGGTCGCGGCGACGAGGAAGGGCTGGTCGACCGCGACGAGGAGGACGTCACGGTCGCCCCCGTACACGAGCGAGGTCTCGAGACCGGCGAGGGGACCCAGGCGGCCGGGCCGGAGGTCGGGAAGGGTGGGGACGCCGGCCACGGTGTCGGCCCGACCCACGGCGACCACCTCCGTGGCGACCTGGGCGAGCGCGTCGACCACGCGTTCGAGCATCGGCCTGCCCCCGACGGGGACGAGGGCCTTGTCCCGGCCCATGCGACGGCTGCCACCGCCGACGAGCACGGCTCCGAGGAGCTCCGCGGCCATGGCCGGGAACGGTAGCGGGGAACCGGTGCGACGGACGCGAACGTCGAAGGGGCGCCTCGGCAGGAGACGGGTTCCGATCGGAGGGGTGTCATGGGTACGACGACGAGCCGGCGGGGACGCGGATGGTCGCGGCGGGAGGCGTTCGGCGCGCTGGCGCTCGGAGCGCTGCTGCTCGCCGCGTGCGGGAGGGGAGCGGGGGCGCTCGTGGCGTCGAGCGAGAGCATGACGACGACGACGGCGGCGGCGAGCGGGACCGCTGCCGCGGTCGAGCGCACGGAGGTCACCGAGGGGCAGGAGCCGGGGAGCACGTTGCCCTGGCCGGTGGAGCGTCGGGTGCGAGTCATCCGCGACGGTCGGGTCGACCTGCGCATCGAGCCGGGGACGTTCTCCGCCAAGGCCGCCGAGCTCCGCACCATCGCCGCCGACCTCGGGGGGTACCTCGCCGAGGGTGAGACCCATCTCGAGGAGGTCGGGGATCGGACCTTCACGGTGGGTGCCTTCACGCTGCGGGTGCCCGAGGATCGCTTCGAGGACGCCCTGGCCCGGGCGGAGCGGATGGGGGAGCGGATCGATCTCTCGGTCACCAGCCAGGACGTCGGAGAGGAGTACGTCGATCTGGAGAGCCGGCTCGGCCACTGGCGCCGGCAGGAGGCGTTCTACACGCGGCTCATGGACGAGGCGACCACCGTCCAGGACCTCGTCGAGATCCAAGGTCGGATGGAGCAGGTGCTCCGCAACATCGACGAGGTCGAGGGTCGCCTGCGCTACCTGGAGGGCCGAACCGACTTCTCCACGCTGACCGTCGGGCTCACCGAGGTTCCGTCCGGCGGTGACGGCGACACCGGCGCCGTCGGGCCGCCGAGCGTGCTGCATCGGGCGCTGGAGCGCGCCGGCGGCGTGCTGCTCGAGAGCATCGGGTTCCTCCTGGTGGCGGCCGCCTTCCTGCTGCCGCCCGGCGTCCTCGTCGGCGTCGGCATCGTCGGGTTCCGCGCCGTCCGCGCCGTCCGGCGACGCCGTCGTGAGGAGGGGACCCCCGCAGTCGAGGCCGCCGGTCCTCCGGAGTGAGACCTCCGATCGGTCCGGCGGTCTTGGCGGTCCGCCGCCGGGCGGCTAGCTTGCCCGCCGACCGACACCAGGGGGGTTCCCGTGGACCGCAAGCAGTTCCGTGTCCTCGCTGGCCTGCTGGGCCTCGTCGCCGTCCTCCTCCTCCTGCTGCTCCTGCGACTCCTCGTCGGAGGCTCGGGCGCCTCCGGCACGTCGGCCGCGCCACCCACCGCGACGCCGGCGACCTCCTCGACCGCTCCGTCGACGGTGACGACCACGGTGGCGCCGTCCCCAGCGACGTCGGTGGCGGTGTCGTCGTCGTCCTCGTCGTCGTCCACG
>CAZPAV010000057.1:12347-15624 GCA_964584755.1 uncultured Acidimicrobiaceae bacterium
CGTCGTCGTCCACGACGTCCTCGACGACGTCCTCGACGACGTCCTCGACGACGTCCTCGACGACGTCCACCGTCGCGCCGCTCCTCATGACCGAGTACGGCCTCGGGCCCGCGGGGTTCGGGGACGCGCCGGCGGGAACCATCGCCGTCGTCACCGCGGCGCTCGGCCCGCCCGACCACGACAGCGGATGGATCGATGCGTTCTCCCCATACGGCACCTGCCCGCCTCCGGAGGTGAGAGGGGTGGAGTGGGGCACGTCGCCGTCCGGGTACGGCGCGGGCCTGCTCCTCCTCTTCAGCAACGGTGAGACGGGCTGGGCCTCGGCGGGAACGGAGCACTTCCTCTCGTATGTGTACGCGGGCGGGAACCCCGCCGGCCTGGTCACCGACCGGGGCATCGGCATCGGCTCCACCCTGGCCGAGGTGCGCGCCGCCTACCCGGGGGTGGTCGTCGCGGAGGACCCCTTCGATCCGTCGGCGGGCACCTGGAGGGTGGACTCGAACCCGGCCGACGACGGACAGCTCTTCGGGTACGCCACGGGTCAGGCCGACGGCGACGTCGTCACCGGGATCGTCGGCGGGATCGGGTGCGGGGAGTGAGCGGCTCGCTCAGTGGATCTCGACACCGGAGTCTCCGGCGACGATCTCGCCGATGATCCGTGCGTCGTGCTCGTACACGGTGAACCCCCGGAGGAGCCGGTCGGCCTGATCGGGGGCGGCGACCACCACGAATCCGATCCCCATGTTGAAGGTCCGGAACATCTCGTGTCGGGAGACGTCCCCGATCCGGGCGATCACCTCGAAGGTGTGTGGTACCTCCCAGCGACGTGAGTCGAGGCGCGCCCGGGTCCCCTCGGGGAGGATGCGGACGAGGTTGCCGGGGAGGCCCCCTCCGGTGACGTGCGCCAGACCGTGGGCCTCGGCCCGGGCCAGGGCGTTGAGCACGGCGGGGGTGTAGACGACCGACGGCTCGAGCAGGACCTCCGCCGTGGAGACGTCGGTGTCGGGGAAGGGCGCGTCGAGGTCGAGACCGGCGCCGAGGAGCGCACGCACGAGGGAGAACCCGTTGGCGCGGAGGTTCGGGCTGGGAACGCCGATGACGACGTCACCGGGGACGATCGCCGAGCCGTCCACCTCCTCGCCGAGCTCCACGATCCCCAAGGCGGTGGCGGCGAGATCGAAGCGGTCGGGCTCCATGATCCCGGGGTGCTCGGCGGTCTCCCCGCCGAGCAGGGCCATCTCCGCCTCGTCACAGGCGTCGGCGATCGACTCGATGATCCGGGACACCCGCTCCACGTCGAGGCGTCCCACGGCCAGGTAGTCGGTCATGGCGACCGGTTGGGCGCCTGCCGAGACGAGGTCGTCGGCGACCATGGCGACGAGGTCGAACCCCAGCCCCTCGACGAGGTCGGTGACCCGGGCGAGCTCGGCCTTGGTCCCCACGCCGTCGGTGGTGAGCATCAGCACGGGCCGGCGGAAGCCGGGCGGGACCCGGATCCCCGCGGCGAAGCCCCCGAAACCCCCGATGACGTCGTCCCCCCACGTGGCGGTCACCCGCCATCCGATCTCCTCGACGAGCGCCTCCGCCGCCTCGAGGTCCACGCCGGCATCCCGGTAGGTGCTCATCGGGTCCGCTCCAGGAGGAACTTCGGGTCCTGGAGGGGGACCTCGGTGGGGTACTCGCCGGAGAGACAGGCGGTGCAGAAGCCGGCCTCGGGGGCCCCGGTGGCGTCGAGGAGGCGGGGGAGCTCGAGGTAGGCGAGGGAGTCGACACCGAGGAAGTGGGCGATCTCCTCGACCGACCGCCCGGCGGCGAGGAGGGTCGAGCGGTCTCCGGTGTCCATCCCGTAGAAGCAGGGCCACCGGTACGGGGGGGAGGAGATCCGCAGGTGGATCTCCACCGCTCCCGCGTCGCGGATCATGCCGACGAGCCGACGCGTGGTGGAGCCACGCACGATGGAATCGTCCACGAGCACGATGCGGCGCCCGGTGAGCGCCTGGGGGATCGGGTTGAGCTTCATTCGGATCCCCCGATCCCGCAGCGCCTGGGTCGGCTCGATGAAGGTGCGGCCGACGTACCGGTTCTTCACGAGGCCGTCCGAGTAGGGGATGCCCGATTCCTCGGCGAACCCCTGGGCCGCGGGGATCCCCGACTCGGGGACCGGCACGACGATGTCGGCGGCGGCGGGTGCCTGGGCGGCGAGCGCCACCCCCATGCGACGGCGGGCGGTGTGCACCGTCTGCCCGTGCAGCCGCGAGTCGGGTCGGGCGAAGTACACGAACTCGAACAGACAGAGGTGGGGCTTGGCGAGAGGGAACGGTCGCAGGCTCCGCATGGTGCTCCCCTCGACCACGATCATCTCCCCCGGTTCCACCTCCCGCACGAAGCGAGCCCCGAGGATGTCGAGTGCGGCGGTCTCGGAGGTGAGGACCCAGCCGTCGTCGAGGCGGCCGATGCAGAGCGGGCGGAAACCGAGCGGATCCCGGACCCCGACGAGGCGGTTCCGGTCCATCGCCGTCAGGGTGAACGCTCCCTCGAGGCGCGGCAGGGTCGCGGCCATGGCGGCGACGAGATCGCCGTCCGACTCCTCCATGCCGACGGCGATCGCCTCGGCCATGAGCTCCGAGTCGGTGGTGGCGGGAAGACGTCCGAACTCCGCGGCGAGCCGGGCCGTGTTCGTCAGATTCCCGTTGTGCGCCAGGGCGATGCCGTTCCCCGCCACCTGGCGGAAGACCGGCTGGGAGTTCTCCCACACGGTGGAGCCGGTCGTCGAGTACCGGGTGTGGCCGACCGCGAGGTCCCCCCGGAGGCCGGCGAGCGTGGTCTCGTCGAACACCTGGGCCACGAGCCCGAGGTCCTTGTAGACGGTGAGCCGTTCCCCGTCGGAGACCGCGATCCCGGCGCTCTCCTGGCCTCGATGCTGGAGGGCGAAGAGGCCGAAGTAGGTGAGGCGGGCGGCGTCTCCTCCGGGGACGGAGACGCCGAAGACCCCGCAGCTCTCGCCCGGAACGGCGTCGGGATCGGGGGGAGACGGCATCGCCACGGCTCCGAATTGTAGGGGCCCGCCGGCGACCCCACCGCGAGAGCGACGGACCTGCCGGTGCTGGGCCCGGGCGCCGTCGTCGGCGCCGCCGAGACCGGAGCCCGCCAGGACGCCACCGGCGGGCGCGCGCGCCGCCGCCGCGACCCCCCGCCCCCGGCCGCGCGCGCGCCGCGGGGGCGGCGGTGCCGGCTGGCGGTGCGCGCGGCGCGGCCAGAGGATACGCGCGGCGGCGAG
>CAZPAV010000058.1:0-11880 GCA_964584755.1 uncultured Acidimicrobiaceae bacterium
CCCCCCGGCCGATCCTCGGCGGGAGGGCGGGGACGGGCCGGCGAGACGCCGGCGGGTCACGGAGCGCCGACCACCCCTCCGCCGGGCGCCGGTCGCGGGCGGGGACCGGGCGGATGACGACCCTGGGTGCCGCGAATCGCTCAGGCACGACCGGCTCGCGGACCGATGGCCTCCTGATGAGCACCAGCGCGCGCCGGGATCCGGGCGACCGTCCCCGGCGCCACCCCCTCGTGCCCACGGAGGTCGTTCGGGACGCCCGCCGGGGAGATCACGCCGCCGTCGGGCGTCTCGGGACCGAGGTGTTCCGGCGCGTGCTCGCCTTCTATCGCTACGCCGGACTGGCGGACGCCCAGGCCGAGGACCTCGCGGCGGAGGCGCTCGAGACCGTCATCGCACGCCTGTCACGGCTGCGCGACGCCACCGCCTTCGACTCGTGGGTCTGGGCCATCGCACGCACGAAGCTCCGTGGCTGGATCCGCACCCACCGGCGGCCGATCCGGGTCCAGCCCATGTCCGCCGTCCCCCCGGGACCCGCCGAGCAGGCGATCCTCGGCGAGGAGCATGCGGCCATCCGGGCGGCCCTCCTGCGCCTCGGCCCACGGGACCGGGAGCTGCTCTGGCTCCGCGAGGTCGAGGGCCTGACCTACGCCGAGATCGGCGGCCGGCTCGGCGCCGCGGTCGGCACGGTCCGGGTGGCGTGTCTCCGGGCGAGACGGCGCCTCGAGCGCGCCTTCGACGAGGTGGGCGGACCCGGTGTCGAGGGGTGAGCCCCCCCGTCGTCAGCGGGGCGCGGCGCTCGTCGAGCTCGCCGTCGCCGCGCCGCTCGTCCTCCTCCTCCTCTTCGGCACGATCGAGGCGGCGTGGGCCTTCGCCCAGGCCGCAGACGTGCGGCACGGGGTCCGTGAGGGCGCCCGCCTCGCCGCCGTCGACTTCGGCGACGCCGCGGCGATCGCCGAGGAGGTGTGTGACCGCATGGATCTGACGACGGATCCGGCCCGGGTCGGTGTGCGCTTCTCGGGCTTCGACCCCGCGGCGTCCGGCGCTCGGGGCGATGCGGCCCGCATCACGGTGACGCAGTCGTACGACAGCCTGACCGGGTTCCTCGATCCCCTCTTCCAGGACCGGTCCATCTCGTCGACCGTGGAGTTCCGGCTCGAGCAACCCCTCTCGGGCACGGCCTCGTGGTGGAACGACACGGAGACGTATCGATGCGACCGCTTCGGCTGAGCGGCGCCCCGACGGGGCGGGAGGAGGGGACCATGCTCCTGCTCCTCGCCCTCCTCGTCGTCGTGCTCCTCGCGTTCTCCGCGGTCGCCGTGGATCTCGGCGCGCTGTTCGTCGCCCGTCGTGACGCCCAGAGCGGTGCCGACCTCGCCGCGCTCTCGGGAGCCCAGGAGACGGCGGGACGCTCGTCGACGTCGGCCCGAGCCGCGGTCGAGACCGAGGTGCGACGGATCGCGGCGGCGAATCTCGCGACCACCGACGAGGAGTGGGACGCCTGCACCGATCCCGACCGCCCGGAGCGGTTCACGCTCACCGCCCCCGGGACGGCGTGCGTGTCCTTCACCGACGATCTCGGCGTCGTGCGCGTGCGGGTGCCGTCGCGGCGGATCACGACGGCCTTCGCCCGCGTCGTCGGGATCGACACCCTCGAGACGAGCGCCGCCGCCGAGGTCACGATCTTCTCGACCGCCGGGGGCATCCTGCCCTTCGGCCTTCCCTCGGGCGCGGCGAGCGGAACGGTCGCCTGCCTCAAGACGGGCGCCCAGTCGCTCGACGACTGCGACGGGCCCGAGACGGGGAGCTTCGGGTTCCTCGACTTCGCCCGGTTCGGCAACCCGTCGATCCCCACCACACGGTCGTGCCGGGGAGGCGACCAGTCGAGCAACATCGCCGAGAACATCGCCCACGGCGTCGACCACGACCTCGGGCTCGCCGCCGGCCCGACCGACCTCGAGGACGACCACGACCTCTGCGGCGACAACGTCGCCGGCCTCCCTACGAGCACCGACACCGCGACGGGGAACCTGGCACAGGCGCTGGACGACGGCCTGGTCGACGGGATCGACATCTTCCCGGGACGCCTCACCCTCGCCAACCCCCTCGGCATGACGAGCTGCACGACGAGAGGGCGTGCCTATCAGGGCCGCTGCATCGACGACGCCGGCCTGTGGGAGTACCTCGCTTCGGGGAGTTGCGACGGGTACGCCCACACGAAGGAGGGCATGATCGCCTGTCTCGAGCACGGTGATCCGCGATTCACCGCGGACATCGCCGGGTCGCCCCGCTTCGGCTGGGTGCCCGTCCTGTGGAACGCCGGCTTCCCCGCGGGCAACGCCGACGTCCCGTGGCGCGAGTTCCGGCCCATCTACCTCCAGACCACGCTGGGGAACTGTCGCGGCGACGGGAGCTGCGGCGTGGTGATCGACCCCGGTGAGCGCTTCGACGTCCAGGGCAACCACGGCGTCGTCGCCATGACGGTCCTGCTCCTCCCCCTCGCCTCGCTCCCCGACACCGTCGGCGCGGCGCGGCCCGGCGGCGGTCGTCTCCTCGACTTCGCCCTCAGCCGCTGAGCCCGCGGACGCCACCCCCACCGGTGGCCCGTGGATCGAGTACCGTGAGAGGGGAAGCGAGGAGGAGCGATGCGCCACCCCACCGACGGCACCCCCGCCGCCTCCCGCGACGTGGTGACCGCCGACGTCGTGACGATCGAGCGGGGCGCCGCCGCCCACGTCGAGGCTGGGAGCGTCTCCATCGAACGGGGGGCCGCCCGCCGGGTCACGGCCGAGACGGTCACGATCACCGGTGGGGCCGCCGCGCTCGTCGAGGCGTCGCACGTGGAGCTGGAACGGTGTCCCGTCGCCGTCGTGGCCGCGGAGAGGGTCGAGTGTCACCGGGGCCCCGTCGGCCTCATGGTGTCCGACACGATCCGGACCGAAGGGTCCCACATCGCGATCCTCCTCGCCGGGAGGATCGAAGGGGAGCCCGAGGTCGCCTTCGATGCCCGGCCGGCGGCGGTCGCCGGCGTCGCCTTCGCGCTGACGCTCCTCCTCGTCCGCCGCCTCCTCCGTCGCTGACGCTCGGCGCGCGCCGGTGCCGTCCGGTCACGCGATCCTCGGCAGCCACCGTCCCGGGTCGGTGAGGAACCGGGAGCGAGCCGCCGTCGCGGCCGCCCCGAGCGTCCTCGCCCGAGCCATGGCGACGTCGTCCACGTGGGGACCGTACGCGATCACCCGGATCCCCGCCGCGGCGAAGCCCGCGATCGCCTCGTCGGCGCCGGAGTGGGTCAGGTCCACGATCGCCAGCACCGGCCGGGATGCGCGGAGGAGGGCCTCCCCCGCCGCCCGATCGCGGACGACGGCGAGCGCGTACCCTGCCGCCACGACTGCCGGCTCGATGCGGGAGCGATCGAGGAGATCGACGGTCACGAGGGCGACGATCGGTCGGGATGGCGCCGGCTGCTCCGCTCCCGACGTCACCCGGACGGCCTTGGCGGCACCCCAGGCGAGGTGCGCCCGCCACGCCTCCTCGCCGAGCTCGGCCGAGGAGCCCGGGGAGAGCCCGTACGGGTCCTCCGGGAGGAGCGCGCGGCGGCCGGCGTCCCGCTCCGGGCGGGGCACGCCTCGGGCCGCGAGCGCCTCCGTGACCGGCCGCAGGGCACCACGGAACACCTCGAGGGGGCTCCTTCGCTGCTCCGCCCAGGGGCGGGAGAGGAGGTCGCGGAGCTCCGCGGCCAATCGACGCCGCCCGTCTTCCAGGACGGCGGGAGGAGCCGTGACCTCCAGCTCCGCCAGCCGGGCCTCCACGTGGGGACGGTAGGCCGCCACGAAGGTGGAGAAGAGCGTTTCAGCGGCAGGTTCCACGAGCCGAAGGATACGGAGGGTCCCGCGGGGACCACGGGGAACACCGTACGATGTGTCGACACGAGCGACAGGGGAAGCCATGAAGAAGTTGCTGCTGGTCGTCGCGGGCCTGGCCCTGCTCACCTCCGCCTGCAAGTTCCAGGTGAACATGCTCGTCGACGTGAACCAGGACGGCAGCGGCGCCATCGCCACGGAGATGGGCATGGACCAGGAGTTCCTCGATCTCATCAAGAGCAACGGGGGATCGCCCGACGACATCACCTCCCAGTTCGACACGGACCTGCCCGGTGCGAAGCCGTATCAGCGCGAGGAGGGCGACTTCACCTACTACGGTGTCCGCAAGGAGTTCGACGACATCACCCAGGCCGGGGAGTTCCTCTCCCGTGGCGGCCCCAACTCCCCCTTCGAGTCCTTCTCGTTGACGATGGACGATCGCGGCACGCAGCTCGACGCCAAGGTGAAGGTCCCCTCGGATCTCGGCGGCAACAACGAGCTCGGTATCGACCCCTCCCAGCTCGCCGGCGACTTCTTCACGTTCCGGCTCGTCGCCTCCCTACCGGGGAAGGTCGTCGAGCACGACGCCGACGAGGTCCTCCCCGACGGACGGCTCGTCTGGAATCTCCCCGTCACCGGCGGCGAGAAGACGATCCACGTCCGGACCGAGTACGGGGGCGGCTCCCTGGGATGGCTGTGGATCCTCCTCGCGATCCTCGTCATCGTCGGGGTCGCGGCGGCGATCGTGGCCGTCCTCGTCTCCCGGCGGCGCTCGGTGGACGCCGTGACTGAGGCCTCCTCCGCCTTCACGGCCCCCGCCGGGGACGACGCACCGACGGGTACGGAGCCGGCTCCGAGTGCGGACGCCTCCCCCGTGCCGCCGGAGGATGCTGCCGGCGAGGAGGAGTGACGCTCACCCCGTGAGGACGATCACCACCATCGTGCCGTACGGGCCCGCGACCACCCCCACCCCGACCCGACGGTAGGCCGCCCCGAGGACGTCGGCACGATCCGGGGACGAGGCGAGGATGGCGTCCATCGCCCCGTCGGGCGTGGCGGCGAGCGCCACGCTCTCCGCTCGCACCGTCGCCGGGATCCCGAGGGCATCGAGCCGGGAATCGGCCGGCGCGCCGCCGCCGGAGCCGTACCGCTCCTCGGCCCGTGCCACGGCCACGACGGCGAGCTCGTCCGACCACGCGACCGTGCCCACGTCGGCCATGGTGCGCTCCCGTTCGAGCCGCTCCAGGACCGTACGCGCCGCGGCGGCGTCGGGCCTCACCCGCGCCGTGGGGGGCAGCGGGAACACCAAGGGGGTCCGCGTGAGCACGACGGCCCGATCGCCGACGAGCCGCTCGATGGCGAGCACGCCCTGCGCCACGTGGTCGCCCCCCACCGTCGCGAGGGCCTCCTGGACCGGACCGTCGGGCCGGGTCAGGGCCGCGGCGAACCGCGACGTGGCGACCTCGTCCCCCACCGCCGCGGGAAGCGGGAGGACCGCCAGGAGCGTCACGAGCACGGTCCCGAGCACGAGACCGTAGACGAGCCCGAGCGCGGCGCCGGCGAGTCGATTGAGGAGCGTCAGCCCGGGGAGCCTGCGGATCATCCGATGCGCCAGGTGGGCGGCGACGCCGGCGACGACGGACAGCGCCAGGAAGGCGCCGGCGCCGGCGACGAGACGCGCCGTCTCCGCCGAGACGCCGGCGGTACGCGCCACGACGGGTCCGAGCGGGCCGGAGAGCCGCAGGGCCGCGATCGTCCCGAGCAGGAGCGTGGCGACCTCCAACGCCTCGCGCACCAGTCCGCGCACCCACCCGCGCACCGCCAGGAGGCCCAACCCCGCCCCCAGGAGCAGGTCGATCATCGCCGTCCGCCTCTCGTGGCGACGTCGTGGGCGCGGCGCTCCCGGCGCAGGCTCGCCGGGACCGCCGGCTCAGCGGCTCGGCTCGCCACCGACGCGGTCCGTGACCCGACGGCGACGCCGTCCGCGAATGCGTCGCAGACGCGCGACGACGAGGGGGGCGTGCCGTCGCGCCTCGTCGTCGTCGGCGAGACGGCGCAGCCGCGCGTAGTAGTGGGCCGAGGTCATCCCGAGATACTCACGAATAGCCCGGTCCTTGGGCCCGGGGTACAGCCACCACGAGCCCTCGAACTCGAGCACCGCCCGGTCGCGTTCGGAGAGCATGCCGGGAGCGTATCGGGCCCGGGCCGCGGAGACGCGGATTTCGCGGGCGGCCGTCCGGCGACACCGAGCCGGGTACCGGATTCGAACCGGTGACACCGGGTTTACAAGACCCGTGCTCTACCTGCCTGAGCTAACCCGGCCGGGGGCTCAGGATACCGAACCGCGCACCCGGGACACCTCGAACACCGCCAGCGTGACGGCCGCGGCGGCGTTGAGCGACTCGACGCCGCCCGCCATCGGCACCCGGACGAGGACGTCGAGGCGCGCGCGCACGAGCCGTGCCAGACCCCTGTCCTCGGCACCCACCACCACCGCCACCGCATCGGCGAGGAGCTCGAGACCGAAGAGGGAGCGTTCGGCCGTGGCCTCCAGCCCCACCCGCCACAGGCCGAGCGATCCGAGACGACCCACCGCGTCGGCGATCGAGCTGACCGTCGCCACCGGCAGCCGTTCGAGCGCTCCGGCGGCCGTCTTGAAGGCGGTCGCTCCCAACGGCGCGGCGCGGCGCGTCCCCACGACGAGACCGGTCATCCCCGCGGCGAGGGCCGAGCGCGCCGCGGCGCCCACGTTCCGCGGATCCTGGAGATGGTCGAGCACGAGGAGGGCCGGCGGATCCTCGATCGCGACCACGTCCTCGAGCGTCCGCCCCTCGATGGGGCGGGCCCGGGCCACGACACCCTGGGGCGCGGCCGTCCTCGCCCAAGGGCGCACGTCGTCGACGACCTCGACGCGGGCCCCAGCGGCGAGCGCGGCGCGGCGGAGGGCCGCGTAGGGTGCGGCGCCGAGCCGGGCGCGCTCGATCCGCAGGAGGTCCACCCGGCCGTGGTCGACGGCGGCCGCCACGGCGTGGCGACCCTCGATCTCACTCCCGATGCCAGCGCGCGCCATCGGGCGTGTCCTCCACGACGATGCCGATCGCCGCCAGGGCATCACGGATGGCATCCGCGGTCGTCCAGTCCCGCTCGCGGCGGGCCCGCGCCCGTCGTGCCAGGAGACCGTCGACGCCGGGCTCGGCCCGGAAGCGGGCCGCCAGCGTGTCGAGCGCGGGAGCGAGGTCGGCGACGTCCACCTGGGGTTCGGCGATCCCGAGCACATCCGTTATCGCGTCGTACGCCGCGGCGAACGAGCCGGCCGGCTCCCCGGAGTCGAGACGCTTGTTGCCCTCCCGGACCACCTCGAAGAGCACCCCGAGTCCCCCGGCGACGTCGAGGTCGTCGCCGAGTGCCGCCCGGAAACGCTCGACGAGCGCGGGGTCGGGAGGCTCGGCGGCGACGCCCACGCGACGGCGAAACGCCCACAGGCGGCGCAGCGACGCCTCGGCGTCGACGACGGCCTCCGGGGAGAACTCCACCGGCTTGCGGTAGTGCGTCCGGAGGTAGAAGAGCCGGAGGGCCACGGGGTCGTAACGGTCGAGGGCCTCCCGCAGGTCCACGAGGTGACCGGTGGACTTCGACATCTTCTCTCCGGAGAGGTTGACCATCCCGTTGTGGACCCAGTACCGGGCGAACGTCGTGCCGGTGGCGGCCTCCGACTGGGCGATCTCGTTCTCGTGGTGGGGGAAGATGAGATCCTGCCCACCGCCGTGGATGTCGAATCCGTCCCCCAGGTAGCGACGGGCCATCGCCGAGCACTCGATGTGCCACCCGGGGCGTCCTCGACCCCAGGGCGAGTCCCAGGTCGGCTCTCCGGGCTTGGCCCCCTTCCAGAGGGCGAAATCGAGGGGATCGCGCTTGTGAGCACCGGGCTCCACCCTCGCACCGGCACGGAGGTCATCGGGATCGTGCCGCGAGAGCTTCCCGTACTCGGGGTAGGAGCGGACCGCGAAGTAGACGTCGTCGCCGGCGACGTAGGCGTGAGCCCGGTCGATGAGCGTCTCGATGAGCGCGATCATCCCGCCGACGTGCTCGGTGGCGCGCGGCTCCACGGTCGGCTCCTGCACCCGGAGCGCCCGATACGCCGCGCTGAACGCCGCGTAGGAGCGAGCCGCCACCTCCTCGGTCGAGATCCCCTCGGCGTGGGCGCGGGCGATGATCTTGTCGTCGACGTCGGTGACGTTCCGGACGTAGGTGACGTCGTTCCCCAGCCAGCGCAGGTAGCGCACGAGCACGTCGAAGACGACCGCGGACCGCCCGTGGCCGAGGTGGGGGTCCGCTTGCACCGTGGGCCCGCAGACGTAGATGGCGACCTTCCCGGGATCCCGCGGTCGGAACGTCGTCCGGACGCGCCCGAGGGTGGTGAAGAGCTCCATGGGTCGCCGCATGGTATCAGGGGCGACCGGACACCCGGGTAGGATCCGAGCCGATGGCCTCGCCTCTCGGACCCGGCCCGCTCGTGTACGGACACCGCGGCGCCGCCGCCCACGCCCCGGAGAACACGATCGCGGCGTTCCTCCTCGCTCTCGAGCAGGGCGCAGCCGGCGTCGAGTTCGACGTGCGCCGTTCTCGGGACGGAGCGCTCATCGTCCACCACGACGACCGGCACCCCGCGGTGGGGCGATTCGCCGACCGAGATCTCGCCGAGATCCGGGACGCCCTCCCCGATCTCCCCACCCTCGAGGAGGTGCTCGACGCCGTTCCCGGCTTCCTCGACGTGGAGATCAAGAACGACATCTTCGAGGCCGGGTTCGACCGGCGCCGGCGCATCGTGGACCAGGTGGTGGCGGCGCTCCGTCGCGCCGGCGTGGTGTCCCGCTGCCTCGTCTCCTCCTTCGACCCGCTCACCGTGCGGCGGGTGCGGGAGCTCGCGCCCGAGCTCCTCACCGGGCAGCTCCTCACCGAGTGGATCGATCCCTTGGAGGTGCTGCCCTGGATCGCCCGCGACGGGCACGACGCCCTGCACCTCCCCCACTCCCGGCTCGAGGCCGACCGGGCGTCCCGGGTCGTCGCCGCGGCGGCGGCGCGCGGCCTCGCCGTGGTCGCCTGGACGGTCGACGACCCCGCCGAGGCACGGCGCCTCGCCGACGCCGGCGTCACCGCCGTCATCACCAACGATCCCGCGGCGATCGTGCCGGCCCTCGCCTGACGCGGCGCCGGCTCACTCCGGGGAACGGTCACGCGACCGGAGCTGCGCGACCGCCAGTGCGGCGATGCCCTCCCCCGCACCGAGGATCCCCAGACCGTCCGTCGTGGTCGCCTTCACCGAGACCGCCGTCACCGGCACGTCCAGCACGCCGGCGAGTCGCCGCCGCATCGCGGTGCGGTGCGGCGCCACCCGCACCTCCTCGGCGACGATGGTGACGTCGACGTTCCCGACGGCGTGACCCGCCTCGACGACGAGCTCTCGCACCCTCCCGAGCAGCGCCATCGAGTCCGCGCCCTCCCAACGTGGGTCGGTGGAGGGAAAGTGGGTCCCGAGATCGCCGAGCGCGGCGGCGCCGAGGAGGGCGTCGGCGAGCGCGTGGGCGGCGACGTCGCCGTCCGAGGTCCCGACGAGTCCCATCCCCCGGTCGACGACGACCCCGCAGAGGAGCAGGGGCGGCTCGCCGCCGAGGCGATGGACGTCGAAACCGAGACCGGTGCGGATCACGGGCCCGACCTCCCGAGGAGGGCCGCGGCGATGGCGAGGTCTCCCGGGTACGTGATCTTGAGATTGCGGGGATCCCCGGCGACCGTCACCACCGTACCCCCGACGGCCTCGACGAGGGAGGCGTCGTCGGTGGCGTCCTCCTCGGCGCGACGGTGGGCCGCGACGAGCACGTCGAGACGGAAGCCCTGGGGGGTCTGCGCCACGACGAGTCGCGACCGATCCACCGTGCGGAGGACACGATCGCCGTCGACCACCTTGACCGTGTCGCGGACCGCCACGGCAGGGACGACGCCGTCGACGTCGCCGCGCCGGAGCCGCGCCACGACCCGTCGGACGAGCTCGGCCCCGGCAAGTGGGCGCGCCGCGTCGTGAACGAGGACGAACTCCGTCTCCGGGGGTAGGGTCGCCAGACCCGCCGCCACCGAGTCGCGGCGGCGCGCGCCCCCCGCCACGCCGCCGGGGACGTCCCCGACGACGACCACCTCGGCCACCCCGGCCGCGGTGAGGTCGTCGACGGCCCACCGCCACAGCTCCCGGCCGGCGAGACACACCCGGTGCTTCGGCCGGCCGAAACGCCGCCCTGCGCCCGCCGCCACGACGACGGCTCGCAGGCTCACGATGCCGGACGCGCGAAGAGCATCCTCCCCAGGGACGTGCGCACCATGTTCGAGACCTCCACCTCGAGGGTCTCCCCGATGCTATCGGCCGCTCCGGCCACGACCACCATGGTCCCGTCCTCGAGGTAGCCGATCCCCTGGCCCGGTTCCGAGCCCGCCTTGGCGATGGTGACCCGGGCGCGATCGCCCGCGGCGAGCATGGGGCGCAGCGCCTCGCCCAGGGCGTGTGGGTTGAGGACCCGGATCCCGCGCAACTCGGCCGCCCGCGCCAGGTTGGCGTCGGTCGTCACCAACACGGCGCGGTGGCGTTCCGCGAGGGTGAGGAGCTTCGCGTCGACGTCGAGGACGCCGGGGACGGTCTCCTCGAGCACGAGGAAGCGTCCCCCGGCCTCCGTCCGAAGTGCCTCGAGCACCTCGAGACCCCGCCGGCCACGACGCCGTCGGTCCGGATCCCCGGCATCGGCGATCCCCTGGAGCTCGTCGACGACGAAGGCGGGCACCCACACGTCGCCGGTCATCACGCCGGCCCGGAGCAGCGGGAGCACCCGCCCGTCCACCGCCGCGGAGGAGTCCACGAGATGGGCGCCCCCTCCACCGGTGCCCCGCGGCGTCGGGGCTCGCCGCTCCCGGGAGAAGACGTCGGCGCCGCGCACCGCGAGGACCTTCCCTCCGGCGATCCCGGAGATCCCCACCACGAGCGCTCCGAGCGGCCATCCGACCGGGTCGGGGAGCAGCACCACGAGGGGAACGGCGACGACCGCCCCCACGCCCACGACGACGCCGAATCCCCCGGCGAGGAGCTGGGCCGCCGACATGGCGCCGAACCACGACGGCGCCTCGTCGATCATGCGGGCGGTGGCCCGGCCCACCACGCCACCGAGGACGTAGCCGATCCCGGCACCGAGAACGGCGCCGACCACCGGGGCCATCTCGGGGGCGACCAGGGCACTCGATCCCGACTCCCCCAACGCCACCCCGACCGCCTGTCCGGCGGCGGTGGACGCCAGGGTGACGAGCAGTCGCACGAACTCGACGACCACCGGGGCACCGGCACGGGAACGGCGGGGAACGACCTTCACGAGGGAAGATATCGGCGCGCGGGGGGCACGGCTCAAGTCGTGCGTGGCGCTCGGCCCCCGTTCACGTCTCGGCAGGCTGTTCCACCTTGGGGAGCGCCCGGTCGAGCTTCTTGATGGCGTCCTCCTCCTCGAGGTCGAGGGAGAAGCGGAGCTCCGAGACGATGATGAGCCGGGCCCGGGCGAGCATCCGCTTCAGGGCGGGCGAGATGCCCTTGACCTGTTGGGCGTAGGTGAGGTCGCGGACCACCTCGGCCACCTGGTAGATGTCGCCGCTGTTGATCTTCTCGGTGAGCAGCTTGTACCAGCGGCTCCAGTTGGCTCCCGCCTCCTGCGGCGGCTCCTTGAAGACGGCGAACACCCGCCGCGCCTCGGCCTTGGAGATGACGGGACGTACTCCGAGCTCCACGGCGCGTGCCACCGGAACGCTGAGGACGAGCTGGTCGGTGGCGACCTCGAGCACGAAGTAGTCGACCATGGCGCCGTCGAGCTCGCGGCGCACCTTCTTGACGATCGTGGCGGCGCCGTGGTGCGGGTACACCACCTTGTCCCCCACCGCGAACGGGCTCGTCGCCTTCTTCGCACGGGCTCCGGCAGCCGCCTTCCCCTTCGCAGGGGCCTTC
>CAZPAV010000058.1:11980-15217 GCA_964584755.1 uncultured Acidimicrobiaceae bacterium
CGTCGCCTTCTTCGCACGGGCTCCGGCAGCCGCCTTCCCCTTCGCAGGGGCCTTCGCCTCGGCGGCGCCCTTCGCTTTCGCGGCAGCCTTCGCCTTCGCAGGGGCCTTCGCCTTCGCAGGGGCCTTCGCCTTCGCGGCAGCCTTCGCCTTCGCAGGGGCCTTCTGCGTGGCCTTCGCCTTGGCGGCGCTCTTCGCCTTGGCGGGAGCCTTCGCCTTCGCCGCGGCCTTCGCCGGCGCCTTCGTGCCGGCCTTCGCCTTGGAGGCCGCCTTCTTCGCAGGGGGTTTCTTCGTCGCCACGGGTCTCACCGGCTCGGGGAGCCGGCAGTCTACCCGGCCGTGTCGATCACTCCTCCAGGTCCGGCACCACCCCGATCTGACCCAGACGGTCCAGGTAGTTGCGAATCTGCTTCGCCCGGGCCGGGCCCACGCCCTCCACCTCGCCGAGCTCGGCGACCGTCGCCCGCCGGAGTCGCCGAAAGTCGCCGAAACGTCGGATGATCGCCTGTCGCACCGCCGCCGGCACGCGTGGCACGCCGGCGAGGGCGCGGGCACCTCGGGGCCGCACCTCCTTGTCGAGCGGGACGAGACCCAGGGCGGCGGCCACCCGCGTCGTGTGGTAGAGGTCCTCGTCGTCGAGCGCGTCCAACTTGCGGAAGACGCTCGAGCCCGGGCGTGGCTTCCGCGGCTGGTAGTCGATGTTCACCAACTCGGCGAGCTCGGCGACGCCGTCGACGAGATCGGCGGCCTGGATCCGGATGAGGGGCGCCTCCTCGCCGAGCTCGACCGCGATCGTCTCGAGCTCACCGCTGAGACGGAGGATGAGCGCGGCCCGCTGGATGACGACGACGACGTCGCGGATCACGACCACGTCGTCCACCTCGTACCGGGTGAGACGCGCCACCGTGTCGTCGAGCTGTCGACGGAGTCGCTCCAGGGAGCCGAGCTGCTGGTTGGCCTCGGCGAACAGCGCCGTCGGACTCCGCAGCTCGAAACGTCCCTGCGCGGTGAACACCACCCCGACGCTCCGGCCCTCCTCACTGACGGCGAGCACCGGCCGGTCCGTCTGGACGGCGAGGCGCTCCGCGGTGCGGAACCGCGTCCCCGTCTCGTCGGTGGGGAGCCGAGGGTCGGGGATGAAGTGGACGTTGGCTCGCAGGATCGCCCCCTCGGCGTCGTCGACGACGATCCCGCCGTCCATCTTGGCGAGCTCGGCCACCCGTTGGGCGGTCAACGCCGCGCCGACGAGCTCGAACCCCCCCGAGCACACCTCGTCGACCCGGTCGCCGGCACCGACGACGACGAGGGCTCCGGTCCCCTGACGGATGATCAGCTCCGCCGCGTCGCGCAGAACCGTCCCGGGCGCGAAACGACGGAGGACGTCGAGCGGGGCCTCGATCTTCGGTGCCATCGCCGCCCGAGGCTACTAGGGCACATGGTGCCTCCGCCGACATCTCACGCCCGCGCCCCGACCCCGGCGCTCGCAACCCTCCCGGCCTCCACGGCCGAGAGGGCGTCCACGAGCCGGCGCGGTCCCGAGCCGGCGGCGATCGTCCGGAGGCGGAACCGGGCCGCCTCCGCCCGCCTCCGCTCTCCGCCGGCGACCGCCCGCAACTCGCCGGTGAGCCCGACCTCGCCCCAGGCGGCGACCGCCCCGAGCGGACGGCCCGTGACCGACGAGGCCACGGCGAGCGCCAGGGGGAGATCCGCCGCGGGTTCCGCGATCCGCAGCCCTCCCACCACGCTCGCGTACACGTCGTGGCGTCCGAGGGAGAGACCCGCATGCCGTTCGAGGACGGCGAGCACCTGATGGAGACGAGCCGTGGGGATCCCCTTGGCGCTCCGTCGCGGCTGGGGTCCACTGCCGGCGACGACGAGGGCCTGGACCTCGACGAGGAGCGAGCGCCGCCCGTCGACGGTGGGGAAGAGCACCGTCCCGGGGACGTCCGGGTCCCGTCCCCCCACGAACACCTCGCTGGGGTCGCCGACGGGGAGCAGACCCCGCGCGTCCATGGTGAACACCCCCACCTCGTTCACCGACCCGAACCGGTTCTTCATGGCCCGCAGAAAGCGCAGCCCCGCGCCGTCGTCCCCCTCCAGGGAGAGGACGACGTCGACCATGTGCTCGAGCGTCTTGGGACCGGCGAACGCGCCGTCCTTCGTGACGTGGCCGACGAGGACCACGACCGTCCCGCTGCGCTTGGCGAGCCGGACGAGTCGGGCCGCGGCCTCCCGCACCTGCGCGACGCCGCCCGGGGCGCCCGCCGTGTCCGGGTCGACCACCGTCTGGATGGAGTCGACGACGAGCAGGGCCGGTCGCCTCCCCCGGGCGACCTCGAGAATCGCCGGGAGCGCCTGCTCACAGACGAGGGCGACCCCCGCGCCGGCCACCTCGATGCGTCGGGCGCGCAGCCGGACCTGGTCGGCGGACTCCTCGGCCGAGACGAGGAGGACCGGACCGGCTCCTCCGGCGACGGCGGCCGCCACCTCGAGGAGGAGGGTCGACTTGCCGATACCCGGCTCGCCTCCGAGGAGGACGACGGATCCGGGAACGAAGCCTCCGCCGAGGACCCGGTCCACCTCCTCCACGCCGCTGGCGAGCCGGCGCGCCGGATCCGGTCCACCTCGCGGCGCCGTGGCGAGCTCCCCCACCTCCACCGCCGCCAGCGCCGCATCGACCTCCTCCAGGGCCGTGTCGGCCCGACAGCGGGGGCAGAACCCCATCCAGC
Source organism: uncultured Acidimicrobiaceae bacterium (assembly GCA_964584755.1). Lineage (GTDB taxonomy): Bacteria > Actinomycetota > Acidimicrobiia > Spongiisociales > UBA5794 > CAZPAV01. The sequence goes on from CAZPAV010000058.1 coordinate 14,707, forward strand.
GGGAGCTGCGATGGCCACAGGCCCCACACACGAAACGACCGGACTCCATGTGCCTCCTTCGACGGCGGAGGCACCGTACCGGCGGGGTACGACAGGTTCCGGACCGGCGCCGATCCCTCAGTCGCGACGGGATCGCACCACGACCCAGACGACGAGGACGGCGACGAGGAGGAGGAAGGCCGCGCCGGCGAGGTTCCCCGCCGTCCACGGCTCGGCGCGATGCACTGTCGACAACGGCAGCATCGTGGCACAATACCCCGAGACGGGCCCCGATCCGTCCCCCGAACCCGGCAGGCCATGGCACAGGACACCCCCGACGACCAGTTCGACGACCTCTTCGAGCCGTTCGAGCTCGACGAGCTCCCGCCACCCGAGGACCCGCCGCCACGTGCGGCCCGGGCCCCGCGACCGGACACCGCCACCGTGGAGCAGCCGGCCGCCACCCCCCCCCCCCCCCCCCGCCGACCCGCCAACCCCGCCCACCCCCCCACCGCCACTGCCATCCACCACC
>CAZPAV010000059.1:0-1832 GCA_964584755.1 uncultured Acidimicrobiaceae bacterium
CTCGCGAGCCGTGACCTCGGCGGCGGCGGCGGCCCGCTCGGCCGCGTCCTCGGGGCGGGCGGCCGGGGCGCAGACGTCCCGGCACGGATCCGGACCGACCGAGGCGCCGGGGAGCCCTTCCCCCGGTGCGGGCCGCCGCCCTTCCGGCCGGCTCCGCCGTCGCGCCCGTACCCGGAGAGCCCCGGCCAGGAGCCCGAGGAGGAGGAGGAGAGCCGCCACCGGCCACCACCACCACGACACCGGTCCGGGTGCTCCGGGTGCCGCGGCGGCCGGGGGGATCGTGCCCGGTTCCGGGGTGACCATGGTCGAGGACGTCGGGGACGGTTCCTCCGGGGGCGGGGCCGCCGAGCCGGGTGACGTTGCGGTGGTCGCGCTCCCGGGCGCCGAGGTGCCGCTCGCCGTCGTCGTGGTGGATGGGGGCGCCGCCGGCGGCAACCATCGGGCGCCTCGCTCCCCCGGGATCACCATCGCCGCCGGGTTCTCGAACGGGAGGGTGTACAGGAGGGTTCCGTCCACGGGATGCACGACGTGGACTCCGGTGGCGTCCGAGACGGCCAGCAACCCGTTGGGGAGGAGGACCACCCCGACCGGCCCGTCGAAGCCCTCCACCAGCGTGGGAGGTGCGCCGTCGAGCGGCCAGCAGGAGACCCGATTCGCCTCGTACTCGGGGATGCACACCCCGGACTCGGGAGCGAAGTCGGGATGGCCACCGCCTGCCAGCGCGTCGGTGAACGGTGCGAACCCGCCGGACTCGAGGTCGAAGAGCAACCCGAAGCCGTTCCAGGTGGCGACGGCGAGGAGCTGCTGCGGTGGTGTGCCCTCTCCGGTGGAGAAGACGACCATGCCGGTCGGTGCGCTCGCGAGCTGCGCCAGGCGCCGCGCCTCGCCGTCGCGGAGGTCGAGCTCCCAGACGCCCTGGTCGCCGAAGGTGGTGTAGAGCAGCGTGTCGTCGTCGAGGAAGGCCACTCCTTCGGGGAAGTCGAGACCGCCGGCGAGTGGTCGGGCTGTGCGATCGGGGGTGACGCCCACCAGCGTCCCCTCGCCGGAGGCGTCTCCGGCCTCGACCACCACCAGCAACGATCCGTCCGGGGACAGGGCGAGACCTCGCGGGTTGGTGAGGTCGGCGACGATGGGGACCGATACCGAGTCGGCGGTGACGTAGGTGACGGTGCCGGCCTCCTGGTCGACGACCATCACCGGCTCCGTGGTCTGGGCCGAGGCGGGCGCGAGAGACAGCAGCGTCGCGACGCCCACCGGCAGGGCCCAGCCCCGCCTGCGATGGCGAATGCCCATCTCCGCCTCCCTCCGGCCCGACCCTACACGGCCCTCGGGAGGGAAGGCGGCCCCCTGGAAGGGGTTCACGGTCGCGGGGGTCGCCCGGCGGAGGAGCCGGCCTTCCGTCGGTTTCCGTCCCGGCGGGGGCGGTGCGAGCAGATTCGCGTGCCGGTCTCGCGAGGATCGCCACGCGGCCGCCGGAGAGCGCCCCGCCCGCAGACTCCTTCCGGTCGCCGCCGACACGGGACTTCGAGCCTTCTCGAACCCCCCACGCAGGGAGGGATCCCCTTGCAGAACGACCGGCTCCGGGTGGTCGGGCTGGCCGGATTCGAACCGGCGACCTCTTGACCCCCAGATAGGAACAGGGGGTGTTGCCAGCATGGGAGAATCGGCGAAAACCGTTGCGGCGCTTGGGTTTCTCGCCCTCATCGCCTTTCAGCGTTTTTCGCCGTTTTTCGATCTCTCGCGGACTCTTCGCGGACTCTTGGTTCGGAGAGGTGCATGTCCGCTGGCGAGGGCCGGCGCGAGACGGGGCCGGAAGCGCGGACCTGTGGAGG
>CAZPAV010000059.1:1932-12808 GCA_964584755.1 uncultured Acidimicrobiaceae bacterium
GACCTGTGGAGGTTCATCATGCGTTGGTTGGTGTTCGGACTCGTGGTGACGATGGTTCTGGGTGTCGTGGCAGCGGCGGGAGCGGCGGCGGATCCGCTGGCGGAATCCCACTGCGTGGTTCGGGTCGTGGACGAGCTTCCCTCCGGCGAGTTGGTCACCACGTCTCCGGAGTGTTATTCGACGCTGGCAGCGGCGGTGACGGCGGCTGCCGGCGGGAGATATCGGGCACCGGCGGGTCTTTCGGGACGGGACCTGTTCCTCGATCCTTCGGTCGGGGCGTCCGTGGCCTCGTTCACGTTGGGGATCCACTTCGACGGCCGGTACGGCACGGGCAGTTCCATCTCGGTGGTGGGCTCCTCCTGCACCGGGGGATGGTGGAACACCGGAGCGGTGTGGGCGAACCGGATCTCGTCGTCGTGGAACGGCTGCTACCGCTTGCGCCATCACGACTTGCCGAACCGCTCCGGATCACGCGTGGACACGGTCGGTTCGCAGGCGACCCACACGCTGCCATCGTGGATGGACAACCGCACCGAGTCGGTTTCGTATTGGGGAAGCTGACGACGTTGCTCCGCGACGTGTCATCCTGACCGTGTGGACGACGTGATGGGCGATGCGGAGGTGATCGAAGCCTCGTGGCGGGATCCAGAGCGATTCGGGGAGCTCTTCGACCGCTACTACGAGATGATCTTCCGGTATGCGGTCCGAGCCGTGGGGCAGAGCGATGGTGCGGATGTCGCCGCGGAGGTGTTCACACTGGCATTCGAATCCCGCAGGAGGTTCGATCCTGCCTACCCGTCGGCAGGGCCCTGGCTGTTCGGGATCGCCGCCAACGTCGTCGGCGAGGTTCTGAGACGCAGATTCCGGAGGAGCCGGGCAACCGGGCGGGTCTCCGCGCCGGGGTACGAGCCGGACACGGCCGACGCGGTGGCGGATCGGGTCGACGCCCAACGCACCCGGCCGCTCCTCGCTGCCGCGTTGGGGTCGCTGCGGCCCGAGGAGCTCGACGTCCTCCTGCTCGCCGCGTTCGGGGAGCTCTCCTACCCCGAGATCGCTGCCGCCCTCGGGATCCCGATCGGCACCGTGCGATCGCGACTTCACCGAGCCCGTCAGAAGCTACGGAACCAGATCGAGCCCATCGACGAATCAACAGATGATGACTGATCGCGACGACATCCTCGAGTGCCTCCGAGGCGAAGCCGGCGATCCCGTCCCCACCGACGAGGAGCGCCGGGTCGCCCGAACGCGTCTCGACGTCGCGATCGCCGCCGAGCGCCGCCGACGTCGCCGTACCAAGCGTCTCCGATGGCTCGCTGCCACGGCCGCGCTCGCTGCCGCCGTCGCCGGCGGCCTCTGGCTCCTCGGCGTCGGCCGGACCCCGGCGGTCGCTTCCCTCGAGGAGATCGCCCGTGCGGCCCGCCAGGCGGGACCCCTCGACGTGCCCGAAGGAGCGTTCCTGTACGTCCGCGCCGAGGAGACGTCCCTGACCGTGCGACCGGGCAGCGAGTTCGGCCTCGACGTCGACTGGGTCCCCTACCTGCTGCCCACCACGACCGAAACCTGGACCGGACCCGCGGGAAGGTTCGTTCAGATCCGAACCGCCGTCGGCACGCCACGGTTCTTCGACCCCACGACCGAGGCCGCGTACCGCGCCGCTGGTGGAGCCGACGCCGATCGGGTCGGCCAGACCGCCACAGAACGGTTCACCGACGTCACTGGCCCGTACGATGACATCGCATGGTCAACCGACGCTGAGACCCTCGTGACCCAGATCGACACCGTCACCGGATCCGAAGACCAGCAACGGCCGGCACGGGAACGTCGCCTCGACGTCGTCCTCGACCTGCTCCGGGATCCCCGTACCGACCCCGGGCTGCGAGGCGCCCTCATCGAGACGCTCGCCCTCCTCGGCCCCGACGAGGTCGCACCGGAACCCAACGGTTCCACCACCCTCACCTTCCTCGCCACCGGCAAGCGGCCCGTCCGCATCCAGGTCACGATCACCCCCAACGGATGGCCGGCCGGAGAACTCCACACCCTGCTGGCCGACGACACCGAACTCGGCGTCCCCGCCGGAACCGTCATCTACGAATCCCACCGCACCCCGCCCGAACTCGCCGATCAGCTCCCCGAACCGTGAACCGGACCCGGGGAACCGAATCGGCCCTTCCGACGAATCATCAGTAGGGGACCCGAGAAGAGGAAGGCCATGGATCGACGAGAACCGCGCTCGAGTGTCGGTTCGCCGGCAGGCGTACCGAGGGCTCGGGCGACGGCGTGGGGCTGGGGGGCGCCGCGGCGGGCCTGGCCGCGACAAGAGGGGGTGGTACCCACGAGCGATCGGAGCTGGAGACGGATCGTGAGAGCGGAAAGGAGCACATGCAGTGCATCATGAAGACGACGCACAGCGAAGCCTGGCGCTCGGGCTCGTTCTCGTCGTTCTCGCGTCGTTCCTGGTCGTTGTCGTCGTTGCTTCCCGGGCCGATGCCGCAGTTTGCGATGTGGACTTTGCGTATGACTGCACGAACCCGGACACGGTGTGCACGTCGCCAGCGGCGGTCACGTTCGATACGACCAGCACCCCGGGTGGGATTCTGCAAGGGAGGTACCGGGGTGGTTCCTGTCGGACAGTGTGGGCGCGGGTCGGGTCCGACCGCAATGCGCTCTTCGATTACCTCTACGCGCTCCGACAACCCGGGTATCCGGCGGGTGACACCCGTGGGATCAACAACATCGCGAGCGGGAACATCTGGTCAGTGCAGCTCTACGACGCCAACATGACGACGAGGGCCTGGATGCAACTCGACAACGGCTGGCTGTACTCGACGATCGCGTACTGATCGCCCCGTGCAGATCGAACAGGTGAAGACCGAAGGAAGGACACGATCGACATGGCAACGGCAACGGACTCTGCCTCTCGGGAGGACCTGCGGCTGTGGCTGGTAGCCGTCGGATTCGGATTGTTGCTCGCGGGGTGCGGGGTCGCAGCGGCAGAGGTGAACCCGGGTCACGGCATACCGAACGCACCGTCGACATCGGTGACAGCCGCCGGTACTTCACCGGAGCCGCTGCCCGCGGATGCGCTCGTCTCCCCGGTTGCCGAGTTCCTCAACGGACCCGGTGACGATCTGACGACGCTACGGGCGATCCACGAGGGAACCGCACGGTGCATGCAGGATCTGGGTTGGGACTACATCGCCCCGGACGTGGCGCAGTTGGATCACACCAAACCACCATCCACTCTCGGTGCGCTGGAGACCTGGACCGCCGCCTACGGCTACGGCATCACAACTCAGCCGGATCAGAGCAGCCCCATCAGAGCAGGGATCGACGCCCAGGCGGCGTATCAGGAGCAGCTCGACCCCGAAACGCGAGCCCGGTACTTGTCCGATCTGTACGGACCCGACGGGACCGACGAGAGTGCGCCGGTCGGGGCGGACCGGCCGGGTTGTGCAGCCCAGGCAGAACATGACGCGTACGCCCCCGTACCCGCAGCCAACGCGGCACTCCTCGACGTGCTCGCTCAGAAACTGCGAGAGATGTGGGCCCGCGACGAGTACCTTGCCGCGGTCGACCGATGGCGCTCCTGCATGCAGGAGCGGGGCTTCGACTTCTCCGATCCGGCCGAGGCGAAACAGTCCGTCCTCGACCGTTTCGGCACCGGAGCCGTGAACGAGCTCCAAGACTACGAACGGCGCGTCGCGACCGCGGATCTCGCCTGCGCCGAGTCGACACTGCTACCGGTGACCATCCCGCTCGAGGCGGCGGTGGTGGAAGAACTCGTCGCCCAGTTCCCCCAATACACGGCAGCCGTGAGCCGCTGACCTCAGCCGCCGTACGTCGCGCCATGCTTGAAGTCGACAGGTTGGCGAAGCGGTTCGTGGGTCGACCACCGGTGTGGGCGATCCGGGACGTGTCGTCGCGGGTCGCCCCGGGTGAGATCGTCGGCTTGGTCGGACCGAACGGGGCGGGGAAAACGACGACGCTGGCGATCGTGGCGGGACTCATCGCACCCACCGAGGGGAAGGTCCGGTTCGATGGTGAGTTCTGTGCTCCTCGAACGCCGCGACCGTGGCTCGGGTGCTGGGTAGGCGAGCCGGGTTTCTACGGCCATCTCAGCGGCCTCGGGCATCTCGAGGTCACGTTGGGTCTGCGCGGCGTACGGTTCGACCGCCGTCGACTCTTCGAGCTGCTCGACGCGGTCGGCATCGAGGGAACGGACGCCCGTCGCCGGGTCCGCGACTACTCGACCGGGATGCGGCGCCGGCTGGCGTATGCCTCGGCAACGGCGGCGAGCCCGCCGGTGGTGATGCTCGATGAGCCGACCGCAGGTCTCGATCCGATGGGGATCCGAGCGATCCTGGATGATCTCGTGCAGCGGGCGGAGCGCGGCGCGATGGTGCTGTTGTCGAGTCACCGACTCGCCGAGGTGGAGAGCGTCTGTGATCGCATCTACCTGATCGCGCGGGGAGTGGCCCACGAGCTGACGCGAGGGTCGTGGGGTGACGTGATCCGGGTCCGATGCTCGGACCCGGAACGAGCCCAACTCGTGCTCGCCTCCCGAGGTGCGTTCCGCATCGGCCGCACGGTGGTGCTCCCCGCGGCAGGCAACGACCTCCATGCCGTCATCGAAGAGCTGCGAAGGGATGGGATCGAGGTCGCCGGAGGCGACACCGGGCCGGCGACCCTCGAGGAGGCGTTCTTCATGGAATCCGGGCAGGAAGGGCGATGACCGGCCGCCTTCGGACCGCTGGAGTGCAGCTCGGTGTGCTCCTCCGGTTCCGGGTCGTGAGCGGAGTGCTGCTGGCGCTGCTGGTGCTCATTCCGCTGGTGGTGTGGCGGAACGTGAGCTACACCGCCGAGTCGCTCGACGCCAACTTGGAGTACTTCGCCGTCGAGATCCCGCGGCTCACCGCCGAGCTGGCCGCGGCCGGGACCACGCGGGAAGCCGATGAGATCGCCGCGCGCCTCGAGGGACTGAAAGACCAGTACGTCGCGGACCGGTTCGACGTGTACCGCTCCGGCGTGCCGGGATCCGCCGAGGCCGCACTGGGATTCGCTGCCGGCGCCGGAGGACCGATCCTCGGCTGGATCATCGCCATGGGGGTCGCCGGTACCGACCTCCGCCGAGGGACCTTCTTCTGGTGGCTCACCTCGGGGGCAGCCCGGGCGGCGATCTTCGACGGCAAGCTCCTGGCGCTCCCCACGCTCGCCGCGGTCTTGGCTTCAGGAATGGGAGTCCTGGGATCGTTGGCGGCGGTCGGCTTCAATGCCTGGTACCGGTCCGATCCGCTCTTCGCTCCGGCGGGGCCGGGGTGGGGGCACCTCGCCGCTGCGTGGGCGACCACGGTCCTCGTGGTGACCCTGTGGGCTGCGGCAGCAGCAGCGCTCACCTTCGCCTTGGGGTCGGGATGGGCCGCCGGACTGACCTTGGGCACATACGTGACCGTAGACGTGTTCCTGACGACGCAGGTCCCCGGTGTCGCTCCGTGGCTGTTGACGATGCGTGTGGCTCAGGCCGGCGTGCCGCTCTGGCCACCACAGAGCCGGCTGACGATCGATACGTTCGGGTACCTCTGGTGGATCGGTCCGAGCCCAGCGACCCGATTCCCCGAGACCATGTGGACGGGCTACGTCGTCCTCGCCACCGTCGTGTGCGCGCTCGGCCTCCTCGGACGGCGTCGGCTCTCCCGTCTCGACTATCTCCCGGCCCCGGACCGATGACCCCGCGCCCCGTTGGTGTCCGAGGAGAAGCCACGATCGTCGCCACCAACCCGTTCCTCCGGACCGTCGGCGTGCTCGTGGCCGTCGCCGCTCTCGTGGTGGGGTTCGTCAACTCCCAGGCACGAGAACAGGTCCGCGCGGATCTCGCCACCATCGAGAGCCGACAGGCCGCGGTCACGCTGATGCGCGACTCGGGGATCACCGTGATCGACGGCGCCCCCATCAACGAGGAACTCCGCGCCCTCGACGCCGCTGCCACACGAGCGCGGCTGGATCTCCACTTCGGCTCGGTCCTCGGTGCCAGCGAGGCGATCCTGGGCCTCGCTGCCACGGCCCCGGGCGCGATCCTCGCCATCGTCCTGGGTGCCTTCCTCACCGGCCGCGACTTCGAGCGCCGCACCTGGTTCTACGAGCTCACTTCCGGTGATCGCCGGATGGTTCGCCTCCGAAAGACCGCCACCGCGTTGTCCGTCCTGGTCACGTTGCTCTCGGTGGGCGTCACCCTGGCTGCCGTCGGTGCTGCTCTCGGCGGCCTCCTGGTCGGCTCGGCCGCGACCGGTGCACCTCGAGGTAGCTTCCTCACCGAGGTCGCGGCCGCCCTGCTCGTTCTCACCCTGTGGAGCCTCGTCGGTCTTCTCGGCGGTCTCGTCACGACCCGCTTCCTCGGGGGTGTTGCCGCCGGCTTGGGGCTGATGGCCGTCGACGCCGCGATCAGTCTCAACCTCCCCACATGGGGTCCCTACCTGCTGACCCCTCGGATCACCGGAGTCGCCAGGTTGTGGGCACCGACCTCCCCCGTATTCCTGGTGACGGGCCGGACCACGAGCCTCATGTGGTGGAGCACCTTCACTGGCGTCCCTGGCTACACTCCAGCCGAAGGCGCCTGGGTCATCGCTCTCTACATCATCGGGTTGTGGGTGCTCGTCGGCGCCCTCCTTCGACACCTGCCTTGGCGTGCCAGTGGCTGATCGCCGTCGCAGACCGGTTCTCCGCCAGCGGACCCCCGGGAATCGATGCTCGTCGATATCCGAACTCCGACGCCGCTCGCGCCCCCCACCGAGGCAACGATGGTTCCTGACTCCCAACGGCCCGACCAGGCCAACACCGAACGGCTCATCGACGTCACCGGCCCATGCAACGGGATCTCCCGGTCGACCGACGGCGAGAGCCTCGTGACCCAGCCCCGGGAACCGGCTCGGCCCTCCCGACGAATCATCAGTGAGGAACCCGAGAGGAGGGGTGACCATGAATCGACATGCAGCCGAGGCCACGCTGAGCGCGATGGTGCTCACCAAGTGAAGGACAGGAAAGGCGCACCGACGAGGGGAACGATCTGCTCGCTCGGCGTGCTGGCCATCCTGATCGCGGCCTGCGCACCCGGCGGTGGTGTGTCCTTGCCCACCTGGGATCCCGCCGAGGTCACCACCTTCCGGAGTGCGGCCTCGGGCGTAGGAACCCTCGAGTTCACCCCCGAGGGATGCGTTCATCTCGTCCTCGACGGCGGGAAGCGGATCCTCCTGGTCTGGCCGGTTCCCACCAGGCTCGAGGAAGACGGGTCCGCCATCCGGTTCGTCGACCCCGCATCCGGAGAGGAGATGCGGCTCCTCGACGGCGACCGGATCGAAGCCGGAGGCGGAACCGGAGCACCCGACTACGTGAACCCGCCGACACCGGCTTGCCGGGGTGACGAGACGTTCATCGTCAGCGCCATCGGCGTCCCATGACGATGCGACCGCGAATCGACACCGCTCAGGACGACGTTCCCCGACGCGACCGAGCCGGCCGTCACGTTCACGTTCCCGCTGGGTGGTGTGAGTATCCGACCACCCGATCCAGGCGTGATGGCTCCGCCGGCTCGGTGCCTCTGGCTCGTTCCCGCCGGTGTTGGATGCTGTGGAGGATGCGCCGTTGCGGAGCGGCGTGGTCGACACTTTCCGGCTCGGGGGGTTGGCGAGCCTGGTCGGGGTTGAGTCGGTCGCGGTGGGCGATGGCGGGGTGGTCGATCCAGTCTCGGCCGAGGGCCTGGGTGAGCACGTCGGTGGCAGTCTGGTTGTTGTCGACGGCGATGTAGGCGTGGTTGGTGTGGCGTCCTCGGGTGAGGGGGGTGTAGATGCCTCTGGCGTCGGTGGGGATGTCGATGAGGAGGAGGGCGACGTCGACGGTGCGGCCTTGGGTGGCGTGGCTGGTCTGGGCGTAGCCCAGCTCGACGTGGTCGGTGACGTAGGCGGCGGGGAGCCGGATGGTGCCGGTCGCTCCGGTGAGGGTGACGCTGCGGTCGGGGTGGATGGCGGTGATGGTCCACCGGTCCCGGTTCTTGACCATGACCCCGAGGTGGGTGCGGAGCCGCCGGTCGTTGCGGCGGGTGACCACCTCATCGCCCACGAGTAGGTTCTGGTCGCCGACCTGCAGGGACGGGCCGTCAGGGTCGAGCTCCCCGGCCTGGATTCGCGTGTGTTGGGCGTGCTGGTTGAGGCGGGTGACGGTGTCGGTCCGGTTCGCCATGAGCGCCACCGTCTGCCCGTCACTGCGGGCCTGCTGCCAGTGGGTGATGATCGCCTGGTCCATCTCCTCCACCCGGCCACTATGGAGGCGTCCGTGCCGGTCGTAGTCGACGAGCACGGCCGGGTCGCCGACCCGCAGACGGAGGCTGGCCGCACCCTCCCACCGGTGCCGGAAGCGCTGGACCTGATCCAACTCGACCGCCCCGTAGGTATCCACCAGGAAGCCGAACATGCCGCCCCGACCCACCGGGGTGAACTGGCGGGGGTCACCGACCAGCACCACCCGCCAACCGTACCGGTCGGCAAGCCGAGCCAGCTCGGCCAGGTTCGGGGTGGACACCGTGCCGGCCTCGTCGACGATCACCGTCGCCCCCGACGGCAGCTCATAGGCCGGGTCGGGTGGCCGGTCCGGATGCCGATGTTCGTGGAGGAGCTTGTCCAACGTGTCGGCGACCATGCCGGTCTCTGCGGCGAGCACGTCGGCGGCGACCGCGGTCGGGGCCACCCCGAACACCGCACGGCCCTGCACCTGCAGGTCGGCGACCGCGGCGGCCAGCAGGGTGGTCTTCCCCGCCCCGGCCGGACCGACGATCAACTCCAATCCGGCATCACCGGCGACAGCGGCTGCTGCCGCCGCCTGGGCAGGGGTCAGCTCCGGGCCGGAGCCGACCACCAAGGCGGGCGTGCGGGACCGGTCGCTGCGACGCCGGTCGGCCCAAATGATGATCTGTTCCTCCTCGTCCACGATGGCTTGGGTGGTGAGCGCCCGGTCCGTGGCGGCCTCGCTGATCGGACGCCCGTCCCGGCGCAGCATCACCCCGGGAGGGACCGGCCTCGACAGGTCCACACACCGGGTGGTGGCGACATGGTCGGCGAGCTGGTCGAGGAAGCCGACCAACTGGTCGGCGTCGACGGTCACCGTGGTGGGGACGGTGGCGGCGAGCTCGCGGACTAGCTCCGCGGGTCGCCACGTCGACTGCCGCCCGGCCAACGCCTCGAGGGCCCGGTCCACCATCCCCGCCACCGTCGCCGCGTCGATGCCTTCGACCTCGAGGTGACGTCCGATCACCGTGGCAACGATTCGCTCCGGGTCATACCCGAGCGTTTCAGCGCGTTGGTGCCACCATGCCCGCAGCTCGGCCGGTGACGTGCCCTGCGGCTTGGCCGGGCGGCTGTCCACCACCGCCTCCCGCCCCAGACGCCACCGCTCCTTCCGGGTCGGGTCCCTTCCCATCTGCCGACGAAACCGGGCCAGCTTCACCTCCAGCCGCTCCTCCACGTCCCGGGTGCGTTGCGAGAACTCGACCAACACCTCGGCGTCGACACCGGCCATCTCACAGATCCCATGCTCGGGTGTCTCCCAGCCAACCCCGAGACGCCGGGTCAACTCGGCCCGCAACGCCGCGTGATACAGGGCGGAGAGGGTCCGCTGATCCATCTTGATCGTCCGAGCATCCAACGCCAGCCATCGGCCGTCGGGGGCGGGAACCCGGTTGACGATCACCGCATGGGTATGCAACTGCGGATCCAACCTGCGGCTCGTATGCTGCCGGAGGATGCCGACCGTGATCCCGTCGGCGTCGACACACACCACATGGCCACGGCGGCGCATCCGGGTGTGGGCGTGGTCTTCCACCCACCCGAGCACCGCCTCCACCGCCCGCTCATGCGACTCGATCACCGCCCGGCGCACCTCCGGATCACCGACGGCGAACAGCACCGACACCGACTTCGGCGCTGAGAACGTGGCGTCATACCCGCGTACCGACCCCTCCCCCAACCGGCGACCCAGATCCCGACCCGTCGCCGGATCCTGGCCGGCCATCACCGCCAAGAACGCCTCCGGCTGGATCTCGCCCGATAGGTTGAGCCGGCCTGCGGCTTGGCCCCACCAGCGGCCCGGCGGCTCGTCACCATCCAAGTAGTAGCCCGGCAGATGGTCGGTGTAATACCGGCCCGCCCCCGCGCCCTTCAACGTCATCACCCGCACCGTCACCGCCCACCACCCCCACGCTGACCGCAGGTGTGCACCCGTCTGTGGAAGCTCGGAGTCGGTCCGTCGACCCGTCTGAGCCGTCCGTCGCGGCTCGAGGCGCCTCGCTCGACGTTCGAGCGGTTCGCGGGACCATGCCACCTCGAGGCTGGGAAGTCGGCTCGGTGTCGGTGCACGGACGGAGAAGTCGAGCCGTTCCGTGCTGCCGGTGGTTTCCCATGTCGACGCATCGACACTTCCGGCATGGGTTCTGTCGACGTTGTGGGCGGTGCCATGCCCACACCGTCACATCGAAGCCCTCCAACACGATGACAACCGCCCCCACCACCAGACCCTCCACAACGCCGAAACCCCCGCCCCCGGCGACGAACCGGCACTCGCCACACCCGGCGACGACAGCGCCGGGACGTCGAACCGCAGCCTCCCCGGCGGCTCCTGGAGCATCGTTGGAGTATCCCCTGGAGGCCAATTGGAGGGTCGCCGGCACACCGTGCCGACACTGTTCACCCCGACCGGCCGACCATGGCCATCCTCGAGACGCCGCCCGAGTGTCGGCCACCTCTGGTATGGCTTGGAGAGGAACGCTCGGAAGGAAGGAGCTGAGTGTCAACACCGGTCGAAATCTGCGCGGGGGTCACCGGGTGAATTCTGCGCGTTC
>CAZPAV010000060.1:0-12786 GCA_964584755.1 uncultured Acidimicrobiaceae bacterium
TTCACATTGCTCTATCTATGCGTCTCACTCTACTGCGTTACGTTGTCCAATCAGCACACGCCATACGGTGTCCTCTGGCGTCTCGTGTGCTCGGTGATCTGTATCCGAGACCTGCCCCCTACCGCCCGTCCGGATCGGTGCCCCGGTCCACTAGGCCGCCCTTGAGGCGCCCGATCCGTGCCCGGATCGCCTCCACGCCCCGGGTCCGGTCCATCGCCGCGTTGAGCGCCGGGGCACCCCAGCCGGCGGCGCCCGGGCCGGCGCTCTGCGGCGCCGAGCCGGCCTGCTGAACGAGGTCGATGTGATCCCGCTCGATGTCGCGCAGCCGCGCCCGGAGCGCGGCGAGCTCGGCGAGGAGCTCCGCGGTGGGACGCGAGGCGTCGCGGTCGACGCGATGGCGGGCCGCCTCCGCCCGGAGCTCGTCCTGGCGCCGCCGCAGCGCGTAGCGGGCGGCGAAGGCGTCGTCCGGCAGGGCGAGGAGCCGATCCTGGGTCTCGGCGAGCTCGCGGGTCAGGGCGTCGAGCCGATCCACGGTCACCTCCTCGGTTCCTCGGTGGGTCGGAGCACCGCCTCCAGCGTACCCGACGCCGACCGGCGGCGGGACCGCCCGCCGGGACCGGCCGCGCACCATAATGTGCCGTGGACGTGACGAGCGTGAGGAGACGCGCGATGCACATGATGGACGACTTCCCGCTGCTGATGTCGACCCTCTACGACCACGGCGTGCGACAGTTCCCCGACCAGGAGATCGTCTCCGTCGAGTCCGACCGCAGCATCCGGCGTACCACCTACGGGGAGACGGACGACCGGGTCCGCCGTCTCGCCACCGCCCTGGGAGAGCGTCTCGGCGTCGAACGCGGCGAGCCGGTGGGGACGTTCGCCTGGAACAACGTGCGCCATCACGAGCTGTACTGGGCGACGGCGAACACCGGGCGGGTGTGTCACACCCTCAACATCCGTCTCTTCCCCGACCAGCTCGTGTACATCGTCAACCACGCCCGCGACCGCGCCATCTTCGTCGACCCCGACCTCGTGCCGCTGCTGCGGCCCGTGGTCGACCGGTTCGAGGCCGTCGAGCACTTCATCGTCATGGGAGAGTCGGCCGAGGGCGTCGACCTGCCGGGGGTCATCGCCTACGAGGAGCTCATCGACGGCGTGACCCCGCACGGGGAGTGGCCTCTCCTCGACGAGCGCAGCCCCCTCATGTTCTGTTACACGTCGGGGACGACGGGGAACCCCAAGGGCGTCGCCTACACCCAGCGCTCGACGTACCTCCACACCATCTCGAACGTGGCGAACTTCCCGATGAACTCGGACGACAACGTGCTGCCCGTCGTCCCCATGTTCCACGCGGCGGCGTGGGGATACCCCTTCGAGGCGGTGCCGTTCGGGGCGAAGCTCACCTACCCGGGGCCGGACCTCTCCCCCGAGGGCCTCGTCGGCCTCTTCGAACGGGAGCGGGTCACCTTCTCGGCCGGGGTCCCCACCGTCTGGCTCGGGATCCAGCACCACCTCGAGGCCCATCCCGAGGTCGATCTCTCCTCCATGCGGGCGTTCCTCTGCGGCGGCTCGGCCGTCCCCCGGGCGATGATCGACTGGTACTGGCGGGAGCGGGGCATCCGCGTGGTCCAGGGGTGGGGAATGACCGAGACGAACCCGGTCGCCTCCGTCGCCCTCCTCAAGCCCCACATGGCCGAGTGGGAGTGGGAGCGTCAGCTCGACTACCTCGAGACCGCGGGACGGATCGTCCCCGGCCTCCAGGTGCAGATCGTCGACGAGGCCGGGCGACGTCTCCCCGAGGACGGGGAGGCCTTCGGCGAGCTCCTCATCCGCGGACCATGGATCGCCGGGGAGTACTACAAGGATCCGCGCTCCCCCGAGTCCTTCGTCGACGGCTGGCTCCGCACCGGCGACGTGTGCAAGATCACCCCCGACGGGTACATCCGGATCACCGACCGGGCGAAGGACGTCATCAAGTCCGGGGGCGAGTGGATCTCCTCCCTCGACCTCGAGAACACCCTCATGGCCCACCCCGAGGTCGCCGAGGCCACGGTCGTCGGCCTCAAGCACCCGAAGTGGCAGGAGCGTCCCGCCGCCTTCGTCGTGCGCAAGCCGGGGAGCAGCGTGACGGTCGAGGAGCTGGAGGCGTTCCTCGCCGACCGCGTGGCGAAGTGGTGGCTCCCCGACGAGATCCTCTTCGTCGACGAGATCCCCAAGACCGGAACCGGGAAGTTCGACAAGAAGGTCGTCCGGGACCGGTACTCCGATCTCCTCATGGGATCCTGACCGCCGGGGTCGAGCACACCCGGAACCGGGCCCCGCTCAGCGGAGGAGGGCGCCGAGCTCCTCCTCGGTGACGAGGACGGCCCGCGCCTTGGACCCCTCGGACGGGCCCACGATCCCCTTGTGCTCGAGGATGTCCATGACCCGGCCCGCCCGGGCGAACCCGATGCGCAGCTTCCGTTGCAGCATCGAGGTCGACCCCAGCCGGGATCGGACGACGAGCTCGATGGCCTGACGGACGATGTCGGGATCCTCCCCCTCGTACTCGTTCGCCGCCTCCGTGCGGGCCTCGGCCACCTCGAACACCTCCCGGTCCCGGTAGCTCGCCTCCCGCTGCGCGTGCACGAACTCGACGACGGCGTGCACCTCGGCCTCGGAGACGAACGCCCCCTGGATGCGCTCCGGCTTCGGGTCGCGCGCGGTGACCACGAGCATGTCCCCGATCCCCACGAGCTTCTCGGCACCGCCCTGGTCGATGATCACCCGCGAGTCGGTCTGTGAGGCCACGGAGAACGCGAGACGCGAGGGCACGTTCGCCTTGATGACACCCGTGATGACGTTGACGGAGGGACGCTGGGTGGCGAGAACGAGGTGGATCCCCACGGCACGCGCCATCTGCGCGATCCGGACGATGGCGTCCTCGACCGCCCGGCCCGAGACCATCATGAGGTCGTTGAGCTCGTCGACGAACACCACGATGTACGGGAAGCGGTCGAAGCCCTCGGGATCGAGGCCCCCGGCGTCGTACTTCTCCCGGTACGAGACGATGTCGCGCACCCCGGCGTCGGCGAGGAGGTCGTAGCGGCGGTCCATCTCCTGAACCGCCCACTGGAGCGCGTCCGCCGCCTTCTTCGGGTTCGTGATGACCCGCGTGAGGAGGTGCGGCACGCCGTTGTACTGACCGAGCTCGACCCGCTTCGGATCGACGAGGATGAGCCGTACCTCCTCGGGCGTGGCGCGCATGAGGATCGACGTGAGGATGGCGTTGATGCAGGAGGACTTCCCTGCGCCGGTCGCCCCCGCGATGAGGACGTGCGGCAGCTCGGTGAGGCGGAGCAGGCGGGGTCGCCCGCTCACGTCCTTGCCGAGGGCGACGAGCATCGGGTCGGGATCCTCCTGCGCGGCGTCGCTCGAGAGGATGTCGCCGAGCGTCACGAGCTGGCGCTTCCGATTCGGCACCTCGATCCCGATCGCGCTGCGTCCCGGGATCGGGGCGAGGATGCGGATGTCGGGCGACGCCAAGGCGTACGCGATGTCGTGGGAGAGGTTCGTGACTCGGGCGACCTTGACCCCGGGGGCGAGCTCGATCTCGTACCGGGTCACGGTCGGACCGGGAACGATGCGGGTGAGGCGGGCGTCGACCCCGTGCTGGAGGAGCGCCTCCTCGAGCTCCGCCGCGGTCTGCTCCAGCATGCGCCGGTTCGGACCGCCCCCCGCGGACCGTTTCAGGAGCTCGACCGGCGGCAGGCGGTACCCCTCCGGGAGACGGCGCGCCGGAGCGGGCCGCGCCGGCGCCGGCGAGCGCTTCTCCACCTTGGGCGGCTTCCCGGGACCCGCCGCGGGACGGCGCGAGCGGGGCCGGCGCCGGGAGGGGCGGGCCTCCCCACCCTCGGCCACCACGGCGACCGGCGGGGTCGCCGGCCGGGCGGGAGTCGTCGTGAGCCCCACCCAGGCCCGGAAGCGCCGGACCGCGTCCACGATCGTGTGGGCCACGTCGCGGATCGTCGCCCGGGTGAGGACGAGGGCTCCCACGGCCAGGAGGGAGACGAGCACGAGGAACGCCCCCCAGAAGCCGAGGAGGCGACCCAGAGGAAAGGCGACGAGACTCCCCACCGCCCCCCCGTGCTCGGCGACGGCGTGGAGGTTCCCGGCGAGGGCCAGGGACCCGGTCATGAGGTGGAACAAGGCGAGGGAGGCGACGTAGAGGACACCCGAGCCGAGCGCGACGCGCCCGTGGTCCGGTCGCGGGAAGACACCGATCATCGTCAGGGCGACGAGCCCGAGGACGAAGGGCAACGCGTACGCCCACACTCCGAAGAGGAAGCGCAGGGCGCCGGCGGTGGCCGATCCGACGGGGCCGGAGAGATCGAAGAAGGAGAGCACGACGAGGACGGAGCCCACGAGAAGCACGACCCCCCAGACGTCGTCCGTCTGCCGGCCCAGTCGTTCCCGCATCCGGGCTCGCACCGTCCTCAGCGCGAGGAGGATGCGCGCCGGCAGCGGACGTCGCTTCTTCCGAGGCTTGGCCCTACTCCGCCCCTTCGCCCCGCGGCCGGTGGTCCGCGTTGCCATGGGACCCTCACGATACCGGAGGTCGGGACGCTTGCCAACCACCCGTCGCGCGGGAGTGCGCGCGAAGGGTGACGAGCCGGTCCCACGAGGTGAACGGGTGACGCCCGCCACCCCGTGATAGCATCAACTGGTCTAGACCACTTGGAGGACCATGGCCACTGCAGCCCAGCTCCTCGAAGCCCTCGAGGAACCGTACCTGCTCCTCACCCCGGGCCCGCTCTCGACGACTCCCACCGTGCGTCTCGCCATGTTGCGCGACTGGTGCACGTGGGAGACCGAGTACAACCGGGGCGTCGTGCAGGAGATCCGCCGCCGCCTCGTCGCCCTGGCGTCGGACCGGCCCGGCTACACCGCCACACTCATGCAGGGCTCCGGCACCTTCGGAGTCGAGGCGACCATCGGCACCGCGCTCGGACCGGACGACCGCCTGCTCGTCCTCGCCAACGGCGCCTACGGGGACCGGATCGCGCAGATCGCCCGGATCCTCGGGATCGATCTCCGCGTCCTCGACTTCGGCGAGACCGCCCCCATCGATCCCGACCGCGTCGCCGCCACGCTCGACGCCGATCCCGCCATCAGCCACGTCGCCTTCGTCCACGTCGAGACGACCACCGGCCGCCTCAACCCCCTCGACACCCTCGCCGAGATCGTGACCGGGCGCGAGCGCACCCTCGTCGTCGACGCGATGAGCAGCTTCGGCGGGATCCCCATCGACGTGGATCGTCTCGGGATCGACTTCCTCGTCAGCTCGGCGAACAAGTGCATCCAAGGCGTGCCGGGGTTCTCCTTCACCGTCGCCTCGCGACCCGCCATGGAGGCCATCGCCGGGCGGGCGCGTTCCCTCAGCCTCGACCTCTACGGGCAGTGGCGCACCATGGAGGACCACGACGGCAAGTGGCGGTTCACCTCTCCCACCCACGTCGTCCGAGCCTTCCTCCAGGCGCTCCAGGAGCTCGAGGAGGAGGGGGGCCCGGAGGCTCGCCTCCGCCGGTATCGAGCCTCGCAGCGGCGTCTCGTCGAGGGCATGCGGGCCGTCGGGTTCAAGACGCTCGTGCCCGACGAGGCCCAGTCGCCCATCATCACCACCTTCCTGGAGCCTCCCGGATTCTCCTTCGAGCGCTTCTACCGGGGACTCCGGCGCCGCGGCTTCGTCATCTACCCGGGGAAGGCGACGACGATCGCCACGTTCCGGATCGGGACGATCGGCAACCTCGGACCGACCCAGGTGGAGGAGCTCCTCGACGCCGTGACCGCGACCCTGGAGGAGGACCGCCCGTGAGCATCACACCCACCCCGTACACCTGGCGCCGTACCTACCGGGGACCCGTCACCGCGGTGATCCTCGACTGGAGCGGAACCACCATCGATCCGTACGTCCTCGCCCCCGCCGTCGTGTTCGCCGAGGTCTTCGCCCACCACGGCGTGCCCATCACGATCTCCGAGGCCCGCGGTCCCATGGGCCTGCGCAAGGACCTCCACATCCGCGCCCTGCTCGAGACGCCCTCGATCCGGGAGCGATGGATCGAGCGTCACGGCACCGCGCCCGACGACGCCACCGTGGCGGCGCTGTTCGCCGATTTCGTGCCGCGGCAGCTCGCCAACCTCCGCCGGTACGCGACGCTCCTGCCCGGCGTCGTCGAGCTCCAGGATCGCCTCCACGCCCGAGGCATCGCGATCGGCGTCACCACGGGGTTCACCCGCGAGATGGTCGACGTCATCCTCGAGGAGGTGACCGCTCACGGGTTCCACCCCGACGCGACGGTCGCGGGGGACGAGGTGGTGCACGGGGCCCGGCCCCGCCCGTTCATGGTGTACCGCAACCTCGACCTCCTCGACGCCTTCCCCGTCGAGTCGGTCATCAAGGTCGACGACACGGTCGGGGGTGTCGGCGAGGGCCTCGCCGCGGGGTGCTGGACCGTGGGCATCGCCCGCTACTCGAACTACATGGACGTCGACTCCCTCGCCGCGGCCGACGCCCTCGCCCCCGAGGAGGTCGCCCGCCGTCTCGCCGCGACCCGGGAGCGCCTGGCCCACGCCGGCGCCCACTACGTCGTGGACGAGCCCCTCGATCTCCTCACGGTCGTCGACCACGTGGAGGCGCGGCTCCGCCGGGGAGAACGTCCCTGACCCCGGGTGGTCACCACGATCCGTAGCGCGTCGTGGAGCCAGACCTCCACGTCGTACTCCACCGCGGCGCCCTCCTGCCCGTAGCGGATCCGCTCGATGCGCAGCGACGCGGTGCCCGGCGCCACCTCGAGCACCTCCGCCTGCCAACCGTCCGCCGCCCGGGCCTCGATCCCCACCCGCTCCTCGGCGATCCCGATGCCGTACCGCTCGGCGAGCAGACCCGTCAACGAGCACGAGAGGTCGGCGCGTTCGATGCCGGGGACGAACCGAGCCGGCAGGACCACCTCCTCGGCCACCACCTTCCGTCCGTCGAGACTCCGCACCCGTCGCACCACCACCACGCGGCGGCGCCGGTCGAGCCCGAGGGCCGTCGCGGCCTCCGAGGAGGGTCGCGTCCGACCCACCTCCAGCACCGTCGTCGCCGCGGCGCGCCCCTGGCGGCCCGCCAGCTCGGTGAACACGGCCCGGCGCGACGGGTCGTAGACGAGCCGCGGTGGCGCGACGTACCAGCCGGCCCCGCGGCGAGAGAAGACCCGTCCGTCCGCCTCGAGACGAGCGAGCGCCTCGCGTACCGTGATCCGGGTGGCACCGAAACGCGCCGCGAGCTCGCGCTCCGACGGCAGTCGATCGAGGGGCCCGAGACGCCCCGAGGTCATGGCGAGCCGGAGGCCGGCGACGATGGCACCCGAACCGCCCGCCCGTCCCCTCCGCTGCCCGTGCCCGTCACCCATCGTCTCACCGTACCCGGCGCGCCCGCGGTGTTCACATCGGGGTCACGTGGCCGTCACCCAGGAGTCGAACGGCCCCGGTACGTTGCCCCGCATGCGCCCCACCCCTTCGGCTACGATGGCCCGCCGATGACGACGATGCTGCTGCTCATCGACGGGCTGCGGCCCGACGCGATCTCCCCCGATCGCACCCCGCGGCTCGCCGCGCTCGCCGCGGAGGGCACCACGGCGCTCACGGCCCGATGCCCCCTCCCCTCGCTCACCCTGCCGGTCCACGTGTCCCTCTTCACGGGAGTGCCCGCCTCCGAGCACGGGATCACCTCCAACGTGTGGCGTCCCGAGGCGCGCCGCTTCCGGGGACTGTTCGACCTCGTCGCCGCGGCCGGAGGGACCACCGCGAGCTTCTACGACTGGGAGCCCCTGCGCGACCTCGGCGCGCCGGGGAGCCTCCACCACGGGTTCTTCCGGGCGGTGAACCGGCGTGCCGACGGTGACGACATCGTCGCCGACGCCGTCGTCGCCCACCTGACCAACGGCTGTGCCGACTTCGTGTTCGTCTACCTGGGCACCGTCGACGAGACCGGCCACGACCACGGCTGGATGTCCGAGCCGTACCTCGACCAGTCGACGCGGGTCGACGCGGCCGTGGGCCGTATCGTCGACGCCCTCCCCGAGGACGCCCACCTCGTGGTCACCGCCGATCACGGTGGACACGGGCTCCACCACGGCGAGGGCGTCGAGGAGGACCGGCGTGTCCCGATGATCTTCCGGGGCCCGCGGTTCCGTTCCCCGGGCATCGTGGAGGAGCCGGCCACCACGCTCGACCTCACCCCCACCCTCGGCCATCTCCTGGGGCTTCCTCCCGAGCCCGCCTGGACGGGCCGACCCCTCGACGTGTTCTCCACCGCGCCACGGAAGACCGAGGAAGGAAGGAACCCATGAGAACGAAGCCCCACATCCTGAGGATCTGGGCGATCTTGGCCGTGTTCGCGCTCGTCGTGGCCGCGTGCTCGTCCTCGTCGAGCCCCACGACGACGGTGGCCCCGGCACCCTCGACGACGGCCGGCGCCTCGGGCGGCTCGGGTGGCTCGGGCGGCTCGGGCGGCTCGGGCGGCTCGGGCGGCGGCTGCCCGGCGGTGACCCTCGCCGACTCGGGCGGCGTCCCGGCGGGCGCGTTCCCCAAGCAGTACGAGCTCGCCGAGTTCGAGCAGCTCGCCGGCTGCACGCTCTCCTTCGCGGAGAACCCCGACATCGGCGCCCTGAACGCACGGATCGCGGCGAATCCCGACTCGCTGCCCCCCGTCGACCAGCGGCTCCCCGAGGAGCCTCTCGTGGTCGTGCCCGAGCAACAGATCGGGGTGTACGGCGGGGCCCTCGACGGCCTCTCCAACGCCACCGAGGCCGGGACCTCGGATCTCCTCTCCGTGCGCCACGTCAACCTCGTGCGGTTCGACAACGACCTGCAGACGATCGTGCCCAACGTGGCCAGGTCCTGGGAGTGGAACGACGACTTCACCAAGCTGACCTTCCATCTGCGCAAGGGCCACAAGTGGTCCGACGGGGAGCCGTTCACCGCCGAGGACATCGTCTTCTGGTACGACGACCTCATCCTCAACAAGGACATCTTCCCGGAGACCCCCGCCAAGTGGCTCTTCGACGGGAAGCCGATGAAGGTCACCGCCGTCGACGACACGACGGTGGAGTTCGACCTGCCCGTCGCCACCCCCGGGTTGCTCACCCGTTTCGCGGTGGACTTCGCGCAGCCGTTCCAGCCGAAGCACTTCCTCGCTCCGATGATGCCGAAGTACAACCCGAAGGCCGACGAGGAGGCCAAGGCCGCCGGGTACGAGGGGTGGGTCGACCGGCTCACGAACTTCTACGGCAGCTCCGACTGGAAGGACGTCCCCTCGCCCCTCCTCGACGGGTCCGACAACCGCGTCGCCCCCACCCTCGAGGCCTTCATCCTCTCCGAGGAGACCGCCGAGGGTCGGAAGCTCGTGGCGAACCCGTACTTCCACATGGTGGACACGGCGGGGAACCAGCTCCCGTACATCGACGAGATCGACGAGACGTACGTGCCGGACAAGGAGGTCCGCGTCCTCAAGATCACCAACGGTGAGGTGGACTACAAGGCGCAGGCGCTCTTCATCGACGACTTCCCCGTCCTGAAGGACAACGAGGGCGCCGGCAACTACACCGTCGACCTCGTCCCGGCGACGGGCGAGGCGGTGTTCTACGCCTTCAACGTCACCCACAAGGACCCGGAGATGACGAAGATCTTCGGCGACGTGCGCTTCCGTGAGGCCATGTCGCTGGCGATCGACCGCAACGAGATCAACGAGGTCATCTACCTGGGTCAGGGCGAACCCCAGCAGGCGGTGCCCGCCGATCCCAACACCGTGAGCTTCGTCACCGACGATCAGCTCCACTACATGACGGATCAGGACATCGCCCAGGCGAACGCCCTCCTCGACGAGATGGGGCTCAAGGACGTCGACGGCGACGGGTTCCGGGAGCGGCTCGACGGCTCCAAGCTGACCGTGCTCCTCGAGTACTCGAACCAGGGCGCCCCCGTGAAGCTCCACGAGCTGGTCAAGGGGTACTGGGAGAAGGTCGGCGTGCGGGTCCTCCTCAAGGAGGTCTCCTCCGACGAGTACCGGACCGACGCGGCGAACAACGACCTGGACCTCACGGTCTGGAAGAACGACAACACCTCCGGTGCGACGATCTCCCAGAACCCGTTCCAGCTCATCCCGCCGTTCGGGAACTTCTTCAACCCCGGTACGGGCACCGAGTGGGCGAAGTGGAAGGCCTCCGACGGCGCCGAGGGCATCGAGCCCCCCGACGACGTGAAGAAGCTCTACGAGCTGGCCAACCAGTTCCAGCAGGTGCCGCTCGGCTCCGACCAGAGCAACACGATCGGCCACGAGATCGTCGACATCCACGTGAAGAACCTCTGGAAGATCGGCATCGTCGGGAACCTGAAGGCCCCGGTCGTCCACCACAACGACCTCGGGAACTTCGAGCCCTTCACCGTGAAGAGCTTCGACTACTACTGGGCGTACCCCTACCGGACGTTCCAGTGGTTCCTGAGCAACGGCTGAGCACCGGAGTCGAGGTCCCGTCCCGGCCCGACCGGGACGGGACCTCCCCCCCGGGGGAGACCCGTCATGTTGCGCTTCGTCGCCCAGCGAGCCGTCGGCCTGATCATCACGATGTTCGTCGTGTCGATCATGGTCTTCATCCTCATGCAGCTCCCGCCGGGTGACTACGCCGACCGCTACGTCTTCCGCAAGTACTCCGGTTCCGGCCAGACCGTCACCGAGTCCGACGTCCAGAACATCCGGCACTCCCTCGGCCTCGACCGTCCCGCGTGGCAGCAGTACACCTCGTGGGTCGGGGGGATCGTCCTCCACTTCGACTTCGGTCCCTCCTTCGCCTTCGAGACCTCCGTCAACAACGTCCTCACCGACAAGATCTGGATCACGATGGGGCTCGTCCTCGGCGCGCTCCTCGTCACCTACGCCATCGCCATCCCGGTGGGCCTCTACGCGGCGGTTCACCGAAGATCGCCCGTCGACTACGGGCTCACCGTGATGTCGTACGTGGGCCTGGCGATCCCGAACTTCCTCCTCGCCCTCGTCCTCCTCTACTTCGCCGCCACCCGACTCGGGACGAACGTCGGCGGCATCTTCTCCCCCGAGTATCAGGACGCGCCGCTGAGCGTGGGAAAGCTCGTCGACTTCCTCCGACACATGTGGATCCCGGCGGTCGTGCTCGCCTGGTCCGCCATCGCGCTCCAACTCCAGACGGTTCGGGCCACCATGTCCGACGAGCTGAACAAGCTCTACGTCACCGCGGCGCGCGCCCGGGGTCTGTCGGAGCGCCGGCTCCTCCTCAAGTACCCGGCGCGACAGTCCCTCAACCCCGTCGTCGCCACCATCGGCTTCGACATCAACCGCATCTTCTCCGAGCTTCCCATCGTGGCCCTCGTGCTCGGCCTCTCCGAGCTGGGCCAGCTCCTCATCCAGGCCTTCCTCGATCAGGACATGTTCGTCGCCGGCGCCATCCTCCTCCTCCTCACGTTCATCATCGTCGTGGCGAACTTCTTCTCCGACATCCTCCTCGCCTACCTCGACCCTCGCGTCCGCCTGGAGGCCTGACGTGCGCACCCTGGAGAGCCCCCGTCCCGCCGGCGCCTCCGACGAGGGCGCCCCCCCTCGCCGCCGGGACGCCGACCGCTTCTACACGGCCAGCCAGTGGCGCCTCATCTGGTGGCGCTTCCGACGCCATCGCGTCGCCCTCTTCGGCGCGCTCGTCCTGGGATTCTTCGCCCTCGCCGGACTCTTCGCCGGGTTCATCGCCCCCTACCGGGGCGAGACCCGCAACACGGGGTACCTCCTCGGTCCACCGCAGGTGGTCCGCTTCTGGGACCACAACGGGTTCAGCCTTCGACCCTTCGTCCACGGGTTCACCACCGAGCGCGATCCGGAGACGCTCCGGCAGGTCCTCGTGGAGGATCCCGACACCCGGCGCCCGCTGCGCTTCCTCGTCCACGGAGAGGAGTGGTCCTTCTACGGGCTGTTCACCACCGACCTCCACCTCTTCGGCGTGGACGACGGCTCGATCCACCTGTTCGGGACCGACGAGCTGGGACGGGACCTCTTCTCCCGGGTGACGATCGCCACCCGGACCTCGCTGTCGATCGGGGTCCTCGGCGTCGTCATCGCCTTCGTCCTCGCCCTCGTCATCGGGGGCATCTCGGGGTACGCGGGAGGCTGGCTCGACTACGGCATCCAGCGCTTCACCGAGATCGTCCGGGTCGTCCCGGTCATCCCCCTCTTCATCGGCCTCGCCGCCGCCTTCCCCCAGGACTGGTCGTCCACCCGCGTCTACTTCATGCTCACCCTCATCCTCGCCTTCGTGGGCTGGCCGACCCTGGCCAGGCGGGTCCGCAGCCAGCTCCTCGCCCTCCGGGACGAGGACTACGTGGTCGCCGCGCACCTCGCCGGCGCCACCCCGGCCCGCGTCATCGCCCGCCACATGCTCCCCGCCTTCACCTCGTACATCATCGTCGACCTCGTCATCTCCTTCCCGTACATGATCCTCTCGGAGACGGCGCTGAGCTTCATCGGCCTCGGCCTTCGCCCGCCCGCCATCTCCTGGGGCGTCCTCCTCCAGGAGGCCCAGAACATCCGCGCCATCCAGCAGGCCCCCTGGCTCTTCATCCCGGCGATCTTCGTCGTCGTGGCCGTGCTCGCCTTCACGGTCATCGGCGACGGGATGCGCGACGCCGCCGACCCCTACGTGACGACGGGCCGATGACGACGACACCCACCCCCGCCACCCCCACCGC
>CAZPAV010000061.1:0-12766 GCA_964584755.1 uncultured Acidimicrobiaceae bacterium
GCCCGGATCTCGTCACGGTGGCGGGTGATCCCGGCGGCGAGCCGGGAGAGCACCTGCTCGTCGCCCTCCTCGACGAGGAGCAGCGGGGTTCCCGGAGGGACCCGCGCGGCGAGTCCGGCCCGGATGGCGCCGGCGGCGGCGGAGACGCCGGTGACGACGACCGCCAGGGGCAGTCCCGCGGCGACGGCCCCGGCGAGCGCCTCCTCGGTGAGCCGGTCGGCGTAGCGGAGCGCGCTGGTGACGAGGATCGCCACGTCGCCGACCTCGAGCGCGGCGGCGACCCCGTCGGGGTCGTGCTCCCAGGCGGGCGTGTCGAGAACGACGAGCCCGCCGGTGGTGGTGGTGACGAGCGCCGGCGGCGGGGTGAGCGCGGCGAGGCGGGCCGAGCCGTCGCTGCCGGCGGCGGCGAGCGCGGTCGTGGTGGGGCGCAGCGGCCCGACCGGGAAGACGTCGGCGCCGACGAGACGGTTGCCGACCCGGGAGCGGCCTCCCCCGCACGGCCCGACGAGCACCGCGATGGGGGGCCCGTCGGGGACGGTGCTGCTGCGCAGGAGGCGGAGGGCGGCGGCGAGGTCCCCGGCGGCGTCGCCGGCGAGCGCCGGGTCGAGCGCGGCGAGGAGCTCGTGGAGGCGTTCGGCGGCGTGGAGGGTCATCGGGGGGGATTACACCACACCGGGACCGGCGGCGTTCCGGGAGGGGTCAACGCGAGGCGCGGATGCCGGCGAAGAGGTCCTCCTCCCCGGGGTCCCAGCCGACCCGGGTGGCGAGGAGCTCGAAGTCCTCCCAGGGGTAGACCTCGGCGACGAGCGCGGCGGGGACCTGGAACCAGAAGCCGTCGGGGTCCACCTGGGTGCGGTGCGCGGCGAGCGCCGCCCGGGCCCGCTCGATGCGGTCGGCGACGTCGACGCGGGTGATGCGCTTCCCCTCGTCGGCGTCGGGATCGAGGCGCTCCATCCAGCGGGCGAACGGGGAGTCGAGTCCCCGGGCGAGCATCTCCCGATGCAGGGTGGCGATGCGGGCGGCGGTGAACACCGGGGCGTACAGCTTCGCCGCCGCCCACGCCGGGCCCGCCTCCGGGAAGCGCTCGGGATCGGCGGCGGCCTCCCACACCTCCCGGGAGAGGCGATGGACGAGCAGGTGATCGGGGTGGGGGTATCGCTCGTGCGCGTCGTACCCGAGGAGGACGTGGGGTCGCTCCCGGCGGACGATGCGGACCAGGCGCTCCAGCACCTCGACGGGGTCGGCGTTGACGAACGCGTCGGGCCGGTGGTTGGCGGCGCTGCCGGGCATCCCCGAGTCGCGGTATCCGAGGAGGATCACCTCCTCGTACCCGATGATCCGGGCGGCCTCCATGAGCTCTCCCCGCCGCACGTCGGCGAGGCGCTCCCGGACGCCCGGCCGGTCCATGACGGGGTTGAGGATGTCCCCCGCCTCCCCGCCGGTGGCGGTGACGAGCACGGCTCGCACGCCGGCGTCGGCGTATCCGGCCACCGTGCCCGCACCCTTGCTGGCCTCGTCGTCGGGGTGGGCATGGAGCGCGAGGAGTCGTCGGTCCATTCCGGGAGTATCCCATGGGCGGCGCGCCAACCTGGCGTCACCCGCCGAGGATCCGGGCCGCGGCGCGACCCTCGGCGCACTCCTCCAGGAGGGGGCAGAACCGGCAGTGCGGTCCGCCGCGGCGCTCCAGCTCTCCGTCCACCGCCCAGGCGTGGCGCAGGGCGGTGACGAGGGCGGCCACCGCGGTCGCGGTCGCCGCCAGGCGGGGTGGCTCCGCCGGGACGACGAGCCGCTCCCCGTCGGCGAGGGAGATCGCCTCGGCGCCCCCCGGCGTCTCCCCCCGGTCGAGCTCCCACACGAGGAGGTAGAAGGCGAGCTGGAGCCCGGTGCCCTCGTCGATGCCGCCCGTCTTCCAGTCGACGAGCCGCGTGCCGAGGTGCGGATCGTCGAACACGGCGTCGACCTGCCCCTTGAGGACGACGCCGGGGGCGACCTCGACCTCGAGGGGGACCTCGGCCTCCCGGAACCCCGCGGTGGGGAGGGAGCGGAACCGGGAGTAGAGGGTGGCGACCTCCTGGACCACCGCCTCGAGGCGGGAGGGCCGGTCGAGGCCGAGGGTCGCCATCTTCTCGTTCATCCACGGGCCGGCGCCGATCTCCTCGCGGCAGACCCGGGCGAGACGCTCCTCGGGGATGGCCCCGCCGGTGAGGTGGCGGGCGAACACGCGGTGGGCGAGGGTGCCGCGGAACGCGGGGACCGACTCGGCCGGGTAGATGCCCCGGGTCCGGGCGAGGGCCTGCTGCGGGCACCGGGCGTAGGTGCGGTAGAGGGTCGCCGAGACGGACACGGGCTCGCCCGGCGCGACCTGCGGGAACGCGGTCATGGAGCCATGGTACGGGCGCGGCCGCGTCCGGCCGTGCGAACCGCTTTTCGCGCCCCCTCGGTATACTCGCCGGCATTCCGCCGACTCCTTGACCAGAGGATCATGGCCGCACCCAAGTCCCGTACCGCGCTGTTCGCCGCCGTACCCCTCCTCATTCTCCTCCTTCCGATCGCGGTGTACCTCGTGGATCGGGCGGCGAACGGCGGGGACGTGCCTCGCGACGTCACCATCGCCGGCGTCGACGTCGGTGGCATGTCCGAGGCCGAGGCGATGGCCGCCGTCACCGCCGCCGAGCAGCGGCGCCTCGCCGGCCCGGCGGTGTTCCTCCTCAACGGTCGGCGCTTCGAGCTCACCGCGGCGGAGGCCGGGCTCGAGGTCGACGCGGCGACCGCGGTGCGCACCGCCATGGAGACCCGCGACACGAACCTCTTCTCCGGGTTCTCCGACTGGCTCTCGAGCTTCCGGCGCACCATCGACCTCCCGGTCACCGAGTCGGTCGACCCCGCAGCCATCGACCGGGCCCTCACCGCCTGGGAGCAGGAGGCGGTGGACGCCCCCGCCTTCAACGGGGCGATCCGCGTCGTCGACGGCGAGGTCGTCGCCGATCCGCCCCGCAGCGGCCTCGCCCTCGATCACGACGTCGCCCGAGCCATCGTCACCGAGCGGCTCCTCTCCGGGGACACGACCCCGGCCGAGCTCCCTCTCGCCGACAAGACCCCCGGCATCACGCCGGAGCGCTTCGCCGCGGCGGTGAACCGGGTGCGTCGCATGCTCGACGGCCCGGTCATCCTCCACAACCAGGACCTCGACTTCACCATGCGGTTCCAACCGGCGGACATCGCCGCGGCGCTGCGCGTCACCGTCGACGACGGCCCGCCGGCGTCGATCGACATCCGCCTCGACCCCGACGTCATCGCCCCGCTGGTGGAGCCGCACCGCGCCGAGTTCGAGCTGCCCCCGGTCGACGCCCGCTACGCCGTCGACATCACCACCGACACGGTCTCGATCGTCCCGGGACGGGGCGCGACCCTCTTCGACCCCGACGCCGTGGCGGCCGCCCTCGCCGAGGCCGCCGCCACCGACGACTTCGGGGACTTCCCGGTGGCGTACGGGGATCCGCCCGAGGTCACCACCGCGGATCTCGAGGCGTACGGACCGCTCACCCTCGTCTCCGAGTTCACCACCCATCACAAGTGCTGCCAGCGACGGGTCATCAACATCCATCTCATCGCCGACGCGCTCGACGGGGCGATCGTCTGGCCCGGCGAGGAGTTCTCCATCAACGAGTACGTCGGGCAGCGCACCCTGGCGAAGGGGTACGTGAAGGCCCCGGCGATCATCAACGGCGAGGACATCTGCTGCGACAGCCCCATCAACGTCGGCGGCGGCGTCAGCCAGATGGGGACGACGCTGTACAACGCCGTCTTCTTCGGCTGCTACGAGGTGCTCGAGCATCAACCGCACAGCCTCTACATCCACCGCTACCCGCTCGGCCGGGAGGCCACCCTCGGGTATCCGCATCCCGACGTCCGCTTCCGGGACGACACCCGGTATCCGGTCATCATCCGCACCTCCTACACCGACACGTCGCTGACGGTGAAGTTCTACGGCAACAACGAGGGGCGGAAGTGCTACCCGGACAAGGACCCGCCCGACAAGTACAACTACACCGATCCGCCGGTCCGCTACGAGCCGAACCCCGAGGTTCCGCCCGGGGAGGAACGGGTCGTCGAGAACGGCACCCGGGGGTATACCACGACGGTGACGCGCATCATCGAGTACCCCGACGGGACGGTGAAGAAGGAGCCGTACACGCACCGCTACCGGGGCTACCTCAAGAAGATCGAGGTGAATCCCTGTGAGATGCCGGACGCCACCGACCCCTGTCCGGTGCTCGTGCCCGACGTCGTCGGGCAGGGAGCCGCCGCGGCGACGGCGACCCTCGCCGGTGCCGGGTTCGCCGTGACCGAGGTCTCCACCGACGTCGCCGATCCGGCGCAGGACGGCATCGTCGTCGCCGTGAGCCCGACGGGATGGGTGCCGCCCGGCTCGACGGTGACGATCACCGTGGGCCACTACGTGGCGCCGCCGCCGGGCGACGGGGGCTCCGGGGGCGGCACCTGAGTCGCCCCGGCGTCCCGCCGGGCTCCCGCGCCTACCGGGACCTCGTCGGTACACTCCACGGGGCCCCCGACCACGAATCGTCGTGAAACCCCGCGCCGTCCTCCTCACCATCGTCCCCCTGGCCCTCCTGCTCCTGCCACTCGGCGTGTTCTTCGTCGACCACGCCCTCGCCGCCGGACGGGTGCCTCGCAACGTGTCCGTCGGGGGCGTGCCGCTGGGGGGACTGGACCGGGCCGACGCCCTCCTGGCCGTCCGTGCCGAGGAGGCCCGGCTCCTCGCCGAACCGGCCCGGTTCCTCCTCGACGGGAAGCCCTTCTCCCTCTCCGGCGCCGACGTCGGGTTCCACGTCGACGCCGAGGCGGCGGTGGACGCCGCCCTGCACCGCAGGGACGCCTCGGGCCTGCCCGGGAGCTTCGCCGCCTGGATCGACGGCTTCCGGGACCCGATCGACCTCGACCTCCCGGTGGAGGTCGACGAGGCGCGTCTCGATGCCGTCCTCGACCGGTGGGAGGGGGAGGCCATCTCCGACCGGGCGGATCCGGGAACGGTGCGGATCGTCGACGGGGAGGTCGTCCCCGTCTA
The DNA here is from genome assembly GCA_964584755.1 of uncultured Acidimicrobiaceae bacterium. Lineage (GTDB taxonomy): Bacteria > Actinomycetota > Acidimicrobiia > Spongiisociales > UBA5794 > CAZPAV01. The sequence continues at coordinate 5,087 of CAZPAV010000061.1, forward strand.
CCCGAAGGCGGGACGGGCCGTCGACCGGGACGCGGCCCGACGACTCGTGGTGGAATCCCTCGCCACCCTCGGTGAGCCTCCGGCGGCCCTCCCGGTGGTCGTCCGGGAGCCGAAGGTCGCCCGGGCGGACATCGACGCCGCCGCCGAGCAGGTGCGGCGCATGATCGACGGCCCGGTGACGCTGCGCAGCGAGGAGACGAACTTCCTCGTCACCTTCACCCCCGACGAGCTGCGCGACGCGATCCGGGTGACCGTCACCGACGATCCGCCCGAGGTGTCGGTCCATCTCGACCCGACGAGCATCGCCGCCATCCTCGAGCCACGCCGGGCCGAGTTCGAGACGCCCGCGGTGAACGCGGCGTACGCGGTGGACATGGAGACGGACACCGTCACCGTCGTGCCGTCACGCAACGCCACCGTCATGGACCTCCCCGGGGTGGTGGCGGCCCTCGAGGAGGCCGCCCTCGGCTCCGGTTTCGGGCCGTTCCCCCTCGCCGCGGGGGCGCCACCCGAGTTCACCACCGCCGACGCCGAGTCGTACGGCCCGCTCACCCTCGTCTCCGAGTTCACGACGAAGTACCCCCCGGGCCAGCCTCGGGTGATCAACATCCACCGCATGGCCGACGAGGTGGACGGCGCGGTGGTGTTCCCCGGCGAGACCTTCTCCATCAACTCCTGGGTGGGCCGGCGCACCGAGAAGGACGGGTACGTCGCCGCCCCGGCCATCATCCACGGGGTCCCCTACTGCTGCGACAACCCGGCGAACATCGGCGGAGGGGTGAGTCAGTTCGGAACGACGTTCTTCAACGCGGTGTTCTTCGGCTGCTACGAGGACGTCGAGCATCAGCCCCACAGCCTCTACTTCTCCCGGTACCCGGTGGGCCGGGAGGCGACACTCGGCTACCCGAAGCCCGACGTGATCTTCCGCAACAACACCGAGGCGCCGGTGATCATCAAGACCGCCTACACGAACCGGACGATCACCGTGAAGTTCTACGGCAACAACGGGGGTCGCACGTGCACCGCGGAGACCTCGGAGAAGGAGAACGTCGTCGAGCCCGGCGTCGAGCTCGTCCCCGACGAGGAGGGGATCCTCGCCCCCGGCGAGCAGGAGGAGGTGTGGGCGGGGAAGAAGGGGTTCACCATCCACGTCACCCGCGTCATCGAGGAGCCCGACGGGACGATCGTACGCGAGGAGCCGTTCACCTGGCGGTACAACAAGCTCGACGAGCGCATCAAGGTCCACCCCTGCGAGGTGACCGGCGAGCCGGTCGACTGCCCCATCCAGCTCCCCGACCTCGTCGGCACCCCCTACGCGGACGCCTACGGACAGCTCGTCGGAAGCGGGTTCGTCGTGGTGCGCATCGACGAGGAGGTGACCGACCCCGCCGCCGAGGGCACGGTCCTGGCGATGGACCCGGTGGCCGGCACCTGGGTCGATCCGGGCGGTTCGGTGAAGCTCACCGTGGGCGTCGCGCCGGCCGGTTGAGCGGCCGGCGTCGCGCCGCGGGGCGTCAGCGCCTCGGCACGCCGGAGGCGACCGCTCCCACCTGGTGGAGCTTCATGAGGTTCGTCGATGCACGCCGGTTCGGGGGGATCCCGGCCACCATCACCACCCCCTCCCCCGGCTCGGCGAGGCCCGCCTCGCGCAGGTACTCCTCGGCGTAGGCGATCATCTCGTCGGTGGAGGAGACGCGCCGGAAGCGCCGCGGGGTGACCCCGCCGTAGATCGCCATCCGGCAGTAGGTACGCTCGTCCGGCGTGAAGGCGTACACGTCGGCGTGGGGCCGGTACTTCGAGATGAGCCGGGCCGTCGCGCCCGACTCGGTGAAGGCGACGATGGTGCGCAGGTCGAGCCGGTCGGCGGTGTCCACCGAGGCCTCCGCGGTGGCCGAGGCGAACCGGGAGCGGTCGGCGAGGAGCGACACGTCCGACGCCCGGCCGTAGTCGGGGCTCGCCTCCGCCTCCCGACAGATCGTGTCCATGGCGCGCACCGCCCGGATGGGATACCGGCCCACCGCCGTCTCCGCGGAGAGCATGACCGCGTCGGTCCCGTCGAGCACGGACCGGTAGACGTCGGTGACCTCCGCCCGGGTGGGCCGGGGCGACACCGTCATCGACTCGAGCATCTCGGTGGCGGTGATCGACACCTTCCCCGCGGCGTTCGTGAGCCGGAGGATCTCCACCTGGGCCCGGGGCACCCGCTCCAGGGAGAGCTCCACCCCGAGGTCCCCCCGGGCCACCATGGCTCCGTGCGCCTCCTCGAGGATGTCGGGGAGGTGGGCGTACCCGAGGGCGGACTCGATCTTGGCGATGACCGGCAGGTCGCCGATGACGGGACGCACCCCGCGGATGTCGGCGGCCGAGGCGACGAAGGACATGGCGAGGTAGTCGAAGCCCAGCTCCATCCCGAAGGCGATGTCGGCCCGGTCCTTCTCGGTGATGACGGGGATGGAGGTGCGGACGCCCGGGAACGCCACGCCCTTGTGGTCCCCGACGGGACCTCCGGTCTCCACCCGGGCGACGACCCGGTCGTCGTGGACCTCCTCCACCTCGAGGGTGACGAGCCCGTCGGCGAGGAGGATCTTCGCCCCCTCCTCGAGGTGGACCCGGTCGAGGTAGGCGACGTGGAGCCGGCGGCCGTCGCCCTCCCCCTCCCCGGGGAGGAGCTCCACCCGCTCTCCCGCCTCGAGGAGGACGCCGCCGTCGGGGAAGGTCCCCACCCGCACCTTGGGGCCCTGCACGTCCTGGAGGAGAGCCACCGCCACGTTCCGCTCCCGCGCCGCGGCCCGCACCCAGGCGAAACGGCGCCGGTGCTCCTCCCGGGTGCCGTGGGAGAAGTTGAGACGGGCCACGTTCATCCCGGCGTCCACGAGCTCCCCGATCCTCTCCGGGGCGTCGACGGCGGGACCGAGGGTGGCGATGATCTTCGTCTTGCGCACCCCGCCAGCCTATCCGCCGGCCGGGCGTCGGGCCGCGCGCCGAGCCGGGCTCCTCGTGCGCGGCGGCGCCGGGACGAGTAGCCTCGGGGCCCCCTCGCCTCCGGGCGAGCGAGCGAGGCGAAAGGAAGGTCATGCGTAGGACGAAGAAGTTCCTCGTGCTCGTCGCCGCCGTCGCGATCGTCGCCACGGCGTGCAGCTCGAGCAGCAGCTCCACCGGCGGAGACCTCGGCGGGAAGACGATCAAGGTCGCCGTGGAGAACGCCTACCCGCCGTACAACTTCATCCCCGAGGGCGCCACGTCGGGCCAGGGATGGGACTACGACGCCTGGAACGAGATCTGCAAGCGGCTGAACTGCAAGGCCGAGTTCGTCGAGGCGGGCTGGCCCGCGGTCATCGAGGAGACGGGGCAGGGCCGCTATGACGTGGCCGCCGACGGCATCTCGATCACCGAGGACCGCAAGCAGGTGGTCGACTTCTCGGATCCCTACATGGTGATCGAGCAGAAGCTCATGGTCCGGAAGGACGAGAGCCGCTTCAGCACCGTGGAGGAGTTCAAGGCCGGGGACTACAAGCTCGGCACCCAGGTAGGGACGACGAACTACGAGTTGGGCGTCAAGCTCGTCGGCGACCAGCGGATCGACGCGTTCGATCAGTTCGGCCTCGCCGTCCAGGCGCTCATCGCCGGTGACGTGGACGCGGTGATCATCGACGACACCGCCGGTCAGGGGTACAAGGGCGCCAACGCCGACAAGGTGAAGCTCCTCGACGAGGCCCTCCAGAGCGATCCGCTCGGGTTCATCTTCCCCAAGGGCAGCGACCTCGTCGACAAGGTGAACGCCGTGCTGGCGGACATGAAGAAGGACGGGACGCTGGACAAGCTCGCCGAGAAGTGGTTCGTGGAGTTCAAGCCCGAGGGCTGACCCTCCGCGACGCTCCGACGAACCGACGGTGCCGGATCCGCGGATCCGGCACCGTCGCGTCGGTGTGCAGCGTGTCGCCGGATCTGCCAACCTCCTGCGCGTGTCGGGCGAGAGGAGCGCAGCATGGAGATCCTGAGCGACACGACCGTCGAGCCGGGTCCACCGGGGAGCGCCGGACTGGACTGGTCGGGGTTCCCGTGGTGGCTCGTCGGGATCGGGTTGACCCTGGCGATCATCGCCTTCCAGATCCTCACCCGGGAGAAGTGGCGCCAGGGTTTCGTGTTCATCCGCCAGGGGTTCGTCCTCACCCTGGGGATCACCGCCGCGGCGTTCGTCCTCGCCACCTTCTTCGGGCTGTTCATCGCGCTGGGGCGTCTCTCCAAGCGCACCGTCTGGCGCCAGCTCGCCATGTACTACATCGAGCTCATCCGGGGTCTCCCCGTGATCGTGACGATCTTCCTCATCGCCCTCGTCGTCATCCCCATGATCTCCGACGCCCTCCACTCCCCCAAGCCCAGTCAGGCGATCCGGGCGGTGGTGGCGCTCTCGATCATCTACGCGGCGTTCATCGCCGAGGTGTTCCGGGCCGGGATCGAGTCGATCCCCTCCGGTCAGCGCGAGGCCGGAGAGTCGGTGGGGTTGACGAAACGCCAGGTGATGCGCCTCGTGATCCTCCCTCAGGCGATCCGGAACATCATGCCGGCGCTGGGCAACGACCTCATCTCGCTGCTCAAGGACTCCTCCCTCGCCTCCATCATCGCGGCCCGTGAGCTGACGCAGATGACGCGACTGTGGACGGGGAGCAGCTTCCAGTTCCGGGCCGGGTACCTGACGCTCACCGCGTTCTACCTGTCGCTCACCGTCGCCCTCAGCCTGCTCCTGCGGTGGTACGAGCGGCGCATCGCGGTGCCGCACTGACCGGTCTCGGGGGGCGGTAGGCTCCGGCGACCATGGATCCGACCATCGACCACGTCCTCGACGGCCTCGTGGAGCGCCTCGACCACGTCTCGGTGGCGGTGTGGGACATCGCCCGTGCCGCCCCGTTCGCCGGTCTGCTCGGGGGGCGGTTCCGGGAGGGCGGCCTGAGCTTCGGACGGGACTTCCGCTGGGTCCAGTGGGATCTGCCGAACGGGAAGCTCGAGATGATCCAGCCGGTGGACGGACGGGACGACGATCACTTCCTCGTCCGCTTCCTCCGCTCTCGCGGGGAGGGCGTGCACCATCTCACCCTCAAGGTGACGGACCTCGCCGAGGCGGTCGAACGGGCCCGCGCCGCCGGCTTCCGGGTCGTCGGCGAGCGCCGCGCCTCCCCCAACTGGCGGGAGGCGTTCGTGCATCCCCGCTCCGCCTGCGGGGTCCTCGTCCAGCTCGCCGAGTGGCGGGACGGGCCGCCACCGCCGCGCCGCACCCTCGCCGAGGCCCTCGCCGAGGCGCCGTGACCCTCCTCGTGGGGGTGCCGATCCGCGCCTTCGACGGCATGGTCCGGCTCGCCCCGGTCCTCGACCGCCCCCGGCGCCGCCGCCTCGTGGCCCGGCTCGCCGCCCGGACCTTGGAGGTGGCGCGGGCCGCCGGGTGCGCCGTGGCGGTCGTCACCGGCGACCCCGAGGTGGCGGCCTGGGCGGAGACCCGCCACGTCCGGGTCGTGGTCGAGCCCGCCGGCGGTGGTCTCGACGGTGCGGCGGCGGCGCTCGTCGCCGCGGCGAGCCCCCCCTGGGCGGTGGTGCACGCCGACCTGCCGCTCCTCGGCGTCCCCGACCTGGTGGCGGTCGCCCGGGAGGCGGCGATCGCCACCGTGCTGGCTCCGTCCCGTGACGGGGGGACGAGCGTGGTCGCCTCGACGCTCCCCGGCTTCCCGTTCGCCTACGGCCCGGGGAGCTTCGCCCGGCATCTCGCCGCCTGTCCCGGACCCCGCCGGGTGCTGGTGCGCCCCGGCCTCGCCTTCGATCTCGACCGGCCCGCCGACCTCGCCGCCGCGGAGCGGCTCGGGATCCTCTCCGCGGCGCCCGCCGGCGACGGCGGGTCGTAGGCTCGGGGGATGGACGCCGACCTCTACGACGCGCTCGCCGGCCCCCCGCCCCCCCTGGCGGTGCCCGGTCGGGCGCTCGCCGTCGGGGCCCATCCCGACGACGTGGAGTTCGGCGCCGGCGCCACCCTGGCCCGCTGGGCGGCGGCGGGCTGCACGGTGACGCTGGCGGTGGTGACCGACGGGGCGAAGGGAAGCTGGGATCCGGGCCAGGATCCCGCCGAGCTGGCGGCGCGTCGCGCCGCCGAGCAGGCCGCCGCGGCGGAGACCCTCGGGGTCGCCGAGGTGGTCCGTCTCGAGTACCCGGACGGGGAGCTCGAGCCCTCCCTCGAGCTGCGGGCGGCGGTGTGCCGGCTCGTGCGCCGCCACCGGCCCGACGTGCTCCTCTCCCACGATCCCTGGGAGCGGTACCAGCTCCACCCGGACCATCGGGCGACCGGCTTCGCCGCGGTCGACGGGGTCGTCGCCGCCCGGGACCCGCTCTTCTTCCCCGAGCAGGAGCTCCCGGCGCATCGACCGGCGGCGATCCTGCTGTGGTCCGCGGACGAGCCCGACCACGCCGAGCCGGCCTCCGCGGCGTTCCTGGAGCGGAAGGTGGCGGCGCTCCTCTGCCACACCTCCCAGGGCACGACGACGATGGGTGGAGCCGAGCGGGACGAGGCGGCGGCGACGACGTTTCGCCGCCGCGTCCGCGAGTGGGCCCGCGCCTGCGGGGAGCGGCTCGGCACCGGTCCCGCCGAGGTCTTCAAGCGCCTCACGCCCTGACGCGCCGTCCCGCGACGCCCGCGGACGCGTAGGATGCCCTCCGGTGATGGGGCTCACCGTGACCGTCCCTCGGGACTGATGGCTCCTCGAACGATCGCCGCCGCCGAGGAGCCCGCCGTGGGGACCGAACCGGAACCGACCGCCCGCCCGGTCGCCGGCCCGGCGGTCTGTCCCGCCTGCGCGGCGGTGGCGGCAGCCCGCTCCCGCCACTGGTTCTGGGCGTTCCAGGAGAAGTTCGGGGAACCGGCGTTCCGCCGCCGCCTCCGCGACGGCGGCGGCTACTGCGCCCGCCACGCCCGGGATCTCCTCGCCCGGGTCGACGGCGCCCGCGCCGGGCCCGCGTACCGGGCCGTCCTCGCCGGCTGGCACGACCGGCTCGAGCGGGACGGGCCCTGGCGTCCCGCCTGCCCGGCCTGCGGCGACGAGGCGCAGGCGGCACGCCACGTCCTCAGTGCGCTGCGGCGGGGCCGCCTCGACGAGGTGCTCCTCCCCATCGACCCCGACGCCCCGCTCTGCATCCCGCACCTGCGGCGGCTCCTCGCCGATCCGCCACCAGAGGCGCGACGCGCCGCCGCGTACCGGGAGCGGACGCTCGCCGCGGTGGCGACGGGGGACCTCGCCGCGCTCCGTTTCGCCGCCGGACCCGACGCCGGGGCCCCGTTCCGGGGCGACGCCGCGGAGCCCTCGGGAGGCGGCGGTCCGTTCGTCGGTCCGGCCCGCGTCGACGACGACCTCCTGGCCGACCGGTGCCCGGTGTGCGCCGCCGGGCGCCGGGCGGCCTCCGGCGTCCTCTCCTGGCTGGCGGAGGATCGCTCGGCGGAGGACCTCGACGAGCTGGGGCGCCTCTGCCCCGCCCACCTGTGCGACGCCGTCGTCCCCCCCCCGCATCCCGCCGCTCCGCTCCTGACCCGCCGCCGTGCGCCCCCTCGCGCGTCGCTCGCCCCGCCCCCCCTCGCGCCCCCGCGCCCCCCCCCGCGCGGCCCCCCCACCGCACCCCGCCCACCCGCGACACGCCATCAGCCCGCACCGG
>CAZPAV010000062.1:0-12758 GCA_964584755.1 uncultured Acidimicrobiaceae bacterium
CGTTGCGCAGCACTCCCAGGAAGAGCAGGCCACTGAGAACGCCGCCGAAAGTCCCGCGCCCACCCGTGAAACTCACCCCCCCAAGCAGGATTGCAGTCAAGACCTGCAGTTCTAGGCCTTGACCAATGGAAAGCGAAGCTCCGTCAAGCTGGGCCGTGAAGATGAGCCCTCCTGCAGCGGCGGCCAGCCCGGATGCGCCGTAGAGAAGCAGCGGGATCTTGCGGATGCGCACACCCAGGGAGAGCGCAGCATCGGGGGACGATCCGATGGCTGTCATCCGGCGGCCCCAGGGCCCGACGTTCCACACGTAGTATCCGATGGCAGCGACTCCCAGGAACACCCACACGGGGATGGGGATCTCCAGCCACCGTCCGGTCCCGAAGAACCCGAAGGTGTCACCGAACCCGAAGACGGTGATCCCCTGGCTCCACGCCTGCGCCAACCCTCGCGCCAGGGCCAACCCGCCCAAGGTGACGACGATGGGGGAGAACCCCAGGTAGGCGATGAGATAGCCGTTGACGAGCAAACCCCACACCAGACCAATCGCCAGACCGGCCAGTACCGCCCAGCCGATCGGCACGCCCGCGTCGAACAGCTGGCCGAATCCGACGGCCGACAAGATCATGACCGAGCCGACCGAGAGGTCGACGTATCCACTGAGGACCAACATCGCTCCCGGGACGGTCACGATCCCGATCACCGCGATCTGCAAGGCAACGATCGTGAGATTCCCGCGGACGAAGAACCGGTCAGTCGTCATCGAGAAGAGCAGAACCAGCGCGAGCAGCGCGAACAGCACACCGCTCTGCTGTGCCCAGCGGAGGATCCGACGGCGCCGTTCGTTCGCAGCCGCCCTTCCCGTCGACGGCAGGTGCGGTCGCAGACTGGCAACCGCACCTGCCGCCTCGCTCCTCCCTTCGAGGTTCACGCTGCCCACGCTCTGGTCCCCGTGCCGCTCGTCTGTCGGATCAGGACTGGTAGGCGTCCAGGAGGCGTTGGACTTCGCCGGGAGTGGAGGTGTCGACGATGACGTACTGATGGACGACGTTGGGGTCACCACCGCCGTTGATCGCGTAGTCCACCGTGTACACGACCGACCGGCCGATCTCCATCAAGTCGAGGGCCGCATCGGCCTTGATGTAGCTGTCGCCAGCGGCAATCTGCTCCAATGCGGGTCGGGCTCCATCCCATCCAGCCATGTACACGCCACTGGGGTCTATGCCTGCACCCTTGAAAGCCTGCGCCGCGCCGAGGCATCCGTCGTCGGCAACGCAGAGAACGACATTCAGGTCAGGGTGCGCTTGGAGCATCGACTGGACGACGGGCAGTGCGTCGGCCGCGGTGACCGCCGTCTGGCGGTCGGCAATGACCGAGTCGGTCTCAGCCTCGATGACCTTCACCGCGTTGTCGATTCTCTGGCGACCCACTTCCATGGTATCGATTGTCAGCAGGCCAACGACCCCTTTGCCGTCCAGATGCTCGTTGATCCAATCGGCAGCGTTCTTTCCGAGATCGGTACCACCCTGCACGTGGTCGAACGTGGTGGACCCGTCCTCGTTCTTGATGTGATCGGAGTAGCCGATCACGACGACTCCGGCCTCCTGGGCCTGTGTGGCAAGGTTCGTCGTTGCATCCGGATCGAGAGGGAGGATTACCAGACCAGCCACACCCAGTCCGATCCACGTCTGGATGTCGGCAAGCTGGGCGGCTGGGTCACCACCGTTGTTGCTGAAGAGCACCTTGTACCCACGGGCGGCGGCTTCCTCCAGAGCCCCTGCCTTCAGCGGGACGAACACCTCGATCGACGGGTCGGTCCAGGCGAAACCAATCTGGGGCGTTTCACGCGCCGCGGTGGTGCTGGGCGCTTGAGCGGCCGTCGTCGACGGGACCTGCCCCTGCGTGCTGGATGTCGTCTGCCCCTGACTAGTCACCGAGCCGGCAGTCGTCGTCGTGGTTGTCCCTGATGAACACGCCGCAGCAACCATCGCTAGCAGCGCGGCGACGGCGATCAGCGTTCTGTTTCTTCGTCGGAACCGCATGACTTCTCCTCCGGTTTGCGTGGGCCCGGCTGCGGGGCTTGAACCGATGGCGACTATAGGTATGACCAATCTGCCGTGTCAATCGCAACAATGGTCGAATTGGTCAGGCCACTAGAGAGCCTTCGCACCGTAGGAGGCCCGGACGTTGGACCCCGGGAGTCCGGCACCGAGGGGAACCGTGTCAGCGCCTGCCGGCGGGGCGCGACCGGTCGAAGCCATGGCTGGTCAACAGCTGGCGCCCGAGGTCGGTGGGACCAGTCGGAGAAGGAGTGACTCGAACCACCGAAGTCCCGGTCCGTGAGCGCGGCGTTCCTCGATGGTTCGTCTTGTGACTTGGGCTCCTCTCGTGTCGCGTTCGGTGTCGGAGGGTGCCCCTCAGGACCGCGAGCGCCAGCAACCCGGACCGACACGAGCGACGGAGGAGACCTGAGGTCCCCCTCCTATGGACAGGCAGCAGACCCGGCAGTCACAACGCACCGCGGCGGTGGGCCCGGCAGGACTCGAACCTGCGACCGACGGATTATGAGGTCGAAGCAGAGGGTTTCGCTGACCAGGAGGAATGGCGAGAAATCCAATGCTGGCAAGGGTTTTCGGTGCTCATCGGTTCTCGTCGTTTCCCGTCGTTTTTCGACCTCCCGCGGCCTAGCCGCGGCCTGACGGCCCGGCGGTGAACTCCCGGGTCTCCTCGACCGGCTCCCGGATCCGCCGGGCCGATCAGTTCTCCGGGATACAGCGCGGCCGGGAGAACAGGTCGACGAGCTCGGGAACGGCGGCGGGTGCCTCGTCGAGGGCCTCGAAGAATCGGGACCATGGCGAGAGACCGAGATCGGTCGCTCTGTGCGCTGCGAGCACCGCCTCGGCTCGGACCACCGCGCTCTGCTCGACAAACGTCGCCACCGAGACGCCCACGGATGCCGCTGCTTCGCGCACGAGGGCGTCGCTCGATGCGTTCACTCGAAGCGCCCATTTCGGATCGTGTTCTGTGCTCGTCGTCACCACCGTCATTCGTTCCGACCGGCGGCCCACTCGTCGACGAGGGCGTCGAGCGCGGCCTCCGGGGTGACGTAGCTGCCGTACAGCGGCCCACAGGGAGTCTGCGCCAGCCAAAGCGATAGAGCGACCAGATCGCCGGCTCCCCGTTGGTCTCGGTACGCCCCGGCGAGATACACGAACTCGTTCATCGACCCGAGGACGCTGCGGCTCGCCGTCTTGGCGTACCGGCCCTCGACCATCGCCGCCATCTCGGCGGCCACGAAGTCGGCGCGGACTCCACGGGCGTGAAGCACCTCTCCGAGGGCATCGGGGAACCGCTCGAGGAGCGTCGCCCCAGGCGCCAGCGGCATCGCCACAGGGAACAGCGTCCGTTCGTTCACCAGCAGCGCCACCTGGGGCCGCCAGAAGAGCGCGTTGGCGTACCAGTTGCCCAGCGCCGTATCCGGATCCACCGCCGGAGGCGTCACCGGTCGGCGCACCCGATTCAGCAGCTTCCTAGTCGCATGCACGGTGAACATCCCGTCAGTCTCGCACGGGGCGCACAACGAAAGGCGCCGGAGATCCGAGCCCATGGCGAACGGTCGGGAGGCTCCCGCTGCTGTTGCCTAGAATAGCTTATTGTTTCGACTGGACAACAGTATGCTTTAGACATCATGAGTACGGTTTTGACTCGCGGAAGCAACGAGGCCACCTCGGCTCGGCAGATCATCGAGTCGGCGGTCGAGGCGCTGCGCGCTCAGCTCCCGTCGTCGTGGTCAGTCGACGTGGAACTGCAACCTCGTCCCCCACGTGGGGTGTGGCGACCTGACGCGGTGATCACGATCGGGGCGCCGGGAGGCGGGCGCAGGACTCGGCTGATCGTCGGGTACCAGCCGGCCGTCACCCCGAAGATCGCCGCCGAGGTCGCGGCGCGGCTTCGGTCCTACCTGAGCGAGAACCCTGAGGGGCAAGGGCTCGTCGTTGCACCCTGGGGAAGCCCCCGCACCCGTGAGGTCCTTCGACGGCTCGGGGTCGGGTTCATCGACCCGACCGGGAACATCGACCTGATCCTCGACGAGCCCGGTCTCGTCGTGCGCGTCGACGGCGCGGAGAAGAACCCCGCACCGAGACCGCAGGGCTCCCCCAGCCTGCGGGGCCCCAAGGCATGGGCGCTGCTGAAGACGATGATCGAGGTGACCCCACCGTACGGGGTGCGGGAGCTGGCCGCAGCGGTCGGGACCGATCCCGGCTACACGTCTCGGGTGCTCAAGGCCCTGGAAGAAGAGCGGTTGGTCTTCCGGGAACGTCGGGGCCCGGTGACCGAGGTGGATTGGCCGGCGTTGCTCACCCAACTCACGAGCACCTACCGCCTGCTCGACGCCAACTCCACCTCGACGTGGGTCGCACCCGGCGTCGTTCGGGACCTGCCTGCGGTGTTGGCGGCATCCCAGCTCGAAACCCGCTGGGCGGTCACCGGATCCCTGGGCGCCAATCTCCTTGCACCGGTGGCGGCGCCGGCGGTCGCCGTCGTCTACGCCGACGACCCTGCCGAGATCGCCGAGACGCTTGGGCTCCTTCCCGCCGACGTCGGCGCCAACGTCATCCTCGCCCGCCCCTACGACGCCGCCGCCTACGCCCGCTCCTGGAACACCGACGAGGTGACCTACGTCTCGGTCACCCAGCTCGCCGCGGACTGTCTCACCGGCATCGGTCGGATGCCCGCCGAAGGCCAAGCCCTGGTCGAGTGGATGCGCACCAACGAGGGCCGGTGGCGAGCCGACGACTTCGACACCTCCCCGAATCCGCTGGTCGACCGATGACGAGGGTCGACCCGGAGTATGTGGCCGCCCGCAGGGTCCTCCTCGACGTCCTCGACGCCCTGTCAGATCACCTCGACGCGCTCGTCCTCGTCGGCGCCCAAGCCGTCTACCTGCGCACGGTGCCGCTCCCCGGCTACCCGCCGCACACCACCGACGCCGACCTCACCATCGACCCGAACCTCCTCGCAGCCCGTCCAGGCCTGGAGACCGCCATGCGTCAGGCCGGACTCCGCCTCAAGAACGAAGACACCGGCCATCCCGAACCCGGGATCTGGGAAGCCCACATCACCGTACCCGGACGCATCGACGATCTGGTCGTCCCGGTGGACCTCATCGTGCCAACATCGGTCGCACCGCCGGGAGGACGCCGAGGGGTTCGCCTCGGCGGCGAGCACGGCAAGCGTGCCGCCCGCAAGACCACCGGCCTCGAAGGCGCCCTCGTGGACCACTCGCCCATCGAGATCCGGGCCCTCGACGATGCCGATCCTCGACGCATCGTCGTCGACGTCGCCGGCCATGCCGCGCTGCTGGTCGCCAAGGTCCACAAGATCGACGACCGACGCGAACAGCCGGACCGGCTCACCGACAAGGACGCCGGTGACGTCCTGCGCATCTTCATGTCCACGACACCCGAAAGCATCGGACGGGACGTCTGTCTGCTCCTCGACGACCCCCGCTGCGCCGACGTGACCCGGATCGCTGTCACCCTGCTCGACTCGCTGTTCGGCACACCCCGCAGCCTTGGAACCCGGATGGCCGTCCGCGCCCTCACCGGCATCCTCGAGGCCGCCACCGTCCAAGCCGCCTGCACCACATTCGTCGGCCGACTGCTCACCGCCCTCGAAGAGAACGGCTTCACGTAGACGGGTCAGAGCCCGTCGAGCCTCACCGCCCGTGGCAGTGTTTGTACTTCCGGCCGGAGCCGCAAGGGCAGCGTTCGTTCCGGCCCACCTTCCGAGGTGCCGTCTGCGGACGGACAGCTCTGGAGGCCACCTCGAGTCGATGCTCCCGCGCCAGCAGGTCCGCCTCGCGGCCGCGGAGCCGCTCGTCCCATCCCCGCAGCCGCTGTGCTTCCGCCACGAGATCCCGCTCCCGAACGACGAGCCGCTGCTCCCGTGCCGCGAGCTCCTCGACAGCCCGCTCGGCGACCAACCGGGTGCCACCATCCCCGGATGGTTCGACGACGCCGCGCAGCTCCTGGACGATCAGCGCGGCGACCGCTCGGCCCAGCGGCATGCCGGCGGCGTCGCAGTAGCGTCGCCACGTCGCCCACAGCGCGTCGGAGATCGGGAGCCGCACCATCCGGGAGCGCTCCTGCCGGCCGAGTCCTGAGAGGACCTTCCGGTCGATGTTCGCCAAGGTGCGGCGGTCGGGTTCCATCATCGGCCTCCGTGTAAACATGTCGACACCGGCAACTGTGTTGCACGTGCGTGTGGGGTTGAACGGGGTCCGCGGGGAGGCGCGACTCTGTCTGCGGCTGTTCCCTTGCCCGAGACGTGACAACTGCTCGGACGGCTCCTCGGTACCAGTTGGGCGACGGTGGGACCGGTTCGGGATCGTGCTCGGATTGTGGTCGTCGGGCTCTCGGAGGTCTGGATCAGCGTCGTTTGTCGCAAACCGGTGGCAGAAGCACGAAGCGGTTCGCGACGGAGCGCGGTGGGTCGACGCGGGATCATGCACACCATGAGACCGGGCAACCCTTTCACCAGAGTGTCAGAAACTCTTTCAGGCCTCCGGAAACCATTGCGGGACAAGGGTTTGTTCAGACCGGAGAGGAGGCTTGCTCGATGCTTCTCGCAACGGCATGACACTCAAATGAGAGGGTTCTCGACACTCTGGTGACAGGGTTTCACGGCACGATTCGCGAGTCCTTGCCCCTCCCGCCTGTCGCTCCCGGCCGGTACGTTGGGGAGAGAGCCGAGGAGGTACGAGATGGCGCACGTGCAAAAGCGAGGGCCGAGACGGTGGCGGGCCCGGTACCGGGGTCCCGATGGCCGCGAGCGGTCACGGACATTCACCCGCAAGATCGACGCCGAACGGTTTCTCGCCACGGTCGAGGTCGACAAGGCCCACGGGCGCTGGATCGACCCGGCCCTGGGGAAGACCAGCTTCGAGGAGTGGGCCGACCGGTGGATGGCGACGACCGTCCACCTCAAGCCGAAGACCCGGTACGACTACCGCTCGCTCCTGCGCCGGCACGTGCTCCCTCGGTTCGGCGCCCTCGAGCTCGGACGCATCGATCGGATGATGGTCCGCACGTGGGTCACCGACCTGGAGGCATCCGGGCTGAGTGCCTCTCGGATCCGGCAAGCCCGCCAGGTGCTGTCCTCGGCCCTGGCGGTCGCCGTCGACGCCGGTCTCATCGCCGCCAACCCGGCGTCGGGCGTCAAGGTGCCTCGGGCCGAGCGGAGGGAGAAACTGTTCCTCACGGCCGAACAGGTCGAGCTGCTTGCCGGCGCCATCGACGTCCGGTACCGGGCGCTCGTCTACCTCCTCGCCTACGGCGGTCTGCGGTGGGGTGAGGCCGTTGCGGTTCGCCGCCGGCGCCTCGATCTGCGGCGATCCCGAGTCGAGGTCGCCGAGTCGATGGCCGTGGTCGCCGGTGCCGTCTACTTCGGCCCGACGAAGACGTACGAACGGCGGACCGTCGTCCTTCCGGGGTTCGTCCGGGACGAGCTCGCCGGGCATCTGACCCGGTACGGCGGCGACGACCTCGACGGCTTCGTGTTCCGCTCACCCGACGGCACGCCCATACGTCACACCAACTTCCGGCGCCGCGTCTGGCTGCCGGTGGTCCGGGCGGTGGACGTTCCCGACGGCCTCAGGATCCACGACCTGCGGCACACCTGCGCCGCCCTGCTCATCGCCGAAGGTGCCCATCCCAAGGCCATCCAGGAGCATCTCGGCCACTCGTCGATCACCGTGACGATGGACACCTACGGGCACCTCTTCCCCTCCCAGATGGAGGAGCTGGCGGTTCGGCTCGGCGAAACCCGGATGGCTGCTCGACGGCGTCTCGTAGCTTCGGGGAACGCCGGCACCGATGAGTCGGTCGTTCCGCTCCGGTCAGATGGCCCGGGAGGGCCTGCATAGCGAAAGCCGAGCGGACCGGTCGGATGCCGGCGGGACTATGTTGCGTCGCATGCCGACCATCGACGACGTTCTCGACGCGTTCCTCCAAGAGCAACAGGCCCGGCTCAGCGAACGGACCTTCCGGGACTACGAGGCCGTGATCTCGCTGCTGCGTGACAGCCTCAACATGTACGGGCACGCATCCCTGGTGGGCGACGAGCGGCAACGCTTCGAGCAAGCCTTCGGGGAGGGGTCCACCGATGAGGAGATGGGTGCGTTCTGCCGGACGTTCGGTCCCGAGAAGATCACCGAGCACTACTACGAGTTCCTCGCCTGGTTCCTCATCCGCAAGGTGATGGCCTCCGAGGACCTGCGCCGCAAGGCCGGAACCGTCACCAAGAAGCTGGCCAAGTGGCTGGATGAGCGGGGCTATGTCGATGAGCACCTCGCGGCCGACGCCGCCGAGATGGGAGCCGACGCCGGACGGCTCCTCCCCCGCGCCGAACGGCTCAACGAGATCCTCTACCGGGTGATGCAAGCCTCGCCTCCGCTGCGGGGTGAGCTGTCCGATGAGGACTACTTCGAGGACTACGCCGTCATCTCCCACGTCGAGCCGGGCAAGCTGTGGTTCGACGACGTGGGCCCGGTCCGTGTCCCCCGGGAGGCGAGCGACCTCGCCGAGGTGGGTTGGCAGGTCAACATCGTGCTCGGCCGCGGCCCGTCGGGCTGGCAGATCCTCGAGCTCGGCAACGTCTACCCGATGTAGCCGGAGCGGTTCCCTGGACGTGACTCCGCAGGGAAGGCCCCGGCGTGCGACTCAATCATCGGGTTCTCGCAGTGCCGAAAGACGGCGTTCGAGTTCCCTGATCTCTCTGCGGAGACCTTCGATGCCCGTGCCCTCGTCGATGCGACGGTTCAGTTCATGGACCATTGCAGGATCGATCCCACCTCCACGGCCTGTCTGTGCGGCCGCGGCATGGCTGACCCTGCCGCTCGATCTCCGCTCCAACTCCAGGCGCAACCGCCGCAACCGGTCGCGCAGGTCCGCCTCGGACTCCGCCGAGGCCGACGAGAAGGCCAATCGCCGCGCTTCAGCTCGCAGGTCTGCTTGGCGCTCCCTCAGTCGGATCCGGTCGTCGAAGGCACCCTCGGGCAGGTCGCCCAGTTCCTCCTGGATGCGGGCCAACTCGCGCCGGAGCTCCTCGAGGCGTCGATCGGCGGTCGGATGCCCGCTCATACGCCGTCGTCCAACCCGGCGAACTCGACCCAGTACAACCAGTCTGCTGACCACCCGAAGTGGTTGGAGCATGTGTCGGCAGCGTTCGTGTACACGTACTTCGAAGATAGCTGGGCCGCTTTGTACGGACCCGATCCGAGCCAATACGTGATCAGACACGATCCGTCGTTGGTCACCTTTGAGCCGCCCCATAGCGTGACCCACATGTAGTAGCAGTTTCCACGGTACTCGCTGCTCGCCCGGAAGTAGCCGGTCGACGTGTTTCGGTAGTTGTAGGCGTACACGCACGGGCCCGGCGCTCCTTGGGAATAGAACAGCCGCGAGTTCGATCCCGTAGCCAGCGGTGCTGGTTGGCCACCATCAAGATCCGCCACATGCGCCTCCTGTGCGATCGGGATGACGGCAGCGACGTCTGCCATCCGGACCAGTGTGGCCTCGTCAGGTACGCTCCACTCCCATGCGATGTCGAACTCGACCTTGCTGCCGTCGGGGTAGCTCCGGACCCATGACCTGGGTAGCTCGCGATCCGGGTCCTTCGTGAGCTGAAGATCGAAGCCAACCGATCGCACTCTTCCGGGTGGAGGTAGATCGATGGCATAGTGGCTGGGACTCTCGCCGAGGAGCGGCTGGGTCGGAACACCTTCGACAGTCACCCACGTCACCTGATTCAAACCATCCCACACCACATCCTCTGTGATTCGGCCTCGAGGATCGCGACTGACGACCCGGTATCTCCCGTCAGGCGCGACCCACGCGTCAACCACGCGCACAACGTCTGAACCTTTCGCCAACGCTCCCACACCATGTGACCATGCAGCACCCCCCGCCGGTTGCACCGCCGCTCCTCCCGCATCTTCGACACCAAGCTCGTCCAGCACCATCCCGGCGGAAGCTGGGAGCGAAGCGATGGCGAGAACCAATGCAGCCGCGGCCAGTCCGATAGATGTCAGACGCCGCAAACTCGATCCCATCGAGCATTCCTTCCTTCCGTGACACCGCTTCGCCGGTGTCTCCTACCCCTGTAATGCCCGCAGACGGCGGAATGTGACACGGGATCTTCCTCGCCGGCCGGGGAGCCCGAAACCGTCCCGCGACGAACTACACAGCGTGTCATGGTCCTGCCATACCGTTCGGCAGCCAGGGTCGGCTCCTGAGCACTCGAGGCCCGTGGTCGTTGCCTGGGCGGCGGGCAGCGACGAGTACGCGCAGCCACCCGTCGGGCCGGTCGACGGGAACGACGACACCGGGAGCATCGGTGGCGGGGATCCGGAACGGCGCCAACGTGTCACCGGCGCCTTGGAGGACCCCATCGACGGCGAACACCGCGAAGGAGGTCCCCGGCGTTCCACAACGCGGCAGCACCGCCCACAACCCGTCGGTGTCCGCTGCCACGCCGGCCGCGTACTGTCGGGGTCGATCGGTGAGGAACGGCTCTGCACAGTCGCCGAGGACGATCCCGTCTTCGTCCATCGGCCACCAACGTCCCTCATAGTCGGGGGCTCCACACCGATCCGGATCATCGGAACCGACGGAGACCAGCCACAATCCCGAGTTCGAGTGGTCCGGGAACTGTCCTTCGACGATCGTCGCGTCATCCTCGAACGCGGCAAGCACGAGACAATGCGCCCCCCTCTCGGCTCCGGGGAGCGCGAAGTCCGCGTCGTCTTCCTGACGGCCCGGTCCCGCGCGGTAGATGTCGACCCGGCCGGACGTTCCTCCCGCACCCTGGAAAACCACCCGACGGTCCAGATCCCAGAGCCCGGACAAGCGATGGAGCAGCACCGCGTCCTCAGGAGCCGGGCAAGCGAGCTGCGCCGGGAAGTTCTCACAGTTCAGGTTCAACAGTTCCGTGGTGAACCGGACCGTGGCAGCCACGTGCTCGGGAGCGACGGCGGGAAGCTTCCACGCCCAGTCCTCCACGCCCTCACCAGGATCGAACGTGGGGCCGATCCCGGTGAGCACACCGCCGCGGAACCCGGTCGGAGGAGCCACCTGCCCCACGACGACAGAGGCGACCGTCGACGGCGGGACCGACGATGACGACGCCGTGGCCGCGGGACGGGTCGGTGCCTGGCACGCCGCGGCGAGGAGGGCCGCCGCGACGCCCAAGCCGACCAGCCGCCACACGACTGCCGTCTGCGGGCCCATCAGTACTGCCGGCAGATATCGGCACCACCCGACACGGTCCACGTCGCGCCGTCGTCCAGCCACTCATGGCCATTGGCGTTCGTCCACCAGCCGTGGCCGCCGTACTTCCAGCCCGAGTCGACGAGGGAGCCGTCCTCCCGGTTGTACTCGTAGCCCGTTCCGCCCGTGTACTTGTAGTCACCCTGGTAGCAAGCGCTGCCGGCAACCAAGGCGAGATGGGCTTCCTGACGATCGATGATCTCGCTGGCGTAGTTCCGTGTCTTCGCTCTCACCTTGACGCCGGGCCACGAGCTGTACTCGTTGATCGAGGCCCAGGCGTAGCATCCCTGACAATCCGCGCCGTTCGAGAGCACCCCCGGTCCCCCGAGCGGTTCCGCGGGCGCGGTGCGCTCGACGACCGAGGGAGCCGGCGTCACCGCAACATCGGGTGGGGAACCCGCCCAGGCCGGCGCGGTCGAGAAGAACGCCAACGCAGCCGCGGTCAGGCCGATCGATGTCAGACGCCGCAAACTCGATCCCATCCTGCATTCCTTCCTTCCGCGACACCGCTTCGCCGGTGTCTCCTACCCCTGTAATGCCCGCAGAGGACGGAATGTGACGCGCGATCTTCCTCGTCCCCCCGGGAACCCGAAACCCTCCCGCGACGAATCATGGGTATCCGGACACTGAACAAGGTGAAACGGACGCACCCGTGCCGGACACATATGAACCGAGACGGCGAGGAGGAACCGATGAGCGACGACCGGTGGTGGATCGAGACATACCACGCAACCGCACCGCAGGTACGGCGATACCTGGCCCGGCAGCTACCCCAAGACGAGATCGACGACGCGCTCGCCGACGTGTACCTGACGGCCTGGGTCCGGCGAGACCGGCTCGCCGACTGCCCGATGTCGATCGCCTGGCTCATGACCGTGGCCCACAACGTCACCCGCCACCGGCATCGAACTCGGAAACGGACGCGTCCGGAGCAGCTCGCCGCGACGATCAGCCCTCCCGATACAGATCCCACCGCCGACCAGGTGATCGATCGGCACATGGCCATCGAAGCAACGACCACGCTGACCACCCTGGCTCCACCCGATCGCACGATCGTGACCCTCCGGATCCTCGGCGAGCGAGGCTTCCGCACGATCGCCGACACCATCGGACTCCACCCCGCCACAGCCCGGCAGCGATACCGCCGGGCGCTTCAACGCCTCCGACGAGTGACTGCCAGGAACTGAGCGTCACGTCGTCCTTCGTGACGTCCCCAACACCTCTCCCCGCACGGGACAGAGCGGCCAGCACCCCCGATCGGACCCGGTCGCAGGCCGCGGTTCCTCAGATTCCCGCGGCCTGAGCGCGGCCTGGCGGCGACCTGGGCGTGAGTCCGACGGGACCAGAAACGCCAAAAACCCAATAACCACAAGGGTTTTCGCCGGTGGGCCCGGCAGGACTCGAACCTGCGACCGACGGATTATGAGTCCG
>CAZPAV010000063.1:0-12653 GCA_964584755.1 uncultured Acidimicrobiaceae bacterium
GCCCACCGCGGCGTCGATCTCGCCGGACTCGAAGCCGGTGTCGCCCGGCTCGAGGAACGGGGCGAGACGGTCATCGGGGTGGCCCGTGACGGCCGGCTGCTCGGGCTGCTCGGCATCGCCGACGTGGTGGCCGACGGTGCCGCCACCGCGGTCCGGGAGATGCGTGCCCGAGGTCTCACGCCGATCATGGTCACCGGCGACAACCCCCGCACCGCGGCCGCGGTGGCCGCGCAGGTGGGCATCACCGAGGTCCGTGCCGAGGTCCTCCCCGAGGGGAAGGCGGAGGAGATCCGACGCCGGCAACGAGAGGGGCACCGGGTGATGATGGTGGGTGACGGCATCAACGACGCCCCGGCGCTCACCCAGGCCGACGTCGGCGTGGCCGTCGGAACCGGCACCGACATCGCCATCGAGTCGGCGGACGTCGTCGTCATGGGTCACCGTCTCGCCGCAGTCCTCGAAGCCCGGGACATCGGGGTCGCCTCCTACCGCAAGACGAAGCAGAACCTCCTCCTCGCCTTCTCCTTCAACGGCATCGGCGTACCGCTGGCCACCACCGGGGTGATCAGCCCGGTGTGGGCGATGGTGGCGATGATCTCCTCGGTCACCGCGGTGCTCGCCAACTCCTTCGGAGGTCGGCTGGTCCGGCGCCGGTCCCCCTCCGCGGAGACGCCGGCCCACCACGATCCCCACCACGACGCCGGCGCTCCCCGGCTCGGCGCCGGCCCCTCCCCCACCGACCGTGTCCCCTGGCCGGAGGTGGAGATCGACGGACGCACGGTCCGCTCCTGGGGCATCCGCGCCGGCCTCCTCACCGCGGCCACCCTGGCCGTCGGGATCTGGGCGACGGCGGGATGAGGCCCCCGGGATCCCCTCAGCTTCTCCGCCGGAACTCCGGGGGGCGCTTCTCCACGAACGCCCGGTACCCCTCCTTGGCCTCGTCGGTCCCGACGAAGAGGTCGAGGGAGTCGAAGGCGAGTTGGGCGAACCCTGCCATGTGCTCGGTGTCGGCGTTGAAGGAGTGCTTGAGCACCTTGAGGGCGGTCGGGCTCAGCGCCAGCGCCTCGTCGGCCCAGCGCCGTACCGTGGATCGGAGGTCGACGAGCGGCACGACCTCGTTGACGAGGCCCCAGGCGTGGGCGGTGGCGGCGTCGTAGCGACGGCAGAACATCCAGATCTCCCGGGCCCGCTTCTCCCCGACGACCCGCGCCAGATACGCCGTGCCGAATCCGGCGTCGAAGGACCCCACCTTGGGTCCGGTCTGGCCGAAGATGGCGCCGTCGGCGGCGATGGTCACGTCGCAGAGGAGGTGGAGGACGTGGCCGCCTCCGATGGCGTACCCGTTCACCGCCGCGATGACCGGCTTGGGGATCTCACGGATGACGCGGTGGAGCGCCTCCACCTCGAAGAGACCCGTCTCGGTGGGACCGTAGTCGCCGGTGGCGGCCCGCTGCTTCTGGTCCCCGCCGGTGCAGAACGCCTTCTCCCCCGCCCCGGTCAGCGCCACCACCCCGACCTCGGGGTCCGCCCAGGCCGCCTTGAACGCCCTCACCAGCTCGTCGACGGTCCTGCCCCGGAAGGCGTTGTACACCTCGGGGCGGTCGATGGTGATCCAGGCGAGGCCGTCCTCGACCTCGTAGCGAACGTCGGTGAACTCCGCGAGCTCCATCGCCGGCTCCTCTCTTCCGCGCTCTGGCCCCCCACGGGCCGCCGTCGCCGCGTCGGGGGGCGCCACGGTCCGTCGCGGGGCACCCTACCGGTCCGGCGGGGAGGCGATGACGGGCCCCGGCACGGCCGGGGCCCGTCATCGCGAAGGTGGTCGCGCCGCTCAGTCGACGCGGTGCAACGTGTTCTCGTCGGTGTGGTGGAAGGTCCCGTCCCGACCGGGGAGCTCCAACTCGGTGTCCTCCCGGTAGCTGAAGGTGTCGAAGCCGTCGAAGGTCACCGTCTCCTCGAAGCGGACGGTGCGGAACTCCCGGTCGAGGAACCGGTTGGCGGTGATGCCGTACGTCGTCGACCCCCGCTCCGCGGCGAGTCGGAACGACGTCGCGTCGGCGGTCGCGTCCCCCCCGGCGACGATCGTGATGCCGCGCGGCACGACGAAGCAGCGCAACACCTGGCCGTTCTCGGCGTCCCACAGCCAGTAGCCGACCTCCTCGTGGAAGGTGTTCTCGGCACCCAGCCGCCACGCCTCGGTGAAGTAGCGCAGCCCGTAGAGGGTCTGCTCGTGATTGTCGATCCGTCCCGTCGGCTCGAACACGGTCCGCTCCCGGAACCGGCTCACCGCCGTGCCGCGTTCGGCCGAGGGTGCCGTGTCGACGCCTGCGTCGCCTTCCCACACACCCAGGAGCGGGGCCAGTGGGCCGAGGTTCTCACGGTCTTCGTCGCTCATCTCCTCCTCCTCTCGTGCTCGTCACCCAACCTAGTGTCGTGTCGATTCGAAACTCCTCGCGATGGCGTGCCGGCGTCGGGAGACCGCTATCGCGGGTACACCCGCTCGACGCGAAACGAGAGCACGACCCGCCGCTCGGCGACCATGGCCGCGTCGAACTCGTCCCAGTCGGGATGCGGCGCGCCGGTGATCCGCTCGTAGATCTCGGCGAGCTCGCGCCCGACCGCGTCGCCCGCTGCCGTCGACGGCACCGAGAGCTCGGCGGTCCCCTCGGCGACGACGTAGGGATGGAACTCCCCGGTGGTGACGTGGAGCGACACCCGGGGGTCCCGACGGAGGTTGTGGACCTTGGCGCGATCCGCCGCCGTCGAGAGCCGGACCCGATCGCCCTCGCAGAGGTAGACGACGTTGGAGAGCTGCGGCCGGCCGTCCCTCCTGATCGTGGCGAGGACCCCACGGTGCCGGTCCGCGAGGAAGCGCAACGCCTCTTCGAGCTTCATGGGGCTCCTCCCTTCGGCATCGTCGCGAGCGTCATGGTATCGGCCACCACAGCCCTCACGGTGCTCCGGGCCCCTCCTCGTCCGGCGGGACCGACCATCGCTCCAGCTCGTCCCACAGGTCGTGGGGGACCCACGAGCGGATCGTGTCCGCCGCGGCGCGGAACACGGCGTTGCGGAGGTGATCCGACTCGCGCCGGAGCGTGAACCGGCGCCCGTCGGCGATCACCGTCACCCATTCGACGGGCCCGCCGATGGCGGTCTCGGCCGGCTCCGGGTCCTCCGCGACGAGCACGCCGGCGGCCTCGATGAGCCGGTAGACGGCGACGAGCTCCTCGGTGTCGACGGGGAACCGGCCCCGCCACGGTACGGTGCTCGGTCCCGGGTAGTCCGGCCAGTACGCGACCTCACCCTCCCCCGACACCCGGAGCCGGATCTCGAGCTCGTCGTGCCCGGGTGGGGGAACGGAGCCCGCCGCCCGGTAGTACCCGAGCTCGAGATCCGGCGGCGTCCGGTCCCCGGCCATCAGCCCGGTCCCGACGGCTCGGATCGCTCCGGCGTGATGGCGGCGTCGAGGAAGGCGTCGAGCTCCGACGAGGCCCGGTACCCCGGGCCGTCCGGACCCGACACCCAGCAGTCCTCGCCGAAGCTCCGCCACCGGTCGCGCAGCGCCTCCCGGGTGTCGCCCGGTCGACGGAGCTCCGCGATCCCCTGCCGGACCCGCCGTCGGGCGTACGCCACGGCATCCTCCTCGGTGGCGAAGCCGGAGACGACGACCTGGTGGTCGGGATCCACACCGTGGAAGAGGTCGCAGACGACGACGGAGTACACGCCACCTCCTTGCCACCGGTCGTGGGCCCCGACCAGTCTATGGCTCCGGACCGTGGTGGGCGAGGGAACGCCGACGTCGCCACGCCTCTCCCGGGGGCATACCTGGTTCGAGACCCGTTTCCGTCGTACCCGCCCCGTACCTTCCGCGGCGGAGGACCTGAGCGAAGGAGACGACATGTCCGACGTCCGTGACCGCAACCTCCTGTATGCTCGGCTGGAAGCCGTCCTCGGAGCCGAGCCCGCAGCGATCCTCATGCAGCACCTCCCCACCCACGGCGACCCGGCGACGAAGTCCGACCTCCGCGGGTTGGAGACCGCCCTGAGCACCCGCATGGACGCACTCGAAGTCCGCATGGACGCACTCGAAACCCGCATGGACGCACTCGAGACGCGCATGGACCGCCTCGAGGCGCACATGGTGCGGTTCGACGACCGACTGCACGAGTTCCACGGCGCGTTGCGCGACCAGACGCGGAACTTCATCCTCTCCATGTCGGCCGTCATGGCCGTCTTCGCCGGTGTCGTCGTCGCCACGGGCATCCTGACCTGAGTGGCGTAACTCAAGCCCTCCTCCCGGCACGCCGATGCATTCGCGTTGAGCGCTCGACCCATCTCGCAGGCCCCGGGGTTCGCCCGCCTCCAGCAGCGGCTGCTGTGGGGGCGGACCGCGGTGTACGCCCTGGTGGCGGCCTTCGGGCCGCTCTTCCTCACGGGAGAGCCGACTTCGACCCGGTTGGCGCTGGCGGTCCTCGCCCTGGCCGCCGGTGGGGTGGGAACCGTCGTCCACGGTGCCGGCGGCAACCGGCTCGAGCTCGCCCTGTGGGCCGACACGGTGGTGGCCCTCGGGCTGTGGTGGCTCCTCGGGCCCATCGCCGGTGTCGACATCGTGCTCTTCACCGTGATCGCGGCAGGGGCGCTCCTCCTTCCCCGCGCCCGGGCGATCCGGCTCATCGCGGCCGCGGTGACGAGTGAGCTCCTCCAGGCGCCGCTCCATCTCTTCGCCCAACGCCTCACCCTGCCGCTCATGCACACACCCGCCCAGGTGGGGGTCGACGCCGCGCTCCTCGTCGGGATCGGCATTCGGATCCTCTTCCTCCTCACCTCCACGGTCCTCTTCTTCACCATCGCCCACATGCTGGGACGGGCGCTGGGCGATCTCGAGGCACAGCTCCACTCCAAGGATCGCTTCATCGCCGCGGTGGCGCACGCGGTCCGCACCCCACTGACGGCGGTCCTCGGCTTCTCCGAGGCGCTCCGCGCCGAGACCGCCGCCCCGGAAGAGCAGGAGGAGATGCTCACGATCCTCTCCGAGCAGAGCGCGGCCCTCGCCGCCATCGTCGAGAACCTCCTCGTCGCGGCCCGGGCCGACGTGGGGGAGCTCACCGTGGACGTCCAACCCGTCACGCTCGGCCCCCTGGTCCGGAGGGTCCTCACCGACTGCTCCCTCTGTCGGGCCGGGCGGTCCGAGCACGTCGAGGATCCGGTGGCACCGGTGGTCGTGGCCGCCGATCCGGAACGGCTCCGTCAGCTCCTCCGCAACCTCGTCGACAACGCCCGTGCCCATGGTGGCGAGCACCTCGTGGTCCGGATCGCCCGTGCCGAGCCTTGGGGACGGATCGAGGTCCGTGACGACGGGCCGGGCGTCCCGGCGGACCTCGTGCCGGAGATGTTCGACCGCTACCGTGGCGGCGCCGGTCCCAGCACGGCGGGCACCGTCGGTCTCGGCCTCGGCGTGGCGCGGCGCCTCGTCCGGATGATGGGCGGCGATGTGACCTACACCCGGGAGAGAGCCGAGACCGTCTTCAGCGTGGCCCTTCCCCTGGCCGAGCTTCCGGTGGCGAATCGGCAGGTGGGGGTCGATCGTCCCCGGACGCGGACCGGCACCGTGGGGGTCCCCGCCGAGTAGCTCTCCGAGGGCGGACATCCGGCGGCCCGGTTCATCCCGGGGCCCACGCGGGCCACAGCGTGTCGACGAACCGGGCAGTATCGTCCGATGTGACCGCGCCGCCGAGGAGGCGGCGCATGAGGAGCCCACCGATGACGGCTTCGACGACGGTCTCGCAATCGACGTCCGCGCGGACGTCGCCCCGCTCCCTTCCCCGCTCCAGCACTCGGCGCAGGACCGCCCGCCGCGGTTCGACCACCCGGCTCCGGAGGAGGGCGACGAGCTCGGGGTGATGGGACTCCTCGGTCATGATCGACCCCACCACACCGACGCCCAGATCCTCGAGGACGCGACGGCGGAAGGTCTCCACGACGGCGAGGACGTCACTCTTCGTGTCGCCGCTGTCGGGGATCTCGGGGACGACGGCGACCGCGGCGATGGCGGCGGCGACGAGCTCCGCCTTGTCCGCGTACCGCCGATAGACGGTCGTCTTCCCCACCCCGGCGGCCGCGGCGACCGCCTCGACGGTCAGTCGGGCGTATCCCACCGTGCGGAGGACCTCGAGCGTGCTCTCGAGGATGGCCCGGTCAGCTCGTTCCGAACGGGGCCGACCCGGCGGCGAGGTCCCATGAGCGTTCACGACGCTCACGTTACCGACGTCGTCTCCTCCGAGTCGGCCGGGCTCGGCCGCCGGGCGGCTGCCGGGAGGAACCGCCAGGCGAGCGTTGCGCCGAGGAGGGCTACACCGGCCCCGACGAGGACGGCGATCCCGAGCCCGGCGACGAACGCCCCGTTCGCCGCCTGCGCCAACGTGGCTCCCGTCGGTCCTCCGATCCGCGCCGCGATCCGAGAGGCGGCGCCCACGGAGTCGCTCGCGGCCGCCGCGGCCACCGGCGGCAACGCGGCGACGACATCCGTCATCTGGGCGGTGTACACGGCGTTGAGGACCGACCCGATGACGGCGACGCCGAGGGCCCCGCCCACCTGACGCGTCACGTCGTTCATCGCCGAGCCGACGCCAGCTCGAGCCTCCGGCACCGCGCCCATGACGGAGTCCGTGGCCGGCGCCATCACGTTCCCCATCGCGAAGGCGAGAGCGACGAGGGTCAGGCCGACCCACGGGTACGGCGTGTCGACGCTCCACAGGGTGAGGCTGGCGAGCACCGCGCCGAGACCCACGAGCGCACTAGCCACAACCCTCGTCGTTCCCAGCCGCTCGACGAGACGGGCGCTCCCGCCGGCCCCGGCAGCGAGCCCGACGGCGATCGGTACCACGCGTACACCCGCCTCGAGGGGCGAGTACCCCTGGACGAACTGGAGATACTGCGGCAGGAGGAACACCGCCCCGAACAGCGCGAAGAACGCCACGGAGATCGCGGCAATCCCGCCGGAGAAGCGGCGATCCCGGAAGAACGCGAGGTCGAGCATGGGGTGGGCGACCCTTCGTTCCCAGGCGACAAAGGCTCCACCGAGGAGGGCAGCGAGGAGGAATGCGCCGGCGATGGCGACATCGGTCCAGCCGCGGGAGGGTGCCTCGATGATGGCGAACACGAGGCTGGTGATCGCCATCATCGAGAGGAGGGCGCCGCGCCAGTCGACCGGAGGCGTCGCCGGATCGCGACTGTCGGGCACGACGAACGCGCCGAGACCGAGCGCGACGGCCACGATGGGGACGTTGACGAGAAACACGGAACCCCAGAAGAAGTGCTCGAGAAGCACGCCGCCCAGGAGGGGTCCCAGACCGATACCGAGGCCGGCGACCGCGGCCCACACCGCGATGGCCTGCCCCCGCTCTTCCCGCGGGAAGACCTCGACGATGATGGAGAGCGTCGCCGGCATGATAAGGGCACCGCCGATGCCCATCACGGCCCGAGCGGCGACGAGCCCGCCAGCCGAGCCGGCGGTGGCGGCCATGACGCTCCCGAGCCCGAAGACGACGAGCCCGAGCGCGAGCGCTCGCGCCCGGCCGAACCGGTCACCGAGGGAGCCCATCGTGAGGAGGAGCCCGGCGAACACGAGGATGTAGGCGTCGACCATCCACTGGAGCTCGGAGGCGGTGGCGTCGAACGCCCGCTGCAGGGTGGGGAGGGCGATGTTGAGGATCGTGTTGTCGATCCCGATGATCACGAGGCTCAGCGACAGGACCCCCAGAATGAACCAACGGCGGTCGTGGATGCGGTCGGGAGCGGACAACAGAGACCTCCTTGTTACGATACGTTGTCGTATCGTAATGTGACCCGACCTATAACGCAACACCACCGTTGCGAAATGCGATCCTCTCCGGTGCCCGCGACCAGCGAAAGCGGCTCCGCTCAGCGCCCCCGGAAGTCGGGGCGTCGCTTCTCGACGAAGGCGGCGATCCCCTCCACGCCGTCGTGCCGCAGCGACAGGTCGGCGATCGTCCGGGCCTCCAACTCCATCTGCGTCTCGAGTCCGTTCGTGGCGCTCGCCCGGAGGAGGCGCTTCACGGCCCCGTACGCGCCGGTGGGTCCGGCGGCGAGACGGCGTGCCTGCTCGAGAGCGGCCGGGAGTGCCTCACCGTCGGGGACGACCTCGTCGACGAGCCCCCACGCCACGGCCTCCTCGGCGGAGAGACGCCGGTTGGTGAGCATGAGGTCGAGGGCCCGGTGCCACCCCACCCGCCGTGGGAGGAACCACGTGGAGCTGCCGTCCGGGGAGAGGCCGGCGGCGGTGTATGCGGAGAGGAACGTCGCCGACGCGGCGGCGACAGCCCGGTCGCACGCCACCGCCAGGGAGAACCCGGCCCCCGCCGCCATGCCGTTCACCGCGGCGAGCAGCGGTGGATCCATCCGGGCGAACCGGGAGATGGCGCCGTGGAGATGGAGTGTCACCTCCTTGATGAGCGCCCCCGAGCCCTCTCCCGCCTCGTGGAACGTCTTCAGGTCGCCGCCGGCGCAGAAGAACCGCCCCTCCCCGGTGAGCACCACCGCCCGGATGCCGGGATCCTCGTCGCATCGCACTGCGAGACGCGCCAGATCCCGGGCCGTCTCCAGGTCGAGGGCGCTGCCGGCCTCCGGTCGGGCCAGCGTGATCGTCGCCACCCCCTCGGACACGCCGAACCGCACCTTCCCCGACAGGTCGTCATCCCGGTCCACGGTCACCTCCTCGCCGCGAGCCTACCGCCCCTCGACCTCCCGTCCGGCGGCACCGCACGGTCTCGGTGCCGCTACCCTCAGGCATCATGACCGACGATCCCGTCTACCTCCGCCCCACCGCCCACCTCGACGCCGACCACCCCGCGGTGCAGGCCTTCGCCGCGGAGGCGGTGGCCGGACGCGCCACGCCCCGCGAGCGGGCGGTGGCGCTCTTCTACGCGGTGCGGGACGGGATCCGCTATACCCCCTACGGGGTGGATCTCTCCCCGGAGGCGATGCGGGCCAGCGCGGTGCTCGCCGCCGGCAAGGGGTTCTGCATCCCCAAGGCGTTGCTCCTCACCGCCTCGGCCCGGGCCGTGGGGATCCCGGCCCGCCTCGGTTTCGCCGACGTGCGCAACCACCTCACCTCTCGCCGTCTCCTCGAGCTCATGGGTGGCAGCGACCTCTTCGCCTGGCACGCCTTCAGCGAGCTGTTCCTCGACGGCCGCTGGCTGAAGGCCACACCCGCCTTCGATCTCGGACTGTGCGAGCGGTTCCAGGTCCGTCCCCTCGAGTTCGACGGCACCGCCGACGCCCTCTTCCATCCCTACGACGCGACGGGTCGGCGCCACATGGAGTACGTGCGACAGCGGGGCTCGTACGCCGACCTCCCCCTCGAGGAGATCCGGGCCACCTTCGAACGGCTCTACCCGGCCTGGCTCGACGGGAGACCCGACGGCGACCTCCACGCCGAGGCGGCCGCCGAGCGGAGCACCGCGAGCTGACCGGGCTACGAGGGCCCGACGCGCCCGCCGCCGGGGCGGCCGCCGAGGAGACATGACCGTCGTGACCCTCACGGCTCCGCCGATGCGGCTCCCGTCGGAGGGTGGATGATCCCCGGGCGGCCGCCGGATTCCTAGGGAACGACGACGACGGGGGTCGTGGTGTCGGTGACGACCGCGGCGTCGTAGACGGCGTTGGTGGTGGCGTTGAACTTGGGACCGTACATGGCCGTCTTGCCGAGGTACCCGTACGAGTTCAGCGACGTCACCGTGCCGCTCCCCGAGGTGTCGTCGAACCCGACGAACCACGGGCCTCCCGAGGATCCTCCGGTCATGTCACAGCGCAGCTCGTAGGTGAGGTTGGCGAGACGGCGGTCGAATCCGACCTTCCCGGCGCAGTAGGTGAGGTCGGTTCCGTCGTACGGCGCGGCGTGCGGGTAGCCGAAGGCGTCCACGAAGGTGCCTTTCGCCACGTCGACGAACTGGATGGCCTGGGTCCCCAGGGACTCTGCGAGCGTCGCGCCGTCGAGCCCGCCTTCGCCGAGCACCGCGAAGGCGAAGTCGTACTGCACCGCGGTGGCGTTGAACCCGCCGGCGGAGGCGAAACCGTCGTGAAGCACCAGCGTCTCCGCGGTCCAGCATCCGTACTCGGTCGAGGCGCAGAACGTCCCCTCGGCGTCGAGTGGCGACGGCGCGGCGTCGTAGTCGGGGATGAACATCCAGTTCGTCGCCACCGCGCCCGTCTCGTTGTCGTACACGCAGTGCGCCGCGGTGAGCACGAGAGAGCGGGCGTTGTCGGCCGGGTCCTCCACCAGGCCCCCGGAGCAGACGTACAGGGTGCCGGCCAGTTCGAAGAACACCTTGCCGGTGGTGGTGACGACGAGACCGCCGCCGGTCCACGAGGCTCCGGTGACCCCACCGGAGCCGCCGCCACCACCGGGACGTCCTCCGCCCTTGCCGGGCTTGCGGGGAACCAACCGGCCGGTGCCGGGATCGAAGAGGAAGTCCCGGGGGACGGCGCTGCGGATGCGGTCCGCGGTCCAGAAGTCGATGATGCGTTGGTGTTCGGTGCGGGCGTCTCCAGGCCGGTGGTCGTCCGGTCGGGTCGCTCCGGCCGGTGCCGCCACGGCCAGGCCGGCCACCACGATCAGTGCCGCTCCGATCCTCGTGATGCGATGCATGCTCATGCCTCCCCTCCCCCTCCGTTCCCGGTGCCGTCCGGGTCGAGCCCGCCGCTCCGCCTCGGGCGGCCGGTCGCGCCCGCTCGCCACCCCCTCGTGTGCAAGTCGCGGCACGCCCTCGGACGTTACCCCGAAGCTCGTGGGAACGTGGGGGTCAGGCCGGCGGTTCCCTCGGGTGGGTTCCGCTCGACGTGACCCGCCGCGGCGTGCCGAGCCCGGCGTAGAGTCCCGTCTCGAGGAAGAAGAGCGGACCGAGCCTCCGGTAGCGCGTCCCGGCATCGCCGACGGTGCACGCCTCGTCGATGTCGGCCGCCACCACGGTGCCGAACACGAACACCTCTCCCCCCTCGAACACCTCGTCGCAGAGGTACCGGCATTCCAGGTGGCCGCGGCACTCCCCGACGAGCGGGGCACGGACCGTGGACGCCGGGAGGAGCTCGAGGCCGGACTCGTCGATCCGCTCGGAGCCGTGGAGCTCGATCAGATCCCAGATCCTCGGGGCCAGCGTCTCGTCGGGAACGTTGACGACGAACTCGCCGGTCGCCCGGAGGTTGTGGTACGTCCGGTGGTCCAGGTTGCAGCCGAACCCGAGGACGGGCCCACCGAACGCCACCATCGAGACCCAGCTCTTCGGGGCGACGTTCGGCTCCCCGATGCCGTCGACCGTCGAGAGCAGCACGATCTGGCCAGGAAGGAGCGATGGCCGCCACGCGTGCTTGTCCACGGGCATCCGCACGAACGTCCGGGACGCGTCCTCCCTCACCCGGACATGATCGCACGGCGGGGTGCTGAGCCGCCACCGGCTTCTCCATCCGCGGCGGACCGACCGACAACAGCGGCGGCGGCGCGGTAGCGTCGGGTCGGCATGGCCGATCTCGTCCTCACCACCGACGACGGTGTCCACCTCGCCGCCCGCCGGTATCAGGCGGCCGGGGAGCGGCGTTCCGTCGTCGTCGTCTCCCACGGGTTCGCCGCCTCGAAGGACGATCCGGCGGTGGCGGCGCTGGTGGCGGCGTTGACCGGGGCCGGGCACGAGGTCATCGTCTACGACGCCCGCGGCCATCACGCCTCAGGTGGCCGCTGCACCCTGGGAGCCGCCGAATGGCGCGATGTGGCGGCCGCCACCGCCGCGGCCCGTCGCGTCGACGCTCGGATCGTCACCGTGGGGGCGTCGATGGGTGCCATCGCCGCCCTCCGCCACGGGGTCCACGACCCCGACCTGGGCGGCATCGTGACGGTGAGCTCCCCGGCGTCGTGGCAGATGCCGCGGAACCTGCGAGTCGCCGCCGCGGCCCTGCTCACCCGGACGCGTCTCGGGAGGCGCGTCGCCGCCCGCCGGTTGGGGGTGCGCATCCACCCCGTCTGGTCGAATCCGCCGCCACCGGTCGACGCCGCTCGTCGGCTCCGCGTCCCCCTGGCGGTCGTGCACGGGGCCGCGGATCGCATGATCTCTCCGCGTGCCGCCGAGGAGCTCGCCGCCGGTGCCGGCGCGGCGACCCGCCTCGACATCGTCGGCGGCATGGGTCACGCCTTCGACCCGATCGGCATCCCCGCCATCCTCACCGCGATCGACTGGATCCTCGGCCTGGGCCGCGTACCCTCCCCCGCTCACGCCTGAGGCCGGTCCTCCCACCACCAGGCGAGACCCACCACACCCGGGCCGGTATGGACGAGCATGACCGTTCCGAAGGGACCCACCCATGCCGAGGCCGGTTCCACCTCGGCGCGCACCGCGGCGAGCAGCTCCTCGGCCCCGGCGGGGGCCAGGGAGTGGAGCGCGGCGACGTGCAGGGGCACCGGCCGGGCCGGTCGGGTGCGGCGCCACGCCGCGAGGATCCGGCGCCGGGCCGCATGCGCTCCTCGTGCCGGCGCCAGCGGCGTGATCCGCCCGGCGCGCAGCCCCACGACCGGCCCCACCCCCCACCCCCCACCCCCCCCCCCCCCGCCCCCCCGCCCTCCACCACGCCCACCCCGCGGTCCAGGCACGGCG
>CAZPAV010000064.1:0-11377 GCA_964584755.1 uncultured Acidimicrobiaceae bacterium
GGATCACCGCGCTCCGGTACGCCGCGGAGGCACGCAGGTCGTCGATGGGGGAGGCGTCGCCGGCGGCGGCCGCGGCCGCGCCCGCCAGGGTCGACTCGTCGAGCACGGCCCCGCGGAGCACGGCCTCGGCGCCGGGGGAGCGGATCGCCCGCGGGGCGACGCTCCCGAGTGCGACGGCGGCGCGGGTGACGGTGGGCCCCTCACGGTGGAGGACCACGGCGAGGCTCACCACCGAGATCGCCTGGGCGCGGCGCAGGCCGAGCTTCACGAAGATGCCACCCGCGCCGGGTCCGAGGGAGGGGAACGCCACGTCCACGACGAGCTCGTCGGGCGCGAGCACCGTGTTCCGCGGTCCGCGGAGGAACCTGTCGAGCGGTACCGTGCGACGACCCCTGCGGGAGGCGAGCGTCACCGTGGCATCGAGTGCCAGGAGGGGCGGGAGCGTGTCGTTGGCGGGGGAGGCGGTGACGACGTTGCCCACGACGGTGGCCCGATTCCGGAGCTGCGGCGATCCCACCTCGAGGCAGGCCTGCGCCAGCGGGAGCGCCCGCTCCCGCAGCAGCGGGGAGGCCACGACGTCGGCGTGGGTGACGAGGGGACCGAGGTGGATGGTGCCGTCCTCGTCGCGCCGGATCGTCGCCAGCCCCGGGATCCGGGTGATGTCGACGAGCGTGGTCACCTCGGGACGCTGGCCGCGCCGGAGCTCGAGGAGGAGGTCGGTCGCACCGGCCACGACGCGGGCGGCACCGCGGGCGCGCGCCAGGACGTCGAGCGCCTCGTCGAGGCTCCCCGCCGCGAGGTAGCCCTCGAGGCGCAGAGCGCGTCGTTGCAGGTCAAGCACCGGCACTCCCGTTGTAGATGGGTCCGCCGGACGCGGCGTACTCCCGGAGGACGACGGCGGCGTCCGGGCGGGAGACGTCGGTCACGACGACGATGCCGCGACGTTCCAGGGCGGCGATCCAGTCGGCGGGCTTGTCGCCCTCGTCGAAGCCGACGGCACGGGCGTCGTCCGCCCGGGCGCCGCAGACGAGACGGGAGACCCCCGACCAGGGCACGGCCCCGTAACACATGGCGCAGGGCTCGACGCTGGTGACGAGCTCGGTCGGAGGTGCATCCGGGGCTCCGAGATCGAAGCTGCGCCGTACGACGCCGGCGAGGGTGATGGCCACGATCTCGGCGTGGGCGGCAGCGTTGTGCAGGGGGACGACCCGGTTCACGCCCGGGGCGACGAGCCGCCCCGTGTCCCGCTCGAAGACGGCGGCGCCGAAGGGGCCGCCCGTGCCGTGCGCGACGTTCCGGCGCGCCAGGTCGACGACGAACGCCATGCGCTCCTCGATGGAGGCGCAGGTGGTGTCGGGACCCGCCACGTCGGCCATCCACTCGGGCAGGGAGACGCGGCCTTCGGGCTGGGCGCGGCTCATCGCGACCTCCGGGTGGCGTTGAGGTAGTTGTAGATCGTGATCCGGCTCACGCCCATGACGTCCGCGACGTCCTCGATGGACTTGCGCAGGAGGAACGCTCCGCGCTCGTCGAGCATGCGAACCGCCACCTGCTTGCGCTCCCGGGGGAGCGTGGCGAGCGGTCCGCCGAGCTCCGTCTCGACGGCGCCGATCATGCGCTCGAGCGCCCCGCTCAGCGCGGGGACGCGGACCGCGGCCACGACGTCCCCGTCCCAGCGCAGCGGGACGTCGGACGTCGTCATCTCCTCGGGAGGGAGGAGACGTCCACCGACGGCGGCGACGAGGGGGCGCACGGCCTCGAGGAAGCGGTCCGTGGTCTCCGTCATGCGCGATCGACCGACACGGTGACGAGGACCCGATCGGCCCCCGCGGCGAGCGCACGTTCCAGGAGGGCGGTCATGGCCCGGGCCACCTCGGCGGTGGTTCCCTCGACGGTGGAGCCGAACGGTCCCATGGTGACGCGGAGGCCGGTCGCCTCCACGGCGGCGATACCCGCCCGGACGTGGGCGCCCGGGTCGCCGGGCACGAACGGCTCGATGACGAACTCCGCCCGGCAGGTCACGGCTCGGCGATCCTCGCGTACACCTCGGGACGACGGTCCCGGTAGAAGGCCCAGTGGCGACGCGCCTGCTCGATCATCGTCATGTCGAGATCGCGGACGACGACCTCGTCGGCGGTGTCCGAGGCGGTTCCGCCGACGATCTGGCCCCGGGGGTCGACGAAGTAGGACGTGCCGTAGTAATCGGTGCCCTCGAGGTCCTCGGCCCCCACCCGGTTGATCGCCCCGACGAAGTACTGGTTGGCGACGGCCGCGGCCGGCTGCTCCAGCTCCCAGAGGTACTTCGAGTGCCCCCGGGTCGTGGCCGAGGGGTTGAAGACGAGCCGGGCGCCGTTGAGGCCCAGCTCCCGCCATCCCTCCGGGAAGTGCCGGTCGTAGCAGATGTACACGCCGATCCGGCCCACCGCCGTGTCGAAGACCGGGAAACCGAGGTTCCCGGGGCGGAAGTAGAACTTCTCCCAGAAGCCGGCGACCTGAGGGATGTGCGTCTTGCGATACCGGCCGAGGAACGTCCCGTCGGCGTCGATCACCGCCGCGGTGTTGTAGAACGTCCCCTCGTCGACCCGCTCGTAGAGTGGGACGACGAGGACCATGCCGGTCTCGGCGGCGAGGGTCGTCATGCGGCGGGTGGTGGGCCCGTCGGGGATCGGCTCGGCCTCGTCGTAGAAGGCGGGGTCCTGCACCGTGCAGAAGTACGGACCGTTGAAGATCTCCTGGAAGCAGAGCACCCGGGCGTCCGCGTCCGCCGCCTGTCGAGCGTAGGCGATCTGCTTCTCGACCATGGACTCCCGGTCGCCCGTCCAGGCCGCCTGGACGAGCGCGGCACGCAGGACCTCGCTCACGTGCTCCTCCTCTCGGTGGGGCTCATTGAACCACTCGGGTTGACGGATTGTAAAACCGTGGGTTGAATCGCCCCATGGCGCGACCCCTCACCCTGGCCATCGCCCAGATGGGCCCCGTCGCCCGTGCGGAGCCGCGCGACGCCGTCGTCGAGCGGCTCGTCGCGCTCCTCCACGACGCCGCCGATCGTGGCGCCGAGCTCGTCGTCTACCCGGAGCTGGCGCTCACGACGTTCTTCCCCCGCTGGTACCTCGACGAGGAGGAGATGCTCCCGTTCTTCGAGACGGAGATGCCCGGACCCCGGACGCGTCCCCTCTTCGCGGAGGCCCGCAGGCTGGGCGTGGGTCTCTGCCTCGGCTTCGCCGAGCTCGCCACGGACGCCGACGGTGTCGTCCACCGCTACAACACCCAGATCCTCGTGGAGCGGGACGGCACCGAGGTGGCCCGTTTCCGCAAGGTGCACATCCCGGGACACGAGGAGCACGAGCCCTGGCGACCGTTCCAGCACGCCGAGCGTCACTACTTCGAGCCCGGCCCCGACGGCTTCGGCGTGTGGCGGGCGTTCGGGGGCCTCGTGGGCATGGCGATCTGCAACGACCGCCGCTGGCCCGAGACGTACCGGGTCATGGGGCTCCAGGGCGTCGAGCTCGTCCTCATCGGGTACAACACGCCCCTGCACTACGCGCCCGACCCGCAGCAGAACGCGCTCGCCGGTTTCCACAACCACCTCGTCATGCAGGCCGGGGCGTACCAGAACGGGTGCTTCGTGGCGGGGGTCGCCAAGGGCGGGATCGAGGAGGGCGTCGACTCGCTCGCGCAATCGGCGATCTACGCGCCCTCCGGCCAGATCGTCGCCCAATGCGTCACCACCGGGGACGAGGTGGCGGTCGCCCGCATCGATCTCGACTACTGCCGCTGGTACAAGGAGACCCTGTTCGACTTCGCGCGCTATCGGATGCCGGAGCAGTACCGGCTCATCACCGAGCGGAAGGGCGCGATCCCGCCGCCGGGATGAGTCGACCCTCGTCCCCGGCCCACCCCCGTCGTCCCGCACCCGGGCCCGGTCGCGCCGTCGGGACACGACTCCTCGCGCCGCGTCCTCCTACGCTGGCCGCCGTCCGCGGACCCTCAGCCGAGGAGTGGAGCTCCACCGCATGTCGTCGCACGTGACGAGCCTCGCCTGCACGATCTGCGGCCGGCGGTACCCGCCGGAGCCCGATCGGTACGTGTGCGGCGTCTGCGGCGCCGCCGGGACCCTCGATGTCGAGTACGACGAGGAGGCGGTGGCACGGGTCCTCGATCCGGGTGTGCTGGCCGAGCGACGGGAGGGTCGCATGTGGCGCTACGACGCGCTCCTCCCGCTCGCGCCGGACGTGGCGCCCTCGCCGCTCGCGGTGGGCGGCACGCCGCTGTACGCGGCCCGGCGCCTCGCCGCCGAGGTCGGGGTGGGGGCCCTCTGGATCAAGGACGAGGGGCTCGAACCCACGGCGTCGCTCAAGGATCGGGCCTCCGCCATGGTCGCGGTGAAGGCCGTCGAGTTCGGCCGCCGGGTGATCACGACCGCCTCCACCGGCAACGCCGCCGCCGCCCTGGCCGGCGTCGTCGCCGCCACGCCCGGTCTGACGGCGGTCATCTTCGTTCCGGCGGCCGCACCCGAGGCGAAGGTGGCCCAGCTCCTGGCGTTCGGGGCCACGGTGGTGCTCGTCGACGGGACGTACGGCGACGCCTACGACCTGTGCGCCCGGGCGGCGACCCGTCACGGCTGGTACGACCGGAACACCGGATTCAACCCCTACACCACCGAGGGCAAGAAGACGGTGGCGCTCGAGATCGCCGAGCAGCTCGGCTGGGAGGCGCCCGACGCCGTGTTCGTCCCGGTCGGGGACGGATCGATCATCGGCAGCGTCCACAAGGGATTCGTCGAGGCCCGGGCGCTCGGCTGGATCGCCCGCCTCCCGGTCCTGTACGGGATCCAGGCCGCCGGATCCGACTACCTCGTGCAGGCGTTCGAGCGGGGCGAGGACGTGGTCACGAAGCCTCCCGTCACGGCACGCACCGTCGCCGACTCCATCTCCGCGGAGCTTCCCCGGGACCGGGTGAAGGCCATGCGCGCGGTGCGCGACTCCGGCGGAGCGTTCCTGCGGGTCGACGACCCCGACATCCTCGCCGCCATCCCGTGGGTCGCGGGCGCGACCGGGGTGTATCCGGAGCCCGCCGCCGCGGCCGCCTTCGCCGGCCTGCGCCTCGCGACCGCCCGCGGCCTCGTGGGTCCCGAGGACCGCGTCGTCGTGGTCAGCACCGGGAGCGGACTGAAGGACGCTCGGGCCACCCTGACGGCCACCCGCCGGGCCGGGATCGAGCCGCTGTCGGTCGCGCCGGACCTCGACGAGTTCGACGCCGTCTTCGAGGAGAGAAGAGGATCACGATGATCGATCTGACCGTCCATCCCGACGTGCGCCGTCGCGCCGCGGCTCGCGCCGCCGAGCGTGGCGTGCGGATCCCGACGCTCGCCGAGATGCGGGACCCGTCCCGGGTGCCGGCCTGGGTACGGGAGCGGCTCGCGGAGGTGGGTCTGTGGGATCTCGACCCACTCAACCTCCACCGCATCACCTGGAAGAACGAGCCCACGGAGCGGGGCGGGGGATTCGGGGCGGTCAACCGGATGGAGATCCCCCCCGAGCTCAGCGGGATCCCCGCCCGGATCATCGTCCTCGTCGGGAAGTGGTTCCCCACCGGTGCCCACAAGGTGGGCGCGGCGTTCGGGTGTCTCGTCCCGCGGCTCGTGACCGGCCGGTTCGACCCGACGACACAGAGGGCGGTGTGGCCGTCGACGGGCAACTACTGTCGTGGGGGGGCGTACGACTCGGCGCTCCTCGGCTGCGAGTCGGTGGCGATCCTCCCCGAGGGAATGAGTCGCGAGCGATTCGCCTGGCTCGAGTCCGTCGCCGGCGAGATCATCAGGACCCCGGGTACCGAGGCGAACGTCAAGGAGATCTTCGACGAGTGTGCCCGGCTGCGCGCCTCGGGCGAGGACGTCGTGATCTTCAACCAGTTCGACGAGTTCGGGAACTACCTGTGGCACTACGCGGTGACGGGCCCCGCCATGGAGGAGGTCCTCGTCGAGGAGCTGCGTGAGGGAGACGCGTATCGGGGTGTCACCCTCACGACGGGCTCGGCGGGGACGATCGCCTCGGGCGACTATCTGAAACAGCGGTACCCGACGTCGCTGATCGCCGCCGCCGAGGCGGTCCAGGTCCCGACCATCCTCCAGGCCGGTCACGGCGAGCATCGCATCGAGGGCATCGGCGACAAGCACGTCCCCTGGGTCCACCACGTGCGCAACACGGACGTGGCCGTCGGGGTCGACGACGAGGCCGCGGTCACGGTGTTCCGGCTCTTCAACGAGCCGGTGGGACGGGAGCTCCTCGTCGAACGCGGCGTGCCCGAGGAGGTCGTCGACGCCCTCGGGTCGTTCGGGATCTCGGGGGTGGCGAACCTCCTGGCGACGATCAAGACCGCCAGGTGGTTCGAGATGGGCGGGCACGACGTGCTGCTGACGGTCGCCACCGACTCCGCGGACATGTACCGGTCCCGGCTGGCGGAGCTCGACGAGGAGCGGGGACCCTTCACCCGCGACGGCGCCGTCGCGGCCTTCGAGCGGCACCTCCTGGGGACCAGCACCGATCACGTCCAGGAGCTGACCTACCCGGACCGGAAGCGGATCCACAACCTCAAGTACTTCACCTGGGTGGAGCAACAGGGGAAGACCGTCGCCGAGCTCGACGCGCAGTGGTCCGACCCGACGTACTGGACCCGCATCCAGGCCCTCGCCGAGCCCATCGACGAGCTCATCGTCGAGTTCAACCGGCTGGCCGGGACCGGGTGACCGTCACCGGCCCGGGCCATCGGACCCCTGGGAACCGGGGTGGGGGGGACGTATGCTGGAGGCGAACCCGCCAGAGGAAGGTTCCGAGATGCGTGTGGGATCGTGGGTTTGGGGCGGAGCCCTCGCGCTCCTGGTGGTCGTGGCGGTGGTGGCGGCGCTCATCGGCCGGCCGGAGCCGCTTCCGGGGACCAGCCCCGAAGGGGTGGTCCAGCGTTACCTCCAGGCGGTGTTCGATCGGGACGTCGACACCGCCGTGGCCACGCTCACCCCGGAGCTCGCCTCGTGCCGGGTCCCCCTCGCCGCCGAGCTCGAGTACCCACGGGAGGGGGAGACGGCCCGTCTGCTCTCCTCCACCGTCACCGGTGACACCGCCCGGGTGACGGTCGAGATCTCCCGGAGCGGCGGCGCGCCCCTCGAACCGGCGGGGAGGAACCTCCGGGTCGAGTTCGCGCTCCGGCGCGACGGCGAGCGGTGGCGCATCTCCGCGGGACCTTGGCCGGTCCCCTTCTGCGGGACGGAGCGGCCATGATCCTCCTCTACGGCCTCGGGATCGTCCTGTCCCTCCTTCCCCTCGCCGCCGTCGCCGCGATCGTCTTCGTCGTCGTGCGCGGCACGACCCGTGACGCCGGCGGGGTCGACCTCGCCCGGATGGCCCGTCGCTTCTTCGTCTACGGGCTCCTCTTCCTCTCCCTCGTACTCGCCGCCGAGGGGCTCCGCCAGGTCCTCGGGCTCGTCGTTCCCGGAGGACCACCGAGGATCGCCGGGGACGAGACGGCCGTGGCCGGGGCGGTCAGTCTCCTCGTCGTCGGGGGGGCCGCATGGGCCGCGCTGCGTTTCTGGGTGGGACGCAGCATGACGCGCGAGCCGGAGGAGCGGGCGTCGCTCGCCTGGATCCTGTACCTCGACGTGGTT
Organism: uncultured Acidimicrobiaceae bacterium; assembly: GCA_964584755.1. Classification (GTDB taxonomy): domain Bacteria; phylum Actinomycetota; class Acidimicrobiia; order Spongiisociales; family UBA5794; genus CAZPAV01. The sequence continues at coordinate 7,658 of CAZPAV010000064.1, forward strand.
CTCGCCGTGGCAGTCGTCGTCGTGCTCGTCACGGGGAGCGCCGTCCTTCGCGCCCTGTTCGGGGTGATCCCGTTCGCGCCGAACGTCCTCGCCGGCCTCGTGGTCTGGGCCGGGATCTGGGCGTATCACGCTCGTGCGGCGACGGACGAGCACACCCGGCCGGAGCGTGCCAATCCCTTCTCCGACCTGTTCGGGAGCGCGGCGGGGCTGGTGGCGGCGGCGTTGGGTGTCGCCGGGATCCTCGCCGCGGGGTTCGACGCCGCCTACGGCTTCCTGACGGGGGCCCGCCTCGTGGCCGGGGGCGGCACCGACCCGCTGCTCTCCGGGGTGGCGATCGCGGCGGTGGGGGGAGTGGTGTGGGGATTCCACTGGCTCGTCCGAGGAACCGTCCGGGCTCGCCGCACCCTCTCCTGGCTCGCCTACGTCCTCCTGCTGCCGCTCCTCGGGGGCGCGATCGCGGTGCTCGTCTCCTCGGCGGGCGCCCTCTACGTGGTCCTCGTGTGGTTCCTCGGCCGTCCCGAGACGGCGCAGGCCGCGGTCCACTTCTCCGACCTTGCCACCCTCCTGGCCGCCGCGGTGGTGGGTGGGGCCGTCTGGGGGTACCACCACGACGTCCTGGGGCGCGCCCGTCCGGCGCGGCGCAGCGAGCCGGAGCGGGTCGCCCAGTACCTGCTCGCGGCCCTGGGTCTCGTCGCCATGACCGCGGCCGTCGTGATGCTCCTCACCGTCGTCTTCGATGCGGTCGGTGGCGTCCCCCTGGCGAGAACCGGGGGAATCAACGCGGTGTTGGGAGCGGTGACGGCCCTCGTCGTCGGTGGACCCGTCTGGGGGTGGCACTGGGATCGCATCCGGCGCCACGAGGCCGACCCCGCCGAGCTCCGTTCGCCGTCCCGCCGGGTGTATCTCATGGCGATCTTCGGGATCGCCGGACTCGTCGTGCTCCTCGGGCTCATCGTCGTGCTTCGGGGACTCCTGGGGCTCCTGCTCGGCGGCGGGGCCGGGTCGTTCTCCGCTCCCCTGGCGATGGTGATCGCCGCCCTCGCCTTGGCCGGATTCCACGGACAGGTGTGGCGGACCGACCGCCGGCGACTCGCCACCGCGACACCACGTCCTCCGCGGCGAAGCGTGGTCCTGGCGGTCGCCGACGCCGAACGGCTCGCCACGGCGCTTCGCGCCGCCACCGACCTCCACGTGCGGCCTCTCCCCGCCGCCGGTCCGGCGGTGGCGCTCGAGGAGGTCGTGGCCGCCCTCGAGGCGACCGAGGAGCCGCACGTGCTCCTCGTGCGCACCGCCGCCGGCCTGGAGACGGTCCCGCTGCGCTGAGGCCGCCGCGTCGGGGGGCCGGGGAGTAGCCTCGGTCGGGACGGCACCGATCCCGAGGAGGACCCCATGCCGCGCTTCGCCGGACCCGACTCGATCACCGTGGGCGACGCCCGGATCACGTTCCTCGCCGATGGCGGCGGTGTCACCGACCCCCACGCCGCCTGGCCCGACTCCACCCCGGAGGCGTGGGAGCACCACCGCCGGCACCTCGACGAGAACGGGCGGTTCGTCACCTCCGTCGGAGGGTTCCTCGTTCGGCTCGGGGATCGGAGGGTGGTGATCGACACCGGCATCGGACCCGGCCGGATCGACTTCCCGGGCGTCGGCTACTTCGAGGGCGGCCGGTACCTCGAATCGCTGGCGACGACGGGCGTGGATCCCGCGGACGTGACCGACGTCGTGTACACCCACCTCCACCTCGATCACTGTGGCTGGACGACGGTCGCGGGCGACCTCACCTTCCCGAACGCCCGCCACCACGTCACCGCCGGCGAGTGGGACCACTGGCACGGCGGCGACGACCCGGCCGGGCCCGATCCCGAGCGTGTGCAGCGGCCGCTGGAGGACCGACTCCACCACATGGAGGACGGGGACACGATCGCCCCGGGCATCGACGTCGTGTTCACGCCGGGACACACCCCGGGGCACTGCTCGCTGGTGGTCTCCTCGGGGCGGGCGCGGGCCCTCATCCTCGGCGACGTGCTGCACTGCGCGGTGCAGATGTCGGAGCCCGAGTGGAACATCGCCTTCGACATGGACCCGGCGCTGGCTCGGGAGACCCGACGGCGCATGCTCGACGAGCTGGCGAAGCCGGCGACGGTGGGGGCGGCGTGCCACCTCCCCTCCGGGCTCACCTTCGGCCGGGTCGTCCGGGGCGAGGGCCACCTCTACTGGGGTGTCGATTGAGCGAGGTGGAGTCGGCGACGGCACTGGCGGCGGCGATCCGCCGGGGGGAGCGTTCCGCCCGAGAGGTGCTCGAGACCCATCTCGAACGGGTGGCCCGGTTGGACGGACCCATCGGCGCCGTCGTCACCCTGGCCGCGGAGCGTGCCCGCGCCGAGGCCGCCGCGGCGGACGAGCGCCTCGCCGCGGGGGCGGAGGTGGGGCCCCTGCACGGGGTGCCGATGACGGTCAAGGACTCCTTCTCCACCGCCGGGATCCGGACGACCGCCGGCTCTCCGGAGCTGGCCGACCACGTGCCCGCCGCGGACGCGGTGGCGGTGGCGCGTCTGCGGGAGGCCGGGGCGATCGTCTTCGGCAAGACGAACCTGCCGATCCACGCCGGCGACTTCCAGACCTTCAACGCGTTGTTCGGCACGACCGTCAATCCCCACGATCCCGACCGGACGCCGGGCGGATCCTCCGGCGGGGCCGCGGCCGCACTCGCCTGCGGGATGACGCCGCTCGAGCTGGGGAGCGACATCGGGGGATCCATCCGGATCCCCGCCTCGTGGACCGGTGTGTTCGGGCACAAGCCGAGCTACGGCCTCGTTCCCCTGCGCGGCCACGTCCCCGGTCCGCCGGGCACCCGGGCCGAACCCGATCTGGCGGTCGCCGGACCCATGGCCCGGACGGCGCGGGACCTCCGCGTCGCCCTCGACGTCCTCGCCGGTCCGAGCCGGCGGGACGCGGTCGCCTGGCGTCTCGACCTCCCACCGCCGCGAGGGCGAGGGTTCGGGGAGCTACGGGTGGCGGTCTGGCTCGAGGACCTCGACGGGCCCGTGGCCCCGGAGATCCGCGGTGTGGTGCGAGCCCTGGCCGACCGGATCGCCGATGCCGGGGCGAAGGTCGAGGAGGACCGGCCGGTGGGACGACTCGGGGGGATGCTCGACGTCTACCGGACCCTGCTGACGCCCATCACCGTGTCGGGCCTCTCCCGTCGCCGGTTCGCCGAGCTCGTCGCCCTGGCCGAGGAGCCGCCGGACACCTGGACGGGACGAACGGCCCGCCACGGCACGGTCCGGCATCGGGAGTGGTTGATGGCGGACGAGCGGCGGGCCCGGTTCCGGGAGACCTTCGCCGAGTTCTTCGACCGGTGGGACATCCTCCTCTGTCCCGCGGCGCCGGTCCCGGCCATTCCCCACGACCAGGGACCCTGGGACGAGCGTCGCGTCGTCGTGGGGGCGGAGGAGCACCCCTACGACGTGCTCCTGGCCTGGTCGGCGCCGGCGACGGTGGCCGCGGCCCCGGCCACGGTCGTCCCGGCCGGTCGGGCGGCCGGGGGATTGCCGGTCGGCGTGCAGATCGTGGGTCCCCGGCTCGAGGACCGGACGCCGTTGGAGGTGGCCCGTCTCCTCGAGGAGGAGCTGGGACTCGGGGCGCTTCCGGTCCCGGACACGACCTCGGTAGATTCACCCTCTCCGAACGAGGAAGGGTCATGAACCACACCGTCATCCC
>CAZPAV010000065.1:0-11351 GCA_964584755.1 uncultured Acidimicrobiaceae bacterium
CGTCTGGAGGCCGAGCCGGGTTTTTTGTTCCCCGGAGTTCGCTTGTAAGGGACGCGTTCTTCCTGGCCTACGGCGGACTCCACTGGGGATACGCCGAGACGAAAGCGCTGCCGCTCCGGGTCCGCCGCGAGTTCGTGGAGGCCCTGGAGCGGCAGCTTGCGTTTGAGCGGGAGGAAATGGAGCGCAGGCAGAGATGAACGGCGACCTGGGACTCGGCATCGTCGTATCGATGAAGGACGCGTTCTCGCGGAACGCGGCCCGCATCGAGTCGTCCATGCAGTCGCTGGACGCCACGGTCGCCGCGGCCAGCGAGCGCATGACCCGCAACCTCGACCGCATCCAGAAGGGAACGATGATGATCGGGGCCGGGCTGGCGCTGCTGGCCGTTCCGGCGGGGCTGGTGGCATCCACCGCGGCGACCCAGAAGGCGCTGGGGGAACTGGCCTCGCTGGGCGTCAAGGACCTGCAGGCCATCGAGGACGCCGCCGAGTCCTTCACCAACACCTGGGCCGGGTCCACCAAGGCCGAGTTCATCACCGCGGCCTACGACGTGCGCTCGGCGCTCGCGGGCCTGAGCGACGAAGCGGTCGGCACCTTCACCGCGATGGCCGCGCTGACCGCGAAGGCCACCAAGGCCACCACCGAGGAGATGGTGGGGACCTTCACCACGGCCTACGGCATCTTCAAGCCCATCATGTCGGAGTTCTCCGACGTGGAGTGGTCGCGCGCCTTCGCCGGCGCCATGGCCCAGACCGTGGCCTCGTTCAAGACCACGGGGCGGCAGATGGCCGACGCCATCAAGAACATCGGCGCCGTGGCCGCATCCTCCAACGTCCCGCTCCAGGAGCAGCTCGCCATCCTCGGCCAGCTCCAGACCACCATGCCCGGCTCCGAGGCCGGCACCCTGTACAAGGCCTTCATCATGAAGGCCGCCGAGGCGGGCGAGAAGCTGGGACTCTCCTTCGTGGACTCCACCGGCCGCCTGAAGGGGATCGTGCCCATCCTCCAGGAGATCAAGGCCCGCTTCCCCGACCTGTCCCAGGCCGCCGCCCAAGTGGAGATCAAGAAGGCCTTCGGCTCCGACGAGGCGGTCAAGTTCCTGCTGCAGATGTCCCAGGGCATGGAGGCCCTGGAGGGCAACATCCGCGCCATCGAGCGGGCCATGAAGGGCGGCACGGCGGTCACCGAGGAGATGGCCCGGGCCATGAACATGGACATCGGTTCGCAGTTCACGCTGCTCCGCCAGCAGCTCGGCAACCTCTTCGAGATCCTCGGCCGGACCCTCCTGCCGGTGGTGACACCCGTGATCCAGGGGATCTCCAGGGCGATCCTGTTCTTCCAGAAACTCGCCCGCTCCATGCCGGGGCTCACCCGCGTGCTCCTGACATTGAGCATGGCCTTCGGCGCGGTGCTCGTCGTCGTGGGCGGCGTCATCGCCGCGGCCGGGACCATCGGGCTGATGCTCCCGGCCATCAAGGCCGGGCTCGCGGCCATGGGCGCCGCCGTCGCGGGCGTGGGTTCGGCGTTCGCCACCTACTTCCTGCCGGTGACGGCGATCATCGGCGGGGTGGTGCTGGCGGTCTACCTGCTCAAGCGGGCCTGGGAGACCAACTTCGCCGGTATCCGGGACACCGTCCTCGGGGCCTGGGAGAAGGTGAAGCTCGTCTTCCAGGGGATCAAGGCGCTGATCACCTCGCTCAGCGGCGGCACGGGGCGCATGTCGGCGGAGCTGGCGCGGAAGCTCGAGGAGGCCGGGCTGATGGGGCTGGTGGTCACGGTCTTCCGCATCTATTACCGGGTGCGGGAGTTCCTGTCCGGCCTCTGGCGGGCGTTCGCAGGGGCCTTCGCCCGGATCCGGGCGATTGTCGAGCCCGCGGTGCGCGCGCTCATGCGGGCCTGGGGGGCGCTCTACCGGGCGGTCGCCTCCGTCCTGGAGATCTTCGGCCTGGCCGCGACCTCGGCGGATGCCTCCGCCTTCCGTGGCCTCGGGGAGACGCTCGGCACGGTGCTCGGCGTCATCGCCAAGGTGGGGGCCTACCTGCTCAAGTTCGTGATCTACAACCTCGCGGCCGTGGTCAAGGCGGTCGCCTGGGTGGTCCGGGCCGCGGCCTGGATGGGCAAGGTGATCGTCACCGCTTTCGTCGGGGCAGCCAGGTTCGTCTACAAGTTCTTCCTCCCCGTCCGCCTCCTGGTGCAGGCCTTCCGTATGGTCGGCCGGGTCGTCTACGCGCTCTGGCAGGTGCTCACCGGCGAGGTCTCCGTGCTCGACGGCTTGAAGGCCGTCGGCGCCGCCGTGTTCGACTTCCTGGCCACGCCGTTCCGGTGGGTCCGGGACGTGATCGCGGGCGTGTGGGACTTCATCAAGGGGATCTTCTCGGCCGTGGGCCGGTTCTTTGCCTCCGCGGCGGCCGCCGTGGTCGGAGCGTTCATGGACCTGCCGCTCGTGCGGACCCTGGCGGAGGTGTTCGGGGCGGTCCGCAGCTTTCTCTCGGGCGACACCACCTTCTTCGAGGCAGGCAAGCGCATCCTGGTCGCGCTCGGGAAAGGCATCTGGTCGGCGGTCACCTATCCCTTCGCGCTGCTCAAGAAGGCTCTCGGGTGGCTGCGCAGGCTGCTGCCGTTCTCCGACGCCGAGACGGGCCCCTTGTCCGACCTCACCGCCTCCGGGGCCGCGGTCCTGAAGACGCTGGCCAAGGGGATGCTGGGCGTGCTCACCCTCCCGGGCAAGGTCCTCGGCATGGCGCTCAGGGGCATGCTCGCCGCGGCGCGCTGGGTCTGGGACGGGCTCAAGAACCTCGGCGCGGGCCTCCTCTCCGCGCTGACCTGGCCGTTCCGAAAAGGCGTGGAGGCGGTGGCCCGGGTGTGGCGGGGCGTCACCGGGGCGGTCGCATCGGCATGGAAAGGGATCGAGTCTCTCGGTGCTGCGGCCTTCGACGCCGTGGCCGCACCGTTCCGCCGGGTCGCCGAGACGGCCGCGGGCGCCTGGGAATGGATCAGTACCTCCGCGGCGGAACTCTGGAACGGTCTCGGCAGCCTCGCGCAATCGGCCTGGTCCGCCGTGAGTGCGCCGTTCTCATGGGTGGCGGACGCGGCTATGGCCGCCTGGAGCCGGATCACCGGCGCCGCTTCCGCCGCATGGGAAGGGCTCAAGTCCATGGCCGGGGCGGCGTGGGAATGGATCAAGGCGCCCTTCGAGGGACTCGCCTCGGTCGCGTCCTCGGCCTGGGAGACGGTCAAGACCGCTGCAGCCGGCGCGTGGGAATCGGTGACCACCGCCGTGGCGGACCTGGCCGGTTCCGCCTTCGAGAGCGGCAAGGCGATCCTCACCACCGTGGGCGAAGGCATCAAGGCCGCGGTGTCGGCACCCTACGAGGCGGCCAGGTCGGCGCTCTCCTTCGTGCGTGACCTGCTGCCCTTCTCGGACGCCAAGGAAGGCCCGCTGGCCGATCTCACGCGAAGCGGCATGGCCCTGCTCGAGACGCTCGGCGGAGGGATAGCCCGGGCCGCCGACGCTCCCGCCAAGGCGCTGGAGCGGGTGTTCGGCTTCATGGGCGACCTGGGCAGGCGCGTGGCCGCACCCGCGATGCTCGCCGGCACGCTCGCCTTGACCCCGGTTCTGGCGGCCGAAGTGCCCCGCGTCGGCGGGTCGATGCCGGTCGTGAGGGAGACCACGGCTCCCGCCCCCTCGCCGGAGGCGCCGCCGGAGCGGCCTCTGCTCCCGGGGGAGACGCGCGGCGCGCCGGTCCCCGGCCCGATGATCCCGGGCGGGCCTGGAGTGCGGGCCGAGGAACTGCGTCCCGTGCTCGAGGCGATCCTCGCCAAGCTGGACGCGCTCGCCGAGCGGCCCATCGACATCGCGGTCACCACGCAGCTCGACGGCCGCCAGATCGCGCAGTCCGTCTACCGCGACCTGCGCGAGCGCAAGATCAAGAACTACGAGACGCTCTGAGGTAAGACATGAAACGGATATTCATTTGCAGCCGGTACGCCGGGGACACGGCCCGCAACGAGGCCGTGGCCGAACGGCTGTGCCGGAAGGCGGTCGAGGCGGGCCACGCCCCCTTCGCGCCGCACCTGCTCTACCCGCGTTTCCTGGATGACCGCCGCCGGGAGGAGCGCGACCGGGGCATCGCCTGCGGGCTGGCCTTCATGGAGGCCTGCGACGAGGTTTGGGTCTACGTCGGGGACGGGATCTCCGACGGGATGCGCCGCGAGACGGCGCGCGCCCTTGAGCTCGGCAAGCCGGTCGTCGAGATCGAGGAGCTCTGACCATGGCCTGGGACCGCAGGGAGATCACCGCCTACCTCGTCGACATCGAGACCGGGGACTACCTGGACTTCCAGTACAACCCGGACGACATCCTCGACGACAAGAGCACCGCCTACGCGGCCATCAAGATCCCGGGCATGAGCCATCCCCGTTACCAGTACGTGGCCGGCGGTCCGCGCAAGATCACCTTCAAGCTCGTCTTCTTCAAGGGGCCGGTGAAGGAGTCCGTGGACTGGCTCCGTTCGCTCCTCTATCCCGAGCATGCCGGCACCATGCTGAAGAACGCGCCGCACCGGGTGCTGCTCCTGTTCGGGGACCTCTACCCGGGCGTGCTCTGCGTGGTGCGGCAGGTGAAGGCGCGGTTCTTCCACATGTTCGACCGGGACAGCCTCCTGCCCCAGCACGCCGAGGTGGACCTGGTGCTCGAGGAATACATCGACGAATCCGTGGACTACTCGGAGGTGCGGGGATGATCGGACGCTCCTCGCGGTACGCCGCCTGCATCCTCTACACCGACGGCAGGGAGGAGTTCCTGGGAACGCGGCCTCCCATCGACACCGCCCCGAGGCCGGACGACCGGTTCCACACGGTGGTGGAAGGCGACCGGGTGGACCTGCTCGCCCACCGTTACCTGGGACGGGCCGATCTGTGGTGGGTCATCTGCGACTACAACGACATCTTCTTCCCCCTGGAGCTCGAGCCCGGGACGATGCTGCGCATCCCTTCCACGGACCACGTCTATATGCGCCTCCTGGCGTAGGGCGCGACCCTTGGCGACCGCATTCCTCGACCGGGTTGAACCTCCTCACCATCCACCCGTTCCGACACCTTCGTCCGTGCGCCGGTAAGTATCCGGTGGGTGCCGCCTGACGGCGGCTCGACCGGAGTACGGCGCATGGATCTCGATACCTTCAAACCGACGTTCCTGATCCAGATCGAGGGGCGGACCCTGTCCGCGGACATCACGCAGGAGATCACCTCGTTCGTCTTCGAGGACAACGAGGAGGAGCTGGACGTGCTGGAGCTGTCCGTCACGGACCGCAACCTCCAGTTCGTGGACGACCCGCTATTCCAGGAGGGCAACGAGATCGTCGCCCGCTTCGGCTATGTCGATAACCTCTCGCCGCGCAAGAAGGCGGTCATCAAGGACATCGACTACGACTTTCCCGAGAACGGCGATCCCACGATCCGCATCAAGGCCTACGACAAGGGCTTCAAGCTGGCCGGCAAGGAGAACCAGAAGGTCTGGAAGAAGCCGCCGCCCGGCATCCTCTACTCCGAGATCGCCGAGGAGATCGCCGCCGCCAACGGACTAACCCCGGTGGTGACCCCCACCAAGGGACGCCACCTGCGGGTCGTGCAGAGCAACGTCTCGGACGCCCAGTTCCTCAAGGAGCTCGCGGCCAAGGCCCGCGACCGGGACGGCGACGGGGTCACCGGCTACGTCTTCTACATCCAGGACGACGAGCTGCACTTCCACCCGCGGGAGCTCGATCAGAAACCGGCGGTGGTCCTGGAGTACTTCACCGACCGGAAGGGTGTCCTGCGCTCCTTCCGGCCCTCCACCCAGTCCCAGGGCGCCAAGGGGCCCGGTGTCGAGACCAGGGCCGTGGGCGTCGACCCGCGCAAGAAGGAACCGGTCGAGCACAAGGCGAGCAACGAGACCACGCCGGAGCGCACCTCGCTGGGCAGGCGCACCTACCTGGTGGACGGCAACACCGGAGAGGCCCGCTACAAGGAGCAGGAGTCGGGGCAGATCGTCCCGAGCTTCGAACGGTCCGAAGGCTTCCACGAGGAGCCGCGGCAGGAACCGGCCCAGGACCTCGCCGAGGGCAGGTTCAAGGAGGCCGAGCTCCGCCAGGTGGAGGCCGTTGCGGTCACCATCGGCATCCCCACGCTGCGGGCCAAGCAGAACGTGGAGGTCAAGGGCGTCGGGCGGAAGTTCTCCGGCGTCTACTACTGCCATTCCGTCCGCCACGTGATCGGCGAAGGCGGATACCACTGCGAACTCCGGCTCAAGAAGAACGCCCTGGGCAAGGGTGCGGGCGAGAAGTCCGACGAGGCCAAGGGCAAGCGGAACGACCAGGAAGCGCCGCCCGCACCGGCCGAGGAACCGCCCGCGATGGTGACCATCGACGCCGACACCGGCGAACGGCGCTGATTACAGGAGGTGACGGACCATGGGAGACCTGACCCGGAACTTTTCCCGATCCGAGTTCGCGTGCCCGTGCTGCGGCCGGGCGGACGTCGACATGCGCCTGGTGGAAGCGCTCCAGGAGCTGCGTGACCTGGCCGGCGTGCCGGTCCGCGTCAACAGCGGGTTCCGTTGCGCGAAGCACAACCGGGAGGTCGGCGGGGCGCGCAGGAGCCGGCACCTGCTCGGCGAGGCCGCGGACATCGTGGTGAAAGGACTCACGCCCGAGCGGATGTACCGGCTGGCCGAGCAGGTGGAGGCCTTCAGGAACGGCGGGATCGGCCTCTACCCGCAGCAGGGGTTCATCCACGTGGACGTGCGGGGCGGCCGGGCCCGCTGGGCGCGTCTCGACGGAAAGTACGTGGCGCTGGAAAAGGCGCTGCAGAGTGAAGGAGGAAACGACCATGCAACAGCTTGAGCGGATCGTGATCTTCGTGCTGGAGAACAAGGAGCTCTTCGCCACGCTCCTCGTGACCCTGCTCACCATCGTGAAGCTGACCTCGTGGGGGCGCGCCAAGGCGCGGGCCCTGGACGCGGTCATCGGGGTCATCGAGCGCCTGGGCGCCAAGGAGGTCAAGGGCGCCGTGGCCGCCCGGGAGGCCGGACTGCCCGCCGCGGCCAGGGACGCCATCCGGCACGCGGTGTCCAAGGCCGACCCGAAGAAGACGCCCGACGGGCTCGCCACGCGGGTGGTGCGCGAGGTCCTGCGCGGCGTGTTGCCCAGGAAGTGATCCGAAGGCGCGCCCATGATCGAAACCCAGGACCGACAGCACGAGGAGCGCTACAAGAACCGCTGGTACGGGAAGTACCGGGCGTTCGTGCGCGACAACAACGACCCGGAACGGCTCGGCCGGTGCAGGCTGGAGATCCCGGCCGTGCTCGGCACCGGCCGGGAGAACTGGTCCGAGTGGGCCTGGCCCTGCTTTCCCTACGGCGGCAACGAGGACGTGGGGGTGTTTCTGGTCCCCGAGGAAGGGGCTTCGGTCTGGGCCGAGTTCGAGGGAGGCAACGTCCAGTATCCCATCTGGACCGGCGTGTGGCTGGCGAAAAGCAACCCGGGCGAGCAACCGGAGGAATCGAAGCGGCTCTGCAGCGATCCCACCTGCCGTGACTGCGAGGACAAGGTCGAGCACCGACCCGACCGCCACGACGACCTGGAACACAAGAAATACCACGGCCATCCGCCGTACTACTGTCCGCGGCGGAAGGTGCTGCTGAAGACCGAGACCGGCCACACCATCGTGGTGGACGACCGCGACGAGGAGGAATTCCTCAAGGTCATCGACCGCGGTGGGCAGATCCTCCACATGGAATGCCGGGTCAAGCGCGACGTCCAGGTGGGCAACACGCGGCGCCGCGGCGAAAGGGACGCCGAGCGGGGCGACCAGCTCGACATCGATTCCGACATCAAGGACCAGCGCGCCAGGATCGAGATCACCGACCTGTGCCGCCAGTTCGTGCGCTGGGAGGCATGGAAGGACAAGGAGAAGATCCACATCCAGTCCTGCGACAAGACCCGGGCCCGCTGGCAGAAGATCCTCATCGACACCACCAGGGGCCGGGAGAAGGTTCACATCTGGGGCCTGGGCGGCGTCCAGGAGATCCTCATCGACTCCACCGCCGGCAGGGAGATGATCCGTCTGACCGACAAGGCCGGCCAGGTGGTGGTGATGGACGCGGCCGCAGGCCGGGAACGGATCCAGGCTACCGACAAGGCCGGCAGCGTGATCCTCATGGACGGCGTGATGGGCAACATCCTCATCCGCTCGGCCAACAAGGTCCTGATCAACACCTGACGGAGTGCGTGATGGCGGCGATCTCGATCATCATGACGGTCTTCAACCGGGAGCGGTACCTGGAACGGGCCGTGGAGAGCGTGCTGGCGCAGACCCGGCGGGACTTCGAGCTGCTGATCTGGGACGACGGTTCCACCGACCGCTCCGTGGAGATCGCCCGCGACTACGCCAAGCTTGACGACCGCGTGCGCGTGACGGCCTCCGAGCACCGGGGACGGACCCCGGCCCTGAAGGCGGCGATTGCGGAGACCTCGGGCGACTACCTCGGCTGGGTGGACAGCGACGACCTGCTCGCCCCCACGGCGCTCGAGGAGACCGCGGCGGTGCTCGACGCTGAACCCGACGTGGGCCTCGTCTACACCGACTACGTGGTCATCGACGAGTCCGGCAGGGCACGGGGCTACGGCCGCCGCTGCCGCATCCCGTATTCGAGGGACCGGCTGCTGCTGGACTTCATGACCTTCCACTTCCGCCTGATCCGGCGCTCGGTCTTCGACCGGGTCGGCGGCATCGACGAGTCCTTCGAGTGCGCCGAGGACTACGACCTGTGCCTGCGCCTTTCGGAGGCCGCGGAGGTGCGGCACGTGAAGAAGCCGCTCTACTACTACCGCAGCCACCGGGAGAGCGTCTCCCACAGGATGAGGGTCGAGCAGATCCAATGCGCCCGCAGGGCCATCGCCCGGGCGCTCGAGCGCCGGGGACTCGCCGACCGCTTCGAGGTGGACGTCCAGATCCGCGGCCGGTTCTCGCTGCGGCAGAGGAGGTGAGCATGTCCGAACACCAGGCACATACGCCGCCGGACTGGGCGGAGAGCGAGCGCCTCCTGGTGCGCACCTTCGACGCCTGGCGGGCAGAGTTCCGCAGCATCCTCGAGGACCACCGCCGCGAGATCCAGGCCCGGCTGGAGAAGATCGAGCGTGAGATCGAGAAGAAGTCGGACAAGGAGAACGTGGACCTCCTGGCGCGGAGCATCCACGAGGAACTGCGCCGCCACGCCGACGACATCAAGAACCTCTATGCCGGCCTCAACGACAAGCTGGGCATCGAGACCATGTGGAAGGTGGTCGGCCTGGTCCTGACGCTGGGAAGCGTGTTCGGCGGCGTGGTGGGGTTCGTGATCCACCTGCTGGCGAGGAGATAGAGATGGCCAGGCCACAGGCGAGACTCGGCGACATATCGAGCCACGGGGGCGTGATCGTCACCGGGGCCGTGCGGACGGTGGTGAACGGCAGGCCCGCGGCGCGGATGGGAGACCTCCACGCCTGCCCGATACCCGGCCACGGCGTGACACCCATCGTGACCGGGAGCCTGGACACCGTGACCGAGGGGATGCCCAACGCGCGGGTCGGCGACATCACCGCCTGCGGCGCGGTGATCGTCACCGGAAGCCCGGATACCACCGACGACTGAGGAGAGCGCATGGATTGCGAAGAACTGCAGGTCCGCTACTGGGACGTGTTCCCCAAGTCGGTGAAGGTCTCCCTCACCGGCTGGCCGGTGACGGTCCCCCTGTCGGTGCGGGGCGAACCGGCCGGCGAGGTGCAGTTCGAGAGTGCTGACCCGAACATCGCGTGGGTGGACGAGAGCGGCCGGCTCAACCTCGGCTGGCAGGCGGGCGCCACGGTGATCACGGCCTACGACTCCGAGGACCGGGAGAGCGTGCGCCACATCCAGGTCGAGGTGGTGGACTACGGCCAGGGCGGCGAAGGTGGAGGCTACGATGGCTACGGCTTCGAGTTTCCCGAGTGACCTCGCCGTCCCCTACTGGGACGTCGCGCCTTCCCTGGTGCGGGAGCCGTACCAGGAGACGCCGGAGTCGGTCCGGCTCTCCGTGCTCGGCGATCCGGGCGGAGAAGTATCCTTCGTCTCCACCAACCCGGACGTGGCCCGGGTGGAAGGCGGCGTCCTTCATTTCGGCGGAACGCCGGGCGCCGCGGTCATCACCGCCGAGGCCGTCCGGGAGGGCGCCGTGCGCTCGCGGCGCTACATCCAGGTGGACGTCGTCAGGGAGACCCGGGCCGGCGGGCTGGACTGGCAACCCTCCGGGTACGTGGAGCAGCTTCCGGACGGCACCTGGCATTTCTACTACTTTTCCGGCTGGTACGACGAGGACGGCAGCAACATCCGGGTCACCGGCGAGCTCGCGGCCGAGGTCTTCCTCGACCGCGGCTATCTCCTGCGCTTCGACGTATGGGGCGAGATCGAGAGCGTGGACGCTCCCTGGTACGACACCCTGGAGCTGTACGTCGACTGGTCGTTCATGCGCCGTTTCAACCCTTCGGAGGACGTCAACGGCGGGGCCCTCGAACCCTATGTCGTCCCGAGACGCACGGAGATCGTCGACCTCTCCATGTTCACGGGGCGGACCGTGAGGCTGCGGTTCCTGTGGGACACGCGGGACGGCCTGTTCCAGAAATTCGAGGGCTGGTTCGTCTCGGGCATCGAACTCGTACCGGTGAGAGGTTTGTGACGGATGGTCTTCGGGAACGGATACGGCGAGGAAGGCGACGGGCTCATCATCGAGCGGACCAGTTCCGCGCCCGCGCACTACGAGTTCATGGCCCTGGTGCGGCTCCTGGCCGCCGGGCTCGGGGTCTGTGAAGACGAGGCGGCCGAGGGCCCCTATCTCCTGCAGATCCGGGACAAGCTGGAAGAGATCCGGGCGCTGCTGGAGCAGAGCCATGCCGCCTCCGAGGCGTTGCGGGCCGAAGCGCAGGCCGTCCTGGAGGCCCACGCGCAAAGCGCCGAGGAGTACGTGCGGCAGGTCGAAGAACCTGAGCCGCCGGACTTCGATCCGTTCGTGGCCATGCCCGCCGGGACGACGGTGCGCGACCTGCCCGACGGCGGCCGCCTGTTCACCCTGGCCGACGGCTCGTTCGTGCGCGTCGACGCCGGGGGGAACCTTTCGGCCCTCACGGCGGACGGCGCGGTGGAGGTGCTGGAGCCCGCCCGCGGCGGGGTCGTGACGCTTCCGGACGGACGGGAGCTCGTCCTCAAGCCCGAAGCCGTGCGGGTCACCCACGAGGCGGCCGGCATCGAGGGACTGCCGCTCGATATTGATCCGGTGCAGACAGCCGAGGGACGTTACCGGG
>CAZPAV010000066.1:0-10686 GCA_964584755.1 uncultured Acidimicrobiaceae bacterium
ACATACGTCTCTCGATATTCTCATTTTTTTTTCAGGCCGGAAGCGGCCTACGAGTTGCTCAGGAGTCGCGTGGGCTCGGAGACGTGTATAAGAGACATCCCTGGGATGGTTCTCCCTCGCCGTGTTCATCAGCGTCGCCGGAGCCCCCGCGGTCACCGCCCTCGCCGCCACCGACCTGCGGCGCGCCACCATCCCCATGGTCGCCAGCCTGACCGGCTTCGCCGCCGCCGCCGTCGTCTGGGTCGTCGCCGCCCCCCGTCAGGGCACGGCCGCCATCGCCGCCGGGTACGCCCTCGGCAGCCTCATCCAGGTGGCGGCCCCCATCGTCGTCGCCTCCCGCCGCTACCGCCCCCCCTGGTCGGGGATGTGGCTGCGCGCCGTCCTGGCGACCGCGCTCGTCGCCGGCGCCGCGCTCGCCGCCGCGCCGACGCTGCCCCGCGACGCCGCCGTCCTCGTGATCCTCGGCGTCCTCCTCCTCCCCGAGCTGCGGATGCTCCGCGCCGGACTACGCCCCCGCCGCCACTGACCGCAGCCGCTCCAGCGCCGTCGCGGCGAACCCGTCCGCGGAGAACGCCTCCGCCCGGGCCCGGGCCGCGGCGACCGTCGCCGCCGGCAGCGGCGCCGCCAACCGGGGACGCAGCGCCGCGGCGAGCGCCTCCGCATCCCCGGGGGGGACCACCGTCCCGCACGCCGCATCGGGGACCTGCGCCAGCCCGCCGACGTCCCCCACCACCACCGGGGTTCCCGACGCCAGCGCCTCCACCGCCGCCTGCCCGAAGGCGTCCCGCCGGGACGGCAGGGCCAGCACCCGGGCGGTGCGGTACAACTCCGGGAGGGCCTCCGGCGGCACCGGCCCCACCCACTCGAGACGCCCGGCGATGCCGGCCTTGGAGGCGGCCTCCTCCAAGGCGGGGCGCAGCGGACCCTCCCCCACCATGCGGCAGCGCCACGGCAGGTCCCCGAGCCGGCCCAGCGCGGCGAGCAGCACGTCGGGACCCTTGTGGAGGGCGAGGTTCCCCACGAAGAGGACGATCGGGTCCCGGCCCGGCCCACCCGGGGTGAACCGGGTGAGATCCACCCCCACCGGGAGGACCGCCACCGTGAGCTCGCCGAACGCCGCGGCGAGACGCCGTCGCGTGTCCGGGGCGTTCGTGTGCATCTCCGCGGCGTGCCGCACCGCCGCCGCCACCGCCGCCCCGAGACGCCCCCCGCCACCGTCGGCGTCCGACCCGTGGGCGTACAGCACGTAGGGACACCCCGCCACCCGCGCCGCGAGACGCGCCACGATCGCGGTGGGAACCAGGTAGTGACCCTCGACGACGTCGGGACGCTCCCGTCGCGCCGCCCGGACCGCTCGCAGTGTCAGACCGCCGTACTTGACGAGGTTCCGCCCCGCCCCGGTCCGCGGATCGTCGTTGGCGACGACCCGCACCGTGGCGCCGAGCCGGCGGTACGCCGCCACCCGCTCCGCCACGAACGTGCCGAAGTACGGCTTCCGCGGCCCGGGCCACATGTTCGAGACGACGAGGATCCTCACGGTCGTCGCGCCGTGCGGAAACCGGGCCGGGTCGTCGCGAAGCGCCGCCGGATGGGGACGGGAAGACGAGCCATGGGGCGCGGATGGTACCCGACGGCGGCACCGACTCCCGGGCCCGGCGCGGTATCGTCTCGCCGTCGCCCCCGAGGGATCGAACACACGGGCATGCAGCAGCGGCTCCTTCGCGTCGTCAACCTCCTCGTCGCCGCCGGCCTCGGCGCCGCGGTGGTCGTCACCTCCCGTCCCTGGGAGGTGTGGCGGCTCGACGCCGGTTTCCTCGGCGCCTTCGCCGTCGCCCTCCTCCTCGACCTCGCGCTCGTCGTCGTGTGGTCGCACCGCCACGCCCTCGTCCTCGCCGCGGTCGGCTCGGTCATCGCCCCCCGCCGTCTCCGCTGGCTCGTCACGTTCTCCAACACCGCCAACAACCTCACCCCGGCCGCCTCCGGCGAGGTGGGACGGGCCTGGTTCCTCAACCGCCGCTTCGGCGTCCCCGTGGAGCAGGCCGGCGCCGCCATCGTCTTCGAACGGGTGTTCATGTTCGGCCTCATGGCCGTCACCGCCCTCACCGCCGGGCTCCTCGCCACCGGCGCGACCCTACCGGCCGGTGTGGCCGTCCTCGGCGTCGCCGGCTACCTCCTCGCCGTCCCCGCCGTCCTCCGTCCCCTGGCCCGCCGCCGCCACGCCGCCTCCCCGGGTGGGGGACGCATCCGCCGCCTCGTCGCCGGCATTCTCACCGGCGGGCTCCGGCTCTGGAGCGACCACGCCGTCGCGGTGAAGACCGCCGCCTGGAGCGTCCTGGCGTTCGGCGCCCAAGCCCTCGTCTTCCTCCTGGCCGCCTCCGTCAGCGGACTCGACCTCGGCGCCGCCGAGGTGTGGGCCCTCGTCGGCGGCGCCACCACCGTCGGGGTCCTCTCCGCGTTGCCTTTCGGCCTCGGGGCCGCCGAGCTGTCGGCGGTGGGCATCGGGGTCCTCCTCGGGCTCCCCCGTCAGGAGGTCGCCTCCGCCTTCGTCCTCTACCGGATCTTCTTCACCTTCCCCCTCGCCCTCGCCGGCAGCGTCGCCTACGCCCGGCTCACCGGAACGGCGCAGCACCCGTGACCCGTTTCCTCCTCGGGCTCGCCGGCGTCGTCCTGTGGACGATCCCCGCCGGCGCCGCCATCGCCCGGGTGGCGGGGCGTCGCGACCCGGCGGCGGCCCGCACCCTCGAGGACCGGCTCTTCCTCACCGGCACCGCCGGCCTCTCCCTCCTCGTGCTCGCCGCGCAGCTCCTCGGCCGCCTCGGCCTCATCGACGCCCCCGTGGCGTGGGGCGGCGGGATCGCCGTCGCCTCCCTCTCCGGTATCGTCCTCCTCGCCACCCGAGGTCGCGCCGCCCCCCGGACCGCCCGCCGGGAGCTCCTCGTCGTCGTCGGGTGGCTGCTCGGGACCACCCTCGTCGTCCTCCTCCCCTTCCTGGCGCTCATCGCCGCCCGGCCCGATTCCTTCCCCGCCCCCACCCCGTGGTACTACTGGTCGCTGGCCCGCCAGACCGCCCACCTCGGCACCCTCCCCGCCACCACCGTCGAATGGGGCACGGTCGTGCCGTTCCTCTCCGACTACCCCGGGTTCACCGCCATGACCGCCCTCGTCGCCCACCTCACCGGCACCATCGACCACCTCCACGGCGCCCAGGTCGTCCGCGCCCTCGCCCCCGCCGGAACCGCCCTCGGCATGTACGCCCTCGCCCGGACCTGGGGATCCCGCCAGCCCGCCGCCCTGGCGGCGGCGGTGACCCTCGCCGCCACCACCGTGTTCTCCACGAAACTCAGCTCGTACCGACCGGAGGCGTTCGGGTACGCCCTCATGTTCCTCGTGCCCGCCCTGACGAAACGCCACCTCGACACCGGAGGTCGCGGCCCTCTCGTGGTCGCCGCCTTGGGCTTCGCCGCCCTGGCGCAACTCCACGGCCTGACGTGGACCGTCGCCGCCATCCTCGCCATCGCGACCCTCCTCGCCGCGCCGGCGGTCGCCGGCCGCGCCGCACGGCGGCGCAGCCTCCGCACCGTCGCCGTCGCGGCCCTCGTCCTCGGCGTCGCCTGGGCGGGAACCAGCCTCCTCCTCTCCGGACGGATCTCCGACGCCGGCAAGCTGCAGACCGCTCCGGCCATCGCCGCCGACGGCACCGACCCCACCTGGGTGTTCGCCTCCTTCGGCACCGCCCTCGAAGGCACCCCGCCCCCCACCTCCAGTGCCCTGCTGCGCAGCTCCCTCGGGAAGGGATTCACCGGCGAACCGGGGCCCGTCGCCGTCGCGGTGGTGGTGCTCGCCGCAGCGGCGCTCGCCGTCGTCGCCGCTCGCCGCGACCGCGGGTACCTCGTCTTCCTCCTCCTCTGCCTCCTCGGCCTCGCCCTCGTCAGCGTCCTCTTCGCCCTCGGCTGGTCCACCTACGTGCCGCGCCGCACCGGCACGGGACGGATCCTCCAACTCGCCATCCTCCTCGTCCCCCTCACTCTCGCCGTCGGGGCGTCACGCCTCCCCTGGCGGCGCATCCGCCGCGGCGCCATCGCCGGCGTCGTCCTCGTCTCCCTGGCGCTGTGGGGACGCGCCGTCCCGGTGACCCGACGCGTCACCGGGAACCAGCAACCCCCCGCCAACGTCCTCACCTTCGAGCGCAACACCCCGCTCGCGCCCGGCATCGCCCTCGCCAACGCCTACACCGAGGGGTATCTGCCGGTGGTCTTCGGCGTCCCCGGTCTCCTCGACGGCCGGGCCCCGTACACCGAGGCGTCGCTGCTCACCCGGGCGAACACCCTTCGCGCCGACGCCCGGGCCTTCTTCGCCGACCCGCTCGGCCACCCCTTCGACTTCGCCGCCTACGACGTCCGCTACGTCATCGTCGGGAAGGGCGTCTGGGCCCTGGGAACCTCCCGCTGGTTCCCCGCCGACGAGGACACCCTCGCCGGCCTCCCCGCCCTGCGCCTCCTCGCCCGGGGACCCCGCTACGACGTCTACGAGGTCCGCGACCGGTGAGTCGGGGCGGTGCCACCGGTGACGCTCCCCCTCGCCGGACGCGACGCGCCCCCCTGGCGGCGGCCCTCACGGTCCTCGCCGCCGTCGCCGTCGCCTTCCAGGGCGCGGCGGGACGCATCACCCCCTGGATGGACGGGGACCTGCAGTACCACCGGGCCGTCGCCCTCACCATGACCCGGGGCGTCCCGTTCGGCGAAGGCCCCTACGCCGGCCTCCCCTCCTACCTGGCGGGGACGTATCACGTCGCGCTCGCCGCGGTCGCTCGGGCCGGCCTCACCCCCGACGTCGTCCTCAGCGTCGTCTCCTGGTTCGAACCGGCGCTGTGGATCGCCGCCGCCGCCTTCCTCGCCGCCGGCCTGTGGCGGCGCACCGGCACCCGCCTCGCCTTCGTCCTCCTACTGCTGACCGCGGCCGGTCCGGTCACCGCCGGGGATCGCATCTGGGTGGACGCGCTCACCCTCGCCGGCCACGTCTTCTGGCCGCTGTACCCCCGGGACGTCGCCGTCCTGCTGCTCCTCGTCGCCCTCGGCCTGGCGATACGCGACCTGCCGGTGCCCGCCGGCCTCGCCGCCGGTCTCGCCGTCACCGTCCATCCCCAGATCGGGGCCGTCGCCGTGGCCTGGACGGCGGCGACGCTCGCCCTCGCCGCCGCTACGGGGCGGCGCCGCCGGCTCCTGGCGATGCTCACCGTCGCCGTGGCGTTCTCGTCGTGGTTCTGGGCGCCCCGCCTCCTCTGGACCCTCCGCTACGACGGCATCCACCTCACCGACTTCCGCCGCCCCCTCCCCCTCCTCGCCGGCGGCACCTGGCTCGCCGCCGGCCTCCTCCTCCCCGTCGGCGCCGTCGCCCTCGCCGCCGCCCGCCGCCGCCCCGCGTCCCGCCACGCCCTCGCCTGGCTGGGCGTCCTCCTGCTCCTCGCCGGCGGGGCCGCCGCCACCGGCGCCCCCATCCTCCCGCTGCGGCGCGTCTTCCTCCTCGCCTCGCTCCCCCTGGCGGTCGGCGCCGCCGACGGCCTCGACCTCCTCCTCGCCGGCCCCGGCCGCCGGCGTCGCCTCCTCGCCCTCGCCGTCGCCGCGGCGCTGCTCGTCACCTCCGCCCCCATGCTCCTCGCCACCCGGCGGCACCTCGACCGGACCTGGCGGGCCGACCGGTACGCCACCTTGGAGTACCCGGCCGGCTCGTGGAACCCGCTCCTGGCACGGATCGCCGCGCTTCCCGCCGGGACGACGCTCCTCGCCCCCGAGCGGGACGCCCCCGTCGTGTGGTACCGCACCGGCGTCCCGGTCCCGTGGCTGAAGCGCCCCGGCTTCGTCAAGACCGGCTTCGACGTGGGACGGGCCACCGGCTGGCCGGAGCCGGAACGGGAGGCGGAGGTGACCGCGGCGTTCCGGGGAGGTCGGGTCGCCCTGTGCGACCTCGCCCGCCGCCGCCACCTGGGGGCGGTGCTGCTGCGCTCCGAGCCGGACCTGCTCGGCACCCGCGACTGGGTGCCGGCGGCGGCGCTGCGCCACGGCGACGATCCGGCGTACGCCGACCACAACAAGTACGACGCGCTGGTCCTCGCGGCCGAGACCCCTCTCCAGGTGCCCTTCGCCGCGCCGGTGACCCGCCTCGACGTGTGGATCCTCACCGGCGGGGCGCAGGTGAGCGTCCGCCTCGACACCACCGCCGGTCCGCTCCCGCCGGCCACCATCACCCGCGACGGTCTCTCCTGGCGCGTCGCCTTCCGGCCCGGAGACGCCCCGGGCCCGTACCGTGTCGTCGCCACCGCCCCCATCGAGGTGCTGCGGGTCGTCGGCTACGAGCCCGCCCCCGGCGTCGACGGCCCGGCGACGCTCCTCCCCACCGGCACGCTCTGCCCCTCCGCGTGAGGCCGGTACGCGACCGGGGGGCCGTCTGGCGGCCCCCCGGTGACGGACGATGACTGGGGTCGTTCAGGGAACGATGGGGAAGCTGCTTCCCACCACCCCGGTGCAGGTGAAGGTGTCCCCGCCGCCGGGCGTGCCCTCGCCGCTGGTGTCCTCCCACTCGCCGGAGAAGAACAGCACCGAGTAGACGTTCCCGGCGCTGGCGCCGCTCCCCACGTTGATGCGGAACTTCACCTGGGCGTTCTTCGTCTCCGAGTTGGCCGCGTACGCCACGCTGTCCGGGGCCCGGAAGGCAGTCCAGGTCACCCCGGTGACGTCGCTGGCGTTGATCCCGCTGGCGGTACACAGCCGGTTGTTGATGACGTAGTTGCGCAGCGTGTTGTCCTTCGTCATCGTCTTCGGGCCGTCGAAGTTGGCGTCGTCGTCCCACACCCGCAGGCTCCCGAAGCTCAGCGGATCGGTGCTGCCGAGCGCGATGAGGATGAACGGGTACCCGGAGCTGTCGGCGTCGGCGTTGTAGGGCCGCAGGTTGAGGACGGCGTTGATCGACCCTCCCGCGGTCGTCGACTTGCGCGACCAGTAGAAGGTCCGGAGCGAGAAGCATCCGCTGAGCACCAGCGAGAACGCCATCACCACCGCGACCAGGACCAGATGCTTCTTGCGCATCGTCAACCCCCTTCCTGTGCGCTCACCTTTGAGCCCACCACTCGTACCCTCGACCCTACCACGCGGCCTTCGAGGCCGGTGGGTGGCCCCGGTTCGCCCTGGTCAGCGCAGCCACACCGCCAGGACCACCCGCAGGTAGCCGAGCGGATAGCCGAGCCGCCGCGGCTTCTTGCTCTCCCCGTGGGAGCGGCGCTGGATGTGCACCGGGACCTCCACCATCCGCAGGCCGCGGGCGGCGGCCTCCATGATGATCTCCGCCGCCGAGAAGCGGTCCTCCTCGAGCCGGAGCTTCGCCAGCGACTCGGCCCGAATCGCCCGAAACCCGTTCGTGCAGTCGGTCACGCCCGCCCCGGAGAGGAGGTTGACGACCCGGGTGAAGAGGCGGATGCCCGTCTCCCGGGAGCCGCCGGCGTCGTCGTACCGTCCCAGGAACCGGGAGCCCTGCACGTAGTCGGCCTCCCCGGCGAGGATGGGGCGCAGCAAGGCGGGGAGCTCGTCGGGCCGGTGCTGACCGTCGGCGTCCATGGTGACGACCACGTCGTCGCCGCGCGCCAGGGCGATGGTGAAGCCGGTGCGCAGCGCGTCGCCCTGGCCGCGGTTCACCGGATGGGTCGCCACCGAGTACCCGGCGCGCCGCACCACGCCCTCGGTGTCGTCGGAGCCGCCGTCGACGACGACGATCGGATCGACCCGGTACCCCTCCACCTCCCGGGGCAGGTCGCGCAGCACCCCCCCGATCGCCTCCTCCTCGTTGTAGGCGGCGATGACGATGCCCACCGCCGGCCGGGACGGAGCCGCGTCCTGACCGCGGGCGAAGTCCCGCACCGCGAGGTTCCGCACGAGATCCCCGAAGCGCTGCTCCAGGGAGCGGATCCGCCCCCGCTGGCGCAGGAAGAGGCCGAACAGGGCGCCGACGGCGACGACGAGCACGGCGAAGAGCCGGTTCTGCAGCAGGAGGAGCGACGCGACGAGATCCGCCGCCCCGGGCACGATCGACAGCAGCCCCACCACCAGGCCCAGCCCGAGCCACAGGGCGGTGTCCCCCCGGCCGAGCCGGCCCCGGCGCCGTCCCACCAGCCCGATCGCCACGAGGACGAGACCGGCGAGGACCCCGACGAGCCGCACCGTCATGGCCGGTACGCCTCCAGGAACCAGTCCCGGGTGGCCGCCAGCCCCGCGTCGAGACCCACCCGGGGCGCGAACCCGAGCACCCGCCGTGCCTTGGAGATGTCGGAGAAGTTGCGGCGGATCTCCCCGGGACGCTCCGGCCGGTACTCGAGGTCGATGCGCCGGTCCGGGAACAACGCCACGATCCGTCGGGCCAGCTCGTTGATCGAGGTCTCCGTCCCCGAGCCGAGATGGAACACCTCCCCGGCGCTCCCCGCCGCGAGCGCCCGGACGATCCCGTCGGCGAGGTCCCCCGCGTAGACGAAGTCCCGGGTCTGCTCGCCGTCCCCGTACACGACGAGCGGCTCGCCCTCCATGATCCGCTTCATGAACGCCGCCACGACACTGCCCTTGTGGTAGCTGAAGGGACCGTACACGTTCGAGAACCGCAGCACCGTGGTGGCGAGCCCGTACGACCCGGCGAAAGCCGAGCACAGCCCCTCCCCGGCGAGTTTCGAGGCGCCGTACGGCGACAGCGGACGGGGGACCTTGTCCTCCCGGGTGGGCGGCTCCACCTCCCCGAGCGGCGCGTTCGAGGAGGCGAACACGAACCCCCGCACCCCGGCGTCCCGGGCGGCGAGGAGCGCGTGGAGCGTCCCCCGCACGTTGACGTCGACGTCGCCGGCGGGATCCTCCACCGAGGCGACGACGTCGGTGTGGGCGGCGAGGTGCACCACGTACTCGGCCCCGGCGCAGGCCGCGCGCAGCGCGGCGAGGTCGCGGACGTCGCCCTCGATCACCCGGTAGCCGGCGGCCTCGCCGTCACGGCGGCTCCCGGTGCTGAGGTCGTCGAACGCCACGAGCTCCCACCCGCGCCCGTCCAGGGCCCGGGCGAGATTGACGCCGATGAAGCCGCAGCCGCCGGTGACGAGGACCCGGGGTGGGCCGCCTACCGCCACTTCGTCGACGGCGCGATCGCGGCGACGTTCACGCGGTCCTTGTACTGCTCGACGCGGTGGAGCATCGACTCGACGAGCGTCTCCGAGAGCAGCCGCGGCTGGAGGCCGAGGTCGAGCAGCTTCGTGTGCACCGGGTTGAAGTAGTGCTCCTCGGCCTCGACCCGGGGGTTCTCGAAGTGGCGTAGCTCGACGTGGTACCCGAGGTGCTCGGCCGCCTCCCGAACGGTGGTGGCGAGGTCCATGACCGAGAACGTCTCGGTGAACTGGTTGAAGATCCGCATCTCGCCCGCATCGGCGGGATGCGACGCGGCGAGCTCGACGCACTGCAGGGTGTCCGCGATGTTGAGGAACCCGCGGGTCTGACCGCCCTTGCCGTACACGGTGAGGGGATGGCCGACCACCGCCTGGACGACGAAGCGGTTCAGCGCCGTGCCGAAGATCTCGTCGTAGTCGAAGCGGGTGACGAGCCGCTCGTCGAGGACGGTCTCCTCGGTGTCGGTGCCGTAGACGACACCCTGGTTGAGGTCGGTCACCCGCAGCCCCCAGGTTCGCACCGCGAAGTGGAGGTTGTTCGAGTCGTGCACCTTGGTGAGGTGGTAGAAGCTGCCCGGCTGCTTCGGGAAGAGGAGGGTGTCGGTGCGTCCCTTGTGCTCGACGGTGAGGTACCCCTCCTCGATGTCGATGTTCGGGGTGCCGTACTCGCCCATCGTCCCCAGCTTGATGAGATGGGCCTCGGGCAGCACCTCCCGCATCCCCCAGATGACGTTGAGCGTCCCGACGACGTTGTTCTTCTGCACGAAGACGGCGTGGTCCCGGTCGAGCATCGAGTACGGCGCCGACGGGATCTCGCCGTAGTGGATGATCGTGTCCGGCGCGAACTCCCCGAACGCCCCCACGAGGTGGCGGTACTCGGTGATGTCGAAGACGAAGGGGACGATGTCCCGCCCGGTGACCTCCTTCCAGGCGGCGACCCGCTCCCCCAGCGGCCGGATGGGGGTGAGGCTGTCGGTCCCCCGCTCGACGTGCATCGTGCGACGGGTGAAGTTGTCGACGACGGCCACGTCGTGGCCGCGCCGGGAGAAGTGCATGGCGGTGGACCATCCCAGGTATCCGTCCCCACCCAGAATCATGATGCGCATCGGAGTTTCCTCTTCGATCGGTGGACAATGGAAGGCAGGCGTCCCCGGCGGCGGCGTGCTCACGGCCGGCGACGCGGCGCGAGGCGCGCGCCAGGGGGCATGCTAGCAAGACGGGTCGTTCCTGCTCGCTCCCGAGGCGGCTCCCGCCGGCGTCCCGGCGGCGCGACGGCTACCCGCCGAGCGCCAGCCGGATCTCGTCCTCGAGGGCCGTGCCCACCGCGGCCGGACCCCCCAGGATCACCGCCCGTCCCGCCCCGAGGCGCTGCAGCTCGCCGCCGGTGCTCGCCGACAGGCTGGTCGGGTCGGTGAGGAGCACCGGCGCGCCCAGCGCCGCCGCCGCCGTCCCGGCGGCGGGCGCGCCGGGGCAGTGGCGGCCCGGCCACGCGCACGCACCCGGCGCCG
>CAZPAV010000067.1:0-10311 GCA_964584755.1 uncultured Acidimicrobiaceae bacterium
CCTGACGATGGGGGATCGCCACCAGCCGCCGACGTGGCGGACGCGATTCACCACGTAGCCGAGGACGGGCGCGCCCGCCGCGGCGAGCCGGGCCCGCGCCTGCGCCACCTCTCCGGCGGGGACCGTCGGGGTGACGACGAGGAGCGTCCCGTCGGCGTGCGCGGCGAGGGTGGGCACCGCGCCGTCGGCGCCTCCGGCCGGGGCGTCGACGAGCACGAGGTCGGCGCGTTCGCCGACGACGTCGAACATGTCGGTGACACCGGGGCCCTCGAGTCCCGCACCCGGGTCCTCGGGGGCCGTGCCGGCGGGGATCACGGGGAGTCGGGAGGTCTCCCCCAGGCGCCAGAGCCGGGCGACGTCGCGAAGCGAGGTCCTCCCCGCGGCGAGGTCGGTGAGGCCCGGCACGGCTCCCGTGCCCATGTAGCGCGAGAGTCCCCGTCCCGTCGGATCGCCGTCGACGAGGAGGACCCTGCGTCCTGCCTGGGTGGCGGCGATGGCCAGGTTCATGGCGACGGTGGTCGCGCCCTGGCCGGGCGCCGGCCCGGTGACGAGCAGGACCTGCCCGGTCGTCCGGGCCTCGAGGTCGGCGGCGACGGCGCGGTACGTGGTGGCGGGCGGTGAGGCGGGATCGACGAGGGTGGGTGCCGGCGGGCCCGGTCGCTCCGGCAGGGATCCGAGCCGTGGGGCGGCGAGGAGGCGGTCGAGCGCCGGGGGTCGCGTGAACTCCCACCACATGCGCCACACGATGCCGGTGGTCGCCGCGGCCACCGCGGTCGCGGCGAGCGCTCCTCGATTCGACGGCCATGCGACGACGCCGAGGACGAAGACGGCGCCTCCCGCGAGGACCGAGAGCACGTTGGCGGGGGCGAGGATGCGCCGCAGACGCGTGCGGGCGGTCGTCTCGGTCATGCTTCCCTCCCGGAGGTGCGGGACGTGAGGGATGTTACGGGCCGTGGCCCGGCAGCGGGCCTCGTCGGCTCAGCCCGCGGGGCAGGTCACGGGGGAGTAGATCCCCTCGACGGTCCCGTCCGGCTCGGGGGAGCTGATCGGCCCCCAGAGCAGGAGCGTCTCCCCGTCGAGGAGCCGGAACACGTTCGCGCCGGTGGCGTCGGTGGTGTAGGTGATGCCGAAACGGGTGTAGATGCGCTCCAGGTCGGCGACCGAGTCCCCGAGGCGCAGACCCGAGGGCGTGCGGAGGATGGCCACCGCCGGATCCATGTCGGCGGTGAGCGCGTAGCGGTATCCGGCGAACGTCCCCGTGGTCGCGTCGCCCCGGAAGAGCGCCTGTAGAGCCCCCCAGCGGATCCAGATCCCCTCGTCCCCGGCACACAGCTCGTCGGTGACGGCGCCGGTCGCGTCCGCCGTTCCGAGGCTCGCGGTGAGCCGTCCGGCGACCTCGGTGATGGGGTCGCCGAGCCGGAGCGGACCGACGCCACCGGCCTTGAGCGTGAGCTGGGAGGGCGCGATGGGGCTCCCCGCGGCGGGGAAGGCGGCGGGACCGGGCACCGTGGTGGTGGTCGTCGTCGTGGTGGTGGTCGTCGTCGTGCTCGTACTCGTGCTCGTCGTCGCCGGCGGCGTCGTCGTGGTCGTCGAGGGGAGGGGAGCGCTCGTCGTCGGGGGCGCCGCGGCGAGCGTCACCGGTGTCGGGGCCTCACGGTCGAGGAAGCCGAAGAAGATGAGCCCGTAGACGATGAGCACCGCCACGGAGAGGATGGCGGGGATGACCCACATCCCTCGATCGCGCCGTTTCATCGGGGTCGCCTCCCAAGCTTCGGGTTCTTCGTCGGGGTTCGGGGGGTCCGGGACCGGAGGTGGCGCGACGCCGCCCCGACGCGGCCGGGACGAGCCCACGGCGGCCGTCGCCCCGGCCCCGACCCGCACGTCGATCCAGGTGCGGCCGCACGTCGGGCAACGTGTCTCGTCTGCGGGACGGGCCGTCCCGCAGTAGACGCAGAGCGGCAGATGCGCGGTGGTCGCCATCGGCGTGAGCATACGAACGGTCGGGAGGAACGAGGGGATTTCCCCCACCGCGTGGCGTCGACCCTCACCGCGTGAGCCGGGAGCGGAGCTCCGCCGGGGTCCTCGCCGGAAGGTCGCACACCATGTTCCGACACACGTAGGCGGCCGCGTCCGGGCCCGGGGTGCGATCGGTGAGGAGAGGCACCGCCGTCGGCCCCCCGTCTCCGGGGGCGAGAACGACGCCGGGTCGGAACCGCTCCCAGATCACCGCGGCGAGCGGACGACGCCCGCCGGGGGGCCCCACGATCGCCACCTCGTCGACGCCGCGACGCACCGTGCCCCAGACGGCCAGCAGGTGACCGGCGAATCCGGGGTGGCGGCGGAGGATCGCGCCGGCGGCGCGCACCGTTCCCTCGAGGAGGCGCCGTGCCTCGTCGTCGCCGGTGTACGCGACGTGGAGGGCGAGGGCCTCCGCGGCGAGCGCGTTGTCGGACGGGGTGGGGCTGTCCATGAGGTTCTTCGGTCGCGCGACGAGTGGCTCCGCGTCGGCGGCGGTGCCGAAGAAGCCGCCGTCGGGGTCGGCGAAGCGCTCGCGCAGGCCGACGACGAGGTCCTCGGCGGCGGCGTACCAGCGCTCCTCCCCGGTGACCGCGAAGAGGGTGTAGAGGCCGACCGCGGTGGCGGCGTAGTCGTCGCAGAACGCCGGCGGTCCGGCCCGGTCGCCACGACGGCTGCGGAGGAGCCGTCCCTCGGGGGCGGCCGGGCCGGTGAGGTACGCGGCGATGCCGGCGGCCGTCGCGAGGTGATCGCGGTCGTCGAGGACGGCCGCGGCCTCGGCGAAGGCGCGCAGGGCGAGGCCGTTCCAGGCGGTGACCAGCTTGTCGTCCCGCGCGGGCGGGATGCGGTCCCGGCGGCGGGCGCGGAGCCGGTCGTCGATGGTCGCCTTCAGCGCGAGGAGCTCCTCCTCGCTCGTACCGAGGCGCGTCGCGAGGAGCGGCAACGGCTCGGGGAGGTGGAGGACGTTCCTCCCTTCGAGGTCGCCCTCGGCGGTGGCCCCGTAGAGGACCGCCGCGATCTCCCGGTCGGGACCGAGCGTCTCGCCGAGCTCCTCCCAGCTCCAGGTGGCATGGCCTCCCTCGACGCCGCCGGCGTCGGCGTCCTCGGCCGAGTGGAGGGCCCCGGAGGGGTCGCGCAGATCACGGCGCAGGTACGCCAGCGTCTCCTCGGCCACGCGCCGGAACTCGTCGCGGCCGGTGAGCTGCCACGAACGCAGGTACACCCGGGCGAGGAGCGCGTTGTCGTACAGCATCTTCTCGAAGTGGGGGACGAGCCAGCGGTCGTCGGTCGCGTAGCGGGCGAAGCCGCCCTGGATGTGGTCGTAGATCCCGCCCCGTGCCATGTGGTCGAGCGTGGTGGAGAGCATCGCGAGCGCCGCGTCCGCCGCCGTGCCGGCGCCGAGGATCGCCGGCGCCCGCATGAGGAGCTCGAGGGTCGGAGCCTGGGGGAACTTGGGGGCCCCGCCGAAGCCGCCGTGGCGGCGGTCGAAGCTCGCCGCGAGGCGGTCGAGCGCGGCGCGCACCGTCTCGAGGCCGGGGAGGTCGTCGTCGGGCGGCGGCGTACGACCGATGGCGGCGGCGAGACGATCCGACCGGGCGACGAGCTCCTCCCGGCGGGTGCGCCACGCCTCCGCGACGGTCCGGAGGACGTCGCGGAAGGCGGGCAGACCGGGGCGGGGCTCCTTGGGGAAGTAGGTTCCCGCGAAGATGGGCCGGCCGTCGGGGGTGAGGAACACGGTCATGGGCCACCCCCCGCGGCCGGTGGTGGCCTGCACCGCGTCCATGTACACACGGTCGACGTCGGGACGTTCTTCACGGTCGACCTTCACGTTGACGAAGTGGGCGTTCATGTACGCCGCGGTGTCCGGGTCCTCGAACGACTCGTGGGCCATCACGTGGCACCAGTGACACGCCGCGTACCCCACCGACAGGAGAATGGGCAGGTCGCGCTCGCGGGCGGCGGCGAACGCCTCCTCGCCCCAGGGGAACCAGTCCACGGGGTTGTCGGCGTGCTGGAGCAGGTACGGAGAGCCGGCGTCGGTGAGTCGATTGGGCATGACCGCCACCGTAGAGGGTCTCGGGGCCGAGCGGAGCGCGCCGGTCGACGGGTGGCCGCGGGCGGGATCTTGGCGACCGGGACCGGGCCGGTCCCTTCCGGCGGTCCCCCACGACGCCGTCCGAGCCGCCTCGGTGCTCCCGCACGACCGGGCGCTTCGGTATCGTGCGGTTCCGAGCAGGAAGGGGAGCCCGATGGTCTCGGCCGACGACATCGCCCGGTGGCGGGAGAACCTCCAGGACGAGATCGACGGCGCCGCCATGTACCGTGCCCTGGCCGGCATGGAGCCCGAAGCGGCGCTCGTCGAGGTGTACGGCCGTCTCGCCGCCGCCGAGGAGCGTCACGCCGCCCTGTGGCGGGAGCGGCTCGCTGCGGCGGGTGCGGCCCCCGCCGAGGAACGTCCCAGCCGTCGCGCCCGGATCCTCATCTGGCTGGCGCGGCGGTTCGGGGCGGGTCTGCTCGTGACCACGCTCGCCGATCAGGAGCGGGCGGGGCAGTTCATGTACGACGATCAGCCGGAGGCACTCGGGACGAGCCTCCCGGCCGACGAGCGCTCGCACGCGAGGGTGCTGGCGGCGCTCGTGGAGGAACGACCGGCGAGCGTCACCGGCCCGATCCTGGCGCGCGTCGAGGGCCGGCACGCCGCGGTCGGCGGCAACGCCCTCCGGGCCGCCGTCCTCGGCGCCAACGACGGTCTCGTCTCCAACCTCGCGCTCGTCATGGGGGTCGCGGGTGCCAGCGACGGTGGGTCCGCCGTGCTCGTGGCGGGCGTGGCCGGGCTCCTCGCCGGGGCGATCTCCATGGCTCTCGGGGAGTGGATCTCGGTGCAGTCGTCGCGGGAGCTGTACCACCGACAGATCGAGATCGAGCGGCGGGAGATCGCGGAGATCCCCGAGGAGGAGGCCGAGGAGCTGGCCCTCATCTACGAGGCGAAGGGCATGCCCGCGGAGCAGGCCAGGGCGCTGGCCGACCACGTCATGTCCGACGCCGAGCGCGCCCTCGACACCATGGCGCGGGAGGAGCTCGGGATCGACCCCGAGGGCCTGGGCGGCTCCCCCCGGGAGGCGGCGGCGGCATCCTTCTTCCTCTTCGCCGTGGGCGCAGTGATCCCGGTCATGCCGTTCCTCTTCCTCCTCGGGTGGCCGGCGACGCTCGTCAGCCTCGCCGCCAGCGCGGGCGGTCTCTTCCTGCTCGGTGCCGCCATCTCCCTCATGACGGGGAGGGGGACGTGGTGGTCCGGCCTCCGTCAGGCGCTGTTCGGCCTCGCCGCCGCCGCGGTGACCTTCGGCATCGGGACGATGCTGGGCGTGGCGATCTCATGACGGCCCGCTCGTGAGCGCGCGGATCGGGGCCGGGATCGAACCGGCGACGGTGGTGGAACCGCGAGGAGGGTGAGACATCGTGGAGATGGATCCGGCCGTCCTGCTCGTCTGCGGGTACCTGCGGGTGAACGGGTACTTCACGCTGACCGAGTTCGAGGTGGTCGTGCGGACCCGGTCCGGGTACCGGGCGCTCACCGATCTCGACGTGATCGCGGTTCGGCTCCCCACCTCCCCGGACCCGCCGGGACGTTCCGGACGGCGGGTCGCCGCCGGCATCCTCACCTCGATCGATCCCGAGCTCGCCGTTGCGGAGGACCGGATCGACGTGCGGTTCGTCGAGGTCAAACAGGGTGAGGCGCGTTTCAACCCCGGCATGAGGGATCGCGAGGTCCTCGAGGCGGGGCTACGGCGGGTCGGCGGCGACCTGGGTGCCCCGCGGGGGGAGATCGCGACCCGGCTCGCGCGCCACGGAGGTTTCGACAGCGAGCGATCCCGGGTTCGGCTCATGGCGATCGGGAGCCGGGCCGGGCCACACCGGGGACACGTGCTCACCCACGGACACGTGCTGCGCTTCGTCGAGGGACACGTCGCCGCTAACCTCGACGCCCTCAACGCCATGGAGGTCGGTGATCCGGTCGTGGCGTTCCTCGAGCTCGTGCGGAAGGCTCGGGGCGGGCTTCCCGCGTGATCCGGGGGCGAGCTCAGGCGACTCGAGGGAGGGTGAGGCGGAACACGCTGCGTCCGCCGACGCCCCGGTAGGTGAGGTCGCCACCCATGAGGCGGGCGAGACGTCGACTCAGGGTGAGGCCCAGGCCGATGGACCCCGGCAGGCCGGGATCGGGCGCGGCCCGGTAGTACTTCTCGAAGATGGCCTCCCACTCCGATTCGGGGAGCGGCGGTCCGCCGTCCTCCACCAGGACGTGGCACCCCCCCGTGTCCGCCACGAGCCGGAGCACGATGGGGTCGCTTCCGTACTTGACGGCGTTCGCCAGCAGGTTGCGTACGATCTGGCGGAGCCGGAACGCGTCGGCCCGGATGGGGCACGGCACCTCCGGGACCTCGACGGCAACGGCCCGATCACGCCACGCCTCGGCGACGGCGAGGACCTCGGCGCGGGCGTCGACGTCCTCGATGCGCATGCGCACCTCCCCCACCTCGTCCCGGGCGGCGGCGAGGAGGTCGTCGACGAGATCGGCCATCTCCTCGCCCTGGCGGGCGATGAGGGCGAGGAGCTCGCCCCGCTCCGACGGCGTGAACTCCCCGTCGCGCTCGTGGAGCTCGGCGGCGAGGCCGACGATCGTCGTCAGCGGGGTGCGGAGCTCGTGGCTCACCGAGCGTACGAGCTCGTCCTTGGATCGGGCCAGGGTCCGGAGCCGCTGCTCGTTGCGGCGGCGCTCGGTCACGTCGACCGCCTGGGAGATGATCGTGCTCACCCGCCCGGTGCCGTCCCGAACCGCCGACACGTGGAAGTGCACCCAACGGAAGGTGCCGTCGGTACGCCGGATGCGTCGCTCGACGCGGTAGGCGTCGAGCTCGCCGGCGCGCATCGCGGCGGCGCGGCGGCGGGCGTCCGCGGCATCGGCGGGGTCGAGGACGTCGTCGAGTCCGTGGAGGGTGCGGGCGCGGCCCAGCATCTCGAGGAGGGCGGGGTTGGCACGGATGGCGTCGAAGTGGGGGTCGGCGATCGCCATGCCGATGGGGGCGTTGAGGAACGCGGTGCGAAACCGCTCCTCCGACGCCTCGAGACGGCGACGGGTGCGGTGGGCCTCGGTGACGTCCTCGAGGATCCCCTCGAGGAAGAGCGTCGCGCCGCGCTCGTCGCGGATCGCCCGTGCCGTGCTCCGGGCCCAGATCCGCTCGCCGTCGGCGCGCCGCAGCTCCACCTCCACTCGGGTGAGGTCGGTGCCGGCCGCGGTCCGGGTGAAGAGGCGGTCGCGGTGCTCCGGGTGGACGTAGAGGTCGCGCACGTTCACCCGGGCCAGGTCGTCGACGCTCGGGTACCCGAGCAACGCGGCGAGCGCCGGGTTCGCCATGACGATGCGTCCGCCGGGGGTCGTGCGGTAGACGCCGACGGGGAGGCGCTCGATGTAGGCGTCGAGATCGGTCGGAACGCGCAGGGAGGCCGCGGGATCCATGAGGCCTCCATCGGCAGACGGGACCCGGAGGTTGACCGAAGCCTCGGCCGTGTCCGTCTCCGCCGCCCCGACCCCGTGGCGGTGGTAGGGGTGGGCGCCCGTTAGCCTCGTGGTCACCGAGGCACGACCCGATTTGGGGGTTCACAAATCGGCCGTTGTGTGTGATATTGGCCGCGGACCCCACATCGTGACGAGAGGCGTCACGCGCGGGTCCCGAGGATCCGGATGCGCACCGGGCGGGAGGACGCGTTCATGGCAGTTGGTGGCAGGCCGCGAAAGTCGGTGATCGACCGCGCCTTGCGGGAGCGTGAGGAGGCGAAGGAGCGTCTCGCCCGGGACACCCTCACCCGCACCCGGCGCGAGCGGGACCGGAACAAGCTCACCGACGACCGCGGGCGCCTGACGACCGACCTCGTGAGCCAGTACCTCACCGCCATCGGCGAGTACGAGCTCCTCACCGCCGAGAAGGAGGTCGAGTACGCCCAGAAGATCGAGACGGGGCAGGCGGCGGCGGCCAAGCTCGAGACCGGGGCGTACGACGGCAAGGCCGAGGAGATCGCTCTCAAACGGAAGGTCCGCCGCGGTCAGGAGGCGAAGGACGCCTTCCTCACCGCCAACCTCCGGCTCGTCGTCGCCAACGCCCGCCGCTACGCGAACACCTCCGGCATCGACTTCCTCGACCTCATCCAGGAGGGGAACCTCGGCCTCATCCGGGCCGTGGAGAAGTTCGACTGGCGCAAGGGCTTCAAGTTCTCCACCTACGCCACCTGGTGGATCCGCCAGGCCATCACCCGGGCCATCGCCGACAAGTCGCGTACGGTGCGGATCCCGGTCCACCTGCACGACACCCTCGCCGCGGTCCGGGCCGCCCAGGCGAGTCTCAAGGCGGAGCTCGGTCGCGATCCCAAACCCGACGAGATCGCCGAGGAGGCCGGCGTCGACGTCACCAAGGTGGAGCTCGCCCTGGGCGTGGCCGACACCGTCTCGCTCGAGCAGCCGATCGGCGAGGACGGCGCGCAGCTCGGCGACTTCATCGAGGACGAGGACGCCGTCGACCCCGTGAAGGTCACCGAGGAGATGGACATCGCCGACAGCCTCCGGCGCTCCATCGAGCGGCTCCCCGAGCGGGAGGGGCGGATCCTCGCCCTGCGCTACGGGTTCTACGACGGCGTCCCGCGGACCCTGGAGGAGATCGGCGAGGAGTTCAACCTCACCCGGGAGCGGATCCGGCAGCTCGAGAAGCTCGCCCTGTGTCGCCTCCGTCACCCCAGCTTCGGGATTCGCGAGCAGGACCTCCTGTAACGGCCACCCCTCCCGGGAGGGACGACCGCCCGCTACGCTCCGGGCGAGGAGCGAGGAACATGCGTCTGGAAGCACTCGTGGGGGGCACGGCCGAGGTGGTCGGCCCGGAGACGCCGATTCGCACCGCCGCCCAGGTCATGATCGAGCGTGAGGTGTCGGCGGTGGCGGTCGTCGACGATCACGACCTGGTGGGCATCCTCACCGACCGGGACGTCGCCCGCGCCGCGGCGGCGTGCGACGACCTCGCGCAGGCGACCGCCGTCGAGTGGATGAGCGAGGCCCCGGACGTGTTCTCACCGGAGGTGAAGGTCGTCGAGGCGGTCCAGTGGCTCCTCGAGACGGGGTACCGGCACCTGCCGGTGCTCGCCGCCGGGGAGCTGCTCGGCATCGTCGACGTGCGCGACCTGCTCTGGGCCGTCGCCAACGGCTGAGCCGGGCTCGGAGGCACGCTCGTCCGCTCAGAGGATCCGCTCGAGCCTGCGGTTGATGGCGTCCAGGACCGCCCGCACCGTCGCCCCGACCCGGTCCCGCTCCTCGAGGACGGCGCTGCCGACGAACGGGGCGGTGTCCCCGTCGAGCTCGACCTGAGCCATGGCCACCTGCGTCTCACCGAGCGAGGTACTGGCCACCGCCCGCAAGTGGAGCCGGATGCGTCCTCGGGTCACGCTCTCCACGGCGCGGAGCGTGGCCTCGCCCACCATGCGGGGAAGATGGACCGCGTCCCCCGGCCCCACCGCCTCGCCGAGGTACTCGGCGTCCTGCCAGGAGAGGACGATCGTGACGACGGCCTCCCCGGAGGCGAGCTCCGACCGTCGGATGCTGACGATTGCCGGTCGTTCGCTCATCCCGGTCCTCCCCGTTCCGGTGCCGTCGTCGATTCTGCCAGGTCTCGGCTCACGACCGCGGGAACCACCCGAGAGCCACCGGCGCGGCGAGACGTCGAGGGCGCGAGGACGGGCACGCGACACGGAGCCGGCACGGCGGCGTCGGGCCCCGGGGCGCCGCGACCGTTAGGGTCCGGTCGTCGTCTCCGCGGGGACCCATGCGTCGCATCCTCCTCAACGTCGTCGCCCTCCTCGCCCTCGCGGCGTGTGCGTACGGCGCGAACGTGACGTTCTGGGTGGAGCACCGGATCGTCGACGAGCGGAGCTTCGTCGCGGTCACGACCGAGGCGCTCCGCACCGAGGCGGCACGCGACGCCCTGGGGACGATCGTCATGGACCGGGTCGTCGTCGCCGAGCCCCTCGCCGCGCTCGTCCGCGGCCCCGGGCGGCGACTCGTCGCGGCGCTCCTCGCCACCGAGCCGGCCCGCCCCGCGCTCGAGGACGTCGCCGCCCGGGTCCACGACGCCGTCGTCTCCGGCGACGGCGAGGGGGTCGTCATCCATCTCGAGCGGCTGCGGGCCGCGCTCCTCGTCCCCGTCGCCGCGATCGCACCGGGTCTCGCCGAGGCGGTCCCCGAGGCCGTCTTCCGCCCGGTGG
>CAZPAV010000068.1:0-10132 GCA_964584755.1 uncultured Acidimicrobiaceae bacterium
CCCCAGCCCCGTGCGGAACGCGCCACCCGCCCCCCGAGGGCCGCCGCCATGAGCTGCATCCCGAAGCAGATCCCCACGAAGGGCCGGCCCGCGGCGTCGAGCTCCCGGACCAGGTCGCCGAGGCGGGCGATCCACGGCTCGTCCTCGTACACGGAGCGACGGGACCCGGTCGTCAGGTACGCGTCGCACTCGGCGAGGTCGTCGGGGAGCTCGCCGGCGACGGCGTCGTACACGCGCAGACCGGCGTCCGTCCCGGCGAACAGTGTCCGGAACATCGCGTCGTAGTCCCCCGAGACGTGCCGGAACGCCTCGTCGACGTGGTCACACTGGAGGAGGCCCAGGATCATGTGTCGGCGATGAAGACGGTCTTGTACTCGCTGTACTGCTCCAGCGCCGCCATCCCCTGCTCCCGGCCGATCCCGGACTTCTTCACCCCGCCGAAGGGCGCCTCGATGTGGACGCTCGACGACGAGTTGATGGAGATCATGCCCGTCTCGAAGGCCCGCGCCACGCGCAGCGCCCGGCCCACGTCCCGGGTCCAGATGGAGCCGGAGAGCCCGTACTCGCTGTCGTTCGCCAGGGCCACCGCCTCCTCCTCGCCCTCGAAGGGCATGATCCCCACCACCGGACCGAAGATCTCCTCCTGCATGAAGCGCATCCCCGGTCGGACGTCGACGTACACCGCCGGCGTGAGGAAGCTCCCCCGATCCCCGGGACGCTCCCCGCCACAGACCCGCTGCGCACCCTCGGCCTCGCCCACCTCGAGGTACCTCTCCACCTTCGCCCGGTGCTCCGGCGTGACGAGGGGACCCATCTCGGTGGCCTCGTCACGGGGATCGCCGACCCGAAGGCGCTCCGTCCGAGCGACGAAGCGCGCCACGAACTCGTCGAAGACGGGACGCTCCACGAGCAGGCGACTCCGGGCACAACAGTCCTGACCGGCGTTGTCGTACACGGCGAAGACGGAGGACTCGACGCAGGCGTCGAGGTCGGGCACGTCGCCGAAGACGATGTTCGCCGACTTGCCGCCGAGCTCGAGGGAGACCCGCTTGATGCCGCCCGCGGCGCGACGCATCACCTCCGCTCCCACCTCGGTGGACCCGGTGAACGACACCTTGCGCACCAAGGGATGCTCGACGAGCACGGACCCGATGCGGGAGCCGGCCCCGGGCACCACGTTGAGGACCCCCGGCGGGAGCCCGGCCCGCAGGGCGAGCTCCCCGAAGGCCAGCGCCGTCAGCGGCGTCACCCCGGCCGGCTTGGCGACGACGGTGTTCCCCATGGCCAGGGCCGGTGCCACCTTCCAGGCGAGGATGAGCAGAGGGAAGTTCCAGGGGACGATGAGGCTGCACACGCCGACGGGCTCGCGGAAGGTGAGGAGCGTGCCCGCCGCGTCGCCGGGGATCGTCTCTCCGTGGAACTTGTCGACCGCACCGGCGTAGAAGTCGAAGGTGGCGGCGACCGCTCCCATCTCGCCCCGGGCGGCGCCGATGGGTTTCCCCACGTTCCGGGACTCGAGGAGGGCGAGGTCCTCGAGCTCCTCCCGAACGAGGTCGGCGATCCGCCGCAGCACGTCCCGGCGCTCCCGCACCGTCGCCCGGGCCCACGGACCGGCGGCGAACCGGGCGTGGGCGACCTCGACGGCCCGCGACACGTCCTCGGGGGTCGCCGCGGCGACCGTGGCGACGACCTCCTCGGTGGCCGGGTCGCGCACCTCCGTGGTGGCGCCGTCGGCGGCGGCGACCCGCTGCCCGTCGATGAGCAGTCCCTCGCTCACGGCGTCACTCCGGGGTCACGTAGGCGGCGGTGAGGCCGCCGTCGACGAGGAACTCGGCGCCGGTGAGGTACGACGACTCGTCGGAGGCGAGGAAGAGGGCCGCCCTGGCCATCTCCGCGGCCTCCCCGAACCGTCCCATCGGCACGTGGACGAGTCGACGGCGGCGCTTCTCCTCGGTGTCGAGCACCTTCATGAGGAGCTCGGTCCGCAGGGGACCCGGACAGAGCGCGTTCACCCGGATGCCCTCACGGGCATGGACCACCGCCAGCTCCCGGGTGAGGGCGAGGACGGCGCCCTTCGACGCGGTGTAGGCGAGCTGCGGGGTGGCGGCCCCCACGTGGGCCACGAAGGAGGCGGTGTTGACCACGGACCCGCCGCCGGCGCGTCGCAGGGCCGGGATGCCGTACTTGCACCCGAGGAACACCCCCTTGGCGTTGACGTCCAGCGTGAGGTCCCACACCGCCTCGCTCGTCCCCACGGCGTCGGCGTCGTCGGCGTGCATGATCCCGGCGTTGTTGAACAGGACGTGGAGGGCACCGAACCGCTCCTCGGCGGCAGTCACCATGCGCTCGCAGTCCTCCGCCGAGGAGACGTCCGCCTGGACTGCCAGCGCCTCCCCGCCGGCAGCCTCGATCGCGCCGGCGGTTGCCGCGGCGGTCTCCGCCACGAGGTCCACCGCCACGACCCTCGCCCCCTCGGTGGCGAAGAGCAGCGCCGACTCGCGCCCGATGCCGCTGCCCGCCCCGGTGACGAGGGCGACCTTGCCGTCCAGTCTGCCCATCGGATCGCCTCGCTAGATCCGCTCGAAGTACCGCCACCGCTCCCAGTCGGTGACGGCGTCATCGTACGCCGCCTGCTCGGTGCGGAAGAAATGCGTGTAGTGCTCCCGCACGTCCTCGCCGAAGACGGCGGCGACGAACTCGCTGGCAGCGAAACGGTCGGTGGCGTCACGCAACGTCCGGGGCACCCGGGGCAGCTCGGCGGCGGCGTACACGTCCCCCTCGAACATCTCGGGCGGCTCGAGACGGTTGACGATCCCGTCGAGGCCGGCGGCGAGCACCGCGGCGTAGGCGAGGTACGGGTTCACGTCGGCGCCCGGGATGCGGCACTCGATGCGCAGGCTCTGCCCCCGCCCCACGACCCGGAAGCCGGCGGTGCGGTTGTCGTAACTCCAGGCGATCCGGGTCGGCGCCCAGGAGCCGTCCTGGTAGCGCTTGTAGGAGTTGACGGTGGGCGCGAGGAAGGGCATGAGGTCGAAGACGTGGGTCATGTAACCGCCGAGGAACCAGCGGAACACGTCGGACGCCTCCACGGGTCCGAGCCGGCCGGAGCCGGGGAAGGCGTTGCGCCCGCCGTCCCACAGGCTGAGGTGGATGTGACAGCTCGACCCCGCCTCGGCCGCGCTCGGCTTCGCCATGAAGGTGACGCTCATCCCCATCTGCTCGGCGGTGTCCTTCATGCAGAGCTTCATGAGGCTGTGCCGGTCGGCCATCTCGAGGACCTCGGCGTAGCGGATGTTCATCTCGTGCTGACCCCGTCCCCACTCCCCCTTCGAGTTCTCCACGGGGATGCCGGACCGGGCGAGGTGGCGTCGAATGGCCCCGTTGTAGTGCTCCTCCCGGGTGCCCTGCAGCAGGTGGTAGTCCTCGATGTACCACCCCAGGGGAGTGAGAGCGTGGTAGTGGGCCTCGGCGGCCTCCCGGTAGCTCTCCCGGTAGAGGAAGTACTCCAGCTCCGAGGCGGCCTTGGCGGTGAACCCCATGTCGGCGGCCCGGGCGACCTGGCGGGTGAGGATGGTGCGGGGCGCCACCGGCACCGGGGCGTGGGTCCGATCGTCCTCGAGGTGACAGAGGACGATGGCGGTCTCGGGGAGCCAGCTCGCCAGGCGCAGGGTGCCGAGGTCGGGGACCATGTGGAAATCCCCGTACCCGAGCTCCCAGTTGGCGTACCGGTAACCGGGCACGGGCTCCATCTCCATGTCGACCGTGAGGAGGTAGTCGCAGCCGTGCGTCCCCGCGGCGTGCACCTCGTCGCGGAAGAACGCCGCGTCGAACCGTTTCCCGTGGAGCCGCCCGTAGTGGTCGGGAAAGGCCACGATCACCGTCTCGACCTCTCCCCGCTCGACGAGCACGTCGAGCTCCTCGAGACTGAGCCTGCCTCTCGCTCCGGTCATCGTCACCTCCTCGGCGCTCCCGGCCGCCGCCCGCCGGCACCCGCCTCCCGGCACCCCACGCCGGACCGGCCGGGACCGGGGGAACCGTAGTCGACGGGGCCCACCGCCGCCGAGAGCGACCCCGGACCCCACGCCATGAAGTATCCTGGAAACCAGATACGTTCGGAGGAGACGATCATGAGCAGGCACGGGTCCCGTCCCTCGACGACACGCGCCGCCCCCCGGGGGCACCGATGAGCCCGCTCGTCCCGCACTCGTCCGCGGCGCGGGTGTGGGCGCGCCTCGAAGCGGTCGGTCTCGTCCCCGACTTCGACGAGGAGACGTCCCGCCTCCTCGTCGCCCTCTACCGGCGTCTCGCCGGCACCGGGCGGCCCGTCCCCCCCGCCGAGGTCACGGCCCTCGCCCTCACGGCCGGCGTGGACCCGGCCGGCGCCACGACGTTCCTCGAACCGCTGAGCGAGATCGGCGAGGACGGCGCCCTCCTCGGCGTCGCCGGCCTCTCCCTCGCGGACCACCCCCACCGCTTCCGCACCCACGGACACGACCTCGCCACCTGGTGCGCCCTCGACCCGCTGCTCATCGCCCCCGTCATGACCGAGCCCGTCACCATCGTCTCCCATGATCCCCGCAGCGGCGGGCCGATCGAGGTCCACGTGGACCGCGACGGGGTCGACGCCGTGCACCCGCCGTCGGCGATCGTCTCCATCGTCGTCCCCGCGGCGCCGACCGCGGACGGCGTCGAAGCCATCTGGGCCATGTTCTGCCACCACGTGCACTTCTTCACCGACACCGCCTCCGGTACGGCGTTCTTCGCCGCCGACGAGCGGGAGGTGCACCTCCTGCCGGTCGCCGCGGCCTTCGACCTGGGACGGATCGTCTACCGGACCATCCACACCGAGGCGTAACCCGTTCCGCCCCCGCCGTGGGGAGGCGGCTACATTCCGTCCGGTGCACCGACACCGGCACCGCATCCCGCTCCACCGGCGCGACCGGGGGCTCCTCGGAACGGCGGAGCTCATCGCCATCGCCGTCGGAGGGATGATCGGCGGCGGTATCTTCTCCGTCCTCGGCCTCGCCGCACGGATCGCCGGTCACGCCGCGCCCGTCGCCCTCGGGATCGGCGCGTTCGTCGCCGCCGCCGCCGGGTACTCCTACGCCCGCCTCGCCGTCACCTACCCTCGCGACGGCGCCAGCTACACGTACCTCGAGCGCGCCTATCCCGGCCGGCCCGAGATCGGCTCCCTCACGGGGTGGACGGTGGTGCTCGGCTACGTCGGGACCCTCGCCCTGTACGCCTTCACCTTCGGCGCCTACGGCGCCGACCTCCTCGGTTTCGCCGGCTCGGTCCCGTGGCGGATCGGTCTCGGGCTCCTCGTCCTCCTCGCCTTCCTCACGGTGAACCTCCTCGGCGTCCGCGAGGCGGGAGTCGTCGAGGACGTCGTGGTCGCCACGAAGATCGCCATCCTCGGCTTCTTCGGATTCGTCGGGCTCTTCCAGATCCAACAGGTCCGCCTCGTCCCCTTCCTCGACCACGGCGCCGGCTCGGTGTTCACCGCCGGCGCCCTCATCTTCGTCGCCTACGAGGGCTTCCAGCTCACGACGAACGCCGTCGAGGAGACACGGGACCCCGAACGCGCCCTCCCCCGCGCCATCTACACGTCGGTGGCGCTCGTGGGCGTCATCTACGTCGTCCTGGCCTTCGTCGCGGTGGGGACCCTCCCCCTCCCCGATCTCGTCGCCGCCGGCGAGTACGCCCTCGCCGCGGTCGCCCAACCGCTCCTCGGCGACGGCGGCCGGCTCCTCGTGGCCCTCGCCGCGCTCCTCGCCACGTCCTCCGCCGTCAACAGCACCCTCTTCGGCGCGTCGCGACTCATCGCCGACATGGCCCACACCGGGGCGATGCCGTCCCGGCTCGCCCGGCGCTCCGCCCGGGGCGTCCCCGTCGCCGCGGTCGTCGCCATGAGCCTCCCCGCGGCGGCGCTCATGCTCCTCGGCAGCCTCGACCTCATCGCCGCCTTCTCCTCGATGACGTTCCTCCTCGTCTCACTCGCCGTGTCGGTGGCGAACCTGCGGCTCCGCACCGAGACCCGCGCCCACACCGGCGTCGTCGCTCTCGGGATCGGGCTCATGGTGATCACCATCGGACTCCTCGTCGGTCATCTCGTCGCCTCCGACCGGGGGACCCTCGCCGGGATCCTCCTCGGATACCTCCTCGCGCTCCTCCTCGAGGTGGGGTCCCGGCGCCTCCGGCGGCACGCCGCGCCACCGGTCTGATCGTTGATCGCGGCGCAGGCCGGGAGGGGTCGCG
Organism: uncultured Acidimicrobiaceae bacterium; assembly: GCA_964584755.1. GTDB lineage: Bacteria > Actinomycetota > Acidimicrobiia > Spongiisociales > UBA5794 > CAZPAV01. The sequence continues at coordinate 6,259 of CAZPAV010000068.1, forward strand.
GAGGGACTACGCTGCGCTTCTCCCATGACCGACCCCACCGCCACCGAACGCACCGACCCCCGGGCCCTGCGGGTGCTGGAGCGGTATCGCGGGTTGCGTGATGGGGGGGCGGATCCGCATGAGTGGCCGTATGCGTGGCGGTCGGAGTTGAACCGTGGCGGGTTCCGGGCGGTGGATTTCCTGATGGCGGAGGTGGTGGAGCAGGGGAAGTGCATCGGGTGTGCGTCGTGTGTGACGATCTGCCCGGTGGATGTCTTCGATTACGTGGCGGAGCGTCCGGTGGATGCCCGTAGCGACGCGTGTGTGCTGTGTGTGTTGTGCGCCGAGGTGTGTCCGGTGCTCCGGCCGGTGGACAAGGATCTGGGTGAGTTGGTGGGGTTCCGGCCGCCGGCGATCGACGTGGGGTATGGACGGTACAGCTACGGGGTGTACGCCCGTGCGGCGGATCCGGAGATCCGGGGGCGGGGTCAGGACGGGGGGATGGTGTCGGCGTTGCTCGTCCACGGGTTGGAGACGGGGACCTTGGCGGGCGCGGTGTTGGGGGACGTGGATCCGGATCGGCCGCAGGTGGGTCGGCACACGTTGGCGACGTCCCGTCCGGAGGTGCTGGCGTGCGCCGGTTCGCGGTACACGTACTCGCCGAACACCTTGGCGTTGCAGGAGGCGATGCATCGGGAGGTGTCGCCCCTGGCGGTGGTGGGGGTGCCGTGTCAGGTCGACGGGGTGCGGTTGCAGCAGAACTCGTCGATCCGGTTGTCGATGGCCGACTGGTACCGGGATCACGTCGCGCTCGTCGTCGGCCTGTTCTGCTCGGAGTCCTTCACGCACGAGTCGATCGGCAAGTTGGCGGAGATGCTCGAGGTGGAGCCGCACCGGATCGAGAACATCAACATCAAGGGGAAGGTGGTGGTGCGTCTCGACGACGGGGAGGTGCGGACGACGTCGCTGCGCCGGTACCGCGAGTGGGCCCGTCCCGCGTGCCTGTACTGCCTGGATTACGGGGCGGAGAACGCGGATCTCGCCGCTGGGGGTATCGGGCTCGACGGCTGGACCTTCACCCTGGTGCGGTCGGAGGCGGGGCATCGGGCGTTCCAGGCGGCGATCGACGACGGGTGGATCGAGACCCGGCCGCTGGAGGACGAACCGCGGGGGATGATGCTGCTGGAGAAGCTCTCGGCGGCGAAGAAGGCGAACCGGCCGCTGCCGGCGCAGATGCCGAGCCTGCCGGAACGGGAGGCGTTGGGCTGGGTGGATCCCAAGACGTTCTACACGAAGGGCCCGGGGGCGCCCGCCGGCGACGAGGGGAACGGAGGTCGACCATGACGGTGCGGGCCGGGGAGCGGCTCACCGACGTGAACCTCATGGTGGCGGGTCAGGGCGGCGACGGGTCGTTGACGGTGATCACCCTGTTGGGGAACCTGCTGGCCCGCAGCGGCTTCCACCTGTATCTCGCCCGGAACGTGGCGTCCCGCATCAAGGGGGGGCACGCCGCGGCGATGCTGCGCGGCTCGCTGGTGCCCCGCGGCGGGATCGGCGACCGGGTCGACGTGTTCATGGCCTTCGACGCCGAGGCGATCGTCAAGGGCGCGGGACGGCTCGCTCCGGAGGCGATCGTCGTGTTCGACTCCTCGGCGGGGCCGCTCCCGCAGGGGCATCTGCCGGAGGGGGTGACCCTGCTGGAGGTGCCCTTCGCCCGGCTCGCGGTGCGGGACCTGCGTCGGGACCTGTTCAAGAACAGCTTCGGGTTCGGGGTGCTGACCCGCCTCCTGTCGGTGTCCGACGAGGAGGCCGCGGCGGTCCTCGAGGCCCGTTTCGCCCGCCGCCCGGAGCTCGTGGCGGCGAACCTGCGGGCGTTGCGCGCCGGGTTCGCCTACGCCGACGAGCACGGAATCGGCGAGGGTGCCGGCCCCCGGGCCCTCGGTCGCCAGGAGCGTGACGAGCGGATCTTCATCTCGGGGAACGAGGCGCTGGCGTACGGGTTCCTCGTCGCCGGCGGCCGCTTCTACGTCGGCTACCCCATCACCCCGGCGTCGGAGATCCTCGCCTGGCTGGCCCGGCACCTCCCCGCCTTCGACGGGATCGCCGTCCAGGCCGAGGACGAGCTGGCGGCGGTGAACATGGCGCTCGGCGCGGCCATGACCGGCACCCGGGCGATGGTGGCGACCTCCGGGCCGGGCATCGCCCTCATGCAGGAGGGCATCGGTCACGCCGGCGCGGCGGAGATCCCACTCGTGGTCGTGGACTGCCAGCGGGGAGGACCCTCCACGGGTATGCCGACGAAACCCGAGCAGAGCGACCTGGGCATGCTCGTCCACGGCGGGAACGGCGACTTCCCTCGCATCGTCCTCGCCCCCGGCGACCCGACCGACTGCTTCGAGCTCGGGGTCGTGGCGACGAACCTCGCGCAACGTCTCCAGGGACCGGTGTACGTCGCGCTCGACCAGGCCGTCTCCCAGGACGCGATGACCGTCCCTCCCTTCGATCCCGCCACCGTCACCGTCACCGCCCCGAAACGCCTCGACGCCGCCGCCGTCGCCACCCTCGGCGCATACCGCCGCTACCAGGTCACCGCCGACGGGATCTCCCCCTGGGTCGTCCCCGGCACCCCCGGAGGCATGAGCCTCGTCACCGGCAACGAACACGACGAATGGGGACTCGTCTCCACCGAACCCGCCAACCGGATCGCCCAGGTCGACAAACGGGCCCGCAAGGTCGCGACGCTCCGCGGCGACCTCCCGCCGGGACGTCGCTTCGGGAACCCCGACGCCACCGTCGGCGTCGTCGGCTTCGGCATGGAGACCGGCGTGATGCGGGAGGCCGCCGAGCGTCTCGCCGCCGCCGGGTCGCCCGTCGCCGGCCTCCAACTCCGCACCCTCTTCCCGGTCCTCGACGAGACCCTCGCCTTCATCGCCGCATGCGACCGCACCGTCGTGGTCGAACACAACGCCGAAGGTCAACTCCGCGACCTCCTCGTCGCCGCCGGCGCCCCCACCGACCGCCTCCGCAGCATCCTCCGCTACGACGGGATCCCGCACCGACCCGGAGAGCTCGCCGCCCGCATCCGGGAGGAGACCGCATGACCGACACCTACCGTCCCGCCCTCCCCATCTGGTGCGCCGGCTGCGGCCACTTCGGCGTCCAAGCCGCCATCGGCAAGGCCGTCGCCGAGCTCGGCATCCCACCCCACGAGGTCTTCGTCCTGGCCGGGATCGGCTGCTCGGGAACCGTCCAGAACAACCTCGGCACCTACGGCTACCACGCCCTCCACGGCAGGGTCCTCCCCGCCGCCACCGGTGCCGCCCTCGCCGACCCCGAACTCACCGTCATCGCCGCCGGCGGCGACGGCGACGGCTACGCGATCGGCATGGGCCACCTCGTCCACACCTTCCGCCGCAACCCCTCCCTCACCTACATCGTCATGAACAACGGCACCTACGGCCTCACCAAAGGACAGGACTCCCCCACCAAAGAAGGCACCGACCGTCTCGACGCCGTCCTCCTCGGCCTCGCCGTCCCCGAAACCACCTTCGTCGCCCGCGGTTTCACCCGCCGACCCGACCAGCTCCACCGCCTCACCGTCGCCGCCATCAGCCACGCCCGCGCCCGACGCGGCTTCGCCTTCCTCGAAGTCATCTCCCCCTGCGTCACCTACAACGACACCTACCCGCTGTGGGAATCCCACCTCCACGACGTCGACACCGACGACGGCTACGACCCCACCGACCGGGCCGCCGCCTTCACCCTCACCACCCACCTCGCCGCCGACGGTCGCCTCCCCCTCGGCCTCCTCTACCACACCACCCCCCCCCGCCCCCCCCCACCCCCCCCCCCCCCCCCCCCCCCCCCCCCCCACCCCCCCCCCCCCCCCCCCCCC
>CAZPAV010000069.1:0-10020 GCA_964584755.1 uncultured Acidimicrobiaceae bacterium
CCTCCGCCCCGCCGCGTCGGCTCGGCCTCGGGGTCCGCGGCGCGCACCCGCCGGCGTCGTCGGCGTCATCACTGCTGACAGCGGTCGTCGCCGGCGACCCTCGCGCCGCGTCCGTTCTACGCTGGTCGCATCGAGGAACCCGGTCCGGGGCGTCGACCGCGACCGCGGAGGTGACCGCCGGGATCCGCACGACCGCGAGCCCGGAGGCGACATGCCCGAGACGACGGCCAAGCCCCGATCCGACGGACTGCTCGACTGGGAGTCGGCCCGGTTCGAGCGGGCCGCCGAGGATCTGGGGGTCCCCGAGGGGATCCGCTGCATCCTGCGCTGCGCGGCGCGATCACTCGAGATCGAGATCCCCCTCGAGCGGGACGACGGCTCCACGGAGGCCTTCCGCGGCTTCCGGGTCCAGCACTCCCTCGCGCTCGGTCCCGGCAAGGGAGGCGTCCGTTACCACCCCCGCCTCGACCGGGACGACGTCACCGCGCTGGCGCGACTCATGACGTGGAAGACCGCCCTCCACGGCCTGCCCTTCGGGGGCGCCAAGGGGGGTGTGGTGTGCGACCCGCACGCGCTGTCGCCCCACGAGCTGCGCGACGTCACGCGTGCCTACACCCTGGCCATCCTCCCCATCGTCGGTGCCGAGACCGACGTGCTCGCCCCCGATCTCGGCACCTCGAGCGAGATCATGGGCTGGATCCTCCAGGCCGCCGCCGACGCGGGGCGACCCGAGCCGGCGATCGCCACGGGCAAGCCCCTCATCCTCGGAGGTTCCCGCTTCCGGCCGGCGGCCACCGGGGTCGGCGTCGCCCACGTGGCGACCCTGGCCGCGGCGGCGACCGGGCTCGCCTCCCGCGCGGACTCCCTGCGGGTCGCCATCGAGGGGTTCGGCGCGGTGGGCTCCTGGACCGCCCGCGAGCTCCACGACCGCGGCGCGACGGTCGTGGCCGTCTCGGACGTCACCGGGGTGATCGTCGACCCGGCGGGCATCGACCCGTACCGGCTCGGAGCGTGGGTCGCCGCGGGGCACCCGCTCGTCGAGTACGAGGAGGCGCGGCGACGCGAGGGGAGCGCCCTCACCGTCCCGTGTGACGTCGCCATCCCCGCCGCCCTCGAAGGGACCGTGACCGCCGAGGTGGCTCGCTCCCTCCAGGCCCGGCTCGTCGTCGAGGGCGCCAACGGCCCCGTCACCCCCGAGGCGGAGGCGATCCTCGTCGAGCGCGGCATCCCGATCGTGCCCGACATCCTGGCCAACGGCGGGGGCGTCATCTGCTCCTACTGGGAGTGGGTACAGAACCACCAGCACCTCGGGTGGTCCGAGGACGACGAACGGAAGCGCACCCTGGGGCGTCTCGAGGCGAGCTTCGCCCAGGTCCTCGACCACCCCGCACCCTCGTGGCGGGAGGCCGCGCTCCAGATCGCCATCGGCCGCGTCGTGGAGGGCCTGCAGGCCCGCGGCTCGGTGGTGCGCGGCGGGCGCCGCCGGCGACCGGATTCCCGACCCGACGCGAACGAGAGGTAACCCTCCCGCCCGTGCGGAGTCTGAGGGGATGAGTGGGCAGTGAGGGAGGAAGGAGGTTCCCATCGTGACCTGGGCAGAGCGGTTCGGTGATCTCGCCACGAACGTGGCGCTGGTGGTCATCAATGCGGTCCGGATCGTCACGCTGTTGCTGCGGATCGCCGCGGAGAAGGTCGACGGGTTCGTGACCGCGTTGGCCGAGCGTGGCGAGGAGGGGATCAGCAGGACGAGCACGAGTGGTCGGGCGTGGATCGCCCTGCCGGCGGCGGTGGCCTGGGGGCTGGCCGCCATCCTGCTGCGGGCCCTGTCGGTGGTGACGGTGCTCGCACGGCGAGCGGCCTTCACGCTGGACGAGTTCCTGCGGGTGCTCGCCGAGGGTGAGGGTCCGGAGCCGCGCGGGCCGAGCGGAGAGCGGTCGACGTCGCCGACGACCCCGGGCGTGTAACGGGGCCGATCGTCTCGGGGGAACCACCCCGCCGCACGGGCGGCGGGGTGGCCCACCGGTGGCGAACGTGACGCGGCTGACGGCTCTCGGCACGCGCCTGGCGCGGGCGGCTGCGGCGGTCGGGTTGGCGGTGGTGCTGCTCGTCGTGGAGCTGATGCACCGGGTCGTGGTCGCCGTCGCCGGGTTCGGCGCGGGCGTCGCCGTCGACCTGGGGGTCGGGACGGCGCCCTCGAGGTGGAGGGTGATCGAGGTCGTCTCGTGGCCGGTCCGGGCCGTACGGTGGGTGCTGGCGCGGGTCGGAGCGGGAATCGCCGGGGTGGTCGGTCCGGTGGCGGCGACGACCGGACGGGGCGTGCGGCGGCTCGACCGAGCCCGGGCCCGGGTCGGAGTCGACGGCCGCGGGGAACGCTGAGTTCCCGTCGCGCCGCCAGGCGGGGTCGACGGGCCGGCCGTCAGGAGACGGGCCGGGTGGTGGTGTCCCGACGGCGGGCTCGAGCGAGCTCGGCGGCCACCACGGCGAGGATCACCAGGACGAGGAGCCCCGCCCACAGGAGCGGGGCGTTGCCGACCCGGGTGGTGAACCACGCCGAGATCCGGTCGATGGCGGCGATCGGGGCGTACCAGGGGGTGTTCACCCCCGGTGGAACCGAGAGAGCCACCGTCCAGTAGTAGACGATGAAGAGCCCGGAGCCGACGAGGAGCCAGCCGCCGATGCGCTCCACGTAGGGGAGGACCCGTCGCATCCGAGCCAGGAGCACCTGGCGCGAGGTGACGAGGGCGACCGCCACCGCGGTGAGGACCACCCCCATGCCCACCGCGTACGCCCCGAAGACCGCCCAGCCGCCGAGGAGACTGGGTTCCCGCACCGAGAGCCCGACGACGGCGAGGAAGATGGGGAGGGTGCAGGAGACCGACGCGACGCCGAAGGCGACGCCGAACCCCACCCTCGAGGAGAAGGACCGGGTCCGGCGGGTCCGCACGTCGATCATCCGGGCCGAGAGGTGGAAGCCTCGCAGCACCGCGATCCCGAGGGCGAAGAGGCCCACGCCGATGACGAGGGCGACCCAGGGGACGAAGCGGAGCAGACTCTGCAACCCTGCCGAGACGAGGACGCCGACCGCCGAGAAGAGCGCGACGAACCCCACGGTGACGGCGAGCCCCACGCGTAGTCCGGCGAACACCGAGAGCCGGGTCCCGGTGTCGGTGTCGCCGCCGAGGAACATGGAGACGTAGGCGGGCAGCATGGCGAAGCCGCAGGGGTTGACCGTGGCCGCCATGCCCGCGGCGAAGGCGAAGAGGAGGGGCGCGGCGAGGATCATGAGCGCTCGAAGTACTTCACGATCCGCGCCTCGAGCTCCGGTCCGCTCAGCTCGCCCGTCCACAGCTCGAGGATGTCACCGTTGGCGTCGAGGAAGACCGTCGTCGGCATCCCCAGGGCACCGAAGGCGGTGAAGGCGGCACCTTCGGGGTCGCGCGCCAGCGGGTAGCGGATGCCGGTGTCGGCGACCACCTGCAGGGCGGGCTCCACGTCGTCGGCGAGGTTGATGCCGAGGAAGGCCACCCGATCCCGGTGGCGCTCGTAGACGGCCTCGAAGCGGGGGAGCTCGGCGAGGCAGGGGACGCACCACGACGCCCAGAAGTTCACCACCGCGGGGCGACCTCGCAGATCCGAGATCCGGACGGGACGTCCGGCGAAGTCCTCGAGGGTGACGTCGGGGGCGGGACGGCGAGGACCGGGGGCGGCGGCCGGTCCGGCCGAGGAGGCGGTTCCCGAGCCGCCGGAGGCGACGAGGAACACCGCCAGCGCGACGACGGCCACGGCGAGGGCCCCTCCCACGAGCCATCCGGTACGCCGCGACGAGCGGGCCCGACGGCGGGAGGGGGGGCGGCGGCGCCGGCGGGTGCTCATGCGTCCTCCTTCCGCTCCGCGGCGGGGAGGGCGCAGGCGGCGTCGCGCCGGGTTCCCCGCCAGAAGAAGATCCCGGCCGCGAGGAGGACGACCGGGAGGAGGAACCAAGGGGCGACGAGGAGCGCGGCGAGGGCACCGAGGCCGAAGGCGGTGGCGAGGAGGGCTCCGCCGCAGCAGAGGGCCAGGCCGACGGCTCCGGCGATGCCGGCGGACCGCGTCGTCGTCTCCCGTCTCGTGCTCGGTCGGGTGGTGGTGCGCATGCTCGATCTGCTCCGTATCGCGATGTCGGTGCAATGTAGCATTCCGATAAGGTAATGCGGCGTGGCGGCGAGCGCGACCGTGCGGTAACGTGTGGAGCGGCCAGACCGGGCCACATCGCCGTGGAGAGGAGACGAGATGGGACGTCCCGCCATCGTCGAGCCGACTCCCGTTCCGCTGCCGGACGAGGAGTTGCTGGCGAGGCTGTTCCGTGGGTTGGGGGACGCCACGCGGATCCGCATCCTCGAGCTGCTCCTCGACGGACCGCGCCATCAGAAAGACCTGGTGGCCGCGGTCGGCCTCTCTCAGGGACGGGTGTCGCAACACCTGTCCTGCCTCCTGTGGTGCGGGTACGTGGAGGCGGAACGGCAGGGACGGAGCGTGCAGTACCGCATCGCGAACGCCCGGGTCGCCGCCCTCCTCGACCTCGGCCGGGGCTTCCTGGAGAGTACGGCGGGCGACATCGGCTCCTGCCGCATCGTCGCCGGAGGCGGGAGCTCGGAAGACTGAAATATCGTATCAACCAAATGGGTTGGTAGTCTGGACCGGTACGCGAGCCTGGAGATGACGATGCGCGACGAGATCACGGTGAGCGTGAAGGGCATGACCTGCGACGGTTGCGAGCGGCACGTCGCCCAGGCGCTCGAGTCGGCCGGGTTGCGCGAAGTCCGCGCCGACTGGCGGCGCGGGGCGGCGACGGGTGTGGCGGTCGACGCCTTCGACCCCGACGCGGCCGCGACCGCGCTCGCCGCCGCGGGGTACGAGCTCGCCTCGGTCACCGGCCCGGCGGCGACGGAGACCGCCGCGGACGTGGGCGATGCCGAGTACGACCTCCTCATCATCGGATCGGGCTCGGCGGCCTTCGCCGCCGCCATCAAGGCCCGGGACCTGGGGGCGAGCGTGGCCCTCGTGGAACGAGGGACCATCGGCGGCACCTGCGTGAACATCGGCTGCGTGCCGTCGAAGGCGTTGCTGCGGCCCGCCGAGCTGTACCACCAGGCGGGCCACGCCCCGTTCCCGGGGATCGAGGTGGCGGCGGGGAAGGTCGATCTCGCCGCGCTCGTGGCCGCCAAGGACGAGCTCGTCGAGGTGCTCCGTCAGGAGAAGTACGCCAACCTCCTGGAGGTCTACGGCATCGAGCTCATCGCGGGCACGGCGCGGTTCTCCGGGCCCGACACCGTGGTCGTGGACGGACGAGAGATCACCGCGGGGCGGTATCTCGTGGCGACCGGGGCGTCGCCGTGGATGCCGCCCGTCGCGGGCCTCGCCGAGGCCGATCCGCTCACCTCCACCTCCGCGCTGGACCTCGTCGAGGTCCCCGGCGAGCTCATCGTCGTGGGCGCCAACGCCATCGGCCTGGAGCTGGGCCAGCTCTTCGCGCACCTGGGTGCCAAGGTCACCTGGGTGGAGGCGCTCGAGCGGATCGCGCCGTTCGAGGAGCCCGAGATCTCGGGGGTGCTGTGTGGCCACCTCACCCGCGAGGGCGCCGACGTGCACGTCGGGGCGACGGCGCGACGCGCCGGCCGGGAGGGCGACCGGGTGTGGCTCGAGATCGAGGTCGACGGCGTCGTCAGGCGGCTCGAAGCCGACCGGCTCCTCATGGCGACGGGCCGGCGGCCGAACACCGCCGACCTCGGACTCGAGCTGGCCGGCGTCGAGACGGACCGGCGGGGCGCCATCGTCGTCGACGCCGAGATGGCCACCTCGAATCCCCGGGTGTGGGCGGCCGGGGACGTGACGACCTCACCCCAGTTCGTCTACGTGGCGGCGGCGTCGGGGAACCTCGCCGCCGAGAACGCCCTGCGGGCCGCGGGACGGCGTATGGACTTCCGGACGATGCCCCGGGTCACCTTCACCACGCCGTCGATCGCCTCGGTGGGCCTCACCGAGGCCGCGGCCCGGGAGGCCGGGATGGCGGTGATGACGTCGGTGTTGCCCCTCGAGGCGGTGCCGCGTGCCCTGGTGAACCGGGACACGACCGGGGTGGTGAAGCTCGTCGCCGACGAGGCGTCCGGGGAGCTCCTCGGCGCCCACGTCCTCGCCGAGGGCGCCGGAGACGTCATCCAGGCGGCGGTGATGGCACTCACCTACCACGCCACCGTCGACGAGATCGCGGCCGCGTTCCATCCGTATCTCACCATGGCGGAGGCGCTGAAGCTGGCCGCCCAGGGATTCTCGAAGGACGTCAAGAACCTCTCGTGCTGCGCGGCGTGAGCACGGGAGAGTGACGAGCGACGACGAGAGGAGGAGAACGTGACGCGCTTCATGGTGCCCCGTGTGGCCCACTGTTCGGACGGCTGCCCGATCCGGTCCTGAGCACGACGGAAAACTGCTCAGTCGGGAGAACCCCGCTCGATCGGACCGCCGGCGCGGCGCCACTCCGGGAAGCCCTCCTCGAGGCGGCGCGCCCTTCGACCGCGGGCGAGGAGCCATCGGACCGCCTCGTCGGCGTAGGCGCAGTACGGGCCCCGGCAGTAGGCGACGATCTCGCGGTGGTCCGGGAGGGCGGGGAGCAGCTCGTCGAGACGATCCGGGGGGACGGAGACGGCGCCGGGGATGTGGCCCGCGTCGTACTCGAGGCGGGGACGGACGTCGATGACGACGACCGCGCCGTCGTCGAGCTCGCGTCGCAGCTCCTCACGGGAGACGATCTCGAGGGCGGTGCGGTCGCCCAGGTAGCCGCGGGCGACCTGTTCGAGGTCCTCGACCTGCGCCGTCGCCACGTCCCGCATCGCCGACCAGAGGTCGTACACCCTGCCCGCGGCGAGGCGGTAGTAGACGCGGGTGCCGTCACGGCGGGTGGCGACGAGTCCGGTCCGGGCCAGGGTTCGTAGATGGTGCGAAGTGTTGGCGACGCTCTGATCGATGGCGGCGGCGACCTGCTCCACGTGGCGCTCCCCCTGTGCGAGGAGCTCGATGATCTCCGCCCGGCGGCCGTTGGCGAGGGCCCGGGCCACGGCGGTGAGCCGGTCGAAGAGCGCGTCCTTGGCGGCGCGACCGCCGATCGCGGGTTGTTCGGTCACCGGGCCTCCCGGTCCTCGCCGCCGCCCCCTCCGCGGAATCCCTTGACACGTTAGCCGGTGGGACGTATTATCAAACAAGTGTTTGAATAGGGAGGGGGTCGCCATGGAGATCCAGGCGATCATCGACACCGGCCTGGGCAACAGCAGCTACGTGCTGGATCTCGGAGACGGGGGCGCCCTCGTCGTGGACCCCGAGCGCAACCCGGCCCCGTACCTCGAGGTGATCGAACGCCGCGGGCTCCGGCTCCGCTTCACCATCGAGACCCACCTCCACGCCGACTTCGTCTCGGGCAGCCGGCAACTCGTCGCCAAGGGAGCCACGCTGCTCGCCCCCGCGGGCAGCGATCTCGCCTTCGCCCACCGGCGGCTCGACGACGGGGACGTCGTCGACCTGGGCGGCCTCACCCTCGAGGTCGTCGCCACCCCCGGACACACCCCGGAGCACCTCGCCTACCTCCTCTGCGACGGCCCCACCCGTCTCGCCCTCTTCTCGGGCGGGACCCTCATGGCCGGAGGCGTGGCCCGCACCGACCTCCTCGCCCCGGAGCTGACCGAGCCGCTGGCCCGGGCCGCCTACCGCTCCATCCGGGAGCGGCTCCTCGTGCTCCCCGACGACCTGCCCGTCTTCCCCACCCACGGGCCGGGATCGTTCTGCTCGGCGGGAGCCACCGCCGAACGCACGACGACGATCGGCCGGGAACGGTCGACGAACCCGCTGCTCCAGGCGCCCGACGAGGACGCCTTCGTCGCCCGGCTCCTCGCCGGCCTCGGGTCCTACCCGCCGTACTTCACCCGGATGCGCGACGTCAATCGGGCCGGGCCCGAGCTCTACGCGGCCACGCCGCCCTTCCCCGAGCTCTCGGTCGCCGACGTCGTGGCGCTCCTCACCCGGGGAGCCCAGGTCGTGGACGCCCGGCCCATCGCACGCTTCGCCGCGGGCCACCTCCCCGGGTCCTGGTCCATCGAGCTGCGCGACCAGTTCGGCACCTGGCTCGGATGGCTCGTCGAGCCGGACCGGCCCGTGGTCGTCGTCGCCGACGACGACCAGGACCTCGACGGTCTCCTCTGGCACTTCCTCAACGTCGGCCTCCCTCTTCCGGCGGGTCGTCTCGCCGGGGGCATCGCGGTGTGGCGTGCGGCCGGCCTCACGGCGAGGCACACCCCCCTCGTCCCCCCCGACCGCGTTGCCCCCGGCCGGACGATCGTCGACGTGCGGCAGGCCGCCGAATGGGACGCCGGGCACGTGCCGGGCGCGATCCACGTCGAGCTCGGTGCCATCGCCGAGGTCGCCGACGACCTCCCCGAGGACGTGCTCCTCCACTGCGGGCACGGGCAGCGGGCGATGACCGCGGCGAGTCTCCTCGAGTGCGCCGGCGTCGAGGGTCTGGCGGTGACCACCGGCGGACCCGCCGAGCTCGTCGCCACCCTGGCCTCGGCGAGCCCGGCTCGATGACGGCACCGGCGGCGGGCAGGATCCGCCTCGGGCTCGGGCCCAATCTCGCCCAGTTCGGCCTCCTCGTGGGAGTGAACGCCCTCGTCGGCGGCATGCTCGGCCAGGAGCGCACGGTCCTGCCCCTGCTGGCCCGCGACGTCTTCGGGATCGGCGGCGTCAGCGTCGCCCTCACCTTCATCGTGGCCTTCGGCGTCGTCAAGGCGGCGACGAACTTCGTCGCGGGCACGCTGGCGGACCGCGTCGGCCGCAAGCCCGTTCTCCTCGCCGGTTGGCTCGTGGGCATCCCGGTCCCGCTGCTGCTCATCTGGGCCCCCACCTGGGGCTGGGTCGTGTTCGCCAACGTGCTGTTGGGCGTGAACCAGGGGCTCACCTGGTCCACGACGGTGATCATGAAGATCGATCTCGCCGGGCCCGAGCAACGGGGGCTGGCGATGGGGCTCAACGAGGCCGCGGGGTACGTGGCGGTGTCGGTCACCGCGCTGCTCACCGGCCTGATCGCCTCGCATGCGGGACTGCGGCCCGAGCCCTTCTTCCTCGGGATCGCGTACGCCGCCCTCGGCTGGGGCCTCTCCACCTTCGTGGTGCGCGAGACCCGGGACCACGCCCGGCACGAGGCGGTCCGCCACACGGACGCCGCGGCGTCGCTGCACGGCGGCTTGTCGTTGGGCGCGGTGTTCCGCCAGACGAGCTTTCGGGAGCCCTCCCTCTCCGCCGCCAGTCAGGCGGGCCTCGTCAACAACCTCAACGACGGGATGGCGTGGGGACTGCTGCCGCTCTTCTTCGCCGGGGCGGGTCTGCCCATCGCCGAGATCGGCGTCCTGGCGGCGATCTACCCGGCGATCTGGGGCCTCGGGCAGCTCGCCACCGGAGCATGGTCGGACCGGGTGGGACGGAAGCGCCTCATCGTGGCCGGCATGTGGATCCAGGCGCTCGCCATCGCGGCCATCGCGCTCGGGCACGGGCTGGCCGCCTGGGCCGCGGCCATGGCGCTGCTCGGGGTGGGGACCGCGTTCGTGTACCCGACGCTCCTCGCCGCCGTGGGGGACCTCGCCCATCCGCGGTGGCGTGCCTCGGCGGTGGGCGTCTACCGGCTCTGGCGCGACGCGGGGTTCGCCGTCGGTGCGGTCCTCACCGGGATCGTCGCCGACCTCGCCGGAGCGCCGGCCGCGTTGTGGGCCGTCGCGGCGCTCACCGCCGTCTCGGGGGCGGTGGTGGCGGTGCGGATGCGGGAGACGCTGCGGGCCTCGGCGGCCGGCGTCGGCTGAGCGGGCGGCACGTCGGGGATCGCCGCCTCGGGGCCACCCGTCCCCGCCGGGGGCGCCGGCGGGAGTGGGCGGGGGCGGCCGCGCCGCGGGCCCGGGGCCGGCGGGCCAGCGCCGTCGACCCCAGCGACGCCCCACCGTCCGGTGCGCG
>CAZPAV010000070.1:0-9691 GCA_964584755.1 uncultured Acidimicrobiaceae bacterium
CCGAATTCACGTCCCCGCTCTACGGCAACGCCTTCGAGGAGAACGACCGCAGCGTCCGGCGTAGCCGCGGCTACGTGGAGTGAGTTCCTCCGTTCCACCAGGTTCCGGCCGCGAAAGCCCTTTCCGTCCCGCCTTGCGAGCTTCTCGCTGATCGCCCGGCCGGGAACCCCCACGGCATGCCCCGTGGGGCCTTGGTGCGGCCCCGATCATCAAGCGGACAACAGGCTGCCCTGCACCGAGACGTGGCCATGAAGCGGAGCGGCTGACGGTCGGCTCACCCGATCCCCCCACTCGCTCGGGGTTCGTCAGGCGACCCGGGCACACTCCCGAGATCGGGCTCGGCGAACGATGTTCGGAGAAACGGCGCCTCGTTGCTCTCTCGCCCTCTTGGGCTCCCGCAAGGCAGGCCCAGGTACGCGCATCCAGCTCGCAGCGGTGAGCCGGGCCGCCGACTGGGTGAGCGTTCCCACTGTCGCGAAGGGGTTGCTCGCTCTACTCCTCGGATTCGCTCGCACTCCCGGCATTGGAGTCTGCCGGATCCTCTTGTTCGTCCTCGTCCTGCTCCTCGTCCTCGCAGTGGCTGAGCGCGTCGGGGGATTCGCCCCGCTCGAGGATGAACTCCAGGAGCAGCCGGGTCCCCACACCGGTGGCGCCGCGCACGTGGTAGGTGCTGGCCTTGCCCAGGTGGGTGTCGGTGCCGGCGATGTCGAGATGCGCCCAGCGGCGCCCCTCGTCGATCAATCGCTCGCGGAAGACGGCTGCCAAGATGGCCTCCGGGTCTTTGCGTCCGGTGTTTGTGCGGTTCGCCGCGTGCCGCTCCGCGGCGCGGCGCGCCGCGGTCTCCGCCCGCTCCGCCGCGGTTCCGGCCTCCGCGCGTCGCGCCTCCGCTCGCGCCACGTCCTCCCGGGCGCTCCGGGACTCCGTCTCGCTTCGCTCCAGCAACGCGACCTGTCGTGCCGCCTCGACGAGGAGCCGCTCCTCCTCGCCGAGTTCCCCGAGCGCGGCCTCCGCCGTGGCGAGGAGGCGCTCCCGCCTCGCCACCAGCTCGGCGGCGGTCTCGAGCTCGGCCTCCCCGGCCACGACCTCGGCCACGAGCTCGCCGACCCGGCGCCGCGGCGGCAGAGCGAGCCGGTCGAGCGCCTCCCGTCGCTGCCGGACCTCGGCGTCGGTCTCGCCGCTCCGGCGGATGGCGGCGTCCCACTCCGCCACCGCCGGTGCCGCCTCCCGCAGCCGCTCCGCCCGTGCCGCGACGTCCCGACGCCGAGCCTCGAGCTCGGCGAGCCGTCCCCGCACCTCGTCGAGGCCGCCGATGGCCGGTCCCAGCTCGTCGGCGGCCCCGTTCTCCTCGTTCGCGCGTCGCCGCGCCACCTCGCGCATCCGATCCACCCGGTCGTGCCCGAAGACCCCCTTGAGGACCTGATCCCGCTCTCCCGGCCTGGCCTCGAGGAACTCGGCGAACCTCCCCTGGGCGAGGAGGACCGAACGCGTGAACGCGGCGAAGTCCAGGCCGAGGAGCTGCTCGATCCGGCGGTCCACCTCGGCCTTCATGGTGAGCCGGACCCCGCCGTCCTCGTCGGTGAGGAGGTGTTGACCGGCCCCACGGCGCTTGAGCTGCCGCTGGACCTCCCACTCGCGACCGTCGACGCGGAACCGGAGGGTGACGGTCGCCTCCTCGGAGCGCTGGCCGATGAGCTCGGAGGTGGTACGCCCCGCCCGGGGGGTCCGGGCGTAGAGGGCGAACGCGATGGCGTCGAGGATGGACGACTTCCCCGATCCGGTAGGGCCGACGATCGCGACGAGACGGCGCCCCCGCAGGTCGAAGACGTGCTCCCCCGCGTAGGAGCGGAAGTTGCGGAGACGCAGCTCGAGCGGTCTCACCGGCTCGCCTCCTCGAGGACCTCCCGGAAGACGGCGAGGAGCTCGTCGGGCGGCGGCGCGCCGTGTGCTTGCTCCTCGTAGACGCGGAACGCCTCCTCGAGGCCGGGGAGACGGACCACCTCGGCCGCCTCGGGGGAGCGTCGCTCCGGGGCGGAGACGGGGCGGGTTCGCACCTGAACGAGCCAGGGGAAGCGCTCCCGGGCCCGCGCCGCGAGCTCGGGGTCCGGGCCCGAGGTGATCACGGTGAGGTCCACGTAGGCGTCGTCGAGGTCGCTCCGGGCGGCGAGCTCCTCCCAGGTGCCCTCGGCGCGCACCAGCCGTCGCCCCGCGGTGACCGCCAGCGAGCGGACCGTCGCCGGGAGGCCCGGCGTGGCCTCGACGAGCACGACCCGCTTCGCCTCCCCGGCCTCACCGAAGTCGAGCTCGAGCAGCGAGCCGGCGTACTCGGCGGGGACGACGCTTCCCGGGACCTTCTGGGGCGCGTGGATGTGCCCCATGGCCACGTACTGGGGTCCCGCCGGGATCGCCGCGGGGGAGGCCGCGTACGCCTCGCCCATGTGGAGCGTGCGCTCCCCCCGCGGGGCGCCGTGTCCCTGGACGGTGACTCCCGAGACGAGGAAGTGGGCGAGGAGGATCGTGACCGCGTCCCCCGCCGCGAGGCGCTCGGCATACTCGGCGTACCGTCCGGCGAGGGCGGCGAGACGCTCCGCGTACCGCTGATGGTCGCGACCCAGGTCCTCCCACGGAGCGACGACACGTCCGTGGCGGAGGAAGGGGAAGCAGGAGACGACGGCCCGGCCGCCCGGGGTTCGGAGGTCGAGGACTCCACCGTCCTCGGGACGGTGGATGGCACCGACCAGCCGGACGTTCGATCGCCGCAGGAAGGGGGCGAGGGCCTCGAAGAGATCCGGCGAGTCGTGGTTTCCCGCGATGACCACGACGGGCCGGCGGCCACCGCCGGTGAGGTCCACGAGCCCCTCGAAGGCGATCTCCAACGCGTCGATGGGCGGCAGGGCGCGATCGAACAGGTCGCCGGCGTGCACGACGAGGTCGACCTCCTCCGCCGCGGCGATCGCGGCCACCTCGGCGATGGCGGCTCGCGTGTCGGCGCTGCGGTCGTGTCGACCCAGTCGCTTCCCGACGTGCCAGTCCGAGGTGTGGAGGATCTTCACAGGCCGGCGAACGGATCGTCCCCATCGAGGACCTCCTCCCGCCGGGTGGCCCAGGGAGGGAAGGGGAAGTCCACGACGACCGGCACGGGAACCGCGGGCTGGGAGAGCACCATCGATCCGGGTTTGAGCGATCGCGCCCGGGCCCGGGTGGCCGGCAACATCCATCCGTACTCGGCGCGTTCCGCCTCGGCGGCGTCGAGCCGTCCCGCGACACGGATCGCGGCGTTCTCCATGACCTCCGAGGCGACCCGCGACGCGGTCTGCTGGGCTCCGACGAGCAGGATGCCGAGACTGCGGCCCCGCTGGGCGATGTCGACGAGGTCGTCCTTGATCGGGCTGTGACCCTCGCGGGGCGCGTACTTGTTCAGCTCGTCGAGCACGACCACCGACAGCGGGAGACGGCGGCCCGAGGCCTCCTTCTCCCGGAACGTCTCGGCGAGGAGCGCGCCGACGACGAAGCGTTGGGCGAGCTCGTGCAGCGCCTGGATGGCGACCACGGTGACCTGGGCGGCGCCTCGGTCGATGCGGTGGGAATCGCCGGCCCGTACGAGGCGGCCGACACGGCGCCGCGCCGCGTGGAGCCGTCGCAGGAAGGCGGCCACGGTGCCCGCCTGGGTGCGTCCCGTCCAGCGCGGATCCGGCTCCCCGTCCTCCGGATCGAGTCGCTCCTCGAGCACGGTCACGAGGTCGTGGAGGTCGCGGACGACCGTCTCGCCGGGGCGTGCCGACACCGCGGACCGCCGCGCCGCGGCGGTCTCCCCGGCCTCGGGAGCGCGCAGGACGACCGCGCCGGGCTCCCCGGCGACGTCACGGGCGTGACGTCGGAGCTGATGGCGTACCCGCTCCTCGACGAAGGAGAGCTGGTTGCGGTAGTCGGCGGCGTCGGTGAAGAGGAAGCGGAGGAGGCCCTCGTCGACGAACTCGCGCGGCGTCCAGGTGAACGGCCGGACGTCCTCGAGACGGCTTCCCGTGTCGGGGATGAGCTCCCCTCCACCGTCCGGTCGCGGCGGCGCCCAGAAGGCCACGGAGGGGAACGGCGCCGGCTCCACCCCGAGGGCCTGCCACACGGCGGCGTGCTCCGGCGAGAACCGGGCGTTGGGACGGTCGAGCCAGAGGAGGTCCTCACCCTTGACGTTGAACACGAGGACGCGGAGGTTCGCGGCGGCGGTCCCCACGACGTCGGCCCGACCGGTGAGCATCCGGAGGAAGAACAGGGCGAAGGACGTCTTCGTGGCGACACCCGAGATCCCACTGATCGACATGTGGCCGCCCTTCGTCCCGTCGAAGAAGTCGAGATCCACGTGGACGGGCTCGCCGTCACGGCCCACGCCCACGGGCAGCGGCCGCGCCATCTCGTCGACGTACAGGGCCTTGCGCCGGCTCTCGCCCGTGGCACGGACCACGACCGCCCCCGGGTCGACCGCCACCCACACCTCCGGATCGACCCGGGTCACCGCCACCCGGGCGGTACGGACCGTCTCCGCCGGCAGGATGCCCTCGACGGCGATCCGGTACGTGTCCGACTCGTACTGAGCCCCCTCGTACACCGACTCCACCTCCGTGACCATCCCGTACGTGGTGACCCTGCCTCGCGTGGGCACCTCGGTGTGGACCGCGACGAGGTCGTCGAGCTGCAGGTAGGCGCCGTCCCCGATGAGGACCCGGAACTCCCCGGTGCTCGTGTGCTCGCTGCCGAGCACCCGGCCCACCTCTCCACCACTCACGATCGACCTCCGGCGACGGCGCGGCGGAGCGCACGGTAGACGAACCCCGGGTCTCCGAGCCGGCGACGCAGCGCCCGCTCCAAGGCACCGATCGGGACGAGGTTCTGGGGGGCACGGGGATCGAGGTGCGAGGAGGAGGCGACCTGCGGAAGCAGGGCGGCGGTCCGATCGGCGATGCGCACCACGGTGTCGAGACCGAGGGCGGTCGCGGCCTCCACCCGGGCGATCCCCGACCAGGCGTGGCCTCCGGCCACGTCGGCGAGTCGCAGGTACCAGGAGTATCGCGGGTACGGGGTGCCGCCGCCGATGAGGAAGAGGGGGGTCCGCTCCCCGGGGCGGAGCGCGCCGACGAGCAGCGCCGCCTCCCCCTCGAGATAGGGGACCCGGTGCGACTTGACGAATCCCACCTTCTCGGTGGCGGTGAGCTCGTTGATGGGACCGTCGGCGACGACGAAGACGCCCTCGCCGGCGAGTCGCTCGGCCAGCACCGCCTCCGCCCGGCGCATGAGGGAGTGGAATCGCGCCACGAGCTCGCCGGGGTCCCGTCCCGGAGTCGACTCGACCCGGTACCGGAGGGCCGGGTCGACGAAGGGGAACGGTACGGTCCGCCCGTCGCCGAAGACCGCGACCCGCTCGATGCGCGCCTCACGCACCTCGGAGCGTCCCACGCGGCGATCCCAGGTCACCGCACCCACCGCGTACGTGCCGCAGAGCCCGGCGACCGGACCGCCCGCGTCCTCGAGGGTCAGCCGGGCGTCGACCCGCCGCACACCGTCGACGAAGGCGACGAGCATCGTCCCGTCGTCCACCCCGGGTCGGGGCGACCACGCCCCCGGGGCGACCTCCACCGCCGGATCGACGTGCCGGTCCTCCCCGAGCGCGTCGTCCATCTCGAACGGGCTGCCGTATCCCGGCGCCCACCCCTCGACGAAGACCTCGACCATGGCGCGCATGGTACCGGTGGGGGGTGACGGGAACCGGGGCGCTCGCCGGTAAGGTCCGGCCATGGACCGTGATCCCGTGGAATCCCACGCCGCGGAGACCGTCGCCGCCCAGGCGGGCCGGCACGTGGACGAGCACACCGGGGCCATCATCCCTCCGCTCGTCCCCAGTGCGACGTTCGCCCGGGATCCGACGTACGCCCTCGTCGGCCAGCACGTCTACGCACGCCAGGGCAGCCCCACCGTGGACGCCGCCGAGGCGATCCTCGCCCGGCTCGACGCCGCGGCCGACAGCCTCCTGTTCGGATCGGGGATGGCCGGGATCGCCGCGGTGCTCGAAACGGTCGGTCCCGGTGGTCACGTGGTCGCCCCCGAGGTCATGTACCACGGTGCCCGCGACCGGATGCGTCGCCTCGCCGAGCTCGGCCGGATCGACGTGACCTTCTTCGATCCGGCGGACCCCGCCGGACTCCCCGCGGCGCTCCGGCCCGGACACACCGAGCTGGTCTGGATCGAGACGCCGGTGAACCCGACCTGGGACGTGCTCGACATCGCCGCGGCCGCCGCGGCGACCCACGAGGCCGGTGCCCGGCTCGTCGTCGATTCCACGGTCGCTCCTCCGCCCACGACTCGCCCCCTCGAGCTCGGCGCGGACCTCGTCTTCCAGTCGGCGACGAAGTACCTCAACGGCCACTCCGACCTCACCGCCGGGGTCGTCTCCACCGCCGTCTGCGACGAGCGCTGGGAGGAACTCCGCCGGATCCGCACCTCCGCAGGGAGCATCCTCGGCACCTTCGAGACGTGGCTCCTCATCCGGGGCCTGCGAACCCTGTGGGTTCGCTTCGCCCGGGCCTCCGCGAACGCCCTGGCGCTCGCCGAGCGCTTCCGCGACGACGGCCGCGTCGCGCAGGTGCTCTACCCCGGCCTCCCCTCCCATCCGGGACACGACATCGCCCGCCGCCAGATGACCGGCGGTTTCGGCGGGATGCTGTCGCTCCTCGTGCGCGGCGGTGCCGACCACGCCCGGGCGGTGGCTGCCGCCACCCGTGTGTTCCTCCCGGCGACGTCGCTCGGTGGCGTCGAGAGCCTCATCGAGCACCGAGCCTCCGTCGAGGGCTCCCACGGCGTCGTCCCGGCGAACCTCCTTCGCCTCTCGGTGGGCATCGAAGCGCTCGCCGACCTCGTGGCCGACCTGGACCGGGCCCTCGACGCGCCGTGACCCGACGCCCGCACCGACGCCCCCTGCCGCCCAGTACCCTCCGGCGATCGCCGGAGGACCGTTCGTGACCACAGCCGCCCCCCAACCGAACCCGGCCGAGGTCGTCGATCCGCGTCGGTGGCTCGTCCTCATCGCCATCGCGCTGGCCATCTTCCTCGGAACGATCGACGGGAGCATCGTCAACGTCGCCCTTCCCACGCTCGTGCGCGAGTTCGACACGACCTTCGCCACGATCCAGTGGATCGTCCTCGCCTACCTCCTCACCCAGGCCACCCTCGTGCTCGGCATCGGCCGTCTCGGAGACATCGTCGGGAAGAAGCCCATCTTCACCACGGGGTTCGGGGTCTTCACGCTCGGTTCGGTCCTCGCCGGCCTCTCCCCGGGCGTGCACTGGCTCATCGCCTTCCGCATCCTCCAGGGCGTGGGATCGGCGATGATCTTCGCCCTCGGCTTCGCCATCGTCGCCGAGGCCTTCCCCCCCTGGGAACGGGGGCGGGCCCTGGGGATCAACGGGACCGCGGTCTCCCTGGGCATCATCACCGGTCCCATCGTGGGTGGGCTGCTCCTGGAGGCGCTCGACTGGCGCTGGATCTTCTTCGTCAACCTCCCCATCGGGATCGTCGGGACCCTGGCCGCCATCCGCTTCGTCCCCAACACCCGACCGCGACGCCGGCAACGCTTCGACTTCCTCGGGGCGGCGATCTTCTTCGTCGCCATGCTGGCGTTCCTCCTCGCCCTGACCCTGGGCCAGGTCGACGGGTTCACCGCGCCCCGCATCCTCGCCCTGTTCGCGACCGCGGTCCTCGCCGGGGTCCTCTTCATCGCCGCCGAGCGCCGGATCTCCCCGCCCATGCTCGACCTCTCCCTCTTCCGGATCCGCACCCTGAGCGCGGGACTCGCCGCCGGCTTCACGGTGTTCGTCTCCGTCTCCGGCCTCCTCCTCGTCCTCCCCTTCTATCTCACGGACACACTCGGCTACGGCCCGCGGTCGGTCGGCCTCCTCCTCGCCGCGGTGCCCGTCGCCCTCGGACTCGTCGCCCCCTACGCCGGCGGCCTCTCCGACCGGGTCGGCACCCGGCCGGTGCGGGTCGCCGGCCTCGCCATCCTCATCGTCGGCCTCCTCCTCGCCCTCGCGGTGTTCGGGACCGGGACGACGGTCCCGGCCTTCCTCGGCGTCGGACTCGTCATCGGTCTCGGCGTGGGAACCTTCCAGTCCCCGAACAACAGCGCCGTCCTCGGAGAGGTGCCTCCGGAGCGCCTCGGCATCACCTCGGGATCGTTGACGGTCACCCGACTCACCGGGAGCATCACCGGCGTCGCCCTCCTCGGGACGGTCTGGGCGGCCTTCACCTCCGCCGCCGCCGGAGGGACGCCGGCACCCGACGCGGCGGGCGCCGCCCAGGTGGTGGGCCTCCACGCCGCGATCGTCCTCGCCCTCGGACTCACCGGGCTGGGGCTCGCCGGCCTGCTCGCCGCGTGGCGGCGCGACCACCGTGACGGGATGGCGTGACGGGACGGCTCAGCCCAGCCGGCCGATCCGCTCCACGACGAGGTCGAGGAAGCGGTCGGCATCGACCTCGCGCATGACGAGCGCGTTCGGTCGGGCTCCGCTCACGTTCCACCAGTCGACGACCGTCATGCCCATCGTCAGCTCGGACCCCGTCTCCACCGCCACGTGACATCGCCTCCCCCGGAAGAGGCTGGGATCGATGAGATGGGCGATGACACAGGGATCGTGGAGCGGCGCTCCGACCATCCCGTACTTCTCCACGTCGTGCCGCTCGTAGTAGGCGAGCATCCCCGCCACGGCGGCGCCCGCCCGGGTGCCGAGCGCGGCGAACGCCTCGAGATGACGGGGACCGACCAGCGCCCGGTGCGTCACGTCGAGGGGGAACATGGTGACCGGGACCCCGGCGGTGAGGACGACGTGGGCGGCGTGCGGATCGACGTACACGTTGAACTCGGCGACGGGGGTCGTGTTCCCTCCCTCGAAGCACGCCCCACCCATCATGACGATCTCCCGGATCTTCGGGAGGATCTCCGGGGCGCGCACGATCGCCGTCGCCACGTTCGTGAGGGGACCGATCGGGCAGAGCGTGATCGGCTCGTCGGCGGCGAGGAGGGTGGACACGAGGAAGTCCACGGCGTGCGTGGGCTCCGGGCCCGCCCCGGGCTCGGGGAGCGCCGCGCCGTCGACACCGGAGGGACCGTGCACGGCCTCGGCGGTGAGCAGGGGCCGCAGCAGCGGCCGCTCGCAACCGGCGTACACCGGGACGTCCCGGCGCCCGGCCAGCTCCCGGAGACGCAGGGCGTTCTCCGTCACGACCGGCTGCGGCACGTTCCCGGCGACGGTGGTGATCCCCAGGACCTCGAGCTCGGGAGAGGCGAGGGCGAGGAGGATGGCCACGGCGTCGTCCTGACCGGGATCGGTGTCGATGACGATGGGACGAGCCACGACCGGAGCCTACCGACCCCCCGGGCGACCGCGGCCTCCGGGGCGGCGGTCATCCCACCGCCGCAGGTCCGGTCCTCAACGGGCGCCGGGACGGCCCACCGCCCGGGAGGCCGCGGTGACCGCGGCACGCACCGCCGCCTCGAGCGACGCCCCGTGCGCCAGGCGCGCCGCCAGGGTTCCGCAGAGCACGTCGCCGGCGCCCGTGGTGTCGACGACCTCGACGGTCGGCGCCGGGATCCGCTCCACGGCCCCGCAGCGCACGGGCGCCGACCCGGCCCCTATCACCATCACCGAGCCCCCGA
>CAZPAV010000071.1:0-9494 GCA_964584755.1 uncultured Acidimicrobiaceae bacterium
CGCCGGAGCGGGGGCCGGCGGTGGGCGACGCGTACGCCAGGGCGTGGCCCCGGCGGGGGCCGCCCGGGTGGCGGCGCGGGGCCGCTGCGCGGCGGTCGGCGGAGCGCCACGCCCCCCGCCACAGCACGAGGATCCCCCCGCCGCGCAGGACCGCCAGGAACGCCACCGCCCCCGGGGCGACGCCGGCCCACCGCAGGCCCCCCGGGCCCACGAGCGCCACCGCGGGGATGCGGAGGAGCTCGAGGAGGACGGCGAGGACGGCCAGCCGTCCGGCGGCGTCGGAGGGCCAGAGGAGGGTCGCCAGGACCACCGCCGAGAAGGCGAGCGTGAAGGAGAACTCCCCGGGCAGGACCCACCACACGGCGAACCCGGTGAGGAGATCCCCGACGAGGACGACGGCGAGGAGGCGCCGGGCCCGCCCCGCGCCCGGGAGGAGTGGCACCGCTCCCAGGCCGACGACGATCGCCACGAGCGGAGCCGTGAAGGACACGCCCCGGCCGAACATCACCACCCCGATCGCGATCCCTCCGTACACCGCGGCCCGCACCCGCAAGAGGTGCGGCAGCAGCCGCGCCCGTTCGCCCGCCGGGAGGAGGAGCGTCGCCATACCGGTACCTATCGGCAGGGCGGCGCCGCCGCTCAAGGACCCCGCGCACCGGAGACGCGAATCGTCGGGATGGCGATGATCTCGCGCCCTGAAGCGTCAGAGCCCCGACAGTGGGGCCCGTTCCGGTCCCGGCGACGCGTTCCCCCGGCGGGACACGAAAGGAGGAAGGACATGACCGTGACCCGCAACGGCTTGACCAAGCCGACCAACAACGATCCTCGCACCCTCACCGGACACCGCCGGCTCGGGCTGGCGCTCCTCGGCGCCGGGATCCTCATCGCCATGGCCGTGGCGATCATCGCCATCGTCCAGGGCAACCTGATGACCGACCCGAGCCAGCAGACGAACGTCGGCCGGCTCTTCGCCGTCGACTTCGGCCTCAACACCCTGGCGCTCGGCACCATCAAGGTGGCGATCGCCGTGGTCCTCGTCGGCATCCTGGTCCGGATCTCGTACCGGATCACGTCGGTGAAGAGGGCCCTCGCGGTCCTCAAGCCCGACGTCGAGGTGGGTGCCATCAGGACCGGGACGATCGACACGCCCTACGGCACGGCGACCGTCGCCACGAGAGCACCCGAGGAGCTCGCCGTCCACCGCATGGCCCGACGCATGTGGTTCCCGGCGACGGCCATGGGCGCGATGCTCGTGATCGCCGGCACCGTCGCCTCGTGGGTGTGGGCGGGCAACGCCGGCACCGACCCCCGGGTCGCCGTCGGCGCCGCCGCGTGGACCCAGGCGTTGCAGTTCCTCGGCGAGGGCCTGCTCCTGTCGGGGATCTCGTTCCTGCTGGCGATGATCCTCGGGAGGCTCCGCGCCGGCGGCGGCGAGGTGCAGGAGTCCCTCGGCGTTCCCGTCGAGACGCTGGAGATGTCGCCGGCGGCGAAGCTCTTCATCGCCTTCATGGCGCTCGGACTCATGATCGAGATGGTCCAGTTCGGGTTCTACGTCTTCACGACGACCCTCGACGACGCCACCCTGGTCCGGGCCTACTTCGCGTGGCTCGGACCGCTTCGGGAGGTCGGACTCGGCATGCTGCTCACCGGCATCGTCATGGCGCTCGCCGCCATCGGCAACGCCCTGGGCTTCCAGTTCTCCCGGGTCCGCCGGATCGTCACCACCGGCCGCTAGAGAGGAGACGCGCATGACCACCTTGACCACGACCTTCGACACCGAGACGACGACGCGGGCACCGGACCGCAACCTGCCCCAGAAGATGGGCCGAGCCCTCTGGCTCCCCATGTGGGTGATGGGCCTGATGCTCTACGTCGTCGGCATGAGCCTCGCCGGCGCCCACGCGGCGGCCATCGCCGCCGGGGACTCCCCGAGCAGGATCGCCGAGCTCACCCACCTGCAACCGGCCTTCCAGTTCCTCGCCTTCACCGCCATGTTCTCGGCGATCTCCTTCGCCATCGCGCGGATCCTCGGCGAGTTCCGGATCGGCGGCGGAGCGGTGCAGGAAGCCGTCGGCGTGCCGGTGCAGACGCTGCGGATGCCCACGATCGCCAAGGCCTTCATCGGCCTCATGGCGATGGCGATGATGATCATCGTCGGCGCCGTCGTCCTCCACTTCGTCGTCGCCGCGTCCATCGCCGGCGGCAGCGAGTACGCCCTCGGCCACTCCGCCCAGTGGGCCATCTGGCTCCAGGCGGCGCGGCGTTTCGGGATGCACCTCTACCTGTTCGCCATCGGCCTCGGCCTGGCGGCGATCATCTACGTGCTCCGGTTCCAGGCGAACCGCATCACCGACATCGCCGCGGCGAAGCACTGACCGACCGTCCCCCGTGGTGGGCCGTCCCGGCGGGCGGCCCACCACCGCGTCCTCACCCCTCGGGCTCCCGACCCCGGTAGACGTGGACCTGGACCTTCTCCAGGGTCACCATCCCCTCGGTGACGAGGGCATCCACCTTGGGCATGACCGCCTCCACCCTCTCGGCGACGTCGACGCACTCGACGACGATCGGGAGGTCCTCCGACATGCGCAGCAGATGGGCGCTGTGTACGACCGACGACTTCCCGAACCCGGCGATACCCCGCAGCACCGTCGCCCCCGCCAGCCCCTCGGCACGGAGGAGATCGAGGATCGCCTCGTAGAGGAGCTTCCCGTCGTGCTCGTCGCTCTCCCCCACGAAGATCCGCAGCAACCGGCCCTCGACGACCTTCCCCATGCTCACTCCTCCTAGATTCGTCCCAGCCACCAGCCGGCGGCCACCGCCACGATCCCGACGACGAGCGCCCCCGTCAGGTTCAGCATGCCACGTCGCATGCCCACCCGTCCCGCCTCGGCGAGACCCCGCGTCTCCACCATCCAGGTGGAGAACGTCGTGAACCCCCCGAGGAACCCCGTCGTGGCCACGGGCACGACGCCCCCGCCGAGACCGTGACGCTCGACGAGGCCGGCGACCACCCCGAAGAGGAACGCCCCCAGGCCGTTCACCGCCAGCGTGCCGACCGGGAACGCCGCCGACGACCGGCGCTGCACCACCCCGGACAGCCCGTACCGCGCCAACCCGCCGAGACCGCCGGCGAGCGCGATCCCGACCCAGATCACCGCCGCCTCCCCAACCCGTCCCCGAGGACCGCCGCGGTGATGCCGAGGACCAGGGAGAGGACGACGTAGCCGAGCGCGACGCCGGCCCGCCCCTGCCGGAGGAAGGCGAACGTCTCGGCCGAGAACGCCGAGAACGTGGTGAACGCCCCGAGCAGGCCGATCCCGGCGAAGGCCACGAGGACCGCCCCCGGCCCCGCCCCGGCGCTGCGTCGACCCACCAGGAGCCCGAGGAGGAAGGAGCCGGTCACGTTCACCACGAGGGTGGGCACCGGGGTCCCGGCTCCGGTCGCGGCGAGCCCGGCGCCGACCGCCGCCCGCAACCCGGTGCCGGCCGCGGCGCCGACGAACACCGCGGCGCGTCGCCGCGCCCGCACCGAGGATCGAAGGGGTGACATCGGGAGGAACCTACCAACCCTCCCGGCGCACCGGCTCCCCGGCATCGGGCCCCTCCCCGAGCCTCTAGCATCGGCCCATGGCCGATGACCCGCCGCGAGTAGCCCTCCTCCCCACCTGCGTCCTCGAGGCCCTCGCCCCCGACGTCGGTGCCGCGGTCGTTCGTACCCTGCGAGCCCGGGGGTACGACGTGCACATCCCCGACGGGGTGACGTGCTGCGGCCAGCCCGCCTGGAACGCCGGCTTCGTCGCGGAGGCGGCGGCGGTGGCCGCCACGACGCTGGCCGCCCTCGATGCCGACCCCGCCGAGGTGGTGTGCGTCCCGGCAGGGAGCTGCGCCACGATGATGCGCGTCTACTGGCCCGAGTTGTTCCGCCTCGCCGGCGACGAGGAGGCGTCGCGTCGGGCCGAGGAGCTCCTCCCCCGAGTCAAGGAGTTCACCGAGCTCCTCGACCCCGGGGAGGACGTCGCGCCCGACGGGGGCGAGCCCGTCGCCTACCACCACTCCTGCCACATGCTGCGCGAGCTCCACCTCGCCGAGTCGCCCGAGCGCGTCCTCCACGCGGCCGGCCACCCCACCGTCACCTGGGACGGCGCCGACCGCTGCTGCGGCTTCGGCGGGCTCTTCGCGGTGAAGGAGCCCGAGATCTCCGTGGCGATGGCCGACGAGAAGATCGACTCGCTCCTCGCCGGCGACGCCCGGTGTCTCGTCGGCGCCGACCTCTCCTGCCTCCTCCAGCTCGAAGGACGGCTCCGGCGCCGCGGAATCGACCTCCCGGTCCGGCACATCGCCGAGCTCCTCGACCCGGGGCCGGCGTCGTGACCGCCGGGCTGCGCGACCGGGCGAGGGACGCCCTCGGCGACGCCGCCCTGCGCGCCGCGGTCCGCCGTGCCACCGACCGCTTCGTCGAGATCCGCACCGCCACCGACGATCTCGCCGATCTCGAGGAGCTGCGGCGCGCCGCCCGCTCCCTCCGTCACGACGTGCTCGCCCGTCTCCCCGAGATCCTCGGTCGGTTCGCCGACGCCGTGGAACGAGCCGGAGGGGAGGTTCACTGGGCCGGCGACGCCGCCGAAGCCGCCGCCATCGTCGCCGGCATCGCCCGGCGTGAGGAGGTCCGCCTCGCGGTGAAGTCCAAGTCGATGCTCACCGAGGAGATCGGCCTCAACCACGTCCTCGAGGCCGGCGGCGTCGAGGTCGTCGAGACCGACCTCGGGGAGTGGATCATCCAACTCGCCGGCGACCGACCCTCGCACATCCTCGGCCCCGCCATCCACTTCAGTCGCCAGGACGTCGCGGCCCTCTTCTCCAAAGTGGGCGGCGCCCCCCTCGGCGACGATCCCGCCGAGCTGTGCGCCTTCGCCCGGAGATCCCTGCGGGAGAAGTTCCTCGCCGCCGACCTCGGGATCACCGGGTGCAACTTCGGGGTCGCCGAGAGCGGCACCATCGTGCTCGTGACGAACGAGGGCAACGGGAGGATGGTCACCTCCCTCCCCCGGGTCCACGTGGCGCTCATGGGCATGGAGCGCATCGTGGAGACGTGGGAGCAACTCGACCTCATGATGACCCTCCTCCCCCGCTCCGCCACCGGACAGCTCCTCTCGGTGTACACGACCCAGGTGACCGGCCCCCGCCGCCCCGGCGAGGCCGACGGCCCGGAGCGGCTCCACGTCGTCGTCGTCGACAACGGACGCAGCGACATCATCGGAACCGAGTCCCACGAGATGCTCCACTGCATCCGCTGCAGCGCGTGCCTCAACGTCTGCCCCGTGTACCGGCAGATCGGCGGACACGCCTACGCCTCGGTGTACTCCGGCCCGATGGGGGCGGTCCTCACCCCCCTGCTGCGCCCCGACGCCGCCGGCCGCGAGCTCGCCGACGCCTCCACCCTCTGCGGCGCGTGCGCCGAGGCCTGCCCGGTCCAGATCCCGCTCGAGGACCTCCTCCTCGTGCAGCGGCGCCGCAACGCTCGGGACGCCCGCCACGGCGTGTGGCGAGCCTGGGCGGCGGCGTGGAGCCGCCCCGGCACGTACCGGGCGAGCATCGCCGCGGCCCGGACCGGGAGCGGCCTCCTCCCCGACGCCCTCCTCCCGGGACGCTGGACCGACGGACGGGAGCCGCCTCGCCGTCGCGGCCGCCGGGATCTCCGGCGGCGCCTGGCCCGGGGAGAGGTGTGATGGAGCGGAGCGCCTTCCTCGCTCGCGTCGAACGACGGCTGGCCCGAGGGTTCCCTCCCGACCTCGCCCACCCCCTGCCCCGCTCCGTCGGCGTTCCCGAGATCCGCTACCGGGACGACCCCGCCGACCTCGTCACCACCTTCCTCGCGGCGGCGACCCGCCAGGGCGCGGTGGCGCGGCGGGTGACGACCCGCCGCGAGCTCGAGACGGCCCTCGACGCCGCCCTCGACGGCGTCGAGACGGTCGCGCTGTCGCGCGACCCGGAGCCGGCGCTCGCCCGCGACCATCTCGCCCGCTCCGGCCGGGTCGTCCTCGAGGACGCCGTCGGCGCCGCGCTCGCCGAGGTGGACGCCGGCGTCACCGGCGCGGCAGGCGGCATCGCCCGCACCGGGACCGTCGTCGTCGACGCCTCCCGGGCGGGGAGCCGCACCGTCTCACTCCTCCCGCCGACACACGTCGCGCTCCTCTCGGCGCGCCGCATCGTGGCGGACCCGTCGGCCTGGTGGCGCCACATGGAGGACCACCACCCCGACGGGCCTCCGTCCCAGCTCGTCTTCATCACCGGACCGAGCAAGTCGGCCGACATCGAGCTCACCCTCACCGTCGGCGTCCACGGCCCCGGCGCCCTCGTCGTCCTCGTCCTCGACGGCGACCTGGCCTGAGGGCCCTCACGCCTCGCACTCGCTCTCGGCGGCGCTCCGATCGGCCTGCCGCTCCCCGGCGAGGACGCGACGGACCTTGCTCCGGATCCGCCCCACGTCGGGGACGGGGTGGTTCTTCGCGTCGCGGGTGGGGGCGTAGTACGGGGGCACGAGGCCGACGGTGACGATGTCCCCGAGGTCGAGGGACGCCGCGGCCTCGATGAGGTCGGGGAGGAAGCCGAGCGGGATGTCGGTGACGACGGACGACTCGATGGCGTCGGCGATGGCGGGGAAGGAGCGGAGGAGGGTGAACGGGTCGACCTCGGCCGCCAGCGCCCGCAGCAGGCAGCGCTGCCGCTGCATGCGGACGTAGTCCGAGGAGTGCTTGCGCGCCCTGGCGTACGCCAGGGCCTCGGTCCCGGAGAGGTGGTGCCGTCCGGGTTGCACGTCGACGGTGGCCCACGGAGCGCCCTCGACCGGCGGCGAGACCTCGGCGTGGAGGGGCTGGGTCACCTCCACGTCCACGCCGCCGACCGCGTCGACGAGCGCCACGAACCCCGCCATGTCGACGAGGGCGTAGTAGTCGATGTGGAGCCCGAGCAGCTTCTGGAGCGTCTGGCGCAGCGCCTCCATGCCCGGATCGACCGCGTTGGGGAAGGTCCGTCGGAGCTTGCGGGCGTAGGGGTACAGGGCGTTGAGCTGGTCGGGGAAGCAGCGACACGACACGAACGGCGGCGTCGTGGTCGTCGTCGTGGTCGTGGACTCCCCCGGGACGGTCGTCGTCGATCCCCCCGGGAGCGTCGTCGTCGTCTCGGGAGGGGTCGTGGTCGTCGTCGACGAGGGCGGCGGCGCCAACCGTTGCTCCAGGCCGACGAAGGCCTCGTCGAAGCGGCGTGGGAGCGGCACCTGGGCGAGGTTCCGGGGAATGCCGAAGAGCGCCGCCTTCCCCGTCGTCGTGTCGAGGGTGGCGACGATCATCGTGTCGGTGCGCAGCCCGCTCCGCCCCGGTCCGGCGTCGCCGCCGGCGAGGAGCACGGTGATGCGGTCCACGCCGACGCGCTCCTCGAAGGGCACGAACGGCGGGGGTGCGTACCCGGCGACGATCTCGGGATAGATGCCGACGGCGTCCGGATCGCCCACGCCGTCGCGGAAGAGGAGGTTGCGCTGGGGGGGAGCCGGCGGCGCCGTCGCGAGGTCCGGGCCGGGTCCGGAGGAGTCCGGCTCGGAGGTCGCCGGGCTCGAGCCCGGCACCGTCACCGGCGGCGGGAGCGCGTCCCCGGAGGCGGGGGCGGCGGGGGCGGCCACGAACACCGCGTCGAGGAGCCGGATCGTCCGCAGGCCGTAGGCGGTCATGACGACGTGCGGGAGGATCACCCCGACGACGACGAGCAGGACGAGGACCCGGGCGAGCCCGTCGGCCGGCCCGCGCCGTCGACCCTCCAGCCACGCCGCGTCGAGCACGGCGAAGAGACGCCAGGCGAGCACGACGAGCCCCGCGGCGACGAAGACGGCCAGCCACCGGGGCTGGACGAGGAGACCGAGGAGCCGAACCCTCCCCATGGAGAGGACGTACGCGGCGACGACGCCGAGGAGGAGGACGGGGGAGAACACGAGGAGCCCCCGTCGCCGCCGGCCCGCGAACCACTGCCCGGCACCGGGGAGGAGCGCGGAGAGGAAGGCGGCGAGCGCAGGGGTCCGCGACCGGCCCGACGGCCCGTCCCTTCGCTCGTCGCTCGTGGCCCTGGCGCGCACCGTCCCCCCGGATCGCTGCCCCGCAACCTACGACGCTTCCCGGGAAAGCGGCAACCCGCCCGCACCCGAGAGACCACCGGCGCCGTCACCGCCCGCACCAGGTACGATTGCATGGTGCAATCATCCCCCCACCGCCCCCCGGTGGCGGTCCTCCCCGCGGTGCGCACCCTCGAGGGAGCCGGCTTCGCCGTACGACGCCCCTTCCCCACCGCGCCCGTCGACCACGTGGGACCGTTCCTGCTCCTCGACGAGATGGGACCCTCCGAGAACGGCCCCGGCGAGGCGAAGGGGGCCCCCGATCATCCTCACCGCGGCTTCGAGACGGTCACCTACGTCCTCGACGGAGAGATCGCCCACGCCGACTCGGTGGGGAACCGCGGCCTCATCCGTCCCGGGGACGTGCAGTGGATGACCGCCGGCGCGGGGATCGTGCACTCGGAGCTCCCGTCGCAGCGGATCATGCGCGACGGGGGACGCGTCCACGGGTTCCAGCTCTGGGTGAACCTCCCCCGGCGGGCGAAGTGGCACCGCCCTCGCTACCAGGACCTCACCGCGACCGCGCTCCCCGTCGTCGAGCTCGACGGCGGTCGCGCCGTCGTCGTCTCGGGCGAGGCGTACGCCACCCGGGGACCGGCGGCGACCTTCCTCCCCGTCACCTACCTGCACCTCTCCCTCGAACCGGAGGCCGCGACGGAGCTCGCGCTCGATCCCGGCCACCTCGCCTTCCTCTACGTCTTCGCCGGCGCCGGCACGACGGGGCCGGCCGGCACCGCGGTCGCCGCCGGGGAGATGGCCGTCTTCGATCTCGGCCCGGGGGTGCTCGGCGTACGCGCCGCGACGTCCGGTCTCGAGGCGATGGTCGGCGCCGCGGCGCCGCTCCACGAGCCGGTGGCGCGGTACGGTCCGTTCGTCATGAACACCCGCGGCGAGCTCCTCGAGGCGTTCGAGGACTACCGGGCCGGCCGGCTCGGCCGCATCGAGCCGGAACGGACCTGAGTCCCGGCTCCCCTCACGCCGCCCCGGCGACGAAGCGGAGGATCCACCGTGCCACCACGCCGGCGTCGGTCGGTCCCGCGAGGGTCCGCAGCGCGGCGTCGACGGTCTCGGCGCCGATACGGTCCCGGCGCGACTCGAGGAGGGCCGCGGCGTACGCCGGGGTGAACTCGGGGTGTCCCTGGAAGCCGAGGAGCCGCTCCCCGATGCGGAGGATCGACACCGGGCAGTGGTCGTTGCCGCCCAGCACGACCGCGCCCGGGGGGAGCGTCTCGACCTGGTCCCGGTGGCTCACGATGAGCCGGACCTCGTCGGCGGGTGGCTCCATCCATCCCTCGCGGACCTCCACCGCCGCCGGCCGCACCCCCCCCCCCCAGCCCCC
>CAZPAV010000072.1:0-8817 GCA_964584755.1 uncultured Acidimicrobiaceae bacterium
AAGAACGTCGACCTCGAAGGTGCCCGCTGGGAATGACAGGGTGATTGACATGATCTTGAGACTCTGTTGGAAGGGTCGGGCCGGACCATGTCGACATGGGCACGCCGCCGAGGTCGCCAGAGCGAATCGACGCCAACGGTGCTGACATCACACTGCTCGCGCCGCCGCTCCCGGTCCTCGATCGCCCGGCGGCCATGGCGCTGCTCGAGCTGCTCCAGCGGGCCGCCTCCAAGGAGCACACAGACCTTCACGCCACACGAGACGAGGAGCGAGTACGCTCGTGAGCGAGATGCGGTTCGCCTTCTACGGTCGGGTCAGCACCGAAGACCAGCAAGATCCGAGGGCGTCGCGCAACTGGCAGATCACCCGGGCCCGACAGCTGATCGAGCCCGCAGGCGGTGAGGTCGTCGCCGAATTCTTCGACATCGGCCAGTCTCGATCGATTCCATGGCCACGACGCCCCCAAGCGGCGAAGCTCCTCGAAGCGCTTGGGAGTTCGGACCGTTGCTTCGATGCCGTGGTGATCGGCGAGCCGCAGCGGGCCTTCTATGGCAACCAGTTCGGTCTCACCTTCCCCGTGTTCGTCCACTACGGCGTGCAGCTGTGGGTGCCGGAAGTGGGCGGTGCGATCGACCCGGGTTCTGACGCCCACGAGATCGTGATGAGCCTCTACGGCGGAATGAGCAAAGGCGAACGCAACCGGATCAGAACCCGAGTCCGCTCGGCAATGGCCGCCCAGGTAGCGATGGAGGGCCGTTTCCTCGGCGGACGACCACCATACGGCTACCGGCTCGTCGACGCCGGACCGCATCCCAACCCCGGCAAAGCCGCCGCAGGGCAGCGTGCCAGGCGTCTCGAACCCAACCCGGCCACCGCACCGGTGGTCCGCAGGATCTTCCGCGAGTACCTCGGGGGAAAGGGGTTGCGTGCCATCGCCAAGGACCTCACCGCCGAAGACATACCCTGCCCTTCCGCGGCCGACCCCGACCGCAACCCTCATCGGCTGGCGAACGGGCCGGCATGGAAGCACACGGCCGTGCGCGCCATCCTGGAGAACCCCCGCTACACCGGCTACCAGGTGTGGAACAAGCAGCGACGCGACGAAGTCCTCATCGACGTCCACGACGTCGCCCTCGGCCACCAGACCCGCATGCGATGGAACGACCCCTCGGATTGGATCTGGTCTGAGCAACCCAGCCACGACGCCCTGGTCACTCGTGAGGAGTGGGAAGCCGTTCAGGAGCGGTTCCGCAACAACCAACGCCGCTACACCCGCACCCCGAAGGGCGACCGTCGGTACCTGCTCGCAGGACGAATCCTGTGTGGTCGGTGCGGAAGGCGGATGGAGGGCACCTGGAACCACGACCGTCCCTACTACCGGTGTCAGATCCACCGCGACGACACCGCGGACCATCCCGACCACCCGGCAACCATCTACGTGCGTGAGGACGCCATCGTGCCCCGGCTCGACTCGTGGGTCGCCGAGCTGTTCGCCGACGAGCATCTCGACGACACCTGCGCCAAGCTCGCCGCGGCCGCGCAACCCGACACCGACCAGGAGGCAGAAGCGCGCCGGATCCGGGAGCGCATCCGCGAACTCGACAAAGAGCTCGACAGCTACCGCACCATCGTCAGGAACGAACCCGAAGCCGCCTCAGCGGTCGGCAGATGGATCGCCGAGACCAACCAGGAACGTCGCCGGCTCGAAGCTCTCCTCGGCAAGAAGCCGACAACCCGACTCGCCGCCGAGGACATCAAGGCGCTCGTCGCTAGCCTCAAGGACATCACCGCCGCGCTGGCCGCCGCCGACCCGGCGGACAAGGCCAAGGTCTACGCCGAGATGGGAATAGAGCTCACCTACCACCGCGACGGCCGGGTCGTCGTCGAATCCCGGCCGCGTGTAGTCGAGTCGAGTGTCGGAGAGAGGACTCGAACCTCCACGGGCTATTCGCCCACTAGGCCCTCAACCTAGCGCGTCTACCAATTCCGCCACTCCGACGCGGCCCCGGGAGTATAGGGGGCACGGGACCCGGTGACGTCCCGGGGCCGGCGGCCTCCCCCCTCGTCACTCCGTCCTCCGGCGGCGCTCAGGCCCGGAGATCGAGGCGGGCCCGGGGCGCACCCAGCCACGAGCCGTCGTCGCCGACGAGATGACACGCCACCACGTGGCCGTCCGCCGTCTGCCGGAGCGGCGGATGCGGCTCGTTGCGGCACACGTCGGTGGCGAAAGGGCAGCGCTCGAGGAAGCGGCACGTCGGTGCCGGGTTCACCGCCTTGGCCACCCCTCCCTTGATCTCCACCGGTGGTCGCCGGTACGCGGGGTCCGGCACCGGCACCGCCGAGAGGAGAGCCCGGGTGTACGGGTGCATGGGCTCGGCGAGGAGCGCCTCCGTCTCGGCCATCTCGACGATCTTCCCCAGGTACATGACGGCGATCTGGTCGCACATGTACCGGGCCACGGCGAGATCGTGCGTGATGTAGAGGTACGTCACCCCGAGCTCGTCGGCGAGCTCGAGCATGAGCCGCATGATGGAGATGCGAATGCTCACGTCGAGCATCGAGGTGGGCTCGTCGGCCACCACGAGCGGCGGCTGCAGGATCAGGGCCCGAGCGATCGCCACCCGTTGCCGCTGACCCCCCGAGAGCTCGTGGGGGTACCGGAAGAGGAACGACCCGGGAGGGGTGAGCCCCACGAGCCGCAGCAGATCGGCCACCCGCGCCTCGCGCTCCGGCGTCGTCCCGATCCGCTGAACGACGAGCGGCTCGGCGACCGTGTCGAACACCGTCCGCCGCGGGTTCATGGACTCGTACGGATCCTGGAAGATCATCTGGACGTTGCGCCGGAACCGGCGCCGGTCCTGCTTCCCGGTGATCGCCGTCACCTCGGTCATCTCCCCCGAGGCGTCCCGCACCTGGACGGAGCCGCTCGTCGCCTCGTCGAGCTTGACGAGGACCCGTGCCGTCGTCGTCTTCCCGCACCCCGACTCCCCGACCAGCCCGAGGCTCTCCCCGGCCCGGATCTCGAAGTCCACGCCGTCGACGGCGTGGACGAAGTCGCGAGCACGACTGAAGACGCTCTTACGGATCGGGAACAGCTTCGTCAGGTTCTCCACCCGGACCTGGACCGCGCCGTCACGATCCGATGCCGCCGCGCTCATGCCAACCCCTTCCCCAGCCCGACCGGGGTCTGCTCGTGGTTCCAGCAGGCCAGACGATGCCCGTCCCCGATGCCCTCCATCGGAGGCTCCTCGACCCGACAGCGGTCCGTCACGAAGGGGCACCGGGGATGGAAGCGACACCCCGGAGGCGGCGCCAGCAGATCGGGTGGCTCGCCCTCGAGTGGCGCCAAGGCCCGCCGCGGCCCGGTGATCGACGGCGTCGAGGAGAGGATCAGCCAGGTGTAGGGATGACGAGGACGGGCGAAGACCTCGGCGGTCGGACCGTACTCGACGAGCTTTCCGGCGTACATGACGGCGATGTGGTCGGTGATCTCGGCGATGACGGCGACGTCGTGGGAGATGTAGATGATGCTCATCCCGAACTGCCGCTGGATCTTCCGCAGCTCGTTGAGCACCTGGTCCTGCACGATGACGTCGAGGGCCGTCGTCGGCTCGTCGGCGATGATGATCCGGGGATCGCACGACAGCGCCATGGCGATGACCGCCCGCTGCTTCATGCCGCCGGAGAACTCGTGCGGGTACCGGTC
Organism: uncultured Acidimicrobiaceae bacterium; assembly: GCA_964584755.1. Classification (GTDB taxonomy): domain Bacteria; phylum Actinomycetota; class Acidimicrobiia; order Spongiisociales; family UBA5794; genus CAZPAV01. The sequence goes on from CAZPAV010000072.1 coordinate 3,707, forward strand.
CACCATCTCGGGCGCGATCCCCACGAGCTCGAAGAGCTCGGCGATCCGCTCCTTCGCCGCGGCGGTCGTGGGGACGGGGTCCCAGTGGAGATCGATCGCCTCCCGGATCTGGTCCCCCACCCGGTACACCGGGTTCCAGGAGTTCATCGCCCCCTGGAACACCATGGCGATGTCCTTCCAGCGGCGGCGGCGCATCGCCTCGGCGGAGAGCTCGAGGAGGTCCTCTCCGTCGAGGAGGATCCGGCCGTCCTGGACGACGGCGTTCTCGGGCAGGAGGCGCATGAGGGAGAGGGCCACCGACGTCTTGCCGCACCCCGACTCCCCGACGATCCCCAGGGAGTCCCCCCGCCCCAGGGTGAAGCTCACGTCGTCGACGGCCGAGACCATCCCGGCCTCCGTCTGGTAGTGCATGACGAGATGGTCGACCTCGAGGACGGCACCCCGCCCGGTCTCCTCCCCGGGGTGGCTCGCGGTGGCGCGCTCTGTCGTCATCGGGCCCGCAGCCTCGGGTTGACGACCTCGTCCATGGCCCTCCCGATGAGGAAGAAGCCCGAGGCGAACAGGGTGACGGCGAGACCCGGCGGGAAGAGGAGCCACCAGGCATCCAGCCCGAACAGGGTGTACCCCTGGGTGTGGGCGGTGTTGATCATGATCCCCCAGCTCATCGGGATGCTGAGGAGGCCGAAGAAGGAGAGCGTCGCCTCAAGGAAGATCGCCCCCGTCACCTCGAACATCATGTACAGGAAGCTCAGCGGGAGGACGTTCGGCACGATGTGCCGCACGATGATGTGCCGGTTCCCGCCGCCGGCGACACGGGCGGCGTCGATGAACGGCTTCACCCGCACCGAGAGGGCCTGAGACTTGAGGATGATCGCCGTGCCTCCCAGGCCCGAGAGGAGGCCGATGAGGAGCCCGAGCTGGGAGAGGCCGATCTTCCACATCGAGCCGACGACGATGAGGAGCGGCAGCAGGGGCAGGAGGAGGATGAGGTCGGCCTGGCGCATGAGCCAGGTGTCCACCCAGCCTCCGTAGAAGGCCGCCATCGACCCCACCAGTGTCGCCAGGAAGACGGCGCTCACCGCGGCGATGACGCCGAGGGTGAACGCCGCCTGCGCCCCGTACATGAGCTGGGAGAGGATGTCCCGGCCGAAGGGGTCGATCCCCAGCCAGTGCTTCTTGTTGGGCGGCGCCGGGGCCTGCGGGACCTCGATCACGTCCCCGGGCTGGGCGTCGAAGTTCCCCGAGATCTGGGCCTCGACGAGGCTCATCTCGAGGAGGGGATCCTGCACCTCCTCGACGACCGTCTTCTCGACGATCACCGAGTCGGCCCCCACGACGGGGTCGTAGATGCGCTCCTGCCCCTTCCAGATCGTGTGCATGAAGATCGGGTGGAGGATCGCGAGGAGCCCGAAGAAGATCACGATGACGATCCCCACGATGCCCATCCGGTTGCGGGAGAAGAGTCGCCAGTTCTCCCGCAGGGAGCGAGCCCACAGGCGCAGCCGGACCCGCCACAGCGGCACGTGGACCTCGAGCCGGGCGCCTCCTCCCGGCGGCTCGCTGGGCGGACCGCCGACGCGGAGGTCGGGCTGCTGGGTCTCGGTCATCGCTCGGGGCCTCCTACGACTCGATGCGGATCCGGGGGTCGAGAACGGCGTAGAGGACGTCTGCGATGAGGTGGGCGATGAGCGCCAGCACGCCGATGAAGGCCAGCGCCCCCATCGCCACCGGAATGTCCTCCACCGTGACCGCCTGGAGGAGGGTGAGTCCCAGGCCCGGCCACGAGAACACCGACTCGGTCACGATCCCACCGCCGATCACGAAGGCGATGGCGAGCACGAAGGAGGTCGTGACCGGGAGCAGGGCGTTCCGGGCGGCGTGGCGGTCCCGGATGATGCGCTCGGGCACGCCCTTCGCCCGGGCGGTGAAGATGTAGTCCTCCCGCAGGGTGTCCAGCATCGAGCTGCGGGTCAGCAGGGTGATCCCGGCGTAGAGCACCAGGGTGAGCGTCGTCACCGGGAGGATCGTGTGGTAGGCGATGTCGAGGGCGTACACCCGCATCGGGCTCGTCAACCAGTAGGCGACGACGCCGGCGGCGAGGAGGCCGAGGAGGACGTCGCGCACGCGCCGCCGCTGCACCAGCTCCCCGATCCGCCGGGTCGCCTGGTAGACGACCACGACGAGGACGAGGACGACGAGCAGGCTCAGGAGCATCCGGTTGAAGACCTCGTTGGCGCTGAAGGGCGAGTCGAACCACTTCGTGGGGTCGAGGAACTTCCCCAGAGGGAACCAACCGAGCTGGGACCCGAAGAACCAGAGCATGAGGATGGCGAACCACGGGTAGAAGACCGTGTAGAGGACGATGCTCGTCACCATCGTCACCTTCTCGATGGCCGAGCCCCGGCGCCAGGCGACGAGCTTCCCCGTCTGGAACCCGACGACGTACGAGAGGACCGTGGCGGTGAGGAAGAGGTAGATCGTCCGGGGCAGCGCCTGGAGGAGGATGCTCGTGACGCTCTGCGGGTAGCGATCGAAGCTGACCCCGAGGTTGAGCGTGAAGAAGTTCTTGATGTAGTAGAGGTACTGGACGACGAGGGGCCGGTCGAGGCCGAGACGCGCCCGCAGGATCTCCTTGGCCTCCGGGGGGATGTCCGGGTTGCCCACGAACTGCTGCGAGATGTCCCCGGGCTGCGCGTTGAGGAGGAAGAAGAGGATCGTCAGGAAGAGGAGGAAGAGGAGGAGCATCTGGACGACCCGCTTCCCCAGGAACTTGGCCACGCAGGAGCTCCTCTCGTGGTGACGACGACCCGCGAACCGGGGCGGGATGCTAGCACGAGACCCGGTGGTGTTCCCCGACGGGAGGAGGGAGGGTGCCTCGGCACCCTCCCTCCTCCGTTCGGTCGTGGTCCCGGGCCGGGGCCCGGACCGTCGCTACTTCTTCTGCACCGACTCCGGCATGCCGGAGAGAGCCTGGATACCCGACAGCGTCTTCGTGAAGGGGTACTGGAGGTCCTTGTTGTAGAACTCCGTGATGGGCGTGTCGAAGAGGACGATGTAGGGCAGATCCTCGGCGATCTTGTCCTCCATCTTCCAGATCAGGTCGTACGCCTTCTGCTGGTCCCGGGTGGCGAACATCTCGTCGGCCATGGCGTCGAACTCCGGGTCGGAGTACCCGGCGGCGTTGGCCCCGTCGTTCACCTCGGCGAAGTTCCGCGAGTGGAAGAACGCCTCGTGGAACGTGGGCCAGGCCGGGTTCCCCAGACTCCATCCCAGGATGTACATGTCGAACGTCGGCGGGTTGCCGACCCCCGGCCACACCTTGGCGATGATCGTGTTGAAGTCCGTCGGGTTCGCCGTGGCCTGGACGCCCATGTCCTTGAGCCACTTCTCGATCCACAGCGAGGCCGTGGCCCGCAGCGGGTCGTAGCTCGCCGGCGGTGCCATCACCTCGAGCGGCGGCACCTTACGGCCGTCCGGATCGATGAGCCCGGAGCCGGGCTTCGTGATGTTCCCGTCCGCGTCCTTCTCCGGCGGCGTCTTCCACGTGAAGCCGCCGTCCTCGAGCGTCTGGTACGCCTTGTTGAGGCGGGTCTGCTCGTCGAGGCCGACGTACTTGCTGGCGATCTTCTCCGCCTCGTCCTTGTTGTACCAGGCCGTGTTGCCCTCGGGCACGAGGACGTAGAGCGGGAAGGCCACGCCCTGGAGGACGTTCTTCGTCAGGAACTCCTTGTCCACCAGGTAGGCGAGCGCCTGCCGGAAGGCCTTGAACTTCATGGGCGCCTTGCGGAAGTTGAACGCCAGGTAGCGGAACCCGTTCGTCGGGTTGACCGCCACGGCGAGGTTCTCCGCGTCGAGCCCCTGCTGCCGGAGCCCGGGCGAGACGCCGAGCGGGTTCATCCAGATGTCGATGTCGCCGTTGGTGAGGGCGAGCATCGCCGCGGCCTGGTCTCCGTAGATGGAGAATGCCTCGTTCTGGAGGTACGGACCTTCCTTGTAGTCGACGACGACGTCGCCGCCGCCGCTCCCGTAGTACTGCGTTCCGTTCTGCTCGTACGTGCCGTCCGAGTAGAACTTGTGCTCCATGCCGGCGTCGGCGTAGTTGTCGTTGACGACGTTCTCGATGAACGCGCCCTCTTCCCGGCTCTTCAGCATGACCGGACCGGCCGAGAGGTCGCCCACCTCGAGCGGGTCGGCCCCCTGCAGCGCACCGGCCGGGTCGTCCGACTTCAGCGCGTCCTCGAGCACGGGGCGCCACACCGACTCGGGCATGATCGCCGCGACCCCCACGTTGTGGGGCCACACCGCCGCGCCCGGCTCGGAGTCGAAGGTGAACTTCACCGTCTGGTCGTCGATCGCCTCGACGTTGAGGAGCCGCGGCTTCGAGGCCTCCGTGTACGGGTACCCGGAGATCCAGTCACCGCCCATGCCCGCCTTCGAGACCGCCTCGAAGGTGAAGGCGACGTCCTTGGCGGTCACCGGGGTCCCGTCCGACCACGTGTAGTCGGTCCGGAGCTTCTGGGTGACCGTCCACGTGTCGCCCTCCTGCACCGGCTCGGCGGGCAGGCCGTCCGCCACCACCGGCGCCACGACGATGCCCGGATAGGCGATGCCGAACAGCGACGGCTTCGTCGGTCCGACGACGTAGGCGTCGTACACGCTGCCGTTGGCGATGTACGCCCAGAAGTTCGTCGACTGGACGTCCGAGGTCATGCCGATCTTGTAGGTGAAGCCCTGCGGCTTGGGCGCCGTGGTCGTCGTCGTGGTCCCCGTGGGAGCCTTCGTCGTCGTCGTGGTCGTACTGGCCGTCGTCGACGGCGCCGCAGTCGTCGTGCTGCTGCTCGTCGACGTGCAGGCCGCGGCCACCATGGCCAGGACGGCCAGTAGGCCGAGCACCTTGAGCCCCAACCCTGTTCTTCTTCTCACATGCGCCTCCGTTACGAGTGTCGCGTTCCCCGGCCTCTCGAGACCGTCAGGCACGTCCCGTCAGCAGCCACGTCAACAGCAGCGTGCTGAGGGCGAAGACCACCGCGACGATCACCGTGAGGCGGTCGAGGTTCCGCTCCACGACGGTCGAACCGGCGAGGCTTCCGCCCCCCATGCCGCCCCCGAAC
>CAZPAV010000073.1:0-8734 GCA_964584755.1 uncultured Acidimicrobiaceae bacterium
CCGCGCCGCCCCCGGGAGCCGCGCGCGGCCCGACGCGCGGAGGGAGCAGGTGGGGAGAGGCGACGGCGGGGGGGGCGCGGGCGACGGGGTGGACGCCCGAGAAGCGGGCGGGGGCGGAGAGGGTGGCGACGCCGGCGACGTCCCGGGCTGCCCCGGCGGCGATGGCGCCGGTGCCGCCCATCGAGGCGCCGAGGACGAACACCTCGGTCGCGCCGAGCCGGTACGCCTCGTCGATGGCGGCCATGGTGTCGACGTCGACACGGAAACCCGTGCCCTCCGAACCTCCGTAGCCGCGGAAGTCGAAGGGCAGCGCCGAGTATCCGGCGGCGGCGAGGGTTCGGGCGAAGGGGTACCACGAGGTCATCGTCGCCGGCTTCATGTGGGCCAGGACGACGAACCTCGGTCCGTCGCCGAAGCGGCGACCCTCGAGGAGGACGCCGTCCGCGGTGAGGAACGTCACCGGGGTCCCGCCGTCGCCGGCCGTCGTCGGCGCGGCGGTTCGCGAGGCGCACCCTCCGGCGAGGAGCGCCGTCGCCACCGCCGCGATCACGAGCATGCGCGCCACGGTCGCCACCGTAGCGATCCGCCGGCGGTTCGTGTCGGCCGGAGGGACGACCCGGTCCCTATCATCGGCGACCATGCACCATCACCTGATCACGCTACCCAACGGCCTGCGCATCATCTCCGAGGACATGCCGTCCGCCCGGTCCGTCGCCATCGGCTGCTGGGTGGACACGGGAAGCCGGGACGAGGACCCGCCCGAGGCGGGCGCGAGCCACTTCCTCGAGCACCTCCTCTTCAAGGGATCGGAGCGGTGGCCGGCCCGGGCCATCAGCGAGGCCTTCGACGCCATCGGGGCGCGCAACAACGCCTTCACGTCGAAGGAGTACACCTGCTTCTGGGCGCGGACGCGAGACGCCGACCTCCCCATCGCCGTCGAGATCCTCGCCGAGATGCTGCAACGCCCCGCCTTCCGGCCGGACGAGATCGACTCGGAGCGGCACGTCGTCCTCGAGGAGATCAACCAGAACGAGGACGACCCCACCGACGTCGCCCACGAGGAGTTCATGCGGGCGTTCTGGCACGGCCATGCGCTGGCGGCCCCCATCCTCGGCACCCCGGAGTCCATCGGCGGCATGGAGCGGGGGACCATCCATGCCTACTGGTCGCGGAGGTACGTGCCGCCGTCGGTGGTGGTGGCCGCCGCCGGGCGTGTCGATCACGACGCCCTCGTGGAGCTCGTGCGGGCACACTTCGGGACCTGGGAGGGAGAGGCCGGGGGGAGACGCCTCGCCTCCTTGGAGCCCGCGGCACGAGTACGGGTACGACGGCGCGACACCGAGCAGGCGCATCTCGTCTTCGGGAGTCCGGCGTTGCCGCGCGACGACGAGCGGCGGTTCGCGCTCATCGTCGTCGACCACGTCCTCGGGGGCGGCATGTCGAGCCGTCTCTTCCGCGAGATCCGGGAGGTGCGCGGACTGGCCTACGCCGTCCACTCCTTCCGCCTTCCCTTCCAGGAGACGGGCGCCGCCGCCCTGTACGTGGGGACGACCCCCTCGCAGGCGCCCGAGGTGCTGAAGATCGTCCGGGACCAGCTCGACGCACTCCTCGCCGAGGGGCTCACCGAGGAGGAGCTGCACCGGGCCAAGGGCCACGTCGAGGGCTCCCTCGCCCTCTCCCTCGAGGAGCCGCACAGCAGGATGAATCGTCTCGGACGCAACGAGCTCACCGGGGTGGGCCACCTGTCGGTGGACGAGATCGTCGCCCGGGTGGAGGCGGTGACCCTCGAGGAGGCACGCGAGGTCGCCCGTGTCTCCTACGGCGGTCCCTACGTCCTCGGTGCCGTCGGGCCCTTCGCGCCGGAGGACCTGGAGGATTTCGTGACATGACCGCCGTGGGCGTCTCCGGGGCGGGGGGCCGCATGGGGCGGCTCGTCGCCGCGACGGTCGCGGCCGCCGAGGACCTCGTCCTCGCCGGACTCTACGACCCGCCGCACGCCGGGGAGGAGGTGGCGGGCGGGGTGGTCGCCGCCGAGCGGGACGCGCTCGCCTCCTGCGAGGTGGTGGTCGAGTTCACCCGGCCGGACGTCGTCATGGAGAACCTCGCCGCGTGGCGCGCCGCGGGGCTCCACGCGGTCGTGGGGACCTCGGGGTTCGACGAGGAGCGTCTCGTTCGACTGCGGCGGCTCTGGGGTGAGGGCCCGCCGAACTGCGTGGTCGTCCCGAACTTCTCCATCGGGGCGGTGACGATGATGCAGGTGGCGGAGCAGGTGGCGGCACGGTTCTCCGCCGCCGAGGTGGTGGAGCTGCATCACGACGGGAAGGTGGACGCGCCCTCGGGGACCGCGATCGCCACCGCGGAGCGCATCGGCCGGGTCCTGGAGCCGCGGCGGGCGACGGAGTCCGAGGAGCTCCTCGCCGGGGCGCGCGGGGCAGCCGTGGCCGGGGTTCCGGTGCACGCGGTGCGCCTCCCCGGTCTCGTCGCCCACCAGATGGTGATCTTCGGGGGGCCGGGGGAGACGCTGACGATCCGGCACGACACCACGGATCGACGCGCCTTCATGCCGGGCGTCCTCCTGGCGGTTCGGCGGGTGGCGACGCTCGAGCACCCGGTCACCGTCGGCCTGGAGTCGCTCCTCGACGGATGAGGGTCGTCCTCAGGCGGGGAGACCGGCCGGAGGGGTCACGGTGACGAGGGTCTTCGTACCGGAGGAGTCGACGACGAGGAACACGCGGTCGGCGCCCGAGGCGCGGTGCCAGATCTGCTCGGGGTGGCGGACGAAGTGCCGCAGGACCACCGGATACGATCCACTCGTTCCTCCCACGGCGATCTCCACGACGTCGTCACGGGGGTCGTAGAGGAGGAAGGCGAGGGGGATGTGCTCGGCCTCGTACTCGTCGCCGAACTCGCGGTCGAGGACCTCGATGGTGGTGGGCGCCCCGCCGTGCTCCGCGGTGAACGCCTCGAGGTACGAGGCCCACCGCTCCTCGGGGATCCGGTCGGTGAAGTCCTCCATGAGCACCTCCTCGGTCTCCGCGTCGCCATCGTCCCTCGTCCCGCCGCGTTCCGGTAGGGACGAACGTCGGAGTCAGTAGAGCGCCGACGCGAGCTGCTTGCGGTACGTCCGGGTGAGCGGGTGTCCGTCCCCGAGCACTCCGAAGATGTCGAGGATGGCGAGGCGAGCCTCGTCCTTGCGCGGGCCCTTCGCCCTCACGACGGCGAGGAGATGGTCGAGGGCGGGCTCGTACTCGTTGCGGGCGGCGAGGGCCTTGGCGAGCTCGATCCGGGTCGCCTCGTCACCGGGATCCTCGGCGAGCTTCGCCTCGAGCCCGGCGAGATCGTCACCACCGGCGGCCCGGAGACGGGCCGCCGCCTGCAGCCGCTCCACCTCGGCGTCCGGTGCCAGCTTCCCCAGGACGATGAGCGCCTCGTCGGTGTCGCCGCGTTCGATGAGCAGGCTGGCGAGGCTCGTCCCCGCCTCGGGATGGTCCGGCTGCCGTTCGAGGACCTGGCGGAAGATGTGCTCCGCGGTGGGGGAGTCGCCCTCGATGAGGGCGGTCCTCGCCTCGTCGACCATGAGGTCGAGCTCGTTGGGGAGGATCCCCTGGAGCCACTGCCGCAGCGTCGTCTCCGGGTAGGCGCCGGTGAAGCGATTCACCTCCTTGCCGTCGCGGAAGGCGACGACCGTGGGGATGCCCTGGACCCGGTAGGCGGCGGCGAGCTGCTGGTTGCGGTCGACGTCGACTTTCGCCAGCTCGAAGGTCCCCCCGTACTCGACGGCGAGTCGCTCGAGGAGGGGCCCGAGGACACGGCAGGGACCGCACCACTCCGCCCAGAAGTCCACGACGACGGGGACCTCCCGGCTGCGTTGGAGCACCGCGACCGGGAAGTCGCCCTCGGCGACGTCCTTGACGTACTCGCTCATGTGATCCATGGCCGGGAGGATAGTGAGGGACGGGGGCAGCCACGAGGGTCGCCCGCTGGGCGCCGGGCGCCGGCGACCGCCATGGCCGGGGATGCCCTGATCGTCCTGCTACCGTCGCGGTCATGGACACACGACCCGACGCTCCGTTCGGCCCCGTCCTCACCGCGGTCGTCACCCCCTTCGACGAGGACGGCGCCATCGACTACGGCGCCTTCTGGCGCCTCACGCGGCATCTCGCGCAGACCGGCTCCGACGGGGTCGTCGTCGCGGGCACCACCGGCGAGTCGCCGACGCTGTCGAAGGTGGAGAAGGTGGCGCTCTTCAAGGCCGCCGTCGACGCGGTGGGCGACCGGATGCGGGTCATCGCCGGCACCGGCACCTACGACACCCGCGCCTCCGTCGAGCTCACCGAGCGCGCCGCCGAGGCCGGATGTCACGGCGTCATGGCGGTGACGCCCTACTACTCGAAACCCCCGCAGGAGGGTCTCTTCCGGCACTTCACCGCGATCGCCGATGCCACCGACCTTCCCGTCCTCCTCTACAACATCCCGGGCCGCACCTGTCGCCTCATCGAGATCGAGACCCTCGTTCGGCTCGCCGCCCATCCCCGGATCGTGGCGGTGAAGGACGCCGTGGACGACATCGCCTGGACGCGCAAGGCGATCGCGGCGCTCCCTCGGGACTTCGCGGTGTACTCCGGCTCGGACGGGATGACCGGCGAGATCATCGCCGCCGGAGGTGTGGGCGTCGTCTCGGTGACCGCGAACGTCGCCGGCGAGCACGTCCGGCGGTTCGTCGAGGCCGCGCTGGCCGGGGACCAGGACGAGGCGGCGCGTCTCGACGCGCTCCTCGCCCCCCTCAACGAGGCACTCTTCCTCGAGCCGAACCCCATGCCGGTGAAGGCGCTCCTCGGCGCGGTCTGGGGTGACGTCGGGGAGCCCCGACTTCCGCTCGTACCTGCCGCCGCGGAGACGGTGGAGCGGGGTCGGCGGGCGCTCGAGGGGCTCGAGACGCGGTGAGCGTCAGGATCACGTTCCTCGGAGGCCTCGGCGAGGTCGGTCGCAACTGCGCCTCGATGGAGATCGACGGCCGGCTGGCCCTCATCGACGCCGGACTCATGTTCCCCGAGGAGGACATGCTCGGGGTCGATCTCGTGCTCCCCGACTTCGGCTCCGTGGTGTCGCGGGCGGAGGACGTCGCCTGTGTCGTCCTCACGCACGGCCACGAGGACCACATCGGCGCGCTCGGGTACCTGCTGCGGGACGTCCCCGCGCCGGTGTACGGGGCGCCGCTCACCCTGGAGCTCGCCCGCGCCCGGCTGGAGGAGATGGGGATCTCGGGGGACCTGCGACCGGTCGAGCCCCGCACCTGGATCGAGGAAGGGCCGTTCCGCTTCGCCTTCATCCCGGTCACCCACAGCGTGCCCGAGGCGGCCGGGGTCGCCTTCGAGACACCCGAGGGGATCGTCCTGCACTCCGGCGACTTCAAGCTCGACCCGACGCCGATCGACGGACGGCCCACCGACCTGCAGACCTTCGCCGGGTTCGGCCGCCGCGGGGTGCGGCTCCTCCTCGCCGACAGCACGAACGCCGAGGTCCCCGGGTTCGTGCCCTCGGAGGCGACGGTGGGGAAGCGACTCCGGGAGATCGTGGCTGCGGCCGAGGGGCGCATCATCGTGGCCTGCTTCGCCAGCCACATCCATCGCGTGCAGCAGGCGGTGGACGCCATCGTCGCCGACGGACGGCGTTTCGCGTTCATCGGACGGTCGATGCTGCGCAACAGCGAGATCGCCGGCCGTCTCGAGCTCCTCGACACCCATGCCGAGAATCTCCTTCCGCTCGAGGACCTGCTGGCGCTGCCGCCGGAGCAGACGGCGGTCATCTCCACCGGCAGCCAGGGTGAGCCGTTCGCGGCGCTCTCGCTCATGGCGGCCGGCGAGCATCGTTCCGTGTCGTTGCGCCGGGGCGACACGGTCATTCTCTCGGCGACCCCCATCCCCGGCAACGAGAAGCGGGTGTCGCGGGTCATCAACAACCTGCTGCGTGCCGGCGTGACCGTCTTCCACGGTCGGAACGCCCCGGTGCACGTCTCGGGCCACGCCGCCCGGGAGGAGCTGGCGACCTTCTACGCCGTGGTGCGCCCGGAGGCGCTCGTTCCCGTCCACGGCGAGTACCGTCATCTGACGGCCAATGCGGAGCTGGCCCGACGCGTCGGCATCCCGGAGGTCGCCATCTGCGAGGACGGCGACGCGGTGATCATCGAGGACGGGGAGTTGCGCGTGGAGCGCGACGCGGTCCCCGGAGGGTTCGTGTACGTGGACGGGTCCGCAGTCGGGGACCTGGAGGCGGTGATTCGTGACCGGCGGCACCTCGGGGACGGGGGGGTCGTCATCGTCACGGTGGGGGTGGACCAGCGTCACGGGGAGATCGTCGTCGGCCCCGACGTCGACAGTCACGGTCTCGCCGACGATCCCGCCGAGCTGCACGAGGCGATCCTCGCCCGGGTCGAGCAGGGGATCGCGTCGCTCGGCCGGCCCTTCGAGATCGACGCGCTGCGTCGCCGGGTCCGCAACGCGGCGGGCCGTGCCGTCAAGGACGCCATTCGGGTGCGACCCTTCGTCATCCCGGTGGTGATCGAGATCTGAGGGGGGCCCGGGGTAGCGTGCCCCTCGGGCGCGCCCTCCTCCGTCGGCCTCTTCCTCGCCTACGGGTCGTGCTTCGGTCTCACCGAGCCGGTCGAACGCGCCTGGGTGGCCGCCCTGGCGCCGGCGGAGGCGATCGTGATGGGGACGCCCTGGAGCTCGAGCTCGTCGGCGCGATGACACGCCACCCACCGGCCCGGCCCCATCATGCGCCACTCGGGACGTCGAGTACGGCACGCGTCCACGACGTAGCGGCACCGGGTGTGGAAGCGACACCCGGGAGGCGGGTCGGCGGGGTTCGGGATCTCGCCGGCGAGGGGGATCGGGTCGAGCTCCTTGGTGGGGTCCACCTCGGGGATGGCGGAGAGGAGCGCCTCGGTGTAGGGGTGGAGCGGATGGGAGAACAGCTCCGCGGTGGCGGCGAACTCCATGAACTCGCCGACGTACATGACCGCCACCCGGTCGGCGATGTGGGCGACGACGGCGAGGTCGTGGGCGATGAAGAGGTACGTCAGTCCGAGCTCCTCCTGGAGATCCTCGAGGAGGTTGAGGATCTCCGCCTGGATGGACACGTCGAGCGCGGAGACCGGCTCGTCGCAGACGATGAAGGCAGGGTGGGTGGCGAGGGCCCGGGCGATGCCGATGCGCTGGCGCTGGCCCCCCGAGAAGGCATGGGGAAAGCGGCGGAGGTGCTCGATGTCGAGCTTGCAGCGGACCGCGATCTCCCGCACCCGCGCGTCGACGGCCTTGCCGCGCATGATCCGGGTGGCGACGAGCGGCTCGGCGATGACGTCGCGGATCGTCATCCGTGGATCGAGCGACGCGTAGGGGTCCTGGAAGATCATCTGGGCGTGGCGCCGGAAGCTCCGCAGCTCCCGACCCCCCAGCTCACCGAGGTCGTAGCTCCGGCCGTCGATCCGATACGTGATCCTGCCCGAGGTGGGAGTCACGGCGCGCAGGATCGTGCGGCCGACGGTCGTCTTCCCCGATCCGCTCTCGCCGACGAGTCCCAGCGTCTCGCCGCGCCGGAGGGAGAAGGTGACGCCGTCGACGGCGCGCACCGCTCCGGTGCGCTTCCCGAAGCGGCCCTGCTTGAGGGCGAAGTGGACCTTCAGGTCGGTGACCTCGAGGAGGGGCTCAAGCGGGGTCATCGGCGGCTCCGTGGAGGAGACAGTGGACGAGATGCCCGGGGTCGGTCGCCACGGGATCGGGGACGACGACGTCGCAGCGGCCCGGCATCACGTCGGGACAGCGGGTGTGGAACGGGCAGCCGGGGGGTCGGGCGCTCGGGGCGGGGATGTCGCCGGGGATTGCGCTGAGACGCTCGCCGAGGTGGGAGAGGCGGGGGATCGCCTCGAGGAGCCGGCGCGTGTAGGGATGGGCGGGACGGGTGATGACGTCGACGGCGGTCCCCTCCTCCATCACCCGGCCCAGGTACATGACCAGGATGTCGTCGGCGATCTTCGAGATGACACCGAGATCGTGGGTGATGAAGATCACCGCCATGCCCATGCGGTCCTGGAGGTCGCCCAGCAGCTCGAGGATCTGCGCCTGGATGGTGACGTCGAGCGCGGTCGTCGGCTCGTCCGCGATGAGGAGGTCGGGCTCGGTGACGAGGGCGACGGCGATCATGGCGCGTTGCCGCATCCCTCCCGAGAGCTCGAAGGCGTACTGTTCGAAACGGCGCGCCGGGTTGGAGATCCCGACCCGGGCGAGCATGTCGATGGCCACCTCCTTCGCCTCGGCCTTGCCGAGGGGACGGTGGAGGCGGATGGCCTCGACGAGCTGGTTGCCGATGGTGTAGACGGGGGAGAAGGAGGCCATCGGCTCCTGGAAGACCATGGAGATCCGGCCCCCGCGGATGCGGCGGATCGTCTTGCCACGGGGATCGAGGGCGGTGATCTCGGTGGGACCGTCGTCGGAGTGGAGGACGATCCGGCTCTCCGGGTCGAGGCGGGCGTTGCGGGGCAGCAGACGCATGAGGGCCTGGGCGGTGACGGTCTTGCCGGAGCCGCTCTCCCCGACGATGCCGAGGACCCTGCCGCGCCCGATCGAGAAGTCGACCCGGTCGACGGCCCGGACGGGTCCTTCGTCGGTGCGGAACTCGATGCCGAGCCGCGACACCTCGAGGAGGGGCGCCGTGGTCGCCGCGGCGGTGGGGGTGGCGG
>CAZPAV010000074.1:0-8268 GCA_964584755.1 uncultured Acidimicrobiaceae bacterium
AGCCGGAGCTGCGCCGCCCGGCGCGGGCTTCCGGTGCCGACCTCGGCCCCGGCGGGCAACTCGTCGAGGGTGGCACCCACCAGGACGTCCCACGGATCCTCACGCTCCGGCACCGCGGCGAGCACGAGGCCGGCGACGGGCTCCACCGGGACGTCCTTGAGGGAGTGGACCGCCACGTCGGCGCGCTCCTCCAACACGGCCCGACGAACCGCGCCCACGAACGCCCCTCGTTCGGTGAGGGCCGCGATGGGCGTCGTCCGATCCCGATCCCCGGCGGAGGTGAGCGGCACGAGACGGACGCGTACGTCGGGATGGCGCCTCCGCAGCAGCATGCCGACCCGCTCCGCCTGCAGGAGCGCCAGCCGTGATGCCCGAGTGGCGATGCGCAGCTCAGCGACCACGGGAGACCCCGAACATCTCGGCGACGAGGGGCGCCACCGCGGCCCCGTCCTCGGTGGACGAGAGGTAGTGGAGCGGTCGGTGCAGGACCCGGTTGACGACGGTGCTGGCGAGTTGCGTGACGACGGTGAGCTGCTCGGAGGTGCCGCCGATCCTCCCCGAGAAGCGCCGCACCTCCTCGGCGACGATCTCCTGGGCCTCGGCGAGGATCCCGGCGATGACGGGACCGACGTCCTGGTGGTTGACGAGCCGGGTCCACTGCTCGCGGGCGGCCCGGGCGACGAACGCCTCGGCGTCGGCGGCGTGGGTGGTGGCGCGCACGCGGCGCGCCAGGTCGTCGAGGCCGACGTACCGCAACCGCCTCGCCCCCGGCGAGGGCGTGAAGTCGGGTGGCATCGCCAGATCGACGAGCAGGAGGTCCCCGGTCCTTCGGGCGAGGGCGGCGTCGAGCACCTCGGTGGCGAAGAGCTCCCGCTTCGCCGCGGTGGCCGAGATGACCGCCGCGGCGCCGGCGAGCGCCTGCGGAGCCTCCTCCAGGGGTCGGACCTCGTCGACGGGGAACCGGACGGCCCGGGGACGCCGGGCGTAGACGACGACGTGGGGCGGCTCCGGACGCGCCCGGAGCACCTCGACCGCCGCCTTCGCCATGGCGCCGGCGCCGAAGACGGCCACCGGGTCCGCCCCCGCCACGAGCTCGGCGGCGACGCCTGCCAGCGAGCCGGCCGCGGCGGGAGGGAAGCGGCGCCGCGCCGACCGTCCCGCGGCGACGGCGCCCTGGAGCGTCTTCTCGAAGAGCCCGTCGACGGCGCCGTGCGTCCGACCCGCCTCGAGCGCGGCCCGGAACTGGCCGAGCACCTCGGGCTCCCCGAGGACCGGGGACGCGAGCCCGGCGGCGATGCGGAAGAGATGATGGACGAGGGCGGCGTCGTGACGGAGTACGCCCGTGGCGGGCAGGGCCTCGTCGCCGTAGACGACCTCGAGGGTCGCCCGCAGCTCCTCCCAGCCACCGGCGACGGCGATCTCGGTGCGCAGACAGGTGGAGAGGAGGAAGACGCGCCGTCCCGTCGCGGCGAGCCGTTCGTACGCCGCGTCACGTCGCGCGTCGTCGAGCGCCAGACGGGAACGGACCTCGACCGGCGTTCGGGGATGCGCGAAGGAGACGGCGGCCAGCCGGTGCGGAGCGGTGGTCGTCCCCGGGGTGCCCGCCTCGTCGGGGAGGACGGGGAGGAGGTCCGCCAGGGTGGGCATGTCGCGATCGCTTCCCGTGTCCGGATACGCCCGCACCGTGGCGGTACGGGCAGTTCGGCGGGAAGTCTCCCCCACCTCGCGTCCGACGACGAGTCGGTCCGGGCTACGACGGCGGGACCCACCGCCGCGGCGCGGCGCGCAGGACGTCGAGGAGCCTGCGTTCGGGGGTTCCCGGCTCGGGCTCCACGTCGTACGCCCACCGTGCCCGGGGCGGAAGGGAGACGAGGATGCTCTCGGCCCGGCCGCCCGTCTCGATCCCGAACCGGGTGCCCCGATCGACGAGCAGGTTGAACTCGGCGTACCGCCCCCGCCGGAGGAGCTGCCAGCGCTCCTCCCGCTCCCCGAAGGGCGTGTCCCGCCGGCGACGC
This sequence comes from uncultured Acidimicrobiaceae bacterium, assembly GCA_964584755.1. Taxonomy (GTDB): domain Bacteria; phylum Actinomycetota; class Acidimicrobiia; order Spongiisociales; family UBA5794; genus CAZPAV01. Next base: position 2,016 of record CAZPAV010000074.1, read on the forward strand.
ACGATGGGCACGTAGGCGTCGAGCAGGTGCACGCCGAGGTCACGAACGAACGCGAACGCCTCCGGGTGAGGATCCTCCAGGCGGTCGAAGAAGATCCCGCCGATGCCGCGGCGCTCGCCGCGATGGGGAAGGGTGAAGTACCGGTCGCACCACGCCTTCCACCGCTCGTAGTCGGCGACGTCGTGGCGGGCGCAGACGTCCTGCAGGACCCGATGGAACGCGGCGGCGTCGGCCTCGTCGAGGTAGCAGGGCATGAGATCGGCGCCCCCGCCGAACCAGGCCTCCCCGGTGTCGGTGGCGAGGTGACGAACGTTGGCGTGCATGGCGGGCACGTACGGGTTCCGCGGGTGCACGATGAGCGAGACCCCCGCCGCCCGGAACCGTCGGGCTCCGGCGGCGAGCCGTTCCGTGAACCCGGGAGGGACCTCGCCCCAGACGGCGGAGAAGTTCACCGCCGCCCGCTCGAACACCGCACCGTCCTCGAGGACGCGGGTGACGCCGCCGCCGCCCCCCTCCCGACCCCAGGCGTCCCGGCCGAACCGGGCGGTGTCCTCCAGCGCCTCCAGCTCGGTACGGAGCCGCTCCTGGAGGCGCCGGAAGAACGCCTCCACCTCCCCGAGCCGCTCCCCGGCGGAGCCGGGAGCGGACCCGCTCACACCTTCTCCAGGGGGGCCCAGGCGAGCAGGAGGCGCTTCTCCCCCTGCTCGTCGAAGCGCACCACCGCCTCGGCTCGCTCCCCCGCCCCGATGACCTCCCGCACGGTGCCGAGACCCCAGTGCCGGTGGCGCACCCGGTCGCCGGCGTCCACCGCCGCGCCGGATCCGGCGACCGTCGCGCTCGCCGCGGGGCGAGAGGGCCGGTCGAGCGTCGTGCACAGCTCGTCGGGGATCTCGCGCAGGAACCGGCTCGGGCCGTTGTACCGGCTCTGTCCCCACAGATGCCGGTTCCAGGCCCGGGTGAGGTAGAGGAGATCCTCGGCGCGGGTCATCCCGACGTAGCAGAGCCGTCGCTCCTCCTCCAGCTCGTCCCGGTCCCCGAGGGACCGCTCGTGGGGGAACACGCCGTCGTCCATGCCGGTGATGAAGACGACCGGGAACTCGAGGCCCTTGGCGTTGTGGAGCGTCATGAGCGTCACCGCCTCGCCGTCGCGGAGCCCGTCGACGTCGGTGACGAGGCTGATCGACTCGAGGAAGAGCCCGAGCCGTCCCAGGCCGTCGAGCTCGGCCCAGGCCGCGGCGCCGATCGACGCCGGCCCCGTCTCCTCGAACTCGGCGACGGCGGTGGCGAGCTCGTTGAGGTTCTCCTCGCGCCCCATGGCCTCGATGGTCCGCTCGGCGCGGACCAGGTCGAGGTATCCGGTCTCCTCCAGCACGGCGCGGACGGCGGCCGCGGGACCGGCGGCGGCGCGGACCGCCAGATGATCGACGAGGGCGACGAACTCGGCGACGGCCTTCTGCGCCTTGGGGGTGAGCCCTGGGTTCTCCTTCGCTCGTCGCAGCGCCGCGAAGAACCCCACCCCGTGCCCCTGGGCGAACCGGTCGAGATGGCCGATGCTCGTGGCGCCGATCCCCCGGCGAGGGACGTTGAGGATGCGTTTCAGGGCCACCTCGTCGGCGGGGTTCACGAGCACCTGGAGGTAGGCGAGGACGTCCTTGATCTCCTTGCGGTCGTAGTACCGCAGACCGCCGGCGACCTGGTACGGGACGCCGAACCGAACGAGGAGCTCCTCGAGGACGCGGCTCTGCGCGTTCGTCCGGTAGAACACCGCGACGTCGGCGGGGCGGACACCGCGGCGACCGAGACGCCCGATCTCCTGGGCGACGAACGTCGCCTCCTCCCGCTCGTCCTCGGCGGTGAAGAGCGCGATCGGCGCACCCGCGCCGCGGTCGCTCCACAGGCGCTTGGGTCGGCGCCCCCCGTTGTGGGCGATGACGGCGTTCGCCGCGTCGAGGATCGTCTGGGTGGAGCGGTAGTTCTGCTCGAGGACGACGATGCGGACGTCGGGGTGGTCCCGTTCGAAGGCGACGATGTTGCGCATGTCGGCCCCGCGAAACCGGTAGATGGACTGGTCCTGGTCCCCGACGACGCACACGTTGCCGTGGGCGGCCGCCAGGAGCTTGACGAGGACATACTGGGCGTGGTTGGTGTCCTGGTACTCGTCGACGAGGAGGTAGCGGAACCGCTCCTGGTAGGTGGTCAGCACCTCGGGGAACGCCTGGAAGAGCTCGACGGTGAGCATGAGGATGTCGTCGAAGTCCACCGCGGAGGCCTCGAGGAGGCGCTGCTGGTACAGGCGGTAGACGTCTGCGGTGCGCTCGTGGTAGAGGCCCGAGTCCCCGGCGGCGAACGTCTCGTAGTCGACGAGCTCGTTCTTGGCGCGGGAGATCGCGTTCCGGATCCCCTTGGGAGGGAACCGTTTCGGATCGAGGTCGAGGTCCCGCACGCACATGGTGACGAGCCGCAGGGAGTCGGCGGCGTCGTAGATCGAGAACGAGGCGCGATACCCGAGGCGATGGATCTCACGCCGGAGGATGCGTACGCAGGCGCGATGGAAGGTCGCCACCCACATGTCACGGGCGACGGGCCCGACGAGCTGCTCGACCCGCGCCTTCATCTCGTTCGCCGCCTTGTTCGTGAAGGTGATGGCGAGGATCGAGAAGGGCGAGACGCCCAGGTCGTGCACGAGGTGGGCGATGCGGTAGGTCAGGACCCGGGTCTTCCCCGACCCGGCGCCGGCGACGACGAGCACCGCACCCTCGGTCGCGGCGACCGCCTCCCGCTGACCGGGGTTGAGCGCGGCGAGGAGCGGCGAGTCGGGCATCGAGCCCGAGTGTACCGGCGCCGCCCGGTCGAACTACAGGGATGTGAGCAACGACCGGCGCGGGGGCTCAGGGGGCGCCGGCGCCCGGCGCACCGCGGCGGGCGATGAGGGCGCGCAGCGTCGCGGCCAGGGCACCCTCGCGCAGGTCGCCCTTCTCGAAGAAGGCGTCGACCCCCGCCTCCATGGCCCGTCGTCGGTCCCGTTCCTCCGCCACCCCCGAGAGCATGACGACGGGGATGTCGCCGTACCGCTGCCGGACCATGTGGGTGAGGGCGACGCCGTCGGCACGCGGCATCGAGAAGTCGACGACGATGGCATCGACGTCGTGGAGACCGAGGAGGGACAGCGCCTCCGCCACCGTTCCGGCGACGAGCGTCGCGAAGCCGCTCGAGACGAGGACCCCCGAGACGACCTGCTGCACGCCGCGGGAGTCGTCGACGACGAGGACCCGCGGGATGGGACCGATGGGCGTCTCCGTGACCTCCCGCTGGCGCGCCGCGAGCCGCCCCACGTCGACGAGGAGTGCCATCTCGTCCCCACCGAGGAGGGCCACGCCGCTGACGGCGTCCGGGCCGCTGAGGAGGGGGCCGAGCTCCTTGGCGGCGACCTCCCGCGAGCCGGCCACGCCCTCCACGCCGACGGCGAGGGCTCCGGTGGGCGGGGTGACGATGACGAGGTGGGTGGCGATCCCGGGGGCCACCCCCATCCCGACGAGCTCGGCCAGGGAGACGATGGGGATCTCGCTGTCGCCCCAGACGAGCCGACGCCCTTCGGCGGCGATGCGGGACTCGACCGTCCCGAGAGGAACGACGTCGGCGACGGCCGTCTCGGGGATCCCCCAGAGCTGCCCGCCGGCCTCGACGAGGAGGGCCCGCTGCAGGGCCCGGCACGCCGGGACGGTGAGCGTGACGGTCGTCCCCCGACCGGGTGAGGTCTCGAGGGTGAAGGTGCCGTACAGGTCCTCGGCCGCCTCCCGGACCCGGGCGAGGCCGGACCCGTCGCCGGCGAGGTCGTCCCGCCCGGCGAGGGTGGTGAACCCGTCGGAGTAGAGCAGCGCCCGGAGCTCCTCCTCCCCGGCCTCCCCGGAGATGAGCCCCCGCTCCCGTCCGACCCGCGCCACGGTCGCCCAGTCGACGCCCCGCCCGTCGTCGGTGACGACGATACGGAGCCGTCCCTCCTCGAGCGTCGCCTCCACCCCCACGCGCCCGGTGCGGGGCTTCCCCGCCGCCGTCCGCTCCGCCGGGTCCTCGATGCCGTGGGTGACCGCGTTCACGACGAGCTGCCGCAGCGGCTCGCCGAGCCGGTCGACGACCTGGCGGTCCACGGCCAGGTCGTCTCCGACGAGCGTGAAGGCGACCTCCTTGCCGAGCTTCTTGGCGAGGTACCGGACGAGCTGCGGCAGCGTGCTCGTCACCGTCCCCAACGACACCGCGGAGAGGCCGAGCGCCTCCTCCTCGAGGCGCTCGAGCGCACCACGAGCGACGTGCGTGGCGGCGAGGAGCTGCTCGATCCCGGCGGTGGCGGCCACGTCCCCCGCCCGCACCCGGTCGACGACCTTCACCGTCCGACCCTCGAGGGCCTCGAGGTCGATCCGGGCCGCGGCGAGCCCGTTGATGAGCCGGTACAGGCGCCCGGCGCTGACCGGCACCGACTCGCTCGTCGCCCACGTCTCGAGTGCGCCGAGGAGACCGCCGAGGTCCTCCGCGGTGACCGGCTCGGGCGGGGGCGGGACGGCACCGGCGTCTCCGGGAAGTGGTGGTGGCGGAGGCTCCGGGGCCGGCGCCTCGGCCGTCGCGGCCGCCGGCGTCTCCTCCATGACGGGTTCCATCGCCTCGACGACGGCCACGGCGATGACCGGCCGCGGCCGTGGCCCGGGCAGCTCGGCGCCGAAGGTGAGCACCGCGGCGGCGTCGGCCGCCGCCTCGACCCGCTCCTCCTCGTCCTCCTCCTCGTCCTCCTCCTCGTCCTCCTCGGGAGCCTCGCCGGCGGAGGACTCCTCCCGGGCGCCTCGTGGAGGGAAGGGAACGACCACGCCCGCCGCGTCCTCCTCCGGCGTGGCCGGGCCGGGCGGCGCGGCCGGAGGTGGCGTGACGGCGGGGGCCGGGTCCGTGGCCTCGGCGACGCCCGCCACCTCCCGCAGGCGCGCTGCGGGGACGGCGAGCCCGGAGGGGTCCTCCACCGCCGCCGGGAGGGCCTCGGCGAGGGTGTCGAGCGCGGCAGCGAGCGCCTCGCCCGGGGGGAGGGAGCCTTGCTGCACGCGACGCCACACGTCCTCGAGGAGCAGCCCGGCGGCGGCGATCTCCCCATGTCCCATGACCCGTCCCGTGCCCTTGATGGTGTGTCCCTCGCGCACCATGACCCCGGCGAGGTCGGCGTCGACCCGCCCGGCCCGCATCGCCGCCGCGCCCTCGCGCAGGCGCGTCGCCCGTTCGCCGACCTCGTCGACGAACATCTGATGGAGCTCGGGATCGGTGTCCCAGGGCACGACGGTGGACCTCTCGGGGGGAGTGTGCACGGTTCTGTTGCGTTTATCGACCGGCCACGGGGGCACTTGAGACGCGCCGTCGCGCCGGACGCCGCACCGGTGGCCGGCTCACTCCACGCCGGCGGCGGCGATGGCCGGCACGCCCGGCGTGGCGTCGGTCCGGAGGGTGTTCACCGCCTCCAGGAGGGCGGTGGCGTCGGTGGGGGTCTCGGCACCGACGAGGACCACCGCGAAGGCGGGCGTGACGGGGAGGGCTCCCTCGCCCGGGTACGGCGGCATGGCGAGGAGGTTCGTCTCGATCCGGGCCATGACCGCAGCCACGCCGCTCGCCTCGAGGTCCGGGAGCACCGCCACGAAGGTTCGCTCGTCGATGCGGCCGACCGTGTCGCTCTGCCGCAGACCGGCGGAGATCATGGCACCGCAGTGGCGGAGGGCGTCCTCGAGCGGGCCTCGTCCGGCGTCCCGGGCGGGGCCGAGCCCGGCGAGCTCGATGAGCATGAGCCCGAAAGGCTCCTGCGTGCGGCGGTGCCAGGCGATCTGGCGCTCGAGGGTCTGCATGATCCCGGTGAGGTTCGGCAGCCCGGTCACGACGTCGGTCGAGGACAGCATCTCGAGCTGCAGCCGCACGAGACCGAGCTCGGCCCGCTGCTCCCGCAACGTCGCCTCGAGTCGCCGGATGCGCTCCTGCGCCTCGGCGAGGGTCGGCTCCTCGCCCCCTGGTGGCGCGTCGTGCCTCTCGCTCATCGAACCTCCCGTGACGGATCGGCGCCCTCGGGCGCGACGTGGTTCCTCGGGAGAGGGTTCGGCACCTCCGAGGCCGACTTGAGTGATCCGACCCACGAGGTCCGGATCCCCACCGCCGGACCGGCCCGGCGACGTGACCATTCCGGGATTAGTCATCAACCCCCCGCCGCGGCGCTCCGAGGGAATCCCGAGGCCCGGCGTCC
>CAZPAV010000075.1:0-7687 GCA_964584755.1 uncultured Acidimicrobiaceae bacterium
TGGCTAGCACCTGACGTCCCGCGTTGGACGAGAGTCATGTAGGCGTCGCCGCCTGGTGCTTTGTCATCAAGATAGGCTTCATTCTGTGTTTTTTTTTTTCGAGCAGCAGACGGCATACGTGATGCTCAGGGGTCTCGTGGGCTCGGAGATGTGTATAAGAGCCGGCGGCGAGCTCCTCGTCGCCCGCGGCCCGCGTGGCCCGCACCGTGGCGAGGATCCCGCCACCGGCGGCGAGGAGCTCCTCGTACCGGGCGCCGGCGAGGCGAGCCTCGAACTCCGCGGCCCGGTCGCCGGCGAAGATCACGTGGGTGTGGGCGTCGACGAACCCGGGGAGCGCGGCCCGGCCGCCACAGGAGAGCACCGGCAGATCCCCGATGCCGGCCGGGAGGGCCCGCTCCGGTCCCACCCAGGCCACCCGTCCCCCGCGGAGGATCACGGCCGCGTCGACGACCGTGGCCAGGTCGCCGGGACGGACGGCGTCGTTGGTGACGAGCTCGGAGATCCCCCGGACGAGGAGGTCCCCCGTCGCGCTCACGTTCCGAGCATGGGGAGGCGGAGGCCCCGCCGCGCGGCGATGCGGCGCGCCGTCGCGTACCCGGCATCGGCGTGGCGCATCACCCCGGTCCCGGGATCGTTCGTCAGCACCCGCTCCAGCCGGAGCGCCCCCGCCGCGGTGCCGTCGGCGACGACCTGCGCCCCCGCGTGGATGGACTTGCCCATCCCCACTCCGCCGCCGTGGTGCACCGCGACCCAGGCGGCTCCCGAGGCGGTGTTGAGGAGCGCGTTGAGGATGGGCCAGTCGGCGATCGCGTCCGAACCGTCGGCCATCGCCTCCGTCTCTCGGTACGGGGAGGCCACCGAACCGGCGTCGAGATGGTCCCGGCCGATGACGATCGGCGCCGCGACCGCGCCGGAGGCGACGAGGTCGTTGAAGACCAGCCCGGCACGATGCCGCTCCCCGTACCCGAGCCAGCAGATGCGCGCCGGGAGCCCCTGGAAGGCGACCCGTTCCGCGGCGAGGTCGAGCCACCGGTGGAGGGAGCGGTGCTCGGGGAAGAGACGCCGTAGCGCCGCGTCGGTGGCGTGGATGTCGGCCGGATCACCCGAGAGCGCGACCCAGCGGAACGGTCCCTTCCCCGCGCAGAAGAGCTCCCGGAGGTACGCCGGCACGAACCCGGGGTAGGCGAAGGCGTCGGCGAATCCGCCGGCACGGGCCTCCCCTCGCAGGTTGTTGCCGTAGTCGAACACCTCCGCGCCCCCCCGGAGGAACCCGACCATGGCGGCGCAGTGGACGGCCATGGAGTCCCGCGCCGCCTTCACGTACCCGTCGGGGTCACGGCGGCGGAGCTCCTCCGCCTCGGCGAGCGTCACTCCGCGCGGGACGTACCCGTTGCGTGGGTCGTGCGCGGACGTCTGGTCGGTGACGATGTCCACGGGAACCCCCCGCCTCAACAGCTCGGGGTAGACGTCGGCGGCGTTCCCGAGCACGCCCACCGAGAGCGGCCGGCCCTCCGCCACCGCGGCGAGGGCCCGATCCAGCGCCTCGTCGAGGTCCGCGCAGGCCTCGTCGAGGTAGCGGGTCTCGACACGGCGCTCGATCCGGCGCGGGTCCACCTCCACGACGAGCGCCACCCCCTCGTTCATCGTGATCGCCAGGGGCTGCGCGCCGCCCATGCCGCCGAGCCCCGCGGTGAGGGTGAGCGTTCCCCGCAGGGTGCCGCCGAAACGCTGCTCGGCGATGGCGGCGAAGGTCTCGTACGTCCCCTGGAGGATCCCCTGGGTCCCGATGTAGATCCAGGAGCCGGCGGTCATCTGGCCGTACATCGTCAGGCCGGCCGCCTCGAGCTCCCAGAACGTCTCCCAATTCGCCCAGTCCGGCACGAGCAGGGAGTTGGCGATGAGGACCCGCGGCGCCATCTCGTGGGTGCGGAACACCCCGACGGGCTTCCCCGACTGGACGAGCAGCGTCTCGTCGTCCCCGAGCCGCTCCAGAGCGGCGACGATGGCGTCGAACGCCGCCCAGTCCCGGGCCGCCTTGCCGCGACCGCCGTAGACGACGAGGTCCTCGGGGCGCTCGGCCACCTCGGGATCGAGGTTGTTCATCAGGCAGCGCAGTGCCGCCTCCTGCAGCCACCCCCGGGTTCGCAGGCGGGACCCGCGGGGGGCCCGCACCACGCGCGGTCCGGCCATCCTCCATCCCTCGGTCGCTCGCGGGCAGGATACCGTTCCGTCCCGACCCGCCACCGGGTCTCCTGGCGCGAGACACGACGCTAGCCTGCGATCGTCGTCCGCGAAGGGAGAAGGGGATGGTCGATTTCCTCGGATTCGGCGGATACGTCCCCGAACCCGTCATGACGAACGACGACTGGGCCCGGCTCGTCGACACGTCCGACGAGTGGATCGTGGCGCGCACGGGCATCCGGCGCCGGCACTTCGTCGCCCCGGATCAGTCGACGCTCGACCTGGCCACGGAGGCGGCGACACGCGCGCTCGCCGACGCCGGTCTCACCTCCGCCGAGCTCGGCGAGATCATCGTCGCCACCGACACGCCGGAGGTGTACACGCCCGACACCGCGGCGCTCCTCCAGCACCGTCTCGGCGCCGGCAACGTCCCCACCTACGACCTGGGGGGGAGTGGCTGCGCCGGCTTCATCCAGGCGCTCGACGTGGCGCGCGCCCGCATCCTCCTCGCGCCGAAGCGCATCCTCGTCGTCGGGGTGGAGGTGATCTCCCGGCTCATGTCGTGGAAGGACCGGGCCACCGCGGTGCTCTTCGGCGACGGCGCCGGTGCGGTCGTCCTCGGGCCCGGACGCCACGGCGTCCACCTCCTCGACGTCGTGACCGGGACCGACGGCGGCAAGGCCGACATCCTCACCCTCGAGGTGGGCGGCAGCCGCCGGCCCTTCACGCTGGCCGAGGCGGAGGCCGAGGAGCACCGGCACATCGTCATGCACGGCGGGGAGGTCTTCCGCGAGGCCGTGCGGCGCATGGCCGATGCGGTCGCCGCCGTCCTCGACCGCATCGGGAAGTCGGTGGGGGACGTGGCCCTCCTCGTACCGCACCAGGCGAACAAGCGGATCATCGACGCCGTGGGGAAGCGGCTCGGCATCGACGCCGACCGGGTGTACGTGAACGTGCAGGAGTACGGGAACACCGGATCGGCCTCGGTGCCGCTCGCCCTCTGGGAGGCCCGGGCACGGGGACGGATCGCCTCCGGCGACCTCGTCGTGCTCACCGCGTTCGGAGCCGGCTTCCACTGGGCCGCGGCCGCCCTCGAGTTCTGACCCCGGCGACCGCCGCCCCGGACGTCAGGAGAGACCTCCGGCCTCGATGAGTCCGGCGACGGCCTCGAGGTCCGGTGCCGGGGGACGGTCGGCGACGAGGGGAGGGACCACCTCCCGGATCCGTCGCAGGATCCCGGCGGTGCCGGGGGCGGGGCGCAACGGGGCCCGCTGCTCGACACCCTGGGCGGCGCACACGAGCTCGACGGCGAGGACCCGCGTCGTGTTCTCGAGGACGACCCGCAGCTTGCGTCCCGCCCCCCACCCCATGGAGACGTGGTCCTCCTGGAGGCCCGAGGTCGGGATGGACTCCACCGAGGCCGGATGGGAGAGCACGCGGTTCTCCGCCACGAGGGCCGCCGCCGTGTACTGGGTGAGCATGTACCCCGAGTCGACCCCTGGTCGTGTGGCGAGGAACGGGGTGAGTCCCGAGGACCGGTCCGGGTCGAGGATCCGATCGGTACGCCGCTCCGAGATGGAACCCAGCTCGGTCACCGCGATCGCCAGGAAGTCGAGCACGAACGCCAGGGGTTGCCCGTGGAAGTTCCCGCCGGAGACGACGTCCCCGGTGTCGGGGAACACGATGGGGTTGTCCACCACGGCGCCGAGCTCTCGCCGCACCACCGTCGCCGCATGGGTGATCGTGTCCCGCACCGCGCCGTGGACCTGCGGCGCGCAGCGGAGCGAGTAGGCGTCCTGGACGGCGTGGGTGAAGTCGTCCGCGTGGCTGGCGCCGATCTCGGAGCCGGCGAGGAGCTCGCGGATCCGGCGCGCCGACTCCGCCTGGCCGGGATGAGGACGGAGGCGCTGGATCCGCTCCTGGAACGGGCGGGCCGACGCCATGAGTGCCTCCACCGAGAGCGCGCACGCCACGTCGGCCGCGTCGACGAGCCGGCGCGCCCGCTCGATAGCGAGGCAGGCCATCGCCAGCATCCCCTCGGTCCCGTTGAGGAGGCTGAGTCCCTCCTTCGGCTCGAGGACGAGCGGCTCGATGCCGTGCGCGGCGAGGACCGCACCGGCGGGACGAGCCACCCCGTCCACGAGCAGCGAGCCCTCGCCGATGACGGGGAGCGCGAGGTGGGCGAAGGGGGCGAGGTCGCCCGAGGCCCCCACCGAGCCCTGCGAGGGCACCGCGGGGAGGAGATCCCGACGAAGGAGCTCGAGGAGGTACCTGACGACCGCCGGCCGGACCCCCGAGTGCCCCTGCGCCAGCGTGCGGGCCCGCAGCAGGAGCATGGCGCGCACCGTCGGAGGATCGAGCAGGGGCCCCACCGCGGCCGCGTGGCTCCGCAGCAGGTCCACCTGGAGCTCCGCGGCCTGCGACGGCGGGATGCGGGTGTTGGCGAGAGCGCCGAACCCGGTCGTGATGCCGTACACCGTTCGATCCTCCGCCACCACCCGCCGCACCAGGTCCCGCGCCGGGCCCATGCGGGCCTCGAGATCCGGCCCGGCCACCACCTCCGCCGTCCCCCGGGCGACGGCCACGACCTCCTCGATCGACAGCGCCGAGCCGTCGACGACGACCCTCACCAGCCCCGACCTCCTCGCGAGGCGACCCCCGCGGCGAAGGAGAGGAAGGTGAGGGCCATGGCGTCGAGGGTCCGCCCGTCGGGATCCGCCGTGGGATCGACCTCGACGAGGTCCGCCGCATCGACCTTCCGGTGCCGGCCGAGGAGGAAGGCCGCTTCGAACAGGTCGCGCGGCGCCATGCCCCCCGGACGGGCGCCGGGGCAGGCCGGGGCGAAGGCGCGGTCGAGGACGTCGAGATCGAAGTCGACGTAGATCCGGTCGCAGCGTCCGTCGAGGTGCTCCAGCGCCCGTCGCACGGCGTCCCGAACGCCGTGCTCCTCCACCTGTCGCAGCGTGATCACCGTCACGCCCCGCTCCTCGCACCACGCCCGGTACCGCGGCGAGTTCGCGAAGGTGTGGATCCCGATCTGGACGACGTTCGCCCCGGGGAGGCCCTCCTCCTCGATCAACCCTCGCACCGGCGTCCCGTTCGTCGGACCGTCGTCGAGGACCCGGGCGTCGTGGTGGGCGTCGAGGGTGACGAGGCCCACGCGGTGCAGACCCGCCCCGCCCGCGGCGGCGAGGAGCGGGCGGGTGATGGCGTTGTCCCCTCCGAAGAACACCCGGACCGGACCTTCGGGGATACGGGCCGCGGCGGCACGGATCTGCCCCTGCGCGCGCTCCAGGTCCCCGTCGTCGAGGTCGAGGTCGCCGAGGTCCCGCACCGGGAGCTCACGCAGATCCACCCCGTGCTCGCCGTGGTACACGGAGAAGCGGGCCAGGGTCTCCCGCAGCGCCGCCGGGGCCAGCCGCGCCCGTGAGGGAGTGATCGACGCCACCGAGGAGGGGATGCCGGCGACGACGAGCAGCGGCTCGGGGGAAGCGCCGGCGAGCCAACCCGAGGCCCGAGGCCAGTGGGGATCGTTCATGGCCACGGCAGCCTACCGGAGGGCCGGCGTCGGGGAGCTGGCGGCCGCCGCTCAGGGCAGGGTGAGCCCGTCACAGTCGAAGACGCCGAGGGCGGCCGCCTCCGCGGCATCGAAGGTGCCGGACGTCACCTGGCCCGGCACGAGCCCGGTGTCGACGAGCCGGTACGGCTGGGTGCCCCCGACGAAGGACCGCCCGTCACGTGAGGTGGCGAAGAGCCGTTCGAGTCCCCCTTCCGCCGGGCAGCGCACCCCGGAGACGGCCAGGGTGGAGACGCCGACGGGGAAGGTCGCCGGGGCGGCGGCGACGGCGGTGGCGGTCACGGCGATCCGCTCCAGGGTGCAGTCGCGAACGCCGTACAGGCCCACGAGGACGGTCGCCGCGCCGCTCCCGGTCGTCAGGAAGACCTCGGCCACCCCGTCGCCGTCGAGGTCGTGTCCCCCGATGGGGCGGGCGGGCGAGGCCCGGTCCGTCCCGGCGATCGCCCGATCCAGGGCGCCGCCCCGTCCGAACGCGACCCGCACGTGCCACAGCCCGTCCTGGAGCGACAGGTAGGTGGTGAGCGTCTCCGGAAGCCCGTCGCCGTCGAGGTCGGCGACGACCTCCGTGCGCTCGAGCGGCTGCCCGGCGAAGGGATCCTCCGAGGGGCAGGCCACGACGGCGGGGGTCGCCGTAGACGGCGGGGGAGGCGGCGCGACGGAGGTCGGTGGCGGTGCCGTCGTGGCGACGCTCGTGGACGTCGTCGCGGTCGGTGGCACGGTGGAGGTCGGTGGCGGTGCCGTCGTGACGACGCTCGTCGACGGCGACCGGAGTGACGTGGTGACGGACGGGCCCGACGCGGGGAGGAGGCCGGCGGCGGTCGTGCCGGGGACGGTCGCCGGGGGGACCGCACCGGTGGGTGCCTCGGCCGCCCGTCTCGCCAGGCCCACGGCCGCGCCCGTGGCGAGGGCGACGAGGAGGACGAGCCCGAGGAGGAGCCCGCCGCGGAGGAGCCGGGATCGGCGGCGCGTCCGGCGCGGCGGCCCCCCCCGATCCCAGCGGCGTTCGATCTCGTTCCAGATCGCCTCCTGGAGTCCGGCGGGCGGCGCGACCGCCGCGTACGCGGCGAGCACCGCGGCGGGTGCGACCAACCGTCGCCGGCGCTCCCCACAGACCCGGCAGCCGGCCACGTGCCGGTCCACCCTCCGCCGGGTCGCCGCGTCGAAGGTCGAGGCCGCGGCGACGATCGCGTCGAGCCCGGCGCACTCCCCTCGCCCCCGCCGCACGAACAGGTAGGTGGAGATCGCGTCCGTGGCCCGCCGGCGGCTCCGGTTCACCATCACCGCGGCGTTCCCCCTCGTCACCCCGAGCACCTCGGCGATCTCGGGGCTCTCGAGACCGTGACGAACCGAGAGGAGGAGCACGGTGCGGGTGCGCTCGTCGAGCGCCGCGGCCGCCTCCCAGACGAGCTCCGCCGCCTCTCGAGCCGCGGCGGCCTCCTCGGGATCGGAGAAGCGGGTCTCGTCGGCGAGGGTGGCGAACCGGTCGACGGGAGCCCCCTCCTCCGTGGTGGGGTCGACGGTCACGGTTCGGCGCTCCCGCCGTAACCGGTTGAGGGCCTGGCTCCGGGCGATCGTGAAGATCCAGGCACGGAACCGGCCGCCGTCGCGAAGCTGATCGAGGCGCCCCATGGCTCTGAGGAACACGTCCTGGGTGAGATCGGCCGCGAGCTCGCGGTCCCGGGTCATGCGGACGAGGAAGTCGTGGACCGGGGGGAAGTACCGTCGGTACAGCTCGGCGAAGGCATCCCGATCCCCGTCCCGGGCGGCCCGGGCGAGTGCGGCGTCGGTGGTCGCGGCGACGCTCATCGTCGTCGAGGCTACCGCGAGCGCGCCGTGCCGCCCGGCCTGGGCCGGGCGGCACTCGGCCCGTCGCTCAGGCCGCCGCGTCCCGGCGCTCGCGGCGCCGAGCGACGTCGTAGAGGACCCAGC
>CAZPAV010000076.1:0-7622 GCA_964584755.1 uncultured Acidimicrobiaceae bacterium
CGGGGCCACGTCGAGGCTCGCAGAGAGGTGGAGGGGCGTAAGGGTCGGATGTGTAGAAGTGAGGGGGGAGGGCCAGGTGGTCGAGGTGGGGCGGGGTGGCGAGGGGCGGCACCGGGGCGGCGACGCGACGGGCCGTCGCCGCCACCTCGTCGAGGGTTCCTCCCGCCGCGGCGACCCGGGCGGCTGCGAGCACGACGAGCCCTTCGGCGCCGGCGGCCGTCGCCGTGTCGACGACACGAACCGGGACCGCCGTGGCCGCCGCGGCCGCTCGGGCGGCGAGGAAGGTGCCGGCCGCGATGTCGTGGGACACGGTCGCCACGACCACGCCGGCGGCGCCCGCCCGGGACTCGATCGCCTCGAGGAAGTCGGCGGGGGTGGGCCCGGCGGTGGTCACCTCCTCGGTGCGGGCCAGCAACGTCTCGGCGTCCACCGTGCCGTCCGGGAAGCTGCCACCGCCGACGGTGATCCGCAGCGGCACCACGACGATGCCGAGGGATGCGGCCAGCTCCGGGGGAAGGGTCGCTGCGCTGTCGGTGACGACGGTGACGGTCATGCTCGGGGTGAGGCGCCGGCGGCGGGGGCGGCGGAGGACGACCACGGGGGCGCGTCCTGGTCGAAGACGAGCCGGATGAGGGAGGTGCGTAGCCGATCGGGAGGCCTCGGTGGCCGGTTCCCCAGGACCCGCTTGAGGAGCATCGGCGTGACGAGCGCGCCGGCGATGAGGGCGCCGCGACGCCCTCGGGTGCGGGACAGTACGGGGAGGAGCGTCACCATCGCGGCGAACGTGCCCACGGAGGTGGCCCGGGCGGCCCGGCCCGCCGCCACCCCGGCGAGGAGGAGGGCGGAGCCCTCCGGCGCGTCGAGGAGCATGGCGCCCATGGCGGTGGAGACACCGCGACCGCCGGCGCCTCCCAGGAAGATGGACCAGTCGTGTCCGACCACCGCCGCCGCGCCCGCCAGGGCCCGCAGCGCCGGCCGCCGCGGACCGGCGAGCAGCGGGCCGACGCACCCCTTGGCGAGGTCCAGCACGCCGCCGACGATGAGCGGTCCGACGCCGGCCACCCGGTACAGTCCCGTCCCCGACACGGTCCCGGTGCCGGTTTCCCGCAGGTCGACACCGCGCAACCGGCGGGCGAGGATCCCCGAGAACGGGATCGACCCGACGAGGTAGGCGCCGGCGACCACCGCCGGCGACGGCAGTTCCCTGATGCGGACCACGACCCGAGCCTATCCGTCTTTGGCGCCGCGACCCGGTCCCGGGGTGCCCCCGGCCGGGGAAGCGTCAGTTCCCGGTCTGGGCGACGAGGTCGGTCACCTGGACGTCGCGGAGGATCCCGGCGGCGCGGGCGGCGTCCACGGCCGCATCCGGGTGGTCCGTGTGCAGGTGGGCCAGCCAGACGCCTTCGTCCTCGACGACGACGGTCGCCGCGTCGCCGAGCTCGTCCCAGGCCCGTCGGAACGCGGCGATGGTCCCGTCGGGCGCCTCCAGCCGAACGACGACCTCGTAGCGAGGGGTCGTCGCTGAAGCCCCGGGGGGTGCCGGACCGGGGGCGGTCGTCGGCGGCTTCGGCAGTGGCCGGCCGGCGACGACGTGGAGGAGGGCGTCGAGGAAGAGCACGAACCCGCTCCCGCCGGCATCGACGACCCCCGCCTGCCGGAGCGCGGGCAGGAGTCGGGGGGTCGTGGCCAGCGCCTCCCCGGCGGCGGTCCGGGCAGCGTCGAGGACCTCCTCGAGGGTGGCCCCCGTTCCGGCTCGGGCGACCGCCGCGGCCGCGGCCTCCCGAGCGACGGTGAGGATCGTGCCCTCCACCGGATGGAGGACTGCGCCGTCGGCGGCGGCACTCGCCTCCGCGAGCGCGGCGGCGAGGTCCGTGGGGGCAACGGCGTCGAGAGGTGCGAGGCGCCCGGCGAAGGCGCCGAGCAGTTGGGACATGATGACCCCGGAGACGCCGCCGGCCCCGCGGAGCGCTCCGCGGCGGATCCCGGCGCAGACCTCCTCCATCGAGGTCGCGTCGGCGACGGCTGCGGCGGCGGACCGGAGGGTGAGGCTCAGGTTGGTGCCGGTGTCGGCGTCGGGCACGGGGTAGACGTTGAGCCGGTTGAGGTGATCGCGGTGGGTACGGAGCAGCTCGGCGTAGCAGGCGATCGCCGCCGCGAGCGCCGTCCGGTCGAGGGTCCCCGTGTTCGTCACGGCCCCGATCGTATCCGGACGGGGGTTCCCTCCGCGGGATCGTGGTGGGACCGCGACGTCGTCGCCGTGCTCGGTGAGGAGGTCCCCGTACGGGTCGAGGACCTTCCTGGCCACGTCGGCTCGCGGGGGAGGGCGGTTGCGCCTAGGCTCCGCCGGGTGCCCGACCCCGTCACCCTCGGCCTCTTCGGGCTCGCCGCGCTCACGCTCTTCCTCGTCCCGGGGCCGGCGGTGCTGTACGTCGTGGCCCGCAGCGTCGCCGGGGGCCGCCGTGCCGGGTTCGTCTCGGTGCTCGGCATTCACACCGGGAGCCTCGTCCACATCGGTGCCGCCGCCGGCCTGTCGGCCCTCGTGCTCGCCTCCACGACGGTGTTCACGACGGTGCGGCTTCTCGGCGCGGCGTACCTCGTGTGGTTGGGGATCGCCACGTGGCGCCGTCCGGCCTCCGCGGAGGAGACGGGCGCCACCGCGGGTCGGCGGCCGGCGTCCCTGCGCCGGGTGTACGGCCAGGGGGTGCTCGTGAACGTCCTCAATCCCAAGACGGCGCTGTTCTTCCTCGCCCTCACGCCGCAGTTCGTGGATCCGTCCCTCGGGCCGGTCGCCGGCCAGCTCCTCGTCCTCGGTGGGGTGTTCGTGGTGCTGGGGACCCTGTCGGACGGCCTGTACGCCGCGTTCGGGGCGTCGTTGGGGCGCCGGCTGGCCCGCTCGAGCCTCGGGGAGCGTCTCCACCGGCGGCTCGCCGCGGTGCTCCTCGTGGTTCTCGGGGTCGGCACCGCCGTGGCGGGCGGCCACGGCGCCTCGGGGTGAGACGTCGGGGAAACCCGCCGGCGTTTCGCGCCGGGCGGGCGCCGGAGCCGGGACGGCTTCGCCGGGTGTGGCTCCTCACCTGCCGGTGGCGGTGCCGGTTCGGCGCCGCCGGGCGAGGTCGTTGACGTAGCGCCGGCCGAGCGTGTCGCTCGCCGATCGCAGCCACTCGGTGAACCTCGTGGTGCCGAGCGGCTCGGTGCCGGTGTACATGGACTCGTCGCGGAGACCGGCGATCTCGTGGCCGGTGATGACGATGTCGTGCAGGAACCAGCCGAGCACCCTGCCCACGGCGAGGGCGACGGCGTCGGGGACCGGCAGGACGATGCGGCGCAGTCCCATGGCCCGGGCCATCGTGGTGACCATCTCCCGGTAGGTGAACGTCTCGGGTCCGACCGCGTCGAGGATCTCGTCGCCGTCACGGTCGGCGGCGGCGACGCAGATGCGGGCGAGGTCCTCCACGTGGATGGGGGTGAGGCGGGCGTCGCCGCGTCCGAAGACGCCGAAGACGGGCAGGTGCCGGAGCAGCCAGGCGATGTTGTTGATGAGCACGTTCTCGGGGCCCCCGAAGATGACGGTGGGCCGGACGATGGCATGGGAGAGGCCGGAGGCCCGCAGCTCCTCTTCGAGGAGCGCCTTGCCCCGGAAGTACCCCCACGCCGAGTCCTCCCTGGCGTTGGCGACGCTCAGGTGGACGACCCGCCGCACCCCGGCGGCCCGGGCACGGTCGAAGAGGATCCGGGTGTTCGTCACCGCCTCGGCGTACCCGAACTCGGTGGGTCCTCTCCGGTAGTCGTACCGCACCCAGTATGTGTTGTACAGCGCGTACGCCCCCTGCAGCGATGCGGCGAGCGCCGCCGGATCGTCGAAGTGGAGCGGATGCACCTCGATGGCGTCGCCGAAGGGGTTGCCCCGGTGCTCGGAGTTCGTGAGCGTCCGCACGCGGGCCCCTCGGGCGAGGAGCTCCTTGGCGATGTACCGGCCGCTGTAGCCGAATGCGCCGGTGACGACGTGCAGCGGGGCCTCGGTCACGTTCTCACCCCCCGAGCGTGGGACGGCCCGCCGGCGCAGCGTAGACCGCCGGTCGCTCCCGCCCCGCTCTTGCCACACACCGTAGTCATTCACCACTATCTGTAGTATCTTGGTGGGGACCGCCAAGAGAAGGGAAGCCGATGAAGCGATGGGCCATCGTTCTCACGGCCGCACTGCTGCTGGTCGGCCTGGTCGCCGGTCCGGCGGGCGCCACCAAGCCGGATGCCACCGGCACGCACCAGATCACGATCTGTCACGCCACGAACTCGGCGACGAACCCGTACGTCGTCGTCACCATCGACGTCGCCGCCTGGCAGAACGACGGCCAGGTGCGGCACAGCCCCGATCATCACGTGAACCGAAAGACGGGGACCGTCGACGGCGTCTGGGACGGCACGTCCTGCACGGCGCCGGGGGGCGGCTCCGACGTCACGCCGCTGGGTGACGCCGTCACGGGCATCGGCTGACCGGCCGCGCCACGGCGTCGTGGCCACGAATCGCGCCCGACGTCACCGGGGGGCGCCTCAGACGATCCCGTCGCGGCGCAGCCGGCTGATCGCGTCGTCGGGGTAGCCGAGCTCGGCGAGGATCTCGTCGGTGTGCTCCCCCAGGGTGGGGGCTCGCCGGCGGATGCCGCCGCCGAGGCCGCCGACGGGGGTGCCGGCGACGGGGGCCGCCCCGGACACCCCCGGGTACGGCACGGGTTGGAGGAACCCGACGGCCTGGATGTGGGGATGGTCGAGGGCCTGGCGGGGGGAGAGCACCGGGGCGGCGGGGACGCCGATCGCCGCCAGGGCGTCGAGGGCCTCCTCGGTGCCGCGGACGGCCGCCCAGGCGGCCAGCTCGTCGCAGAGGACGTCCCGGTGGGCGCCCCGGGTGGCGTCGTCGCCGAACCGAGAGTCGTCGATCCACTCCTCCCGTCCCACGAGCCGTGCCCACCGGGCGAAGGCCCGGTCGGAGACCACCTGGACGACGATCCAGCCGTCGGTGGTGGCCACCACGTCGGCGGGTCCGGCCACCTGGGCCCGGTTGCCGCTGCCGACCCGTGCCGGGCCGGCGACGGCCTCCTCGATGAGCCACGAGTTCGTCACGGTCAACGCCGCGGCGAGGAGCGACCCCTCCACGTGCGCCCCCTCCCCGGTGCGATCCCGCCGTCGCAGCGCCGCCACCGTGCCGAAGGCGGCGAGGGCCGCCGTGGTGAAGTCCACCCACGTCACCGCGGCCTTCATCGGGACGTCGGGGTCGCCGGAGAGGTGGGCGGCCCCGGACATCGCCTGGCCGATCCCGTCGAAGCCGGGGCGTCCGCTCCACGGCCCGCCGCCCCCGAAGGCGTCGATGGTGGTGAGGATGACGTCGGGATGCACCGCTCGCAGGGAGGCGTGGTCGAGGCCGAGACGCTCCCGGGTGGGCGGGGGCAGGTTGACGACGACGACGTCGGAGCCGGCGACGAGACGGCGGACGATCTCCCGCCCCGCCGCCGCGGCGGGGTCGAGGGTGAGGCTCCGCTTGTTGCGGTTCACCTGGAGGTAGAGGGCTCCGGCGTCGCCGACCGGTACGAGCCGGCGGTCCTCTCCCCCGCCGACCCGTTCCACCCGGATGACGTCGGCCCCGAGGTCGCCGAGCAGGCAGGCGCAGTACGGCCCGGCGATGTACCGGCCGAAGTCGAGGACCCGGATCCCGGCGAGCGGCGGTGCCGGGGCGTCCTCCCGGGGGGTTGGGGGATCGCCGGTCACGACGGCTCCTCCCCGGGACGGCCGGCCGGGATCCGGACGTCCGCGCCGGGCGCGGCGGCGTACATGGCGTCGATGCGGTCGGCGTGGGTCTCGAGGACGGCCCGTCGCCGCACCTTCAGGGTGGGGGTGAGCAGGCCGTTGGCGACGTGGAACCCTTCGGGCACCACCCGGTACCGCTTGATCGTCTCGTACCGGGCGAGACGGCCGTTGACGGCGGCGACGAAGCCGTCGAGCTCGGCGAGCAGCTCCGGGTCGTCGGCGGCGACGTCTCCGGGGCTCCTGCCGTGCCGTCGCGCCCACACCGCCGTCGCCTCGGGGTCGAGGGCGAGGAGGGCGGTGAGGTAGGGGCGGCGGTCACCCACGACGACGGCCTGACCGACGAGGGGATGCGCCAGGAGCCGCCGTTCGATGGGTGCGGGGGCGACGTTCTTCCCCGCCGCGGTGATGATGAGGTCCTTCTTGCGACCGGTGATGCGGAGAAACCCGTCGGCGTCGAGCTCCCCGAGGTCCCCGCTGCGGAACCACCCGTCGGGGGTGAAGGCCGCCGCGGTGGCTTCCGGGTCACGGAAGTACTCGACGAAGACGCTCGGTCCCCGCATCAGCACCTCGCCGTCGTCGGCGATCTTCACCTCGGAGCCGGGGAGCGGCGGGCCCACCGTGCCGATGCGGTACCGGTCGGGACGGTTGTAGGTGATCGGCGAGGACGTCTCGGTGAGACCGTACCCCTCGTAGATGGGGAGGCCGACGGCCCAGAAGAACTCGAGCAGATCGGCGGCGATGGGCGCGGCGCCGCAGCTCAGGTACTCGATGCGGTCGCCGAAGATCCCTCGCCGGAGTCTCCGGAGGACGAGCCGCTCGGCGAGGGCGTGCGCCACCGCGAGCCGGAGCGGCACCCGGCGACCCGCCTCGAGGAGGCGGTGCCGGCGCCGGCCCACCGCGAGGGCCCAGGAGAAGAGCGCCCGCCGCGGCGGCGACACCTGGTGGACCTGCGCCATGACGGCGGCGTGGATCTTCTCGAACACCCGCGGGACCCCCGACACGGCCCGGGGGTGGACGGCGCGGCAGGTGGGGACGAGCTCGGCGATCGCCGGCGCGTACGCGGCGACAAGGCCGAGGGAGGTGCCGAGGTAGGTGTTGACCCGTTGGAGGATGTGGGACATGGGGAGGTAGACGACCCCGACGTCGCCTTCCTCGAGTCCGACGATGCCGGCGAGGGTCTCGACGACGGCGTGGAGCATCCGGTGGGTGAGGACGACGCCCTTGGGGTCGCCGGTGGTCCCGCTCGTGTACATGAGCGACGCCGGGTCGTCGGGGGCGACGGCGTCCCGGCACCGGTCGACGAGGCTGGGGTCGGCGGCGAGGAGGCGTCGACCGTGCCCGCGCAGCTCTTCGAGGGTCAGGTCGGCCGGCCCGGGGTCGCCGTCGACGACGACGAGAGCCTCGAGCTCGGGGAGGTCGCCGCGGCGTGCGGCCACCGCCGCCGCCAGGTGACCGTCCTCGACGATCGCGACGGTGGCGCCGCTGTGGGAGAGGAGGCGGGCGGTGGCCTCGGGCGTGCTCGTGGGGTAGATGGAGACGACGACGGCACCGATGCTGAGGGCGGCGCCGTCGCACAGCGCCCACTCGGGCCGGGACGCCGACATGACGGCGACCCGGTCGCCCTTGCGGACGCCACGGCTCCACAGGCCGGCGGCGAGCTCGACGGTCGCCTGGAGGGCCTCGCGGTTCGCCGTCGCCCGCCACTTCCCGTCCACGAGGGCGAGGAAGCAGGTCCGGTCGGGTGCCGCCGCCATGCGCTCGTGGAGCAGATGGGCGATCGTCGACCGTGAGACCGTCGCCATGGCGGCCACTGTAGGAGGCGCGGT
>CAZPAV010000077.1:0-7565 GCA_964584755.1 uncultured Acidimicrobiaceae bacterium
GGTCGATCCCGACGAGATCCTCGCGGAGCCCTGCGACATCCTCGCCCCGTGCGCCCTCGGGGGGATCCTCGACGACCGGACCATCCCCCGCCTCCGCTGCAGCGCGATCGTCGGATCCGCGAACAACCAGCTCGCCCGGGAGGACCACGCCGACGCGCTCGCGGCGCGGGGCATCCTCTACGCCCCGGACTTCGTGGTGAACGCGGGGGGGATCATCAACATCGCCGTCGAGCTCGAACCGGGCGGCTACGTCCCCGAGGAGGCCGTCCGCCGGGTCGACCGGATCTTCGAGAACATGAGGAACGTCCTCGAGCGAGCCGCGGCGAGCGGGGTCACGCCCGCCGCGGCGGCGACGGCACTCGCCCGCGAGCGCATCGCGCGGGCGCGGCACGAGGACACCGGCGAGCGCCCGTAGCGGGCCCCCGGCCTCGTTCTCACCTGTCGTAGCGGGGGAAGTGGGCGTGGACGAGACGGACGTCGTTGTACTCGTGCAGGCAGACGACCCTGCCGTCGGCCACCTCGAGGACGTCGACGCCGTGGTTCTCCCACGGCGCGCCCGAGGCGGTGGTGGCCGTCTCCTCCCAGAGGACGGCCGCCACGGATCCCTCGACGATCCGCTTCCGGATGCGGAACTCGAGGTTCTCGAGGAGCGGGCCGGCGAAGGCGAGGAAGCGACGGGTCGCCGCCTTGCCGTGGAGCTCCGCCTGACCCAGGAAGCGGACCTCCACGTCGTCGTCCATCACCGCCAGCATGCCCTCCGCGTTCCCGGCGAGGAACGCCGCGTACAGCGCCGCGACCACCTGCTCCGTGCTTCCCTCCTCGGCCATCGCCGCCTCCTCGCCTCGCCGACGCCCCGACCGCGTCCCGTCCGCGGCGGCGATCGTCGCCCGGTACTCCACGGCGCTCGCCACTCGGAACGCCCCTGTCGTGGCGATGATTATAATCTTCGCCACCATTCCTGGGAGAGGACGCATGGAAGGAACGGCCGAGGATCGGGAGCAGGCTCGGGAGCTCGTCCGTCGTCTCGTCGCCGCCTACAACGCCAAGGACCTCGAGGGGATCCTCTCCTCGTACGCACCACAGGCCCGGTACTGGAGCACGCTCGGGGGCTGGCAGTCCGGTCGGGAGGCACTACGCGAGCACGTCACCCACCTGTTCACGACCCTTCCCGACGAGACGATGGAGATCCTGACGCTGGTCACCGACGGCGAGACCGCGGTCGCCCAGTTCGCCTCCACGGGCACCTCGGGATCCGGGGATCCCTACCGGATCGAGTTCGCCGAGGTGTACGAGATCCGGGACGGCCGGATCCTCGAGACCCGGGTCTACGTCGACCCCGAGGACGTGGCGGCGATCGCGACATGACGAGCCGCACGTTCCCGGCCCCGCCGCACCCCCGGTTCCGCCGCCCCCCCGACGGCGGCGGGGAGGTCGGGTCACCATGAGCCTCGGCCTCGTGATCGGGAGCGCGGTGGGGCCGGAGCATCTCGTCGCCTCGGCCCGGAGCGCCGAAGCGGCCGGCTTCGACGAGATCTGGCTCGCCGAGGACTTCTTCTTCACCGGAGGCGTCGCCGGAGCGAACATCGCCCTCGGCGCCACGGAGCGCATCGGCGTGCGTCTCGGCGTCGTCTCGGCGGTGGTGCGCCACCCGGCGCTCCTCGCCATGGAGGTGGCGACCACCGCCCGGGCACACCCCGGTCGCTTCCTGCCGGGGATCGGACTCGGCGTTCCCGCGTGGATGCGCCAGATGGGCCTCATGCCTCGCTCACCGCTCACCGCCATGCGCGAGTGCGTGACCGGGCTCCGCCGGCTCCTTCGTGGCGAGGAGGTGACCGAGAACGGCGAGGTCTTCACCTTCGACGGGGTCCGTCTCGTCTACCCCCAGACCGAGCCCGTCCCCATCCACATGGGCGTGCTGGGTCCGAAGATGCTGCAGCTCTCCGGCGAGATCGCCGACGGCTCGGTGCTCTCGGTGGGCGCCGGCGTGGAGTACGTCACCTGGGCCCGCGGCCAGATCGACGTCGGACGCGAGCGTGCCGGGCGGACCGATCCCCACCACCTCACCGTCTTCGCCATCTACTCGGTGGATCACGACCCGCAGCGGGCGGTGGCGGCGGCCCGGGCCACGCTCGCCTTCTACAAGGCCGTGGGGGGACGGAACGCCCTCACCGACGTCGCCGGCGTCAGCGACCGCCTCGAGGAGATGCTCGCCCGGGGCGGGCCGGAGACCGTGGCCGCGGAGATGCCGGACGACTGGGTCGAGCGACTCGCCGTCGCCGGATCGCCGCACGACGTGACCGAGAAGATCCGGCGGCTCCTCGCCGCGGGCGCCGACTCCGTCGCGCTCTTCCCCACCCCCGGCGAGCGCGCTGCCGACATCATCGCCCTCACCGCCGCCGAGGTGCTTCCCCGCCTCTGAGCGGCCCCGCCCGCCACCGCTTCCCAGCCTCGACACGGGGGCGATCGCCGCCGCCGTCCCCATATCTTATAATCCTCGGGTCGGACAGGGAGGTCCACCATCGCGGCTGCAGTCCTCGCCGAGCGCCTCGCCGGCGTCGGCGTCACGCCCGTCACCCCCTTCAGCCCGGACCTCACCCGCGTCGACGAGGGCGCCCTCCGTGCCAACCTCTCCCACCTCCTCGAGCACGGGGTGGGCCTCGTCTTCCCCGCCGGCAACACCGGCGAAGCGGCGTCTCTCTCCCCACGGGAGTGGACCCGGGTGGTCGAGGTCAGTGCCGCCACCGTCGCCGGACGCGCCGCCGTCGTACCCGGGATCGGTCACGAGCTCCCCCAAGCCCTCGACATGGCGGCACGGGCAGAGTCCCTCGGCGCCGACGGCCTCCTCCTCATGCCGCGCGAGCAGCCCTACGTCTGCTCTGCCGGCATCGTCGCCTACTGGCGCCGCATCCTCGCCGCGACCACCCTGCCGGTCATCGTCTACAAGCGGACCCTCCCCCACGACGGGGAGCTGCGCGCCATCGTCACCGAACCCCAGGTGCTGGGATGCAAGTACGCCGACCACGACGTCTCCCGATTCGCCGACATCACCGCCGCGCTCCCCGACGCGGTGGTCTGGACCTGCGGCATCGCCGAGCGGTACGCCCCCGCCTTCCATCAGGCGGGCGCCTCGGGGTTCACCTCGGGACTGGCGAACTTCGCGCCCCGGATCTCCCACGCGCTCCAGGACGCCCTCGTCGCCGGGGACGCGTCCGGCGCCGCCCGACTGCGGGACCGCTGCGCCCCCTTCGAGAACCTCCGCGCCCGCCACGACGGCGCCTTCAACGTCGCCGCGGTGAAGACCGCCATGGACGCCGTCGGACTCGCCGGAGGGTCGGTCCGACCGCCGCTGCGTGACCTCGACGAGCCGGCCCGCCGCGAGGTCCACGCCCTCGTCCCCGATCTGCTCTCCTGAGAGGAGCCGATGAACCCATCCGAGACCCTGCTCCGGGCCGAGGACGCCGAGGCGCTCCTCCTCGGCCTCGGCATGTTCGCCACCGGAGGCGGCGGGCTCGCCGCGCGCGGCCGGGCGATGTTGACGGCGCTCCGTGACGACGGCATCCCCGTCGCGTGGACGCCCCTCTCCGCGCTCGATCCCGACACGCTCGCCTGCTCCGTCTTCGGCATGGGGTCCATCGCCCCGCACCCCCCCATGACCCCCGACGAGATGCGGCGCTTCGGGGTGCCGGGAGAACGCCACCCCCGGCCCTGGCTGCGCGCGGTCGCGGAGCTCGAGGCCCACCTCGGCGAGCCCATCGGCGCGATCGTTCCCTTCGAGCTCGGTCCGTCGAACACCGTGGTGGCGATCGACGCCGCGGCGCGCTCGGGCCGGGCGCTCGTCGACGCCGACTTCGTGGGCCGCGCCCTCCCCAAGATGAGCCAGGCGCTCCCGGCCGTGCACGGCCTGCGGGTCTGGCCCGTGGCGATCTGCGACCCGTGGGGAACCGCCCTGCTCATGACGGACGCTCCGAGCGGCGCCGTCGCCGAGCGCGTCGGCAAGATGGTCTCCCGGGTCACGAAGGCCGTCGACGTCGCCGCGTCCTGCTCCCACGCCGCGTTCCCCAATCGCCTCCGCGCCCTCGCCGGCGCCACGGTCCCGGGAACGCTCTCCCGCTCCCTCGCCGTCGGCCGTCGCGTCCTCGAGGCTCGGCTCCGGGGCGACGATCCGGTGACGGCGGCCCGGGCGGCCCTCGGCGCCCGCCGCCTCTTCCGCGGCGAGGTGCGGGAACGCGCCTGGCAGGACGCGCCGGACGGGTACATGGAGGGCACGACCACCATCGCGGGGGCGGAGGAGTTCCGGGGTGGCACGCTCGAGATCTGGTTCCAGAACGAGCACCACCTCGCCCGCCGGGACGGGACTCCCGTGGCGATGAGCCCCGACATCGTCGCGGTCCTCGACGTCACGGACGCGACGCCGATCTCGAACACGGAGCTGGCACCCGGCCGCCACGTCGTCGTCCTCGGGTTCCCCGGCCCCGAGGCGTACCGGCACGGCGCCGCCCTGACGGCGACCGAGCCCCGTCACTACGGCATCGAGCTCGACTACGTCCCCATCGAGGAGCTCGCCGACTCCGAGCCTCGCCGCTGACCGCCGCTCGCCGAGCCCCACCGCCCGGTCACGTCCCCTCGTCGCGACCCATCGTCTGCAGATGCCGGAGCGACCCGTAGCGGCGCGTCGCCGTGGCGAACTCCTCCGGATCGTAGAGACGCAACGTCCCGGCACCGAAGCGTTGCGCCACCTCCAGGCAGAACTCCACCGCCAGGGCCACGTCCTCGGGACGGCTCGCCCCCGTCGCCGAGCCCGGCACCGCCACCTCCGCGGTCGTGGCGACGCCCACCACGGGGGCCGCGGTGGCGACCGCCGGTTGCAGGATCGAGTTCACGTGGAAGAGCCCGTTGCCGTAGGGCGTGATGTCGTAGGTGGAGATGGGGAGGACTCGCGCCGGGATGCCGCACACCTGCTCGTACACCGTGACGAGATCCGGCGCGACCGGCAGCACCCAGCCGCGGAGCACCGTCGCGGTGAAGGCGATGCCCCGATGGTTGAGGATCCGGTTCCCCTTGGAGGCGTCGACGACGAGCACGGCCTCCATCTCCGGCCCCACCTCCATCTCGTTCATCACCCGCATCGGGACCGGCGTTCCCATGAACGGCACCGGATCGTGCGGCTCGGTCGGCGCCGCCGGACACACGTGCGTGGCGATCGTCACGTCACCGGGTAGTCGATCCCCCCGCCGTGCCATGCGGGCCAGGCGCAGCGCGGCGGCCACGGCCGCCACGGCGCCGTCGCCGTCCGAGACGAGCCCGACCCGATGGGGTCGCACCCCGACCCCGCCGAGCCGCCCCACGATCCCGATCGTCGGCGCCTCCCCACCGCTTCGGCGGCCCCGCTCCCCCGCGACCCGGGTGCGTAGGAACGTCGTGCGTCCCCGCTCCCCCGCCATCGGGGTCACCTCGACCTCGAGACCCGCGTCACGCCACAGGGCGGCGACCTCCTCACCCTCGCCCGGGCCTCCCAGGACCTCCATGGCCGTCAGCACCTCACCCAGCGCCATCACCCCTCCTCGTCGCGACCCGCCGGATCATATAATCTCGCCGGCCAGGAGGAGGAGACGCAGGGTGATTCGGATGGTGCTCCACCCGGTGCACGGACCGGGGCTCGACACGGCCCTCGCCGCCCTCCCCGGAGTCGATCTCGTCACCCCCGGGGACGGCGACGGCGTGGCGGCCGCCCTCGGCGCGGGTGCCGCGGTCCTCGTGACGTACCCGTGGGAGGATCGGTTCCTCACCTCCGGCCTCCGCTGGGTCCAGGCCATCTCCGCCGGCGTCGACCAGTTCCCTCTCGAGACCCTGCGCAGCCACGAGGTGGTCGTCACCTCGGCGCGCGGCGCCCACTCGCCCGCGGTCGCCGAGCACGCCGTCGCCCTCCTCCTCGCCCTCGTCCGAGGCCTCGGACCCGCGATGCGACGAGCCGGCCGCCGGATCTGGGCCCCCGAGATCGTCCAGGAGTCCGCGGGCATGACCGTCGCCGTCCTCGGTCTGGGCGCGATCGGCGAGGAGATCGCCCGCCGCCTCGCCGCCCTCGGGATGCGCGTCGTCGGCATGAAGCGCGATCCCCGCTCCTACGCCGGCGTCGCCGAGCTCGTCGTGGGACCCGACCGCCTCCGGTGGCTCCTCGAGCGAGCCGACGCCGCCATCGGTGCCCTGCCGGCACGCTCCGACACGGCACGACTCATCGACGCCGCGGCCCTCGCCGCGCTCGGCGACGGTTGGTTCGTGAACGTGGGGCGCGGCAGCACCGTGGACGAGGAGGCCCTGGTCGCGGCCCTCCGTCACGGCGAGCTCCGGGGCGCCGCCCTCGACGTGACCACCGTCGAGCCGCTCCCGAGCGACTCCCCCCTCTGGGAGCTCGAGAACGTCATCCTCACCCCGCACATGGCCTGGGCGTCCGATCGCCTCACGCCACGCCTGACGCGGCTGATCGCGGCGAACCTCGCCGCGTACCGCGGCCACGGACCCTGGGCGACCCGGATCGCATGAGGCACCGGCGCGCCTCCGGCCGGCGCCTCGTCGCCACGGCCGTCGCCCGACGGGGCGGACTCGAGATCCTCGTGAACAACGCCGGTCCCTTCTCGGCGACCCCGCACCTCGAGCCGACCGCGAGCACCTGGGATCTGGTGTGGCGGGCGAACGCCACCGCCACGTACCTCGGCGCGGGGTGACCATCCCCGGCGGCGGCGGCCTCGGCCCGGCCCGTGCTTGACACGGTCGCGGGATGCCCGCATACTCCGCCCCCATGACCCGTCACACCGAGATCATCATCGTGTAGGTGCGCGCCGGCTCCGGCGTGCACCGAACCCTCTGCCCACCCGCAGGGGGTTTTCTCTATCCCCAGGAGGACCCATGGCCGACCTGACCGGCGCGGAGATCCTGCTCCGGACGCTCGAGTACCACGGTGTCGAGGTCGTCTTCGGCGTCCCCGGCGGTGCGATCCTCCCCCTCTACGACCCCCTCCTCGATCGTCCCCTCCGACACGTCCTGGCCCGCCACGAGCAGGGTGCCGGTCACATGGCGGAGGGGTACGCCCAGGCGACCGGTACGCCCGGCGTCGTCATCACCACCTCCGGTCCCGGCGCCACGAACCTCGTCACCCCCCTCATGAACGCCAAGGCCGACTCCACGCCCCTGGTGGCGATCACCGGCCAGGTCGCCACCGGAGCCATCGGCACCGACGCCTTCCAGGAAGCCCCCACCACCGCCCTCACCAGGCCGTGCACGAAGCGCAACTGGCTCGTCGAGTCCGCCGCGGACCTCCCGGAGGTGCTCTCCCGCGCCTTCGCGACCGCGACCGGAGGGCGTCCCGGACCGGTGCTCGTCGACGTCCCCAAGGACGTGCTCGCCGCCTCGGCGCCGTGGCGGCCCCCCACGGCCCGCCCCTCCGCCCCGCCCCCCCCCCCCCACCCGGCCGCCGTCCCCGCCCCCGTCCCGCCGACCGCCCCCCCGCCCCCCCCCGTGGCCCCCCCCCCGCACGACACCCCAGCGCACCCCGCAGCCGCCGCCCCGCCTCC
>CAZPAV010000078.1:0-6766 GCA_964584755.1 uncultured Acidimicrobiaceae bacterium
CGTGGCGTGCGACGGGTGATGGCGCAGGCGGTGGTGGCAGCAGGGCCGGGGCGGCGAGTGGGTTCGTGCACGGGGACGGGTGCGCGTGGGGGGCCGCGGTGACGCGGCGGCCGGGGGCGGCGGGTCCGGGCCGGGCGAGGATGCGGTCCCGGGTGGAGGGGTCGAGCGCCCGCGACCCGGCCACGTCGAAGCGCAGTACGGCCCGGGTCGCGGCACGGTTGGCGTGCTGTCCTCCCGGACCCCCCGCCGGTTCGAAGCGCCACTGCAGCTCCGCGGCGGGCACGACCACGCCGGCGACGATCTCGAGATCCTCCACGCCACCACCGTAGCGAGCCGGCGATCCCCGTAGACTCGAAGGTTCATGCCGAGACGATCGACCCTCACCGAGATGCTCCCCGCGGAGGCGAACGCCATCGAGGCCGTGGTGGCGCGCTACCAGCGCGTCGCCCCGGCGGTGACCCGGTTCGCCCGGGCCATGGCCGACGACGAGGCCCTCCGCGTCCGGCTCGGATCGCAGGCGTCGGCCGGCGAGGGCGAGATCGTCCTCGACCCCGGCGTGTTCCAGGCCGCCTACCTCCGTCGGGCACCCGTCACGCCCACCGAGGTCGCCCTCACCTCGGCGCTGCACGAGGTCGTCCACCTCATCGCCACGGACCTCGACGAGGAGCGCCCCATCCCCGCCGCCTGGCTCGGCTCACCGGAGGCGTCCCCGGGAGCGGAGCCGGGCACCGCCGACGTGGAGGAGGAGCCGGTCCCCCTGCTCGAGGCCCTGACGGTGGCGGGCGGCCCGGCCGCCGAGGCCCTCTTCCTCGCGCTCGAGGACGCGCGCCAGGAACGCGTCCACTTCGCGCCCTATCCGGGAGCCCGATCCGTCCTCGCCGACCTCTATCGGGCCTCCGCACCGGGAGCCGTGGCCGAGGCCCGTCCCCTGGGGCAGTTCGCCCTCGCCTGCTTCCTCCTCCTCGGCGACTACCTCGACCGCTCCGCCCTGCAGCGCCGTGTCGCGCCCCACGTCGCCGCGGCCCTCGACGACGCGCTCCCCCTCCTCGAGCAGATCCCCGCGGAGAGCGACGCGTGGACGGTGGGCGGGACCGCGCTGCGCCTCCTCGAGGTCGCCCGCCACCACGGCCTCCTCGCCGACGGCGGCGCCGAGCCGACGCCCGCCGGGCGCAAGGCCGCCGCGGACGCCGACCGCACCGCGATCGCCACCTCCGTGGACGCGGTCCGGCTCATGACGCCGCCGCTGCACGATCGGGACTCGTACGAGCAGACGCGTTCGGCAGCCCAGGCGGTCGCCGCTCGCGAGGGAAAGGCCGGTGACGTGGAGCAGGCGGGAGACCCGGCCACCGAGCAGCTCATGCGGATCAGCGCGGCGCCCACCGTCTACCTCCCCACCGGCCAGGGCGGGAAGCTCGTCGTCTCCGACTTCCCCGAGCGGTTTCGCGCCTTCGCTCCCGCCGGTCGGGAGCTGCTGCGCACCGCCGCCCGCCGCTGGGGTCTCGCCCAACACCGCGTCTCGGGGGAGCTCTACCCCCTCTTCCTCGCCAACCAGCGTCGGGGCCTCCGCTCCGGGTTCGACGCCGGCGACCTCTCCCCCTACGCGGCCCTCCTCCTCGGTGCCGGGGTGTACGAGCGGATGTTCGAGCGCCGGGACCTCCCGACGAGGCGCTCCTACGGGGTGAGTCTCCTCGTCGACGGATCCGCCTCCATGCTGCAGCCCCGCGGTGTCGGCGCCGTCCGACCGGTGCCCTGGGGGCTCGCCGCGGCGATTCTCGGCGCCTGGACGCTCGCCCGACTCTGCGACGAGTTGCAGCTCGAGTTCGAGGTGGCGATCTTCAACCGGGCCTTCGCCGCCGTCCCCCAGGACACCGAGCACAGCTACCTCCTCCGGCGCAGCCGGGCCACCGGGACCCTGCGCCGGCGTCAGGGAGGTGCCGCGGAGCGGCTGACCCGCACCGTCAACCACTACCTCATCAAGCCGTTCGCGCGTCGCTGGCGCGGGAGCGAGGACGTGCTCGCCGGCCTCTTCTGGATGGCGGCCGCCCCGCGGGAGGCGGCCCGGGTGGTGCGGGCCCGGCCCGACCGGGAACCCCCCATCTCGCTGTTCGAGAAGGCCGCCAACGTCGACGAGTTCAACCTCGCCCATGCGGCGGAGCGTCTCGCCGCCCGCAACGTCTCCCACCGGATCATGGTCGTCCTCGCCGACGGGATGACCCGCGGATCGGTGCATGCCCTCGCCGAGACCGCCGCCGGGGTGGAGCGCGGCGGCACCACCGTCCTCGGCATCGGCATCGGGGACGACACCGTGTGCGCCGCCTACTCCCGAAGCCAGGTGGTGGAGCGCCCCCCGGCCCTGGCGCGTGCCATGGTCGACGGCGTGCGCTCGACCCTGTACCGGAGCATCGCCGCCCATCGGGGCGGCTCCTGGTGGATCCACGCCTCGGAACGCAACACGTCCCCGACCCCCTGAGGAGCTGCCATGTCCGAGCTCGTCACCTTCACCGACCCCGACGGCCAGGGGCCACCGATCGAACTCGAGACCTTCGACGTCCCGACCGACCTCCCCGATCGGGAGCTCCGGTTGGCGCACGTTCCCCGACCCGACCCCTACTACGTCGACGTCGGCATGCTGTACCGGCTCGCTGCGCTGGAGCGCATCCGGCGCGACCACTTCGCCGAGGTGCCGCTCCACCTGGCCCTCCGCGGCCACATGGGAACCGGGAAGGATCACGACCTCGAGCAGTTCGCGGCCCGGATGCGCATGCCGTACTACCGCATCCCGCTCACCGGCGAGGTGCGCGACATCACGCTCATCGGGTCCGTCAAGCTCCACGGCGACGGCAAGGGCGGCACCGAGTCCCGCTGGGAGGACGGGGACATCACCCGCGCCCTCCGCGGTCCGGCGCTCGTCAACCTCTCCGAGCTCAACGCGGCGGGCGCCGAGACGCTCTTCGCGCTCCACGGCCTCCTCGACCGGCACCAGGCGCTGGAGCTCCCCACCGGCGAGCTGATCCGCCTCCGCGACGACGTGCGCATCTTCGGCACGCTCAACCCCACCGACCTGCGGGACTACGCGGGGACCCAGACCCTCAACAAGGCGTTCGCGGACCGCTGGATCATCTGGGAGAAGACGTTCCCCGCCGAGGAGGACCTCCGGACGATGATCCTGCGACGGCACGAGACGATCCGTCCCGAGCTCGTGGACGCGATCGCCCGTCTCGCCGTCGAGATCAACCGCTCCTTCGTCGCCGGCGACGCGACGACGCGCGTCGAGACCCCGTTGAGCCTGCGCACCGTCCTCGACCGGATCCCCGCCGGCCTCCACATGTACGCCACCGCCGAGGATCCGCTCCGTCGGGCGTGGGAGGAGTTCGTCCTCCCCCACATCGATCCCTACGACCGGGATCACTACGAGACGGTCTGGTCGGCGGTCGTCCGCCGGGGCCCGTCCGGCCCGCCCTTCGCCGGCTGAGGACGCCGTGCCGTCCCGGCGAGACCCTCGCCGCGGCCGCGTCCCGTCGAGTGTGCCGCCGCGGCGGGCTAGCGTGGCCTCATGCGCGCCTACGACCTCGGCGACGCGGCGCTCGACGAACGGATCGCCGCGCTCGTCCACGACGCCGCGGCGGTCCACGAGGGTCACGACCACGACGAGGACCTCGTTCGAGAGATGGTGGTGACCGCCCTCAAGCTCCTGCGGGACGACACCGACCGTGGCGACCTCAAGCTCATGAACAGCGCCCTCAAAGAGCTGCGGTACTCGTTCCTCGTCTTCTCGCGGTACCGGGAGGTCCCCAAGGTGACCATGTACGGGTCGGCCCGCACCCCACCCGAGGACCCCAACTACCGGCTCGCCGCCGAGTTCGCCAACCGGATGGTGGACCGCCACGGCTGGATGGTGGTCACCGGCGCGGGACCCGGGATCATGGAGGCCGGGAACCTGGGCGCCGGCAGCGATCACAGCTTCGGCGTGAACATCCGCCTCCCCTTCGAAGCCGAGGCGAATCCGTACGTCCACGAGAGCCGGCTCATCAACTACAAGTACTTCTTCACGCGGAAGCTCGTCTTCGTCAAGGAGTCGAACGCCTTCGTCCTCTTCCCGGGCGGGTTCGGGACGCAGGACGAGGCCTTCGAGCTCCTCACGCTCATCCAGACGGGGAAGTCGGACCTCCATCCCATCGTCATGATCGAGGCCGAGGGCACCGGGTACTGGGAGCCCTGGCGGACCTTCGTCGACCATCTCGCCGCCGCGGGGATGATCTCCCCCGACGACCTCAGCCTCTTCAAGGTCACCACCGACCTCGACGCGGCGGTCGACGAGATCCTCTGCTTCTACGGGAACTATCACTCTCAGCGGTACGTCGAGGGACGGCTCGTGCTCCGCCTCAAGAACGAACCGAGCGACACGCTGCTCGCCGCGATGAACGAGGAGTTCGCCGACCTCCTCGTCTCGGGCACGATCGAGAAGATCGATCCGACCCCCGCGGAGGTCGCCGACGACGACCACCTCGACCTCCACCGTATCCGGCTGCACTTCGATCGCCGCCACCTCGGACGGCTTCGCCAGCTCGTCGATCGCCTCAACCGGGCGGCCTTCGTCTGAGATCGTCGCCGGAGTGTCCGTCGGGGCCCCGGCGCCGCGACCCTAGAATCCCACCATGCGCGAGATCCTCTCCGACCTCGTGGCCGAGGAGCAGCACCTCGACCAGTTCCTCCAGAGCATCTCCGACCGCGACTGGAAGCGCCCGACCCCGGCGGCGGGATGGACGATCCAGGACCAGGTCAGTCATCTCGCCGCGGTCGAATCCATGGCGGCGGAGGTCATCGCCGAAGGTCCGGAGCGACTCGCCCGCGAGGACATCACGTCGGTGGACGAATGGACGGCCCGGGGAGTGGCGCGCGGGCGCGGGAAGCGCCACCAGGAGATCATCGAGTGGTGGCGCTTCGCCCGGGCCGACGTGGTCGAGGCGCTCTCCCGTCTGGAGGCCTCCGACCGGGTCACCTGGATCTACGGCGACATGGGGGCCCGCACCTTCGCGACGCTCCGCCTCATGGAGACCTGGGCACATGGGCTCGACATCAAGGCGGCGATCCTCGGCCGGATCACCCCGCTCGCCGAGGAGGAGCTCGAGGAGGGCGCCGAGGATCCCCTCGCCGACACACCCCGGCTCCGTCACGTCGCCTGGCTGGCGCAGCGAACGTTGCGGTTCGCCTTCGCCGAGGCGGGCGAGGAGTTCCCGACCCAGGGCATCCGGGTCGAGGTGATGGGACCCCGGTATCAGGCGTGGCGGTTCGGCCCCGAGGAGACCGACCAGGTGGTCCGGGGCAAGGCCGGGGAGTGGTGCCGGGTCGCGGTGCGCCGGCAGCGTGCCGAAGAGACCGGCCTCAAGGCGCTCGGACGGTACGCCGAGACCGCCCTGCGCGTCGTCAGGGCGTACTGAGCCGTGATGGACCTCCCCCGTCTCGTCGGCATGGTCCACCTGGCACCGCTCCCCGGAGCGCCGCGGTTCTCCGGTGATCTCGCCGCGGTCGAGGACGCGGCCGTCGAGGACGCGCTGCGCCTCCAGGACGCCGGCTTCGACGGTGTGCTCGTGGAGAACTTCGGCGACACGCCCTACTTCGCCGAGGACGTCCCGAAGGTGACCGTGGCGGCCATGACCCGTCTCGTCGCCGCGGTCCGCGACGCGGTGGCCCTCCCCGTGGGGGTCAACGTCCTGCGGAACGACGCCCTCGCCGGCCTGGCCGTCGCCGCGGCGACGGGCGCCTCCTTCATCAGGGTGAACGTCCTCTCCGGAACCATGTACACCGATCAGGGACCCATCGTGGGACGCGCGGCCGCGGTGGCGAGGACCCGCGCCGCGCTCTGCCCCACGGTCCGCATCATGGCCGACGTCTTCGTCAAGCACGCCGCGCCTCCCCCGGGACTTCGCATCGACGACGCCGCCCGCAACATCGCCGAGCGTGCCGGTGCCGACGCCATCGTCGTCTCGGGGATCGGCACGGGGAGCGCCCCCGACCGCGAGGATCTCCGTCTCGTCCGGGCCGCCGTCGACCTTCCGCTCTTCGTCGGCTCGGGCTCCACCCCGGCCACCATCGACGACCTCCTCACCCGTGCCGACGGCGTCATCGTCGGCACCTCGATCAAGGTCGACGGCCGCGCCACGAACCCGGTCGACCCCGAGCGCGCCCGGGCGCTCGTCGCCGCGGTCCGCGCCGGCTGAGCGCGGGCGGGGCGGACCCCGTCGAGCCCTTCGCGCGAACGCGCGCCTCTCCCTCTCCTCGTGCTCTCCCGCCGCCCCGGCACGCCGGCCGGACCGCCGTCTTACCCACAGGAGCGTGCCTAAGACGGTTTTGTCATTTCGCCCGACCTCGATCTCGACTCGAGGGTTCACGCGAAACCCCTTGGCACACCGGAATCCTCCCCACTCTCGACCTCTCCTCGAGGGTTGTCCGGGCCGCTGTGTCCACCGCACCCGACGGTACGCTGCCACCATGGCGTCCCACCCCTCCGCCGACGAGCTGCTCGCCGAGCTCCGGCTCCTCGCCGATCGCCTCGCCGCCCTCCCGGAGACGGACCCGGCGCGCGCCGCCCTCCCCCGTCCCCCCCCCCCCCTCCGCCCCCGCCCCCCCCCCCCCCCCCGCGCCGCCCGCCACCCCGACCCCCCCCGCCCCCCCCCCCACGCGCCCCGCCCCCCCCTCGCCCACCCCGCCCCGCACCCCCCCCCCCTCCCCCCCCCCACCCAGCCCCCACCCCCCCGCTCCACACACC
>CAZPAV010000079.1:0-6036 GCA_964584755.1 uncultured Acidimicrobiaceae bacterium
GCCTTCTCCGCCGGTGGAGTCTGCACCCCCGGTCGAGGTCCCGCCGGTGGAGGCGCCGCCGCCGACCGCCACGGCGGTACCCGACGACCTCGATGCGCCCTTCGCCGCCCTGCGCGGCGAGACCGCCGTCGAGGAGCCGGCGACGGATGCGCCGCACCCGACGCCCTCCGACGCAGCGCCTCCGGCCGCCCCGGCCTCGCCGGATCCGCTCCTCGTGCGCGACCGGCGCCTGCTGCCCCTGCAGAACCGGGCGCTGCGGGCGGTGAAGAAGGGCCTGCTCGAGGCCCAGAACGGCCTGCTGGAGGAGATCCGGATCGGCGACGGCGGACGGCTCGACCCCGAGGCGGCGGCGGCGATCTTCTCGGCCGAGCTCGAGGCGCTCGATGCCGCGGCGTACGCCGCCGGATTCGAGGCCGCCGCCGAGCTCGCCGGAGGCTCGGGCGGGGAGGCGCCCGCCCGGGTGTTCGACCTCGCGGTGGCGGCGCGCGTGGCGGAGGATCTCGCCGCGGCCGTCGCCGAGGCGCTGGCGGCCGCCCGCGAGCGAGACGCCGGAGCCCGGGAGCTCGGCGCGGCGGCCAGCCGGGTGTTCCGCGCCTGGCGGACCGACGAGGCGGAGCGCCGCATCCGCTTCGTGGCGGCGAGCGCCTACCAGGCCGGACTCCTCGCCGCGCTCGCCGCGACCGGGTCCGACGCGGTGGTGGTCCCGGGGCCGGGGCGGGCCTGCCCCGAGTGCCCGGCGGGGAAGGGCCCATGGGACGCCGTCGGCGGCCCGCCTCGGGGGACGACGATCCCTCCGGCCGGACCCGAGTGCGGATGCACGGTGGCACCGGGAGCGCTCGTGACGACGAGCCCAATAGAATCGCCTCGGTGATCAACAGAGAGCCCGTCCCCTTCCGACCGCGGTCCCGGCTGCGGCGCGTCGGGATCGTGGTCCTCGGCGGGGGGTTCGCCTTCCTCCTCGTCGCCCGGTGGCTGGCGACGCTGTGGACCGACTACCTCTGGTACGAGAGCATGGGGCACTCCTCCGTGTGGGGGACGCTCGTCTTCACCAGGGTGTGGCTCGTGATCGCCGCCGCCCTCGTGGCGGTGGCGCTGTTCTGGGTGAACCTCTTCATCGTCGATCGGCTCTCGCCGCGGGGTGGGATCGTCGCCGGGAGCCCCGACGAGGAGCTCCTCGAGCGCTTCCAGGAGTGGATGGAGACCCGGGCCGGCCGGGTGCGTCTGGCGGCCTCGGCGTTCTTCGGGATCCTCATCGGCCTCGGCGCGGCCGCCTGGTGGGAGGACTGGCTCCTCTTCCGCTACGGGGGACCGTTCGGGATCACCGATCCCATCTTCGGACACGATGTCGGACTGTACGTCTTCGACGTGCCGTTCCTGCGGGACGTCTTCGGATGGGCCTTCCAGCTCCTCCTCGTGCTCACCCTCGTCGTGGTCGCCACCCACTACCTCAACGGGGGCATCGCGGTGCAGCGGCCGGGCCGGCGGACCGGCGCCGGGGTGAAGGCCCACATCTCCATCCTCCTCGCCTTCCTCGCCCTCCTCAAGGCCGCCGGCTACCAGCTCGACAAGTGGGACCTCCTCTACTCGACCCGGGGGCGGGTCTTCGGCGCGTCCTACACCGACGTGAACGCCCAGACGCCGGCCCTCAACCTGCTCATCATCATCTCGGTCGTGGCCGCGGTCATCCTCCTCGTCAACCTGTGGTTCCGTGGCTGGACGCTGCCGGTCATCGCCGTCGGGCTGTGGCTCGTCACCTCCATCGTCGTCGGCGGCCTCTACCCGGCGCTCGTGCAACGGTTCCGGGTCATCCCCGACGAGGTGAACAAGGAGGCGCCGTACGTGGCGCACAACATCGCGTTCACCCGGGACGCGTACGGACTGTCGCGGGTGGAGGTGAAGCCGTTCGCGGCGAGCACCGAGCTGTCGGCCGATGACCTCGCGGCGAACACGCCGACGATCAGCAACATCCGGCTGTGGGACCCCGGAGTGCTGCTGACGACGTACCAGCAGCTCCAGAACATCCGGACCTTCTACGACATCGGGGACGTCGACGCCGACCGCTACGTCATCGACGGCAAGCTCACCCAGGTGATGGTCGCCGCCCGGGAGCTCGACGAGCAGAACATCCCCGGGGGGGGATGGGTCAACGAGCATCTCGTCTACACCCACGGGTTCGGGACCGTCCTCAGTCCCGCCAACGACGTCACCGGCGACGGTCAGCCGGATCTCCTCGTCAAGGACATCCCCCCGGTCAACCGTTCCGGGGATCCCGGTCTCGAGATCACCCAGCCGCGGATCTACTTCTCGGATCGGGTCGGCGCGAACTTCCTCATCGTCGGGTCGAAGGAGCCGGAGGTCGACTTCCCTCTCGGCACCTCCGGCGAGAACGTCGCCAACAACAGCTACGACGGGACGGGCGGGGTCCCGCTGGGGAACGTGCTGCGGCGAGCCGCCTGGGCGCTCCGATTCGGGGATCTCGACACCCTCATCTCCGGGCAGATCGCCGGGGACAGCAAGGTGCTGCTCGCCCGTCAGGTCCGGGATCGGGTGCGTCGTCTCGCCCCGTTCCTCTACGCCGACGCCGATCCCTACTCGGTGATCATCGACGGCCGGGTGAAGTGGGTCCTCGACCTGTACACCCTCACGAACCGGTACCCGTACTCGCGGCCCGCCGACACGCGGCGGCTCAACGCCGGGCCGGGTCTCCCCAACGACTTCAACTACATCCGCAACTCGGTGAAGGCGGTGGTCGACGCCTACGACGGGACCGTCGACCTGTACATCATCGACCCCACCGATCCCATCCTCCAGGCGAACGAGCGGATCTTCCCCGACGTGTTCGAGCCGGCGGGGTCGATGCCCGCCGAGATCGTCTCCCATCTCCGCTACCCGGAGGACCTGTTCCGGATCCAGACCGACGTGTACCGCCTCTACCACGTGACGAATCCGAAGCAGTTCTTCTCGAACGTCGATCCGTGGCAGATCGCCCGGGATCCGTCGAACTCGCCGCGTCCCGACCTGCGAGGCACCTTCGTCGACGCGAACAACCAGCGGTTCAGCCCGATGTTGCCGTACTACCTGCTCATGAAGCTGCCCGGCGAGAACGAGCTGTCGTTCCTCCTCATGCAGCCGTTCACCCCGGCGAACCGCCCGAACATGGTGGCCTTCATGGTGGCGAAGTCGGGGCCGCTGGAGGAGTACGGGCGACTCATCGAGTACTCGCTGCCCGCCGACAGCCAGATCGACGGTCCGGGACAGGTGGGGGACTTCGTCAACCAGGACCCGGTCATCTCCTCCGAGTTCACCCTCCTCGGGCAGCAGGGGTCGAAGGTGATCCAGGGGAACATGCTCGTCATCCCCGTCGAGGAGGCGCTCCTCTACGTCCAACCCATCTACATCACCGCCTCGGACAACGCCGCGGGGAAGACGAGCGGCATCCCGCAGTTCAAGCGGGTCGTCGTGACCTTCAACGGGCGGATCGAGATCGCGAACAGCCTCGAGGAGGCCTTGCAGCTCCTCTTCGGTTCGGCGGCACCGGGCGTGACGCCACCGACCTCCGGCGGTGAGCCGGGTGGCGGGACCGCACCGCCGGCGGGATCGGTCGACGCCCAGGTGCGGGCGCTCCTGGCGAAGGCCGAGGCGGCCTTCGTCGACGCCGACGCCGCCCTGCGGCGAGCCGACCTCGCCACGTACGCGGCGAAGATCGCCGAGGCCCGTGCCGCGATCGACGAGGCGAACCGGCTCCTCGGGGGGACGGTCGACGTGGGGACCGGTACCTGAGTCCCGCCTCCGGTGGGGAACCGCCTGTGGCGCGTCGGTGACGCGGGCCCTTCAGGCGAAGGTCGGCAGGTCCCGACGGAAGAGGCCACGATCGGGGTCGCGGCCGAGGTCCTCGGCGAAGCGCCGGCCGTCCCACACCGCGGCGGCGATCGTACCCGGGGCGAGCGCGTCGCCGACCGCCCGGACCGTGCGGAGGGGACCGGTGGGATGCCGGGCCTGCAGCTCCGTCAGCTCGGTGACCAGCGCGGCGACGGGGAGGCGGCCGGTGACGAGCACCACCGTGTCGCACGCCAGCGGGAAGGGACGTCCGGTGAAGACGCAGGTGGTCGTCACCGTGTCGGCGGCGATGCCGGCGATGGCCCGCTGAGGGAGGAGCGCGACCTCGAGCTCGAGGAGGCGCCGCTGGATGCGGTGCTGCTCCATGGTGTTGTGGGTCCAGTGGGAGACGTCGGAGGCGGGGGTGACGAGGGTGACCCGATACCCCTCACGGGCGAGGAGCTCGGCGAGGGCGCCGCCCATGTAGTAGTGGTCGTCGTCGAAGACGACGACGTGGCGGCCGGTGGGACGGGTGCCGTCGAGGAGGTCGTCGGGGGTGAGGATCTCCATCGCCGGGTCGATCTCGAGCGGGCTGCGGTGGTGATGGCCGACCCCGTCCGCCCGCCAGCGAGCGCCGGTGGCGACGGCGACGTGCCGGAATCCGTACTCGAGGATCTCGGCGGCGGTGAGGGTGCTCTCCAGGTACCAGGAGACGTTGGGGAGGCGATCGATCTGCCCCTGGCGGTACTCGACGACGCGGCGCCAGGCGGCGAGTCCCGGCAGCTCCGCCTCGCGGAAGACCCGGCCGCCGAGTCGCCGGCCCGCCTCGAGGAGCACGACCTGGTAGCCGCGCTTGCCGGCGGCCATGGCGGCCTCGAGCCCAGCCGGTCCGCCGCCCACGACGAGGACCTCCTCCGGTCCGGGTCCGGGGTCGAACCGCTCCGGATGCCAACCGCGGCGCCACTCCTCGCCCATCGACGGGTTCTGGGTGCAGCGGATGGGGCTCATCGTCCAGTCCCCGGAGACGCAGATGTTGCAGCCGATGCACTCCCGGATCTCGTCGAGGCGCCCGGCGGCGATCTTGGCGGGGAGGAAGGGATCGGCGATCGAGGGCCGGGCGGCGCCGATGAAGTCGAGGACGCCCTGGCGGACGAGGCGGAGCATCGTCTCGGGGGAGGTGAAGCGACCCACACCGACGACGGGCTTGGAGGTGAGGGCCTTGAGACCCCGGACGAACTCCTCCTGGCCTCCCTCGGGACCGAACCGGGAGGTGACCGAGTCGTCCTCCCAAGCGCCGACGACGAAGTCCCACAGGTCGGGGAGCTCGCCGAGGAGCTCGAGGAGGGCGCGAGTGTCCTCGAGGGTGAAGCCGTCGGGGGCGAGCTCGGCCACGGCGATGCGGCAGGCGACCGCGGCCTTCCCGGCGGCGACCTCGAGCGTGTCCTCGAGGACCTCACGGAGGAGGCGGACTCGGTTCTCGAGGGGCCCGCCGTAGGCGTCGTCGCGTCGGTTGTGGCGGGGGGAGAGGAAGTGTTGGAGGGTGGCCAGGTCGTGGCCGGCGTAGACGTAGACGATGTCGTAGCCGGCGCGGAGGGCCCGGGCAACCGCCGCCCGGTGCCAGCGGCGGAGGTCGGCGATGTCGGCGAGGGTCATGGCCCGGGCCTGGATGGGATCGATGCGGCCGGTGAGGGGGAGCGCACTGGGACCCATGGGGGGGATGCGGCTGATGTGGTTCGGGGCGGCCATCCCGGTGTGGACGAGCTCGATGGCGGCGAGCGCACCGTGAGCGTGGATGGCGTCGACGACCTTGGCGTGGGCGGGCAGGTCGGCGTCGTCCCAGAGGCGTCCCTCGATGTAGGGCGAGACCTCGGAGGAGGGATGGATCTCCACCTCCTCGGTGGAGACGACGGCCCAACCGCCCTCGGCCTTGATGCCGCGCATCGCGGCGAGGGCCGACGGGTCTCGGTACCCCATGCCGTTGCAGTGGGGCACCTGGTAGAACCGGTTGCGTGCCGTCACCGGACCGATACGGACCGGCTCGAAGAGGAGGTCGAATCGGGGATCGCGGGCCATGGGCGGTGAGGGTACCGGCGTGGCGGGGGTGGCTGGCAGGATCCCCAGGTTGGTATACTCGGGGGTCCACGACGCGGGGTGGAGCAGTCTGGTAGCTCGTCGGGCTCATAACCCGAAGGTCGCGGGTTCAAATCCCGCCCCCGCTAC
>CAZPAV010000080.1:0-5987 GCA_964584755.1 uncultured Acidimicrobiaceae bacterium
GGGCGCGGGGGCGGGGGGGGGGGGGGAGCGGGGGGGTGGGGGGCGGGGGGCGGCGGGGGAGCGGGGGGGGGGCGGCGGGGGGTGGGGGGGGCGGCGGGGTGGGGCGGGCGCGGGGGGGCGGGCGGCGGCCGGCGGCGGCCGGGGTGCTCGTCTGGGC
The DNA here is from genome assembly GCA_964584755.1 of uncultured Acidimicrobiaceae bacterium. GTDB lineage: Bacteria > Actinomycetota > Acidimicrobiia > Spongiisociales > UBA5794 > CAZPAV01. Next base: position 158 of record CAZPAV010000080.1, read on the forward strand.
CCACGTGGTGCTCCTCGTCGCCGGCGCGACACCCATCCACGGGGCGGTGGAGCTGGCGGGCGCCGTACGCGACGAGCTGGCGATCCAGCTCTACGGCGGGACGGCGTGGGGGGTGCTGCTGCCGGGGCTGCTCCTGGCCTTGGGGTGGGCGGCGCTGCGGCGCGACGACGCGGCGGCGTTCGCCGGGACGCTCCTCGTCGCCGTGGGGGTGGCGCTCCTCCTCGACGCCGCCGCCACCGGGCTGGGGGTCCGCAACGCCTACCTCCTGCTGCCGGGGCTCGCCCTCCTCCTCGCCTCGGCGACGGAGGCGGCGCTCGGGACGGGACGGCGCCTCCTCGCCGCCGGGGCGGTCGTCGTCGTGGCGGGGGTGCTGCTCGGGTCGGTGCAGGCGACCGAGCGCCTCGACACCCGGGCGCGGGTGCAGGACCTGACGCTCGAGGGCCCGGTGACGGTGGCGGCCGCCTCCTGGCTGGCGGGCCACGCCGCGGGGGAGACGGTCGCGGGGACGCCCCTGGCGTTCTCGTCGCTGTGGCGGCTGGCGGACGCCGGCTTCCGCCCCCGGCTCGTGCCGTTCCTCGTGGCGGCTCCCGCCGGCGGGGAGTTCCGGGAGCGGGTCGACTGGGCGGGGACGGTGCCGGCCGCTCCGGTGTCCGGGGAGCAGGTGACCGGCCTCCACGTGACCCGGACGCGCCGGGGCGCGGTGGCGGCCGGTCTGCTCGCCGAGCTCCTCGACGGGAGCGGCGCCCGGTACCTCGTCGTCACCGGGAACGCCCGCTTCCCGAGCTCGGTCTTCGACGGCGGCATCCTCCTCCCGCTGCTGGAGGCGTCGCCGAGCGCCCGGGCGGTGTACCGGTCGGACCCGGCGGCCGCCCAGTGGGTGGTCGTGTACGCGCTGCGGCGTCCGTTCCTGCCGGGGTCGGTGCCGCGGCTCGTCCACGTGGCCTTCGGGGAGGTGGAACCGTCGCCGCTGCCGGGGGCGACGGTCCTCGACGACGCCGCCTACGCGGCGCTCGTCCGCGACGTGATGGGCGGCCGCTTGTCTCCTTGAGGACGTACCATGCGGCGACCGTCCTGCGCCGAGCAGCATCGAGCCGAGCCACCGTGACCACCTCGCCGCGAGCCACCTCCCTCTCCGTCCCACCCGGCCGGGTGTTCGGGCTCGTCGCCGGGCTCCTCGGGGTGTGGGTGGCGGCGGTGGTGGTGGGGAGGGTGTCGCATCCCGCCGGTGCGGTGGTGGGGATCGCCGGTGCCGTCGGGGTGCTCGCCTTCCACGGGCGGGCCTGGATCCTCTCCGCGTTGCGGGAGGCGGGGATGCTCGCCGACCCGGTCCTGTGGGGCGTCGCCGTGGTGGCGGCGGCGCCGTTCTTCCCGGGACGTCTCGGTCCGAACGTCTTCGGGGTCTCGGTCGACGACCTGCCGCTCTTCGTCGGGACGGTCCTCGTCGCGGTGGGGGTGTGGCGGGTCGAGGGCCTGCGCCGGCTCTTCGCGCCGGTGGCGTGGCCGCTGTACGGGTTCGCCTTGTGGAGCGCGGTGGCGCTCGTCTCCCACGGGGACGCCGCCGCCGGCGGGCGGGCCCTGGTGCGCTGGGGGGTGATCGCGGTCCTCTTCGCCGGGGTGGTCGTCGTCGCCCGGCGTCCCGGGTACGGACGGGTCGTGGTGGGGGCGGTGCTCCTCTTCGGGCTCCTCCAGGCGCTCTTCGGCCTGTGGGCGTACTACGCGGATTGGACGATGAACACCTCGGCACGGCTCTACCACGTCGGACTGCAGCGGTGGCGCCCCTGGGAGGACCTGCGGCTCGTCTCGCCGGGACGCATCACCGGGTCGCTGGGGGTGGCGTCGAACTTCTTCGGGGGGTTGATGATCGTCCCGACGGTCCTCGCCGTGGGGCTGTTCGCCGGGGTGGAGGACCGGCGTCTGCAGGCGGCGGCGGCGGCGACGGCGTTCGTCGGGTTCTTCGCGCTGGTGCTGAGCTTCACCCGGGCGTCGATCCTCGGGGCCGCCGTCGGCTTCCTCGTCGTCGTGGTGGTGACGCGGCGCATCCGGGTGGTGCCGTTGGTGCTCGTGCTCGTGCTCGCCGCCGGGCTGGCGACGCCGATCGTGCAGCGCCTCGGGGTGGGGAACAACCGGGCGACGCTGCTGCGCACCGCGGTGGAGCTGGTGCGGGGCAGTCCCCTCACCGGGGTGGGGGAGTTCGAGGAAGGGGCCCGCAGCAGCCTCACCCCCGAGCAGCTCCGCCAGGTGGCGAACCAGCGGGGCGAGGTCATCACTCCGCACGACTCCTTCCTGCGCGCCGCCACCGAGACGGGCATCCCCGGCGGGATCCTCCTCTTCCTCGCCGCGGTCCTCCCCGGGGTGGTGGTGCTGGCCGCCGCGTTCCGGGACCGGCCGGAGCGGTTCCTCCTGGCGGGGATCGCCGGCGCCCTCGCCGGTTTCGGCCTGCAGACGTTCTCGAACAACCTGCTGCACATCCCCAACGTGTCCCCCTCCTACTGGCTCGTCGCCGCCGCCGGGGTGGGGGTCGCCGCCGCCTGGGGTGGGCGCCGCGGCGCCGGCGCGGAGTCGGCGCGTCTCGGGACGACGTGAGCGGCCGGGTCGGCTCCGCCTCCGCTACTGTCGGGACGGTGAGCGCACCGGCCGCCGGCTGAGAGGAGGCTGCGGGCGATGCCCGAGATCCGCGTCATCGGAGGCGTCTTCGGCACCGTGGCGGTGCTCATCGCCGTCGCCGGGCTGCGCCGCCACCGGGTCGGGGGGGTGCTGCGGGCCCGCGACCTCGCCACCTTCGTCGTCGGTGTGGGGCTCCTCGCCTTGGCGGTGTTCCCCCGCTGGTTCGATCATCTCGCCGCGTTCGTCGGGGTGCACTCCCTGGAGGGACGCCGGGTCGCCATCGTCACCGTGTTGGGGTTCGTCGTCTTGGGGTGGGCGCTGTTCGCCGCGGTGGGGAGGATCGGGCGGCTGCAGCAGGACGTCGGCGAGTTGGCGGCGGCTCTGGCCCGCCGGGTGCCGGCGGCGGCGCGCCTGGGGGAGGAGCCGGAGGGGTTCGTCGCCGTGGTGGTTCCCGCCTTCGACGAGGCCGACGCCCTCCCCGGGGTGCTGCGGGCGGTCCCGCGGGAGGTGGCGGGACGCCCGGTGCGGGTCGTGGTCGTCTCCGACGGCTCCACGGACGCCACGGTGGAGGTGGCGGGCCGGTTCGCCGACGTCGTGCTCGACCGTCCGCTGCGGCGGGGGTCGGGCGCGGCGGTGCGCACCGGGATGGCGTTCGCGCTCGAACGTGGCGCCGAGATCGTCGTCACCCTCGACGGCGACGGGCAGCACGATCCCGGGGAGATCCCGGCGCTGGTGGCGCCGCTGCTGCGGGGGGAGGCGGAGCTGGCCCAGGGGGTCCGCCGGGTGAACAGCGCCGCGGTGTCGGGGCAGCGGGTGCGGGCCGTCGGGGTGCGGTTCTTCTCCTGGGTGATGGGGGCGCTGGTGGGGGTCGAGACGAACGACCCGTCGAACGGCTTCCGGGCCATCCGGGCCGACGCCTGCCGCCGGCTCTCCCTCACCGAGGATCAGTTCTACGTCGGGGAGTTGCTGGTGCGCAGCGCCCGGGAGCGGCTCCGCACCGTGGAGGTGCCGGTGACGGTGGCGCCCCGCAGCCACGGCGAGTCGAAGAAGCCGGACGCGGTCGCCTACGGCTGGGGGTTCGCCGGGGGGATCGTCCGGGCGATGTTCCGTTCCCGTTCGGGGCGGTGAGGGGCGTCAGCGCCGGGCGGTGAGGCGCAGCAGCCAGGCGGCGCCGAGGTCCCGGACCTCGACGCGGAAAGGGGCGGACGCCGGCCGGTCGGGGACGGCACCGAGGGGGAGGCCGGGTGCGACCTGTCGCAGCACGGTGAAGATCGTCACCGGACGGGCGGCTCCGGCGCGGGTGTCGGCGGAGACGGTCACCCCGTCGCCGACGAACCGTTTCGAGGCGAAGAAGAGCACGGGATGCTCGTCGAGGCCGAGGCGTTCGAGGACGGCGGCGAGCGCCTCCGGGGTGGGGGCGGTGACGGCGTCGGCGATGAGCGCGCCGTCGGTGACGACCCGGTCGGCGCCGGCGAAGAGGAGGAGCGTGACCTCGTTGAAGGGGCTGAGGAGGACGGCCGACTCGGTGGCGGCCGTAGCGACGGCACGCCGGGCGGCGACGATCTGCGCCGGCGCGAACGGGGTGGGTTTCCGGTAGTGGACGACGGGGGGGACGGTGGCGGCGAGGAGGGCGCCGAGGAGGAGGACGGTGGTCGTGCGCGTGCCACCTCGCCATGCGGCGTGGGTGACGGCGGCGACGCCGAGACCGCCGAGGACGGCGGTGGCGAACGCCAGGTGGACGACGAGGCGGACCGTCGGCAGCGGGGCTCCGGCGGCGGCGAGAGCGACGACGCCGGCGGCGACGGCGAGGACGGGAGCGAGGAGGATCGCGGCGGGACGGAAGGCCCGGGTGTGGAGCACGCACCACGCCCCCACCGGGGTGGCGGCGAGGGCGACGACGCCGAGGTCGCCGGGGCGGATGCCGCGTCGCCAGATGTTCGCCGCCGGGTCTCCGGGAGCGAGGGTTCCGGCGAGTCCGGCGAGCTGGACGTGGGTGAACCCGGGGAGGAAGCGGGTGAGGATCGGCGCGGCGAAGGGGAGGGTGAAGACGCCGAGGAGCCCGAGGGCGGCGGCCGCGGTCCGGAGGGGGAGACGCCGCCGGGCGACGTCGCCGGCGGCGGCGACGAGCCAGGCGACGAGGGCGAGCGCCCCGACGAGGAGGTGGGTCTGGAGGGCGGCACCGGCGAGGAGTGCGGCGAGGACGGTGACGCCGCCGGGCCGGGGTGCGGGCCGGAGGAGGAGCAGGAGCAGTCCGAGGAGGAGGACGATGGCGACGTTCTCCCGGATGTACATGACGAACCGGGTCATGACGAACGGGGTGGACACGAACAGGACGGCGGCGGCGACGCCGGCGAGGCGGTCGCCGAAGCCGCGGCGGACGACGAGGAGGACGAGCGCGGCGGCGGCAGCGAGGAGGAGCGGTCCGCCGTAGCGGACGATCCCGGCGACGCTCGGGCCCCCGAGTTGAGGGACGGCGGCGGTGAGGTAGTAGGCGCCGCCGGCGATCTGACTGGCGTGGTTGTAGGGGACGTCGGGGAAGGCGAGCGGGGAGACGGGGTGGGTGGCGAGACGCTGGGCGTAGGCAGCCATGGTGAAGGGGTCGTACCCGAGGTAGGCGCCGACGTGGGTGACGGCGCCGAGGAGGAGCCCGCCGAGGGCGCCGACGGCGAGCACCGCGATCCGGTCGAGGGCAGGCGCCGGGGTGAAGCGGTGGGTGCGCCCTCCGGGGAGGGCGGCGAGGACGGCGGTGCCGGCGACGAGGGCGAGGAGGAGCGGCGGGCGGAGGTCGCCGGGGGCGGGGAGGGCGACGAGGGCGGCGAGCAGGGTGAGGAGCGCCGTGCCGGCGGCGGCGGCGAGGACCGGCGCCGCGGCGGTGTCGATGGGGATGCGGAGCGCCCGCAGCAGCGTGTCGCCGGCGAGGAGGAGGACGGCGACGGCGACGGCGAGGTGGAGGGCGTCGGCGGCGGGCCCGGTGCCGGGGACGGCCACACCGATCCCGACGGCGCCGAGGAGCGCCGCCGGGCGCCACAGGGGGGCGAGGCGGGCGGTCACGTCCCGCCCCGGTAGCGGGTGCGGTAGGCGTTCGCCACGTGCCGTGGGCGACGACCGGCGACGCGCCGGCGGGCGGCGGCTCCCATGGCCGCGGCCCGGTCGGGGTGGTCGAGGAGCTGCCCCTTATACACATCTCCGAGCCCACGAGACAGGCAGAAAACTCGTATGCCGTCTT
>CAZPAV010000081.1:0-5565 GCA_964584755.1 uncultured Acidimicrobiaceae bacterium
GCCCACGGCGATCTTCCTCGACGTGGGGCAGGGGGACGCGGTCCTCCTGCGCGATCCGGGCGGGGCGACGGTCCTCGTCGACGGAGGCCGGGATCCGGTGCGGCTCGTCGGTGCGCTGCGGCGGTACGGCGTGCGCCGTATCGACCTGCTCGTCGCCACCCACGGCGACCTCGACCACGTCGGTGGGCTCGCCGGCATCCTCGCCGCGGTGCCGGTGGGGCGGCTCTGGTACCCCGACCATCCCGATCTCGGTCCGGTCCTGGGGGAGCTGGTGGAGGAGGCCGGGCTCCGGGGCGTGCTCGCGGAACGACCCCGTCCCGGACGGACCGTCACGCTGGGAGGGTTCCACATCGAGGTGCTCGGGCCGCGGCGGCGGTACCGGAAGCAGAACGACGGCTCCGTGGTGCTGCTCGTCGCCGCCGGGGAGCGGACCCTCCTGCTCGCCGGTGACGTCGAGGCGGTGGCCCAGCGCGAGCTCCCGCCCCTCCATCCCGACGTGCTCCTCGTCCCCCACCACGGATCGCGCACCTCGGATCTCGGGTGGCTGGCCCGCACCGCGGGGGACGTCGCCGTGGTGAGCGTCGGGCCCAACGAGTACGGCCATCCCGCCCCCGAGGTGCTCGCCGTGCTGGCGGCCGCCGGCGCCACGATCCACGTCACGTGGAACGAGGGGGACGTGGCGATCCCCTTCCTGCGCGACCCGGCTCCGGTACCGGCGGGCCGGGCCGTCGACCCGTGACGGGGCGCCTCCACTCCCTCCCGACGAGGTCGACGGCGGCGGGTACCCTGGCGGCGTGCCCGTCTTCACCGTCCTCGGACCCCGCGACGCCGGACCCGGCGAACGGGAGCGCATGCTCGACGAGGCCGCCCGCCTCCTCGGGAACGACGACCACGTGCGGGTCGACGTGCCGGGACGAGGCGGTGACGGGGAGGGGGAGGGCGTGCTCCGCGAGGGCGTCCAGGCGGTGGTGCCGGCGCTCCAGAGCGGCTCCCTCTTCGGTGGTCCCCGGGCGCTGCTCGTCGTCGACGCCCAGCGCCTCCTCAAGGGCGAGGCCGAGATCGTCGCCGAGCTCGTCGGCGCCGTCGACCCCGACGAGGTCGTCGCCGTCTTCGTCGCCGAGGGTGCCGTGCCCGCGCCGCTCGGGGCGGTGCTGCGGCGCAGCGGCGAGACGATCACCGTCAAGAAGCTGCGGGAACGGGACGCCTCGGCGTGGCTCGCCACCGCCGCCCGGGAGCGGGGCATCCGCCTCGGGGAAGGCGCCGCGGCGGTGCTGCTGCAGCGGTACGGATCGGACGTCGCCGCGCTGGGCCGGGCGCTCGACCAGCTCGCCGTGAACGGGGGAACGGTGACCGCGGCGTCGGTCCGGGGGCGGTTCCAGAACCGGCCCGACGAGCCCATGTGGCACCTCGCCGACGCCATCGTCGCCGGGGACGAGGGGGAGGCGCTGCGGCGCCTCGCCGACTTCCTCGAACACGGCCATCCCCTGGCGCTGCTCGCCTTCCTGGAGGGGGAGGTGCGGCGCCGCTCGCTCGCCGCGGTGGCTCCCGACCTCGAGACGTACGCCGCCTGGGTGGGCGGCTCCCCTCAGGCGTACCCGGTGCGCAAGGTGTGGGAGCGGAGGAACCGGACCGGCGCCGCCGGACTGCGGCGGGCCATCGGCGCCATCGCCAGGGCGGAGGCCGGCCTCAAGACCGCGCCCGAGGCGACGCATCGCGTCACGATGGAACGGCTCGTCGTGGCGCTCTCCCGGTGGCTGGGACGGTGACCCGGCCTCAGGAGGAGAAGGGCCGCACCGCCACGACCGTGTAGGTGAAGGTCCCGCCCGGGGCCTCGTAGGACACCTGGTCGCCCGGTCGAGCCCCGAGGAGGGCGTCGCCGAGAGGACTGTCGGGGGAGGCGACGACGACTCCGGGGACCTTGTTCTCGGACGGTGCGACGAAGACCTCCATCTCGTCGCCGTCGTCGTCGATGATCGTCGCCACCGAGCCGATCTCCACCGCGCCGGTGTCGGGAACCTCGCGGACCTCGGCGGTGTCGAGGAGGTGGCGAAGCTTGCGGATCCGGGCCTCCATCATCCCCTGGTCGTTCTTCGCCGTGTCGTACTCGGCGTTCTCCCGCAGGTCACCGTGGTCGCGGGCCTCGGCGATACGTTGCTCGATCCGGCGACGGCCCTCGGTGGTGAGGAACTCGAGCTCGGCACGGAGCTTCTCGTACGCGGCAGGGGTCAGCCAGGTGGTGGCCTCGTCGTTCATGAGCGGCTCCCTCAGCCGAGGAGCGAACGCACCTGCCGGGTGAGCCGCGACTTGCGCCGGGCGGCCGTGCGCTTCGGGACGATCCCCTTGGCCGCGGCCATGTCGATGCGCTTCTGCGCCAGGCGGAGGAGCTCCTCGGCCCGGGTCGCGTCGCCGGCCTCGGCGGCCTCGAGGGCGTGCCTCGCCCGGGTCTTCAGCTCGGAGCGAGCCGACTTGTTGCGGAGCCGGCGGCGTTCGTTCTGCCGGTTGCGCTTGATCTGGGACGTGATGTTGGCCATGCGTGAAGGGACCTCACGAGGGGCGGGAACCTGAGGGAGGATAGCAGACCGGGGGGTCAACGGTACAATGCGGGTCCGCTCCCCGGATCGACGATGGCCGACCCCGCGCGCATCCGCAACTTCAGCATCATCGCCCACATCGACCACGGCAAGTCGACGTTGGCGGATCGTCTCCTCGAGCGCACCGGAGCGATCGCCGCGCGCGACATGCGCGACCAGGTGCTCGACGAGATGGACCTCGAGCGGGAACGCGGCATCACCATCAAGGCGAACGCGGTGCGCCTCGACTACACCGCCACCGACGGGGCGGAGTACCAGCTCAACCTCATCGACACCCCGGGCCACGTCGACTTCTCCTACGAGGTGTCCCGCAGCCTCGAGGCGTGCGAGGGGGCGGTCCTCCTCGTCGACGCGTCGCAGGGTGTCGAGGCACAGACGCTCGCCAACGCCTACCTCGCCATCGAGAACGGCCTCGAGATCGTCCCGGTGGTGAACAAGATCGATCTCCCCGCCGCCGACCCCGACCGGGTCGCCGTCGAGATCGCCGCGGTGCTCGGCGGCTCGGCCGAGGAGGTGCTCCGGGTGTCGGCGAAGACGGGGGAGGGCGTCGAGGCGCTCCTCGAGGCGATCGTCCACCGGCTCCCCCCGCCGGAGGGCGATCCGGAGGCACCGCTGCGGGCGCTCGTCTTCGACTCGTTCTACGACATCTATCGGGGTGTCGTCTGTCACGTCCGGATCGTGGACGGACGGCTCTCGGAGCGGGATCGCCTCCGCTTCATGGCGTCGGGTGCCGTGGCCGACGCCGACGAGGTGGGGATCCGCCGCCCCGCCCTGGAACGGGTGGGCGTGCTCCAGGCCGGCGAGGTGGGGTATCTCATCACCGGCATCAAGGAGATCGACCGGGTCCGCGTCGGCGACACGGTGACCCGTGCCGAGGTGCCCGCCGCCGTGCCGCTTCCCGGATACCGGGAACCGAAGCCGATGGTGTTCTCCGGTCTCTTCCCGACCGAGGGCGCCGAGTTCGAGCGGCTCCGCGAGGCGCTCGAGAAGCTCCGTCTCAACGACGCCTCCCTCGTCTATCAGGCGGAGACGAGCCGTGCCCTCGGCTTCGGGTTCCGTTGCGGGTTCCTCGGCCTCCTCCACATGGAGATCGTCAGGGAGCGCCTCGAACGCGAGTACGACCTCGAGCTCGTGGCGACGGCGCCCTCGGTGGCGTACCGGGTCGACCTGACCGACGGGACCACCGAGACCGTGCGCAGCCCCCAGGATCTCCCCGCACCGAGCCGTGTCGCCGCCATCGAGGAGCCGTACGTCGCGGCGATGATCATCACCCCCGCCGAGTACGTGGGGACGGTCATGGAGCTCGTCCAGCAGCGCCGCGGCGTCATGGGGGACATGACGTACCTCACCCCCGAACGCGTCGAGCTCCGCTACGAGATCCCCCTCGCCGAGATCGTCTTCGACTTCTTCGACCAGCTCAAGTCCCGAACCCGTGGCTACGCCTCCCTCGACTACGAGCCGGCCGGCTACCGCGTCTCGGATCTCGTCAAGGTGGACATCCTCCTCAACGGGGTTCCCGTCGACGCCTTCTCGGCCATCGTGCATCGGGATCAGGCGTACCGCTACGGACGGGCGATGGTCGAGCGCCTCCGCGAGCTCATTCCTCGTCAGCTCTTCGACGTGCCCGTCCAGGCCGCGATCGGCAGCCGGATCATCGCGCGCGAGACCATCAGGGCGAAGCGCAAGGACGTGCTCGCCAAGTGCTACGGCGGAGACGTCACCCGGAAGCGGAAACTCCTCGAGCGCCAGAAGGAAGGCAAGAAGCGGATGAAGATGGTGGGGCAGGTGGAGGTGCCCCAGGAGGCGTTCATCGCGGCGCTGCAGATTGACCGGTGAGCGGCCACCGCCTCGATCCGCTCCCGCCCGACGCTCCCCGCCTCGCCGACGACGCCGCCGCCTGGCGCGGCTGCTACGTCCACGTGCCCTTCTGCGCCCGCCGCTGCCCGTACTGCGACTTCGCCGTCGTCGCGCCCGGCGACCCCGGGTCCGCGCCCGGCCCGGCCGGGTACCTCGCCGCCGTCGTCGCCGAGATCCGCCTCGAGGAACCGTGGGGACCGCTCGACGCGGTGAGCTTCGGCGGCGGGACCCCGTCGCGCCTCCCGGCCGCGGACCTCGCCGCCATCCTGCGGAGGCTCGAGGACCGGTTCGGGCTCGCCCCCGCGGCCGAGGTGAGCCTCGAGGCGAACCCGGAGGACTGGAGCGACCGGTACGGCGCCGCGCTCCTCGAGGGGGGATTCACCCGGGTGTCCTTCGGCGTCCAGTCGCTCGACGGTCGGGTCCTCGCCGACCTGGGACGCCGGCACACCCCGGAGGCGGCCCGAGCCGCGGTGCGATCGGCGCGGCGAGTCGGCTTCGGGTCCATCAACGTCGATCTCATCTTCGGGAGTCCTGCCGAGTCGAACGCCTCCTGGCGGAGGACCGTGGAGGAGGCCCTGGCCCTCGAACCGGATCACCTCTCCGGGTACGCCCTCACCGTGGAACGGGGCACCGCCCTCTCCCGTTCCGTCGCCGCCGGGGCCCCTGGCCCCGATGCCGACGTCCAGGCGGATCGCTACCGGTACCTCGCCGGCGTGGCCGCCGGCGCCGGGCTCGTCCGCTACGAGGTCTCGAACTGGGCCCGGCCCGGCCATCCCTGCCGCTACAACCTCGCCACCTGGGCCCGGGGGGAGTACGTGGCGTTCGGCCCGGGGGCGCACGACCACCGTGAGGGGGTCCGGAGCCGGAACGTGCGGCGTCTCGACGCGTACGTGGCCGCGGTGGCTGCGGGGAGACGACCTCGAGCCGGTCGCGAGCACCTCGTCGGTCTCGCCGCCGACGCCGAACGCGTCGTTCTCGGTCTCCGCCGCGCCGCCGGGGTGGTCGCCGGGGCGGCGGGGGCGCGGCTCGTCGCCTCGGCGGAGGGCCGCCGCCTGATGGCGGCGGGCCTACTCGAGCGCCGCGAGGACCGACTCGTCGTCCGCGACCCGCTCCTCAC
>CAZPAV010000082.1:0-5222 GCA_964584755.1 uncultured Acidimicrobiaceae bacterium
TGGTGGGTCCGCTGGCGTCGATCGGGCCGGAGGTGCAGGTGGGGGCCGGGTGCCGCATCGGGGCGGGGGCCCGCCTGCTGCGGGGGGTGGTGCTGGGGGAGCGGGTGGTGGTCGGTCCGGGGACGGTGGTCGGCTCGGAGGGGTTCGGCTACGAGCGGGACGGCGCCGGGGAGTGGGTGAAGGTGCCGCATCTGGGGACGGTGCGTCTCGGCGACGGCGTGGAGTTGGGGGCGAACTGCTGTGTGGATCGGGGGACGTTCGGCGACACGGTCCTCGAGGAGGGGGTGAAGGTCGACAACCTCGTGCACGTGGCCCACAACGTGCGGGTGGGGCGGGCGGCGATCCTCACCGCCGACGTGATGATCGCCGGGTCGGCGACGATCGGGTCGGGGGTGTGGCTGGCGCCGTCGGTGGCGGTGATGAACGGCATCGAGATCGGCGCCGACGCGGTGGTGGGGTTGGGGGCGGTCGTCATCCGGGACGTGGCGCCGGGGACGACCGTCGCCGGGGTGCCGGCCCGTCCGCTGCCGCGGCGGGAGTGAGGGCCCTCAGGGCCGGTCGAGGGTGACGAGCCGGGTGGTCCGGGCCCCCCATCCGTACCCGGCGAGGGCGTGACGGACGGGCTCGGGGAGGGCGGCGTCGCCGCCGAGGACGAGCACCGCGTCGGGGCGGAGCCGCTGCAGCTCCCGGGCGGTGGCGGCCGGCACCCCGTCGGGCCGGACGAGCAGCAGCGGGGCGCCGAGGTGCGCCGCGGCGGCGGTGCCGGCCACCGCGTCGGGGAAGTTCGCGCCGGTGGTGACGACGACGATCCGGGTGGGGTCGGGGTAGGTGGCGGCGGCGACGGCGGCGGCGGTGGCGTACCGGTCGGCGCCGGCGAGACGCTCCACCGTGGCGCCGGTGATCTGGGCGACGACGGCGGCGACGTCGGGGGTGATGGCGGCCTCCCCGCCGAGGAGGATCACCCGGGTGGGGGCGAGCCGTCGCAGGGTGCCGGCGACGACGTCGGGGACGGTGTCGGGGGGGACGAGGAGGACGGGTGCGGCTTGGTGGCCGGCGGCGGCGGCGCCGGCGAGGGCGTCGGGGAAGGTGACGCCGGTGGCGAGGTAGACGGTGGGGACCGGGTCGGGGAAGAACCGGTCGGCGATGGCGGCGGCGGTGGCGTACCGGTCGGCTCCGGCGACGCGCACCACCTGGGGGGCGAGGGCGGCGAGTTGGGTGGCGACGGCGGGGGACACCGCTCCGTCTCCGCCGAGGAGGTACACGATCGTGGGGTGGAGGCGGCGGATCTCGGTGGCGGTGGCGGCGGGGAGCTGCGCCGGGTCGGTGAGGAGGATGGGGGCGGCGAGGCGGGCGGCGGCGGGGCCGCCGGCGAGGGCGTCGGGGAAGGCGACGCCGGTGGCGACGAGCACGGCGTCGGCCCCGTCGGGGAACACCCGGGCGGAGACGGCGGCGGCGGTGGCGTACCGGTCGGCGCCGGCGAGGCGCTCGGTGGCGTCGGGGCTGCCCCCGGCCCGGTACCCGACCCGGGTGCGGATCCAGGCGAACTCCTGGCGGTAGAAGGTGAGGAATCCGGCGCCGGCGCCGGCGGTGCGTTCGATGGTGGTGCGGTAGGGGGCGTCTTCGAGGCGGGACATGGTGGGGAGGGGCCCGTCGAAGCGGACCTGGAACCAGGAGCCGGTGTAGGCGTCGAGGGTGAGGATCTCGGCGGTGCCGTCCCGGTCGGTGTCGGCGGGGAACGCCGCCGACCAGTGGTCGGTGGAGGTGCGTCCCACGGCGGCGGCGGCGACGAGCCGGGTGCCGTCGGAGCGCCACAGGTGCCAGGTCTGGGTGGGTTCGTGGAAGGCGGCGAGGTCGTCGCGTCCGTCGCCGTCGAAGTCGCCGGCGAGGACCCACCGCCATCCGGTGCCGGGGGTGAGGGTGCCGGCGGGGGTGGCGGTGGCGCCGGCCCGGGTGATCTGCCCGGCGGGGTCGACGGCGAGGATCTCGTCGCCGCCGTTCCCGTCGAGGTCGGCGGCGAGGAGGAAGACGGGGTCGCCGCCGACGGCGCCGCCGGGGGTGAGGCCGGCGTCGTCGACGACGGTGAGGTTCCCGGCCGGATCGACGGTGACGATCTCCTGGCGGCCGTCGCCGTTGCGGTCGGCGACGAGCAGGGGCGGGTCGCCGGGGGCGGGTAGGGTGCCGAAGTCCCGCCGGGTGAGGGTGCCGTCGCCGGTGAAGGCCGTCACCGTCGTGCCGTTCCTGGCGACGATCTCGTCGTGGCCGTCTCCGTCGAGGTCGGCGGCGACGGCGTCGTCCCAGGTGGTTCCGTCGGTCCCGTCGTAGGCGACGGTGGTGGCGCCACCGGCGCCGTCGGTGATCCGCCAGGTGCCGTCGGCGGGGTGCCACACCGCCCCGTCCTCGGTGCCGTCGCCGGTGAGGTGGCCGGTGACGGCCGGGCCGTAGGTGTCGGACGGCAGGGGACGCCAGCGGGCGGCGGTGGCGGTCCGGAAGGTGGGGAGGAGGGCGTAGCAGAGGTCCCCGGGGCAGGCGGTGGCTTGGGCGTCGCGGTGTCCGGCGATGACCGGCAGGGTGACGACCACCCCGGCGGGGTACTTGGCGGAGCCTTTGGAGACGACGGTGGCGGTGCCGGCCGGGTCGAGGTTGTGGAGGGCGAGTTTCCAGGCGAGGAGGTCGATGAGGGCCGCCTGCTGGGCGCTGTCGGGGGCGTGGGTCATGTAGTTGCCGATGAGGGCGATGCCGGTGGAGTAGGTGGAGAAGCCTTTGGTGTGGCCGCCGCGGATGCCCCGTTCGACGCCGCCGGCGCGGCCTTCCCAGATGCCGCCGAAGCGGTCGATCATGAAGTTGTAGGCGAGGTCGTCCCAGCCGCGGGAGTTCCGGTGGTAGAGGCAGTAGCCGAGGATGAGCGACGGCACCTCGGCGGCGGTGTAGTCGCGTTCGATGCCGGTGTGGTGGATGATGGCCATGGTGACCTGGATCTCCTCGGGTTCCCGCCGGGGCGGGCACTCCCCGTTGGGGTCCCATTCGGCCCGGGGGTGGATGGCGGGTCGGGGCGGCGCCGCCTGCGCCGTGGTGGTGGTGGTGGGGAGCCGGTCGAGGAGGCGGGTGAGGAACGGCTGGGTGCGGGAGGTGGTGTCGACGAGGGCGGCGGCGGCGCCGTCGGGGAACCGGCCGGTGATGCGGAACTGCACCGCGGTGGCCGCTCCGGTGTACACCGGTTCGGTGGCGGTGCGGGCGGCGGCGGCTTCGGCGGTGCCGGGGTCGGGGGCGTGGGTGAGGTCGAGGTTGAGGGGTTTCCAGTCGGACCAGGTGCCGTGGGCGTCGGCGTAACGGTAGGCGACGCCGTCGGGTCCGGGTCCGTCCCAAGCGAGGCCCACCATGGTGAAGGGGGCGGCGACGGGGACGGTGTCGACGGCGGCGGTGCCGCCGGGGGCGGGGGTGACGGGGATCTCGTAGGCGACGGCGTGGGGACCCGGATGACGGGAAACGAGGCCGAACACGATCGGCACCACGAGACCCAAGACGAGAGCCCAACGACGGAGCATCCGATGGCTTCTCCTTCGTTGCCCACGGTGCTTGACGGTCATGTTGGCTCCCATGGACTCCACGACCAAGCATCGGTAGGGTCGGGGGCTGCTTGAGGAGAGTCGGCATCAGCTTACGGAGGGACCGAGCCGGAGACCGCCCGAGGGGTGAGCGCCCGGCCGCTCTTCGGCGAGAGGGTCACGCTGCCGAGATCCTCGACGTGGGAGCCGGGAACGCGCCGTGTCCCCGCCACGGCGCGCCGCGCGGCACACCGACTCGGCGGCGACGCGATCTCCGCTTCTCCGACTGCTGCCTTGGGGTCTGCCCGCAACGGAGCGGCTCGTGCCGTCCCGGGATCTTCGCCGGTCGACCGCGCCGGCGCAGTCTCAGGTGGCCCCGTCGGCCACCGCCGGCACTCAGCCGGCCGTGTTGACGAGCGTGTCCACCCCGATGGCGGTGATCTTCGTGTTGTACAGGTCGACGGTTCCCGAGGCCGTGAGACGGCACTGGACGTCGGCGGTCGAGCCGCTCGAAGAGAACGTGTGCACGACGGTCGCGGTCTCGGTGCCTTCGCCACCTGGCCACGCCTCGAAGTTGAAGACGTCGAAGTCGCTCCCGGCGACGAGTTTGCATTCGACGTATCTCGTCGAGGACGGGCCGCTCCAGTTCGTCTTGGCGATGATCACGTAGCTGCCGGCAGGAAGGCCCGTGAGCTGCAGCTTGGAGGCGAGTGAGCCGCCGGTGACGGCCAGCGCTCCGTCGTGCCACACCGACCAGGCACCCGTTTGCAGCTCCGCCGCGGTCTTGCCTTGCAGCGTGTCCGCGTCCAGTGGGGCAGGGAACCGCGACTTCGACACCTCGACGGCGGTGGCGTACCGGTTCACACCGGCCAGCCGAGTCACGGTCGGATGAAACGAGAGGCCTTCGAGTGTGGTCTTCACCGTGTCGGAGACGACCCCGGTCCCGCCGACGATGACGATGTTCGCCGGGTGGAGCCGGTTGAGCTCACCGGTCGTCACCGCCGGGATGGAGTCCTTGAGGACGAAGAGCACGGGGGCGTTGGTCAGTGCCGCCACCGAGGCCACCCCGAGGGCGTCGGGGAAGTTCTCGCCGGTCGCCACGTACACGGTGTCTTGGCTGGCTGCCGCCCTCACGGAGGTGACCCGGCCGAATCCGATCCCGATCAACGCCGCGACCAGCGCCACGACGGTCAGGCGATAGAACGTTGCTTGCATGGTCCTCTCCCCTCGGCTCGCGCCGGGACAGAGGCCACCTTGGTCTCCCCGCGCGGGCCTCGTACGGGGACAGCGTATCACCGGGGGTTTCGGCCACCCATGGGTCCACCTCCCGCCCCCACCGGGACGCCGATGCCGGGCGTCGGGGCGAGCGGAGGGGGGCTGGCTCCCGGGCGGTCCGAGGTCGAGGTGGGGCGTGCATGTTGTGGAGGCCCGGGTCGCGTGGAGAGAAGACCGCGGCGGTGCCGGCCGGTGGTGAGGAGGAGGGCGACGATGGCGAGGGCGGCGACGATGGTGATCCTGCGCATGGCCGGCTGTCCGTCTCCCGGTTCGGTCCCTGCCGACCCACCCGTCTGCCGGGGGCGATCATCGCGGCGGGGGCGGGATGTGCAAGGACCGGTGTCCCCTCCGGTGCCGGTTCTCTAGCCTGCCGGGGGGAGGTGACGGCGAGGAGCGGTGTGGGGG
>CAZPAV010000083.1:0-5173 GCA_964584755.1 uncultured Acidimicrobiaceae bacterium
CGCTGCCGGTGACGCTGCTGGCTCGGGTGGCGGACGGGTCGACGGTCGGCGGCAGTTTGGAGTTCCGCCTCGACAGCCTCACCGGGCCGCTGGTGGCCACGGTGCCGATCTCGCCGACGGGGGGATGGCACGACTGGGTGACGCAGTCGGTGCCGGTGTCGGGGGCGTCGGGGGTCCATGACCTGTACGTGGTGGCGACGGCGTCTCATTCGAGCAACTTCGTGAACCTCAACTGGTTCCGGTTCAAACCGCAGGACCCGAACCAGTTGCCGTTCCTTCCGGCGGTGGACTACTACACGGGGGCGTGGACCTGGTTGGAGAACCGGGTGAACCATCCCGCCGGGGTGTCCCCGATGTACATGCCGAGGATCGGCCGCATGGACACCGAGCTGGGGGGCCGGGTGTCGTTCACCTACGGGCAGCCGGCGGGTTGCGGTGGGGTGGCGTCGTGGGCGGACAACCACACGGACTGCTACCCCGAGTACGACCCGTACACCGGCGGCGGCGGGTCGGTGATCTGGAACAAGTACGTCGTCACCCAGATGACCCGGGAGCAGGGTTTCACCGGGGGCACCACCGAGACGTACAGCTACACGTATCAGCAGCCGGCGTGGCACATCAGCAACGACCCGACCCGCACCACGCAGTACCACAGCGACTTTCGGGGGCATGCCGTGGTGACCGTCACCGACGCCCTGGGGGCCACGGAGTACCGGTTCTACCAGGGGATGGACCAGGATCCCGGTGCGGACGGGTCCCCGAAGGCGGTGGTGGTGACCCAGTCGGACGGCACCACCTTGACGGACGCCAACTGGCTGGCGGGACGCCGCTTCGAACGGCGACGGTTGGGTCTCGACGGCACCCCCTACACCAGGCTCCACACCTGGTACACCGGCGACGCCACCGCCGGGTCGGGGATGTACGGCGCCCGGTTCGTGTACCTGTGGCGCACCTTGGAGACCACCTACGGGTCGACGACCGTCTCGGCGCAGACCGACTACACCTACGACAGCTACGGGAACATCACCTTGGAGCAGCGGTTCGGCGACACCTCGACGTCGTCCGACGACCGGGTGGTGGAAACCATCTACGCCTACAACACCGCGGAGTACATCGTTGATCGTCCCGCCTGGCGGAAGCTGTGGCCCGGTTCTGCACCGGGAAGCGTCGGCGATGAGCTCACCGCCACCCAGTACGCCTACGACGGTTTGGCCTTCGGCGCGGCACCGACGGTGGGGAACGTCACCATCGAACGGCGCTACTTCGCCCGACCCAGCGGATCCACCGATACCACCTTCACCTACGACGCCTTCGGGAGGGTCACCGCCACCGAGGATGGAAACGGCGACACGGTCACCACCAGCTACGACGCGACCCACGGGGACGTCGTCACCGTCACCGACCCGCTGGGTCATACGACGTCGACGACCTACGACCAGTGGCGGCGGCCGGTGACGACCACCGATCCCAACGGTGGGGAGACCTGGTGGGCGTACGACGACTACGGGCGGGTCACCGCACTGTGGCTCCCCGACCAGCCCCACACCGCCTCGGCGTCGACGACGTTCCAGTACTACCCCTCCGCCCGGCCGGCGGCGGTTCGGACCTGGAGGCTGCGGGACGGCCAGGGAACCTCCACCCAGGAGATGGTGTACTACGACGGGTTCGGCCGGCAGGTGCAACGCCAGACCTCCGCCCAGAGTCCCGGGAACCGGTGGGTGGTCTCCACCTCCTACACCGCCACCGGGCAGGTGCGAAACGTCTCGGCACCGTACGAGACCTCCGGGGAGGTGGGCACCGGCTACGTCGGTCCGGTGTGGTCCACGGTAGGGAGCTACCGCCGGCACCGCTACGACCCGGTGGGACGGCCGTGGAAGACCGAACTGCGTTCCCTCGATTCGGTGATCTCTGACACCGAGGCCACCGTCGATGGGTGGACCGTCACCAGCTACGACGAGGACCGGAACCGCACCGACCGCCGGTACGACGCCTTCGGGAACCTGGTTGAGGTCGTCGAGTACGACGGGACTGCCACGGTGACGACCAGCTACGGGTACGACCTCGCCGGTCGCCTGACATCGGTGGTGGACGCCGCCGGCAACCAGACGTCGATCGGCTACGACCTGTTGGGGCGCAAGACGTCGATGACCGATCCCGACATGGGTACCTGGACCTACCAGTACGACGCGGCGTCGAACCTCACCGCGCAGCGAGACGGCCGCGGCCAGTGGCTGTACTTCTCCTACGACGCTGCCGGGCGGCGCACCGCCACCCGGGCCGACTCACCCACCGGCCCGCTGGTCGCCGAATGGAGCTACGACGCCCCCGGCGCCTTGGGGTTGGTGGCCGCCACGAAGCGGCACCACCCCGCCGGCGTGGTCGAGGTGCGCACCCCCAGCTACGACCCGGCAGGGCGACCCACCCGCCGGGAGTGGGACATCCCTGGGGTCGGTAGCTTCGCCGCCGAGTGGACGTACCGGCCCGACGGGCAGGTCGCCACCCTCACCTACCCCGCCGACGCCGCCGGTGGGCTGGGGGAGACCGTCACCTACGGGTACGACCCTCGCAGCGGACTGCCCGTCTCCCTCGCTGGTGACGACACGGTGGTCGCCTCCGCCACCTACCAGGCCGGTGGCCTCCCCGCCAGCACCGTGCGGGGCAGCGGCGCCACGGCGGTCACCGAGACGATCGGCTACGACGGCGTCACCCGGCAGGTCACGTCGATCACCGCCTCCACCCCGGGCGGGTCGGGTGACGTGATGGACCTCACCTACCGGTACGACCTCACCGGCAACGTCACCTCGGTGAGCGACGCCAACAACGCCTCGCAGCGGGTCTGCTACCAGTACGACACCCGGGATCGACTCACCCGGGCCTACACGGGATCCGACGACGGGGTCGGCGGGAAGCCCGTCTGCTACTGGCGGGACTACCGGGGCCAGGTGCCGTTCGACCGCCGCTACCACCACGACAGCATCGGGAACCTCACCTCCGTCGAGCACCTGTACCCGGCCGGTCCCACCGAGGTCTACAGCTACGGCACGGCCCAACCCCATGCGGTGACTCAACGCGACGGTGACGTGTTCTCCTACGACGCGGCGGGGAACATGACCAGCCGCACCGTCGCCGGTGTCGCAGAGACCCTCACCTACGACGCGACGGGCCTCGTCGAATCGTTCACCTCGGGCAGCGACACGACCTCGTTCCTCTCCGACGCCGACGGCAACCGAGTCGCCCGGGTCGACGCCGACGGTACGGTCCTGGCCACCCCGGGGGAGCTCGTCGAGTACCGGTCCTCCCCGAACCTGCTCGACGACCCCGGCTTCGAGACCGGCACCGGCTGGACCGAGGTGGCGTCGTCCTCCTTTACGGAGACCACCGGCTTCGTCCGCGCCACCTGGGGCATCGCCGACCAGCACACCGGCTCCTACGGGTACGCCATCCACGGCATCGCCTACGGGCGGCTACGGTCCGACCGGTTCCCCGTCGACGCCGGCGCCCAGTACCAGGCCGCCGCCTGGATCCGCGGTGAAGTCGACCCCGACACCCGGGGCTCGACCAACTGGCTGGTGCGGGCCCGCTGGTTCGACACCACCGGCACCTATCTGTCGCAGTCCACCGTCACCTCCGGCCCCGGCAGCAGCCTCTCTGCCGCTTGGCAGCAGGTGTCGGGCACCGTCACCGCCCCCCAAGGCGCCGCCACGGCGGAGCTGGAGCTGTGGTTCTACTCCGCTACCGGGTGGGTCGCCTACGACGACGCCAGCTTCACCAAGGTCGGGACCACCACCAACCTCCTGCCCGATCCCGGCTTCGAGACGGGCACCGGCTGGACGGAGGTGGCCTCGGCGGGTTACGTGGAGACGACGGGTTTCGAACGCGGCACCTGGGGGATCGCCGACGAGCACACCGGCTCCTACGGGTACGCCATCCACACCTTGGCCTCCGGGTACGTCCGCTCCGACCTGGTGGCGGTCACCCCCGGCGAGACCTACGACGCCTCGGTGTGGGTGCGGGGCCAGGCTGGGGCCGAGTCGGCGGGTTCGTGGATCCTGCGGGTGGCGTGGTATGACGCCTCCCAGGGGTGGGTGGGGTCGACGGACGCCACCTCGGGTTCCTTAGAGACGCTCACCACCACCTGGGGGCAAGCCGCCGGGCAGGTCACCGCCCCCACGGATGCCGTCTACGCCTCGGTGAACCTGCGGATGGTGGGCGGCAACGGCTGGGTCGCCTACGACGACGCGGTGTTCTCCCGGGTCGGTGACGGCACCAACCTGCTCACCGACCCCGGCTTCGAGTCGGGTACCGGCTGGAGTAGTGTCACTGCAGCGGGGCACGCCGAGACCACCTCGTTCTCCCGAGGCTCCTCGGGAGCAGCCAACGAACACTCCGGGTCGTACGCTCAGGCGATCTCGAATCTGGTGTACGGGCGGCTCCGTTCCGACCCGGTTCCGGTCACCGCCGGGGTCGGCTACGACGTGGCTGCCTGGCTGCGGGGCGCCATCGACCCCGACAGCGACGTCGGCCAGTCCTGGATCCTGCGCGTCCGCTGGTACGACACCAACGGCACCGACCTGGGCTCCTCCAACGCCGCTGCCGGTGGCGCCGGCGCGGTCACCGGCACCTGGGGGCAGGTAACGGGCCGGGTGGTTGCCCCCACCGACGCCGTCGAAGCCCGCGTGGAGCTGTGGCTGTATGACGCCACCGGCTGGCTGGGCTGGGACGACGTGACCATGACCGCCGTCTCGTCGACGGTCTGGTACCGCTTCGACGGCCGGCCCGTCGCCACCTCCACCCCCGACGGCCTCACCTGGGTGGTCGGCGACCGGCAAGGCTCCCTCACCACCACGTCGGGGTCCTCCGGTGTTCTGCGGCGCTGGTGGTACCCCTACGGGGCTGCCCGCGCCGAGACGGGGTCGGGGATGCCGGAGGTCTCCTACACCGGCCAACGTCTCGACCCCACCGGCCTCTACCACTACCAGGCCCGCCTGTACGACCCGGACCTGCGCCGGTTCACCACCCCCGACACCATCATCCCCAACCCGGCCAACCCCCAAGACCTCAACCGGTACACCTACACCCGCAACAACCCCACCCGGTACGTCGACCCCACCGGGCATCAGGCAGCCGAGGCGGCCGGGTGTATCCGGTCGTGGGTCGGGTGTCTGCAACATCA
>CAZPAV010000084.1:0-4635 GCA_964584755.1 uncultured Acidimicrobiaceae bacterium
CTTGCTGAGTGTGTGTCTAATTATGTGTTAGGTGGTCGTTTGAGTTTTGTTTGTGATGTGGCTTGTGGTCATTGTCGAGGTGTTTGTGTGGTTTGAGTGCTTGTTTATTTTTTTTTGTTTCAGGCAGAAGGCGGCATACGAAATTTCTCCCTGGCGCGTGGGCTCGGAGATGTGTATAAGACGCAGGCCGGGGACCACGTCGTCGGCTCCCATCCCCGACCGGCCGCCTGGCGCGCCGAGGTGGCCGAGGCGGTGGCGGCCATCCGGGCCGGGAGCCTGGAGAAGGTCGTGCTCGCCCGGTCCGTGGTCGTCGGCTCGCCGGAGCCCGTCGACGCCTTCGGGCTCGTCGGGCATCTCGCCGCCGCCTACCCGCAGGCGTACACGTTCGGTTGGGGGACGGGGACGGCCGCGTTCGTCGGGGCCTCCCCGGAACTGCTCGTGGCGCGCCGCGGCGCCACGTTCCGGTCGAACCCGCTCGCCGGCTCGGCGCCGCGCGGTGAGGGCGCCGAGGAGGATCGGAAGCTCGGCGCGTCGCTGCTCGCCAGCGGGAAGGACCTCGTCGAGCACGCCTTCGTCGTCGAGGACGTCGCGGCCCGGCTCGCTCCCTTCGCCGCGGGCCTCGAGGTCCCGCCGGCTCCGTCGTTGCGCCGCATGGCCACCGTCCAGCACCTCTCCACGGAGATCCGCGGCACGCTCGCCCGTCCCACCCATCTGCTCGATCTCGCCGCGGCGCTCCACCCGACGCCCGCGGTCGGCGGGACGCCCCGGCCCGAGGCGGTGGCGTTCATCGACAAGGTCGAGGTCGTCGACCGGGGCTGGTACACGGGGGGGATCGGCTGGGTACGGCCGGACGGTGACGGGGACGTGGCGCTGGCGCTGCGGTGCGCGCTCCTCCAGGGTGGGAGCGCCCGCCTCTTCGCCGGCGCGGGGATCGTGGGGGGGTCGGACCCGGAGGCCGAGCTCGTCGAGACCCGCCTGAAGTTCCGGCCCCTCCTCGAGCTGCTCACCGCCACCTGAGCGTGGCGTCAGGCCTCTCGTCGCGGGAGGCGGCGGAGGAAGACGCCGGAGTGGGCCTTCGGGGTGAACCACGTCGACTTCGGGGGCATCGTCCCGCCGGCGTCGGAGATCGCCATGAGCGCCTCGAGCGACGGAGGGCGGAGGGTGAACGCCACCGCGAACTCCCCCGAGGCCACGGCCCGTTCGATGGCGGCGACGGCGTCGACGTCGGGGATGGAGGCGAGGCGGCGGTCGACGCGCGGGTCGGTGACGCCGAGGAGCGGCGCGAGCACCTCCTCCTGGAGGAGCACCGCGTCGGGGACGGGACGGGGTCGTCGCGGGAGGAGCCGGTACCAGCGCCCGGCGAGGTGCATGCCGAGCGATCCGGGTGTCTCGGGGCGGGGACGATCGGTGGGCGTGACGACGAAGCGGGACCGGAGGTCGTCGACGAGGCGTTCCGGGGAGGTGCCGGCGAGGTCCCGTACCAGGCGGTGGAACGTCACGATGCGGAGCTGGCTCACCGGGAAGAGCGCCGCGAGGAAGCGATCGTGCCCCCCCGCGGCGGCGAGGCGGGCGATCGCCGCCACCCGGTGGTGTCCGTCGGTGATGTAGACCCGCTCCACGGCGGCGAACGCGGCGACGAGCCGGCGCGTCCGCTCCGGGTCCGAGACCACCCACACCTGCTGGCGGACGGCGTCGGCGGCGACGAAATCGAGATCGGGTGGTCCGGTCACGATGCGTGCCACGGCGGCGTCGACCGCCGCTTCGGGGCGGTAGGCGAGGGAGACGGGCGAGGACGTGACCCCGACCGTCCGGAGGTACCGCGTGAGATGCTCCTCCTTGTCGCGTCGCGTCGTCTCGTGGGGACGGATGCGGTCCCCTTCGGCGACCTCGAGCTCGCCGACGACCCCCGTCTGGACGTGGTCCCGGTCGGCGAGGCGGTAGACGAAGAGGCGCTCCTCGGCCGGCTCGCGGAACACGCCGTCGGCGAGGAGGCGGCGGAGGCCCGCCGCGGAGTCGGCGAGGACCCGCTCCAGGGGCGCCGGCTCCGGGTACTCGTCGGCGGCCCGCATGGCGTGGAGGAAGCTCAGGGCCTCCTCCTCGAGGATCCGGCGTCGGGAGGCGGCATCGAGGAGGTCGTACGCGGGAGGGACGACCCGTTCGGCGCGAGCGGGATCGACGATGGCGGCTCGCAGCGGATGGAGACGCACGGCTCAGCCGTTCCGTGCCTGGAAGTCGCGCATGAACTCGGTGAGGACCCGGACGCTCTCCTCCTCCAGGGCGTTGTACAGGGAGGCGCGGCATCCGCCGACGCTGCGATGGCCCTTCAGTCCGGAGAGTCCCTGGGCGGCCGCCTCCTCGAGGAAACGGGCCTCGAGGTCCTCGTCGGCGAGGCGGAAGACGACGTTCGTCAGGGAGCGGCTCTCCGGATCGACGGGGCTGCGGTAGAAGCCGCCGCTGGCGTCGATCGTTCCGTAGACGAGCTCCGCCTTGCGTCGGGCCGCCGCCTCCATGGCGGGGACCCCGCCTCGGTCGCGGACCCATCGCAGGACCTCGGCGACGATCCAGATCGTGAACACCGGCGGGGTGTTGTAGAGGGAGTCCTTCGCCGCGTGGACGTCGTAGCGCAGGTAGGCGGCGAGGTCACGGTTGGTGTGCTCGAGGGTCGAGCGGCGGACGATGACGAGCGCCGCGCCGGCGGGACCGAGGTTCTTCTGGACGCCGCCGTAGACGAGGTCGAACCGCTCCCAGGGCACGGGACGGGTCAAGTAGTCGGAGGACATGTCCGCGACGAGGGGAACGGTGACGTCGGGCCACTGCGGGTAGCGGATGCCGCCGATCGTCTCGTTGCTCGTGATGTGGAGGTAGCGGGTGGCGGCGGTGAGCTCGAGTTCCTCGCTGTGGGGGGTACGTCGGTACCCGTACGGCGCACCGTCCCAGGCCCGGTAGACGGCCCCGTGGTGGGCGGCGTCGGCGAGGGCCTTCCCCGCCCACGTCCCGGTGTCGGCGTAGGCGCCACGCTCACCGGCGTGGAGCAGGTTCATGGGGACCATGGCGAACTGGAGGGTGGCGCCTCCCTGGAGGAAGAGGACCGCGAACTCCTCGGGCACCTCGAGGAGCTCCCGGACGAGGCGCATGGCCTCGTGGTGGACCGCGTCGTACCGGGGGCCGCGGTGGCTCATCTCGACGAGGGACATCCCCGCGCCGTGGTACTCGACGAGCTCGTCACGGGCGCGCTCGAGTACGGCGAGGGGAAGGGTCGAGGGGCCGGCGCTGAAGTTGTGGATCCTCATGGTGTGCTCCGTGGTCTCACCGTCACCTGGATGACGTCGTCGATGGCTGCGAGTCGACTCCGGAGCGTATCGTCGATCGTGCCCTCGACGTGCAGGGTGGCGACGGCGGCGACGGCACCGCGGAACACCCGGTTCTCCATCTGCTGGATGTTGATGCCCGCCTCGCGCAGGGCGGTGAGGACCGCCGAGAGGACCCCGACGCGGTCGCGGTGGCGGACGAGGAGGGTGGTCTCGCCGAGTGTCTCCGTCTCGAGGTCGACGCAGTGGAGGACGCGACCCGCGGTGAAGGCGTCGATGATCTCGACGACCCCGTCGGCGATCGACGCCTGCGCCTGAGCGGTCGACGCCCCGATGTGGTGGGTCCCGTACACGCTCGGGTGACGGGCGAGCCGCGAGTCGTAGGTGGCGGTCGGTGTCGCCGGCTCGTCCGGGAAGACGTCGAGGGCGGCCCGCATGCCGCGGGTGTCCAGGGCCTCGAGGAGGGCCTCGGCGTCGACCAGCTCGCCCCGGGAGGTGTTGATGATCCACGCTCCGTCCCGGAGGGCGCCGAGGAACCCCCGATCGACCATGCCCCGGGTCTCGTCGGTGAGGGGGACGTGGAGGGAGACGACGTCCACGGCACCGAGGAGCGTCGGGAGGTCGGCGGCGAGATGGATGTCGAGGTCGGCGATGCGGGCGCGTACCGACGGCGGTCGGTCCTTCTCGAGCGCGTGGATCTCCATGCCGAAGGCCCGGGCGCGCGCCGCGAACTCGAGGCCGATGGCGCCGAGGCCGAGCACGGCCACGGAAGTGCCGTGGATACCCCGCGCCCGGGCGAACCGCTTCTTGTCCCAGCGCCCGGCCCGGAGCTCGGCGACGTTGTCGGGGATGTTGCGGTCGAGGGCGAGGAGGAGCCCCATGGCGAGCTCGGCGACGGCGACGGCGTTGCGGCCGGGGACGTTGCAGACGTAGATGCCGAGCTCGGCGGCGGTGTCGAGGTCGATGGTGTTCGTCCCCGCTCCGGCCCGGACCACGAGCTGGAGGCGGTCGGCGCTGCGGAGCGTGCGGGCGGTGACCCGGGTGCTGCGGACGACGAGCACGTCGTGGCCGGCGACGTGCTCGGGGAGCTCCTCGGCGGTGAGGGTCGGCACGAGGCGGCATTCGTGGCCGTGGGCTTCGAGGGTTCGGACGCGAGCGGGGTCGAGGGCGTCGGCGATGAGGATGCGCATGCGGCGATTCTCGCGTCTCCGGCGCCGTCGCGCGTGTGGTGGGTTGGGGTTCAGGTTTGGTAGGGGTGGAGGAGGTGCCGGTAGGTGTCGAGGTGGGGGAGGGGGATCGGTGGGTGGCGGGTGGGGGGGCGGTGGTG
>CAZPAV010000085.1:0-2500 GCA_964584755.1 uncultured Acidimicrobiaceae bacterium
CGGGTACCGCACCGAATCCACCGACCGCAAGACCTCCCTCAACGAGGCGCTGCGCCTGTTCGAGGCCGATCCCTGACCCGGCTCGCCGCCACCCCCCCCCCCCCCGTAGACACCCCCCCCGCCACCCCCCAGCGTCCCTCCACGCCCGCCCTCCTCGCCCCCCGCCGCCCCCCCCCCGGGGGCGGCGACCCCCGGGGAGGCCGTGCCGTCCCTGGCCGTCACCACGCCGGTGCCGGGTGGCGCGGCGGGGCTGGTGACGAGCACGCCGGCGGCGGGCTCGCCGTCCCGGCGGGTCACCGTGACGGGAAGCCGTGCCGTCCTCAGCGAGATCCGGAGGGAACGGCCCCGGGCGGCGCGTCGCGACAGCTCACCCCAGCGACCCTCGGGTCCCACGGCGAGGAGATCGAGGGAGCAGGGATCGGAGGGCACCGTGAACCGGGCGCCGCCGTGGGCGTC
Organism: uncultured Acidimicrobiaceae bacterium; assembly: GCA_964584755.1. Classification (GTDB taxonomy): domain Bacteria; phylum Actinomycetota; class Acidimicrobiia; order Spongiisociales; family UBA5794; genus CAZPAV01. The sequence continues at coordinate 457 of CAZPAV010000085.1, forward strand.
GGTCACCTGGCGTGCCAGGGCACCGTGCCAGCGGCCGGGCAGGCCGCCCCAGGGTCCCAGGGACGCCTCGCCCCACACGGCGGCACCCTGGACGGGTCCGTGACCGGCCACCACGCGGACGCTCAGCGTGCGGCCGGGAGCCAGCCGTGCCGGCGGCAGCTTGGCCTGTTCGGGCAGCACCACGGTGAAGGACCGGGCCACGTGGCCCTTGGCCGAGAGCTCCACGCGCAGTGGCAGCGCCTCGCGCGGAACGTCCAGGGTGAAGGAGGCGCCGGGAGCCGTCGTCGTCTCGGCCACCGGCTTGACCAGAGCACCGGGATGTTCCACGGCCCACCGTCCCAGCGCCCACGCCCGGACCGTCACCGTCACACCGGGCTGCACCGTGGACACGGTTCCTGACAGGTGTAACACCCCGGCCGTGGCGACGGTGCCGATCGACAGGGCGAGCGCCACGGCCGCGAGGAGGAGCTTATGTTTCATGGTGAGCCTCCGGCTTCCCATTCGTTCCCGAAGAGTCTACAGCCCTGTCCCATACCCGGGCAAGCCGGCCAGCGGTGTCGTTTCTTCCCCGTTCTCGCACTTGCCGGCCTCTTCGGAAAACAGGACTCATGGGACCTGTGAGACCTATGTGGCTCGCCGGGGAGGGTGGACCGGGCAGGGAACACTCTCCTTTTCCACGCGGCGGCCACGGGGCCCAGGCGGAGCTGACACCATGGTGCCGTGCCGTCCGGGCGGATGGCGTTGACACCCGGGGGAGCCTGCGCTATAAAGACCTTCGCCTGGTTGCCCAGGTAGCTCAGCTGGTAGAGCAGCGGACTGAAAATCCGCGTGTCGGCAGTTCAACTCTGTCCCTGGGCACCAACCATCAGCCGTTTCCCGTGGGCATCTACTGCGGAATGCGATACGCCGCGATCTGCGGCGTTTTCTTGTGTTCGCTCACTGCGGCGTAGCTGGGCTACGCCTCGTTCGCTCACACGGCGAAAACGCCACAGCTCACGACGCCTCGCATTCCTCGTGACGATGCCCCCGGGAAACGGCTGATGGAAGAAGAGGGAGAAGAGTAGCTGGGCTACGCCTCGTTCGCTCGAACGGCGAAAACGCCACGGCTCATGACAGCTCGAGCGTCTCGCTTCGACGTCTGCCGATGGAAGCACGTTCTGGGAACGCGCCTCTCTCGGCGTCCTTGGCGCCTCGCGACCCATCTGGGGTTGGGGAAAGAGTCTGGAGTTGAGAGGCGCTTCTGGGCAGTGAAGTGGAGGTCCTCGGTCCCGTGGGCGTTGAGTCTGACCTCATGGGCGGTTTGCGGGATGGCAAGGAGCTCTCGGGGTTGTACAATCGCGGCATGGGAAAGACGAAACTCGGTGTGTTGATTTCGGGACGGGGCAGCAACATGCAGGCCATCGTCACGGCCTGCGAGCGGGGAGAGGTTCCCGCGGAGGTGGCGCTGGTGGTTTCCAGCAAGGCCTCGGCGCCGGGGATCGCCTGGGCGGCCGAGCAGGGCATCCCCACAGCCATCCTGCCCCATCGGGAGTATCCGACGCGCCAGGAGCATGACCGGGCCGTTGTGGAGGCTCTCAGGACGGCCGGGGTCGAGTGGGTCTGCCTGGCGGGTTACATGCGCCTTCTCTCGCCGTTCTTCGTCGAGAGCTACACGGAGCGGATCCTCAACATTCATCCTTCCCTGCTTCCCGCCTTCCCGGGGCTGGACGCCCAGCTTCAGGCGTGGGAGTACGGCGTCAAGGTCTCGGGCTGTACGGTCCACCTGGTGGACGCCGAACTCGACCATGGCCCCATCGTCGTGCAACGGGCCGTTCCCGTGTTCGACACGGACGATGCGGAGACCCTGGCGGCCCGAATCCTGGAACAGGAACACCTGGCCTATCCGGAGGCCATCCGGCGCCTGCTGACGGAGCCCTGGTCACTCGAGGGCCGGAGGGTGTTGTTCCTGTCTCCCACCAAGGGCCCATAGGCGTCGTTCCGGTCACAGGAACACGTTCCAGGGACCTCTCGGGCCGTTCCCTGGCGAAAAGTGGCCCTTATTCGG
>CAZPAV010000086.1:0-3964 GCA_964584755.1 uncultured Acidimicrobiaceae bacterium
TTCTGGCGACACCCACAACGACCTCCGCTCTGCGGCCAGTCTGTTGTCTGGTGACTGACGTTCAGGCCCGGGCCCTATGCCCGGACCGCCTCTTCCACGCTCATGCGGAACGGGAGCCCGTGCTTGATCTCGAGGATCTCCACCGTTCCGTCGCCGAGGCGGCTGAGGTGCGTGAAGAACTCCACCGCCTGGGCTTTCAGGGCGAAGTCGTCCGACCCGAGCTCACGTCTCGGGCCGTTTTCTCCGCCGAACTTGATCTCGCGCACCACGCGCGGGGGCGGATCGAGCACCGGCTCGCCGCCGCGCACGGCCAGCCCCTCGATCCGCCCGAAGTTGATCTCCTGCATCAGCTCCAGCAGGCGTCTCCGCGCAGGAGTGAGGGACGCCTTGGTCGTCACTTCGCTCATTCCGGACCTCCTTTCCGCGCCGCACGGCGCGAACGAAAAAGCCCCCTGGGAGGGAGGTCCGGCGGGGATTCCTCCCAGGGGGGCAACCACCCGATCTCCCGGGCGTGTCTCTACGGGATGAAGGTCCCGCCGGACCTTTCACCCCTCACTGGCGAAATTTCGATGGGAGGCCGGGGGAACGGTGGGTAGAGCACGGTTAGACCGCTCTAACCGATTGATGTGACGGGGAATCTCAGAGCGAGGGCGGGGGAACTTTTTGTTGAATTTTTTTCCGGGGGGTCAGCGAATTTTCGCTGGGAGGGACGGGACTGGTTATTCGTCGGGGAGAATCGCAAACCGGGCCTGCCAGCCCTTGCCGTCGTCTGTTACGCGGAAAGGATCCCCTTCGATTCTGAAGAAAGATCGAAGGTTCTCAGCCAGCTTCTCCCGGCGTTTCTGGTTCTTTCGGTGCGCATGCGGGCTGGTCCAATCGAGAACACCCCGCCCCTCAGAGAAGGCATAGAGCAGCTTCCACTGGACGGTCGGCTCTCCGTTCTTCTTGTTGGCCATGCCCATTTGGGTATAGTTGTAAACACCGCCGGCCGATTTCACTTTGACCGATACGGTGTGCCCGTCTTTGAACCGAATGCTGACGTCGCCCCATGTCGAACCGGGTGGCGTGGGAAAGAAAACCATGGAATCGCTATCCTTGGGCGAGGGTAGGACGGTCTGTCGAAACTCCGACCAGATTTCTTCGACCGGACGATTCGTGGTAAGAGCCCCCTTGTCATCCCAGACGAGGAATTCCGAGAGCGGGAAAAAGGCCGCATCCCGCCTCCGCAGGAAATCCTCACAATCCGATCCATGCAGGTCTCGTGTCGGAGCCAGCAAAACGAAGGGCTTGTCGTTTCTCGCCACCAAGGCCTCAACCACCCGACGGTATTCTTCTGGTTCGATTTGGAATGTCATGAAGACCGGGAAACGGAATCCCGCATAGGGAAAGTACGTTCCAATCCGAAAGGTCATGGGCAAGCGGTCCACGGACGCCTTCTCGTCCTGGGTGATCTGGAGAGCTGAGGCGATGCTTGCGCCAAGCGCGGAGCGGTTCAGCTCGTAGACGACGATATCCTGTCTGCGTAGCGGGATGGCTTCACAGCGTCTCGGTGTGCACCGGCACACGGCGACGATGTCATCTGGAGCGTGCTCCACAACGGCATGCACACACCCGCATCCCTCCGGCTCAGGACAGGGATAGCCGGTCGCCAGCTTTCCGTTGGGTCGCAGGAAGGCCTCGACCAGCTCGTACTCGTCCCCGAGTAGAGATCTCCACTCCTGGGTGACGGCGGCGAGTCCGGGGATCCGTTCAAGTGCCTGCCATAGACGCAACGGTGCCCTCATGGTCTTCCTGCCTGTTCGTCACAATGAAACCGCGCTTCACGAGCCACTCTTCGACAACGGCGCTGTCGTCATCCCGCGTGTACTGAGCGATGTTCGACGGCCTGATCGTCACGGTCCGTGGCGTCTTCGAATCGCTGAACTTCACCTGAAAACTGGCGCGGATGATCCGACCTTTCGCTGGCAGGGTGCGGCCTCTGGCTTCGAATGCAGCGAAGACGTCCGAAGCCTTGCGGATCTCGATTTCGTTCTCCGATCCGCCCCAGAAGAAATGGATCTCCTTCAGCTTGACCCATTCCATTCCGTCCACGTCCGTGCAGACCAAGGCGGCCGGCCCATCGGTCCTCAGCGGCTCGAGCGTGTACTTCCCCGTGCCTGGGAAGAAGTCCTCGCCGCCGAAAAGATGCAGGCCGAATTTCCTGCGGTAAAGGTCCTTCTCCCACTTCGATGCCGCGTTGATCCGCAGCTCACCAATGGAGGGTTCGTAGACCAGGACGTCGTGTCTCTCCGGCCGGTAGAACACGCTCGTCGGCTGGCCGGCCTCGAGGCTGCCTTCCCGCTTGTAAGGTTCCCCGTGCCGGACAAGAAACCAGACCGCATCTTTCTTCGGGTAGACGAAAACGCGGGAGCCGCGACCGCGCTTCTTCTTCTCGAACAGATCGTCCAGGTCGTCTTGCAGGGCGACCAGTGTCTTTGCGGTGGGATTCTTGAATGCAGGGACAGGCGAAGTCTCGGTCTGGAAGTATTCGAACGAGCGGGGGCGGGTCAGGTATTGCTCGGCGTGCTTGCGCTCGAGAAGGTCCCTGTCATGGAGCCAGACCTGGACGGCGACATCGGCGGGCGTAGGGTCGGGGTTGCCATCCAGGTGGATGCCGTTCCGTTCCGCCTCGTGCAGCAGTTCATCCATGCCCTCTGGAGTCGCCATTTCGTGGATGAAGTACAACGCATCCGCCAATTCCTTGGGCGTGTCGCTGTCCGGAGTCATGAAGACCTGGACGATCCCTTCGTAGTCGAGGCCGTCCGCTTGGCCTGGTGGTGGCAACGATACGCCACGGCCGTTGAAGAAGGCTGCGTGAGGTTGCAGGAGAGCGATCAAGTGCTCCTCCGCGATAGCCTTCAAACCATCAGGATGGGAAAACCGCCGAAGGTTGTACGTCGCCACTTTCTGTCCTCCTTTTCATGACGCGTTTGTGGTGGCCCTGCGTCCCGGATCCAATCGCCTGACACCGACCACCTTTCCGAGAATCCGCAGATCCTCGCTGGGGCCGATGGGAATCGGTGGGTACTTCGGATTCTCGGGCCTGAGCTCGATCTTCTCCTCCCGGATATAGAGACGTTTCACGGTCGCCTCTTCGCCGAGAAGGGCCACCACGATATCCCCGCTCTCGGCCACGGGCTGCTGCCGCACGATGACGAGGTCACCCTCATGGATATCAGCCTTGATCATGCTGTCGCCGTCGACCACGAGGGCGAAACAGCGACCCCGCGAAGCGGTTCCGCCCTCCACCAGCACCTCGCCGATGATGTTTTCCTCGGCGAAGAGGGGCTGTCCCGCGGCCACCCTCCCAAGGATGGGGACAGGAACGAGGTCCGTGATCTCGTCTTCCGGCTCGCGGACCACTGCGAGCCCCCGGGCCTTGCGGGGCTCGCGCTTCAAGTAGCCTTTCCGGACGAGCTGGTTGACCTGGGCATGCGCGCTTGCGTGGGTGATGCCGAGTATCTCGGCGAGCTCCTGGATCGTCGGCGGGTAGCCCTTGCGGGCGATGAAGTCCCGGATCTCCCTCAGCGTCCGTCTCTGGTGTTCGGTAATGCTGACGATGGGACGCCGCCCGGGACCGCCCTTTCTTCTCTTGGCGGGACCCTTCGTCTGGTTTGATCTCATAACCGCCGTCCTTATGTCGACCGTTCTTGACAAGAGCAACGTTCCATCTCTCCTCGCTGAACGAACCGGACCGCGGAGCGCAGGCGCACCGCGGCCACAGATACCATATTATACGGGCTTACATACATCAGGTCAAATGAAAAACGGTGCTTCCCGAGACATTCCAACAAGATAGGTCGGTCCCGGTGAGAGGAAGACGGCGGGAAGTGAGAGAGAGGGTTCCCTGATGGGCGAGGGTTTGGGAGTGGCCGCGGGTTATCGAGCTGCCCGCGCCGCGTCCTGTGCGTCGGGCAGTTTGGGC
>CAZPAV010000087.1:0-3905 GCA_964584755.1 uncultured Acidimicrobiaceae bacterium
ACGGTCATCGATCGTAGGGTAGCGGACTCGTCCGCGCGATAGACCCAGATGCGCCGCGACACCTCGGCCCGGTCCCACGCCGCCAGTCGGGCGGCGACCGCGGCCGAGGCGGGGACGTCGACGCACAGGCTCATCGGCGCCGTGCGGAGACCGCGTCGACGGCGGCGGCGTAGGAGTCGGCGAAGGCGGCGATTCCTTCCCGCTGCAGCACCTCGGTGATCTCGTCGAAGTCGATGCCGAGCTCGGCGAGGCGACGGATCCGGGCCGCGGCCCCGGTGACGTCCTCGAGGAGGGCGTCGGCCCGCACCGTGCCGTGGTCGAGGAAGGCGTCGATCGTCGCCGGGGGCAGGGTGTTGACGGTGTTCGGGCCGACGAGCCCCTCGACGTAGAGCACGTCGGAGTACGCCGGGTTCTTCGTCGAGGTGCTCGCCCACAGGGGCCGCTGCGGCGCGGCGCCGCGCGCCCGTGCCCGGGCGAAGGCGGGACCCTCGAAGATCTCCCGGTAGCGCCGGTACGCCAGCTTGGCGTTGTCGATGGCGATGCGACCCCGCAGCTCGAGTGCCTCGGGGCTCCCGACCTTCTCGAGGGCGGCGTCCGTCTTCGTGTCGACGCGGCTGACGAAGAAGGAGGCGACCGAGGCGATCCGGGAGGGGTCGTCGCTGCGCTCGACGCCGCGTACGTACGCGGTGGCGACGGCCTCGTAGTGGGCGAGACCGAACATGAGCGTGGCGTTGACGTTGATGCCGGCGGCGATGAGGGTCTCGAGCGCCACGACGCCCGCGGCCGTGGCCGGGACCTTGATCATGAGGTTGGGACGGTCGACGAGTCGCCACAGGCGGCGCGCCTCCGCCACCGTCCCCGCGGCGTCGTCGGCGAGACGGGGCGCGACCTCCAGGCTGACGAATCCGTCTCTCCCCTCCGACGCCTCGTACACGTCACGCAGGACGTCGGCGGCGTCGCGGATGTCGGAGACGGCGATGGCCTCGAAGGCGGCCTCGGGAGGACGATCCTCGAGGGCGGCGATGGCGTCGTCGTACAGATCGGAGGTGGCGATGGCCTTCTGGAAGATCGTCGGGTTGCTCGTCAGTCCGCGGATCCCGTCCGCGACGCGACGGCGCAGCGTCCCGTCGGCGAGGAGGTCGCGGCGGATGTAGTCGAGCCACACGGACTGTCCGTGCCGGTGCAGGTCGGCGAGCTTCTCGAGCATGAGGTTCCCTTCGTCCGGACGTCGCCGTGGCGATTCTCGCAGGTCCGGGTGCCGTCGGGGACGACCGGGGGGCTCAGCGGCGGGCGTCGAGGGCCCGTCGCACCGCGGCGGCGGGATCGCCGTCGAGGTCGTCGCGATCCAGGGCGAAGGCGACGTTCGCCTCGAGGTACCCGAGCTTCGTTCCGCAGTCGTAGCGGGTGCCGTCGAGGAGGACCGCGTGGAAGGGGGCGGCCCCGAGCCGCCGGCGCAGGGCGTCGGTGAGCTGGATCTCCCCGCCGGCGCCGGGACGTCGCTCGGCGAGGACGTCGAGGACCTCCGGCTCGAGGACGTACCGTCCCACGATGGCGAGGTCCGAGGGCGCGGTCGCGGCGTCGGGCTTCTCGACGAGGTCGCGGATGGCGAAGACCCGGCCGTCGCCGTCCGCCGGGTCGACGATGCCGTAGCGATGCGTCTCGCTCGGCGGGACGTGCATGACGAGCACGACGTTCCCGCCGTGTTCCTCGTACACGGCGAGGAGGTCGGCGAGCGCGGGACGGGGGCCGGCGATGAGGTCGTCGGCGAGGAGGACGGCGAAGGGTCGGTCCGCGACGAGATGCCGGGCGCACCACACGGCGTGGCCGAGCCCGAGCGGCTGCATCTGGCGGACGTAGGCGAAACGGCCCGGGGTGGGGGGGTCGGCGGTGAGTCGGGCCAGCAGGTCGTGCTTCCCTCGGGCGGCGAGCGTCGCCTCGAGCTCGTGGTGGCGGTCGAAGTGGTCCTCGATGGCGGTCTTGCCGCGTCCGGTCACGAACACGAGGTTGTCGATCCCCGCCGCCCGGGCCTCCTCGACCGCGTACTGGATGAGGGGCTTGTCGACGACGGGGAGCATCTCCTTGGGGAGCGCCTTCGTGGCGGGGAGGAAGCGCGTCCCGAGACCGCCGACGGGGAAGACCGCGGTGGTCACCGGCCTCATGGGGTCGCCGTCACGGCGCCGGCGACGCGGTCGGCGTGGCCCTTGGCCCGCACGTTGTACCACGCGTGCAGGACCCGTCCCGTCTCGTCCAGGACGATGGTGGAGCGGATGATCCCCTCGTACTCGCGTCCGTAGTTCTTCTTCGTCCCCCACGCCCCGTACGCCGCGGCCATGGCGTGGTCGGGGTCGCTGAGGAGGGGGAACGGGAGCCCGTGCTCCTCCCGGAAGCGGCGGAGCCGGTCGGGGTCGTCGGGGGAGACGCCGATGATCTCGTACCCCGCGGCGGCGAACGTCTCGTACCGGTCGCGGAAGTCGCAGGCCTCGGTGGTGCATCCCGGGGTGAAGGCCCGCGGATAGAAGTAGATGACGAGCTTGCGTCCGGCGAACTCCGCCGGCGAGACCGGGTTGCCGTCCTGGTCGGGCCGGGTGAACTCCGGCGCGGTGTCCCCTGTTTCGAGCCGCATGTCCTGCCTCCCGCTCGCGCTCGTCTCAGGCTACCCGCGGTCGCGACGCGCCCGGAGCTGACCGCACGCCGCTTCGATGCCCCGTCCCCGCGTGTCGCGCCGGGTGGCGGCGACGCCGGCGTTTCGCAGCGTGGCGAGGAAGCGGCGGACCACCGCCGGGTCGGGGGGCCGGCGCCGGCCGGAGGGGGTGGGGTTGAGGGGGATGACGTTGACGTGGGCCTGCATCCGCCGGGCGACGGCGGCGAGGCGACGGGCCTCCTCGGGGGAGTCGTTGACGCCGGCGATGAGGGTCCATTCGATGGAGACGCGCCGCCCCTTCGCCGCGAAGTAGGCGCGGGCCGCCTCCACCACCGTCGCGATCGGGTAGCGGGCGTTGAGGGGAACGAGCGCGGTGCGGGTGGCGTCGTCGGTGGCGTGGAGGCTGACGGCGAGGTTCACCGGCCAGGGGTCGGCGGTGAGGCGCCGCATGCCGGGGACGTGCCCGACGGTCGAGATCGTGATGGCCCGGCTCGACATCCCCGCCGCGGTGACGAGGCGCCGCACCGCCTCCCGGACGCGTGCGTAGTTGGCGAGGGGCTCGCCCATCCCCATGAACACGACGTTCGTGACCCGGCCGGGGGAGTGGGGCATGGGGTCGGCGCGGAGGACGGCGTTGGCGTAGGCGACCTGGGCCACGATCTCGCCGGCCTCGAGGTGGCGGTCGAATCCGAACTGCCCGGTGGCGCAGAAGGTGCACCCCATGGCGCACCCCACCTGCGAGGAGACGCACACGGTGGTGCGGTCCGGGTACCCCATGAGGACGGTCTCGATGGCGGCGCCGTCGGGGGCGCGCAGCAGCCACTTGCGGGTCCGGCCGCCGTCGGCTCGCTGCTCGGTCTCCACCGCGAAGGGCCAGTGCCGGCCGGCGAGCCGGTGACGCAGGTCGCCGGGGAGGTTGGTCATCGCCGTCGTGTCGAGGACCGGGGTGCGGTACAGCCAGTCGTGGAGCTGGCGCGCCCGGTACGACGGTCCCGCGACGAGGTCGGCGAGGGACTCGGGCGGGACGAGGTAGAGGTCCCTCAGGTGAGCTCCCGGGCCCGGTCGATCCATGCGGCGGCGGTGGCGGGACCGACGCCGCAGTGCGCGGCGAGCGCGGCGGCGTCGGCGGCGGCGAGCTCGGCGAAGCGGGTGATGCCCGCCGCGGCGAGCCGCTCGGCGTACACGGGGCCGATGCCGCGGGTGGCGGTGGGGTCGGCGGGACGCGGCGCGGGGGAGGGCCGCGGGGCGGGGGGGCGCCCCGGGC
>CAZPAV010000088.1:0-3900 GCA_964584755.1 uncultured Acidimicrobiaceae bacterium
CGCTGCCGGGCAGCCCGGGCAGCCGGCCGTCACCGGCCACCCCGAGGCCCGTCCCGCCCCGTGCCCCGGGCCGGGCGACACCGGCTTCGAGGCCGGCGAGATCGACGCCGCGGTGGGCGAGCCAGCGCGGCCGGCCGGCGAGGACGAGGCTGCCGTCGACCTCCCCCTCCACGCCGTGGCCGGTGTGGGAGCGGAAGGTGTCGGCGGCGGGGAAGGCGACGCCCCGGGCGACGGCCGCATCCTCGACGGCCCGGGCGAGGGGGTGCTCGCTGTTGGCCTCCACCGCCGCCGCCCAGCGGAGGAGCTCGGTCTCGTCGGCTCCGGCGGCGGGGAGGAGGGTGTGGACCGACGGTTCGCCGCGGGTGATGGTGCCGGTCTTGTCGAGGAAGACGGTGTCGATGTCGCCCATGATCTGGAACGCCTCTCCGGAGCGCATGAGGATGCCGCGGTCGGCGGCCTCGCCGCCGCCGCGGATGGTGGCGAGCGGCGTGGCCATTCCCAGGGCGCAGGGGTACCCCATGACGAGGGCGGCGAGACCGGCGAGGAGGGCGCGATCCCAGACGGGCCCGCCGGCGAGGATCGCGGGGAGGACGATCCATCCCGAGAACCCGAGGGCGGCGAATCCGAGCACGAAGGGGACGTAGGCGCGCAGCACCCGGTCGAGGAGCGCCAGGACCCCGGGTCGCAGGCTGCGGGCCTCCTCCACGGATCGAGCCACCCGGGCGAGGAACGCCTCCTCACCGACGTGGGTGACCGCCACCAGCAGCGTTCCCGTCCGGTTCACGGAGCCGCCGATGACGGGATCCCCCGTCGTCTTCTCGGCGGGGATGGGCTCGCCGGTGACGAGGGCCTCGTCCACCGCCGAGACGCCCTCGAGGACGACGGCGTCCACCGGGATGGACTCGCCGGGACGGATGCGCACCCGGTCGCCCACCCGGACCTCGTCGACGGGGATCTCGACCTCGCCGTCGGCGCGTACAACTCGGGCCGTGTCCGGCCGGAGGGCGAGGAGCCGGCGCACCGCCTGGGAGGAGCGGGTCCGGACGACGAGGGAGGAGTAGTGGGAGAGGACGTGATACGTCGTCACCAGGGTGGAGGCGGCGAAGAAGTCGCCCACGGGGAACGCGTCGCGGACGAAGAGGCCGAGGAGCCCACCGGCGAGGCCGGCGAACGCGGCGAACTCGAGGAGCACGTGCTGGTTGAAGATGCCGCGCCGCAACGAGGCCCACGCCATGCGCAGGATGAACCGACCGGTGATGAACATGGTGTCGAGGGCGAGGGCGAGGAGGAGCCACGGCATGAGCGGGATCTCGACGAGGTGCAGCCACGGCCCCACCGTCATCAGCAGCAGGCTGAGGACGGTGAAGGAGGCGGCGGCGACGAGCCGGCCGCGTTCCCGGCGCAGCTCGGCGGCGTCCTCCTCGAAGGTGCGGACCTTCTCCGGATCGCGGTAGACGTAGCCGATCTGCTCCAGGGTTCGGCGGAGGCGGTCGGGGTTCACCCGGGCCGGGTCGTACTTCACGACACCTTCCTCGTGGGCGAGGGAGACACCGACCTCGAAGACCCCGTCGATCCGGCTGAAGGCCCGGTCGATGGTCGAGGTGCAGAAGGAGCAGGACATCCCGCCGATCTTCATGCGGAAGGTGGCGGGTGGGGTGGAGGGCCTCGAGGCGGTCGCCGGCTCGGTCATGGGCGTCCTTCGGGCGTCATCGTGGCGGGTCGGCGTCGGCCACGGCGAACCCGGCGCGGTCGATCTGCGCCTCGATCGTCTCGTCGCTGATGCGCTCCGGATCGAAACGCACCTCGACCAGGGCACGCTCGAACTCGGCGTGGACCCGGATCACGCCCTCGAGGCGCCGGAGCGCTCCGGCGAGATTGTCGGCGCATCCCGAGCAGTGAAACCCCTCGATCCGGTAGGTCCTCGTCGTCGTGGCCGGCATGGCTGCTCACCTCTCCTTCGGTTCGTCGTCTCGGGATGCGGTGCCGTCTCCCGGTCCCGACCTCACGGTCGCCCGCGGGGTGCCGCCCGGCGGCGGCCGGCGTCGGGACTCCGGATCTCGGGTGATGGTCGCCGCGTCGATGATGCCGCACACGCACCCCTGGGCGGAGTCGGTCTCGGGGAGGGTCGCGGCGAGGGCGGCGAGGCGCTGCAGCTCCCGTCGGGTTCGCTCCAGCTCGGCGATCCGGACGTCGATGCGACGAGCCTCCTCGGCGATGAGGGAGCGGACGTGGGCGCAGGGCGGCTCGCCCTGGTCGCGGAGGGCGAGGACGCGGCGGATGTCGTCGAGGGAGATCCCGAGGCCACGGGCCTGTCGGACGAACCGCAGGCGGGCCACGTCCTCCGGGTCGTAGTCGCGGTAGCCGGAAGGGAGGCGTCTCGGCGTCGGCAGCACGCCCACGGCCTCGTAGAAGCGGATGGTGGCGGTGTCGACACCGACGCGTCTCGCCAGTTCCCCGATCTTCATGCGGGGCCTCGAGCGGGTCGAAGCGACGGTTCTCGGTCGGGCATGGCTCCTCCTCACGTGACGGGAACCCTACCGCCTTCAAGTCGCTTGAAGGTTGGAGAACCGTCGCATCTTGGACGATCGGGGTGACACGGCAGCCAGTGTCGTCGATGCTCAGGACCGATAGCGACGATCCTACTAGTAGGATCGATGAATACACGAACGAAGGGAGGTGACCACGATGGACATCGATACCCTCCTCGACGCGCTGAGCGCCGACGAGCGGGAGGCGCTGGCGGGACGTCTCGGCGCGACCCCGGGCGGTGAGGCCGGCACGGCCGGCGACCGCGAGGAATGGTGCGACGGCCCGCGGCGGCGGCGCCGCCGCGGCGGCGCCGGCGGGGACCGCAGCCGGCACGCCTGCTGCGGCTGCTGAGCGAGGAAGCGACGATGGGGTTCCCGTCGGGTCGATAGGCTGGGCGGGAACCCCACGAGCCCGAGAGCCGAGGGAGTGAGGACGGTGACGGACGAGGAGCGTGATCGGGACCTGATCGGGCGGCTGATGACGGCCGCGGGCGACGAGGAGGTGTCGGGGGGCACCGCCGCGCTCGTCGAGCGGCTCTTCGCGGCGCTGCCGGTCGCCAGTCAGGAGCGGCTGCTGCGCGAGCTGCTCGGCAGGCTCCTCGGGCGGGAATCGGCGCCGTCGCAACCTCGCCGCGGCCCCACGCCCACCGGAGGGCCGGCGGAGCGTGCCCCCTTCCGGGACATCGGACCCTGGCGGACGTGCTGTCGGATGATGGCCGCCGTCGACCAGGTGGAGGACGTCGCCGACCTCGAACCGGCGGTGCCGGCGGGGGTCTTCGCCGCCCTCGGCGACGAGACCCGAATCCGGATCATCCGCCTCCTCCAGGACGGGGAGCTGCGGGTCGAGGACCTCACTCGCACCCTCGACGTCCCCCAGTCCACCCTCTCCCACCACCTGCGGGTACTGCGCGAGGCGGGCCTGGTGCGGGTGGATCGACGGGGGCGGAGCAACTTCTACTCCCTGGCCCAGCCGGAGGAGAGCAGGTGAGACGCCGATTCCCGTTCCCCATGGGACCGTTCGGGATGCTGCTCGTCGCCATCGTGGCGTGGCGGCTCGTCGGCTCGGGCGTGAGCCGATCCGGCTTCGCGCCGTCGTGGGCGGTGGTGGGGGCCGTCGCCGGCATGGTCCTCCTCGGCGTCCTCCTCGTCGCGTTCGTCTCCTGGCGGCGGGAGCGCCGGGCGGGACGGGCGCGGCTCGCGGGGGCACGGGCGGCGGCGCGGGCCCGGCTCGACGCCATCGCCAATCGCATCCTCGCCTTGGAGGACCCGATCCTCGCCGCAGGGGACGAGGCGGCTCGTGCCCGCTACCGCGCCGCCACCCTCACCTACGCCGAGGCCGTCGCCGAGATGGAACGCGCCGACACCGCCACCG
>CAZPAV010000089.1:0-3838 GCA_964584755.1 uncultured Acidimicrobiaceae bacterium
GTCTGCAGCTGTTGACGGCAGCAGCACGATGGAGGCCCCTGACGATGACAGACGGCACCGGTCTGGCCGAAGCCATGTTGGGTTTGGACGGATTCCGCACCGCACCGGTGGTGCGGGCCTTCTTCGGTGACGGCTCCCAGTTCCCCACCGCCAAGGAGGCGCAGGCCTACGTGGGGATCTGCCCATCGAACTGGTCGAGCGGAACGGTGACCCAACCCTCGAGGGCGATCACCAAAGAAGGCCCCGAAGAGCTCCGTCTGGCCTTCTACCTGGCCGCCAACGCCGCCCGCAGCGTCGACCCCCAGCTGGCATGGTTCTACCGCAAGCTCATGTGCGAGCGAGGTCACTGCCACACCCAGGCCACCACCGCGGTGGCTCGCAAACTGGTCGCCCGCACCTGGGCCACCCTGACCCGCGGAAGCCCCTACGAGCTCCGGGACCTCGAGGGGAACCCGATCACCCGAAGGCACGCCAGCGAACTCGCCCGCTCCCAGGCCGTGCCCCCAGAGGTTCGCCGCCGCAGCCGCGCCATGACGGCGGCGATCAGAAGAGGACGCCTCACCCGCTGAACATCCCAACCCCCACCGTCCCGGGTCGGCCTCACGGCTACGACCCCATACACCCGCGGCCACCCACAGTCACCACATCGGGGTTGACAACCGTTAGGGAATCTCTTCGGACTTGAGCGGGCAGGTGGGAGGGCAGGCCGATAGACTCGGCCCGCCGCAGATCGAAAGGGGGCGGCGCGTGAGGGGCCGAACCCGGCTGGTCGTGGCCGTCGCCGTCGTGCTGGTCGCGGCGGCATGTACCTCCGCCTCGGATCCGTCGACGACGACCCTGCCGGCCACCACCGCACCGCCCGCGACGACGCCGACGACGATCCCCGCGACGACCACCGCCGCGGCGCCCACCGTAACGGTCGCGCCGCCTCCACCGGCGGACCTCGTCCTCACGAATGGGGAGGTCGTCACCGTGGACGCCGACTTCACGATCGCGCAGGCCGTCGCGGTGACGGGTGGCGACATCGTGGCGGTGGGGAGCTCGGAGGAGATCGCGGCGCGGGTCGGCCCGGAGACGACCGTCGTCGACCTCGGCGGCAGGGCGCTGCTGCCCGGCCTCATCGATCCGCACACCCATGCCCTCCAGATCCACGCGTTCGCCCCGCAGATCGACGCGATGCTCGCCGCCCAGGACGACCTCCTCGCCGGAGGGGTCACCACGATCGGCTCCCCGAACGTCAAGCCGGACGACCTCGCGGGGTTCACCGCGTTCGAAGACGCCGGCGACGTCGTCGTGCGGGACCACCTCTACCTGACCTACGACGACGAGTGCGGTGAACGACCCTTCGGCGACTACTACCTCTCACACGAGTTCAGCCGCGACCCGGAGCTTCGCCAAACGGTGGCGGGGGCCAAGATCTTCACCGACGGCGGCGTCTGCAACGCCCCGGCCTTCTCGATCCCGTACCCCGACACGGTGCCCCAACGCCTCAAGGACCGAGGTTGGGTCGGCAACGGCGACCTCTACGTCACGCCCGAGGAGGTCGCCGACGTCGTCGGGCGGGTCGACACCGCCGGAGGGATCACCGTCATTCACGCCATCGGCGATCTCGGGATCGAGGTCGCGCTGGAGGGACTGGCTCGAGCCAACGACGCCCGACCGTTCGCGAATCCCCAGCGGATCGACCACAACAGCGCCACCACGCTGCTCCGCGACGAGGAGCTCAGGCGCTATGGGGAGCTCGACATGGTGCCCGCCGTGTTCACCGTCCCATATGCGAACGCGTGCGACCCGGCGACGACCGACGCGTGGCGGGCGATCCTGCCCGGGCCCGTCTTCGACGTCATCGAGAACTCGAAAGCGCTGCGGGAGGCGAACCCGCAGCTTCGGATCTCCTGGCACGGCGACGCCCCATCGGTGCCCGGCCATCCCCTCCAGCTCCTCTTCACCGCGGTGAGCGGCGGGGCGGTGAACCCCGACACGGGGGAGATCTGCTACCCGGAGGCGTGGTCCGACTTCTTCACCGTCCCGCCCGAAGAGGCGATCCGCATGATGACGATCAACGCGGCGGCGGCGATGGGGATCGACGAGCGGGTCGGCTCCATCGAGGTGGGAAAGGTCGCCGACCTCGTCGTGTTGGCCGCCGACCCCCTCGACCCCGACCCCGAGGTCGGGTTTGCCACGAACCGTCCGCTCGTCACCATGATCAACGGCGAAGCCGACTTCTGCGACGGCGACCTGTGCGACGCGGTGCAGGCCATCACCGCGACCCACGCCGGCCCGACCGAGCCCGCACCGCCGGGGGTGGTGCTCGAGGAGGGGCCGACGTGGACGTTCGATCATGAGGGAGACCCCGAGGGCTGGGTCGCGGTCAACGACATGGGCAGCTTTGCCGTGACCTCGGAGGCGCTCGTCATCGAGATCGTCGGCGACGATCCGTGGATGGAGTCACCCCGGGTCACCTTCCCGGCGACCGCGTCGACGCTGTCGGTCAGGATGCGAGTCACCGGAGGCGGCGACACGGTCGGCCAGCTCTTCTTCGTGACCGAGAGCGATCCGGCGTGGAGCGAAGGCAAGTCCCGGCGGTTCGACGTCGTCGCGGACGGCGAGTTCCACGACTACACCGTCGATCTCTCCACGGTTCCCGGCTGGGAGGGACGCATCACCCAAGTCCGGCTGGACCCGGTCGAGGGCACCGGCTACACGGTCGCCGTCGACGAGATCGGCTTCGGGAGCTGACAACGGGCGTCCCGCCACGCCCAAAGCCGCTGGGGGATTCCGGTCGGCGGGTCGGCATGAGGGTCCGGTAGGTTGGGGGGATGGCGAGGGCATTCGTGCCTGAGGGCTTCGAGGCTCCGGTGGGCTTCGACGGGGCCGGATTCCGGCTCGAGCCGCTCGGGCCGCAGCACAACGAAGCCGACTATCGAGCCTGGACCTCGAGCATCGAGCACATCCGCGCCACGCCCGGATACGGGCCGCAGCGGGACTGGCCGAAGCCGATGACCCTCGCCGACAACCTCGCCGACCTCGAAATGCACGCCCGGCACTTCGCCGCGCGGGAAGGCTTCACCTACTCGATCCTCGACGGTGACACCGTCATCGGGTGCCTCTACATCTACCCGGCCGACGACGCCGGGCACGACGCGTCGATCCGGTCGTGGGTCACCGTGCAGCGCGCCGAGATGGATGCCGTCGTGTACCGGGAGGTGACCCGATGGCTCGCCGAGGTCTGGCCCTTCCAGGCCCCGGCATACGCCGCGCGCGACTGACGACTCACCGATCAGGGGTCTGGCAAGCGCGTCCGGTCGTCGGGCAGAGTGGCGCGATGGATGCGGTGAACCTCGACGACCCCGCCGGCGAAGCGTGGAGCCCGCGGCGTGCGGTGTGGACGGTGTCACGGACGGGACGAGCAGGTCAGCCACGGCCGGCGTTGGGCTTCCGGCCGTGGCGCGCCTTCGAGCGGCGAGCACGCAACTCGCATCGTCTTGCCCTTGCCGAACCCCCTCCGAGAGACCCGGGGGGTTCAGATCCCGGCCGTGGGCGCTACTGGGATCGAACCAGTGACCTCTGCCGTGTGAAGGCGCTAGGGCGATTCGGAAGAACCCCGGAGAAGTTCGAGAAATGCTGGAACGCAAGGGGATCCGGCTACTCATCCATGTCTGTCGGTGCGTGCTGTTTCTCCGTAGTTCGCGTCCTACGCGCGTCCTAGCGGGGTCCGGATGAGGTGCCCGAGTGCGATCAGATTGCAACGTGTTCTTCGCGCGTGATCCGGCTGGCCAGGGCTGACGGGGCCCCGTTGAGTGGTCCAGCCGTTATGGGTGGTCCGGCTGGTGTTGGT
>CAZPAV010000090.1:0-3740 GCA_964584755.1 uncultured Acidimicrobiaceae bacterium
GGGTGGCGGAGGCTGGGGGCGGCGCGTGGCGGGTGGGCGGGCGACGGGTGGCGGGGGCCGGGCCCGGGCGGGCGGGGGGGGGGAGGACGGAGGGGCGGGAGGGGGCGGCGGGGGGTGGGCCGAGCGGGGCCGGGCCGGCTCCGGGAACGGGACCGCGGTGCCGCGGCGCAACGGTCAGCCCGGCTCGGTCCACGCCAGCGTGGCACGGGCCGGAGCATCCCCGCCGAGCTCGTGGGTGGCGATGGCCTCGAGCAGCCCCACGGCGTTGGCGCCGACGAGGAGGGTGTGGTCCGGATCCTCCCAGGAGAGCAGCTCCCCGTCGCACCAGACCACGGCGGAGATGCCGGCGTCGGCGGCGCGGGCGGCGGTGTCTCGTGGGGTGGGGGCATCGGTGACGAGAACGTCCCAGGAGGCGAGGTCGGTGACGGGCTGCACCCGGGGCTCCTCCCCGGAGGGGTCGGTGTCGACGAGCCCCAGGGCGGTGAGGTCGCGTTCGGCGAGGAGGATCCTCCCCACCCGTGTCCCGACCTCGGACGTGGCGTGCAGCGCGATGCGCATGTCAGAGACCCGGGGGTCGGGGAGCGGGCTCCCAGGCCCCTGCCGCCGATGGGGGACGGGGGCGGCGTCGCCCGAGGAGGGCCACGACGAGCGCGGTGAAGGAGGCGGCGAGGAGGACGCCGAGGAGGCGGTCGCGCATGGGCGCACCATAGTGTGGCGCGGCGCAGGTAGGATGACGCCGTCCCGGGCCAGGTCCCGGGCATCGTGAGTGCAGCGAAGTCCGGTGAGATCCCGGCGCTGTCCCGCAACTGTGATGCCCCTTCGGGGGCGAGCCAGGTCGCCTGCACCCGCGATGGACGGTCGAGCCTTCGGAGGAGGGGCGACGCCGTCTCACGTGGGACTCCTCCGCCGATGGAAGGAGGAGTGATCCCGATGCTTCGAACCGTCACCGCCTGCGTCATCGCGCTCGCGCTTCTCGCCGCCGGGTGCGGGGGGGCCACGACCCGGGACGGCGCGCCGCCCTCGACGACGGCGTCCTCGACGACCGCCACGACGGCCGGTGCGCCCTCACCCGAGACGAGCGACGCCACGACCACCACCACCACGAGGGTGTCCGCAGACGCCTTCCCGGTCACGATCGAGACCACGAGCGGGCCGGTGAGGATCCCGGAGCGACCGCGCCGTATCGTCTCGCTGTCCCCCACCTCCACGGAGGTCTTGTTCGCCATCGGTGCCGGCGACGCCGTCGTCGCCGTCGACTCGCTCTCGGACTACCCGGCCGAGGCTCCGGTCACCGACCTGAGCGCGTTCCAACCGAACGTGGAGGCGATCGCGTCCTTCACCCCCGATCTCGTCGTCGTGTCGTTCGACCCCGGCGATCTCGCCTCCGGGCTTGAGGCGTTGGGGATCCCCACCATCCTCCACCCCGCGGCGAGCGACCTCGACGATGCCTACGCCCAGATCGAGCAGCTCGGGGCGGCGACCGGTCACCTCGCCGAGGCGGCCGCCCTGGTCGCCCGGATGCGGAGCGAGATCGACGACATCGTGGCGTCGCTTCCGGCGATGCCCGCGCCGCCGACCTACTACCACGAGCTCGATCCGACCTTCTACTCGGTCACCTCCGGGACGTTCGTGGGTGAGCTGTACGATCTGCTCGGATTGCGCAACATCGCCGACGCGGCGGACGCGAGCGGGTCCGGATACCCGCAGCTCTCCGCGGAGTACGTCATCGACCAGGACCCGGACCTCATCTTCCTGGCGGACACCCGCTGCTGCGGGCAGAGCGCCGCGAGCGTCGCCGAACGCCCGGGATGGGACGAGCTGACCGCGGTGCGCACCGGTCGGGTCGTGGAGCTCGACGACTCCGTGGCGTCTCGGTGGGGTCCGCGGATCGTGGACTTCCTTCGTACGGTGGCCGACGCCGTGACCGCGCTGGAGAAGGTCGGATCGTGACCGCCGGGTCGCCCCGACCGGTGCGCCTCCGCTGGTGGTGGCCGGTCGGGGCGGGTGCCCTGCTCCTGGTGGTCACGTTCGTCGGCCTCCTGTCGGGCCCGGTGCACCTCGGGACCGGAGCTGTGCTCCGATCCCTCCTCGCACGGCTGCCGTTCCTCCACCTTCGCTCCGGCCTGACTCCCGCCCAGGAGGCGATCCTGTGGGAGCTCCGCGTGCCGCGGCTCGTCCTCGGCGGCCTCGTGGGGGCGATGCTCGCCGGCGCCGGCAGCGCGTACCAGGGCGTCTTCCGGAACCCGCTCGCCGATCCCTACCTGCTGGGGGTGGCCGCCGGGGCCGGCCTCGGGGCGACGGTGGTGATCGCGACGGGGCCGGTGACGACGTGGCCGGTGGACCCCCTCCCGCTCGCCGCCTTCGCCGGGGGTCTCCTCGGCGTCGTCGTGACCTACCTCGTCGGGTACTCGGTGCGGGTGGGGCGAAGCCCGGTCACGCTCATCCTCGCCGGGGTCGCGGTGGCCGCCTTCCTCACCGCCGTCCAGACGTACGTGCAGCAGCGCCGATCGGACACCCTGCGGGAGGTGTACGGGTGGATCCTCGGCCGGCTGACGACCGTCGGATGGCGGGAGGTCCTGTTGATCCTCCCCTACGTGGTGCTCTCCTCCGTCGTGATCCTGGCGGGCCGTCGCCTGCTCGACGTCCTCGCCGTGGGGGACGACGAGGCGGGCGCGCTCGGACTCGACGCGGCACGGGTCCGGGCGGTCGTCATCGCCGCCGCCACGCTCGGCACCGCGGCGGCGGTCGCCGTCAGCGGGCTCATCGGTTTCGTGGGGATCGTCGTCCCCCACACGGTGCGGCTCCTGGTGGGCACCTCCTATCGCGTGGTCGTACCGATGTCCCTGCTCCTCGGTGCGGCCTTCCTCATGGCGGCGGATCTCGTCGCGCGGACGGTCGTCGCCCCGGCCGAGCTGCCCATCGGCGTGGTGACGGCGTTCGTGGGGGCGCCCTTCTTCGCCCTCGTCCTGAAGACGGGGAGGGGGACGGGGACGTGAGCGGCGTGACGACGCGCGGGTTGCGGGTCGTGTACGACGGTCGGGCGGTGGTCGACGGCGTCGACCTCGACGTTCCCCGGGGGGGATGGCTCTCGATCATCGGCCCGAACGGGGCGGGAAAGACGACCCTGCTGCGCTGCATCGCCGGGATCGTGCCGCACCGCGGGTCGGTGACGATCCTCGGGGCCGACGGGACCCGGCTGCGGCGACGGGAGCGGGCGCGTCTCGTGTCCCTCGTCCCGCAGCAGCCGGAGCTCCCGGTGGGGATGGCGGTCGTCGACTACGTGCTCCTGGGGCGAACCCCGCATCTCGGCTGGTTGGGCGCCGAGCGCGCCGAGGATCTCGCCGTGACACGGCGGGTCCTGGCCGCCCTCGACCTCACGACGCTGGCGAGGCGCGACGTCACCACGCTGAGCGGCGGCGAGTTGCAGCGGGTGGTGCTCAGCCGGGCGTTGGCCCAGGAGGCGCCGGTGCTCCTCCTCGACGAGCCGACCGCGGCGCTCGACGTCGGACGCCGCCAGGAGATCCTGGAGCTCGTCGAGACGCTTCGGCGGGACCGGGGGCTCACGGTGGTGAGCGCCATGCACGATCTGACCCTCGCCGGACAGTTCAGCGACCGGCTCCTCCTCCTCGTGAGAGGCAGGGCCGTGGCGGAGGGGGACGCCCACGAGGTCCTCACCCCCCAGGCGATCGCGCGGCACTACGGGGCGACGGTCCGGGTGCTCGACGACGACGCCGGTGGGG
>CAZPAV010000091.1:0-3729 GCA_964584755.1 uncultured Acidimicrobiaceae bacterium
GGCCTTCACGGCTGGGGTCTCGATCGCCTCGGGCGAGCCCGAAGGGGCAACCACCCGGTCGGGGTGCGCTCGCCGGCTCAGTGGGAGACGGCAGGCAGGAGGTCGCCGGGACGACGGCGCGTCACGGCCCGGGTGGAGGGTCTGGTATCGGAGAAACGTTCCGCCTGCCGGCCACACGAACGGCGGCGTTGATGTTGTCCTTCGCGGTGAGGTGAACACCGAGCGATCAAAGCTCGAGCAGGTATCGAAGCACCCGTCCGATCTCGAAGAGCGGCTCTGGCCCGACGACGCCGAGCCGATCGATGAGCCTCCGTTCCGAGATGGATTTCACATCTTCACATTTGGCGTAGCTCGGATGATCGAGGCCGGACGCTCCAGGCTCGATCTCGATGTGCGAGGGCAGGTCACGTCGGGCCGAGGTGATGGGTACGACCAGCACCACGCCGGCCGGTCCCTCGTTCAGCGAATCCGTCGAAACGACCACGGCGGGACGCGTTCCCGCCTGTTCCCGACCAACCGGCTCACCGAAGTCGACCAGCCAGATCTCGCCCCGACGAGGTGTCACTCGGAGCTGTCTCCCAACGAGCGCTCTTCGGCTCGCCGCTCCTGTTCGATCTCAGACCACGCAGCGGCGTCGTCGCGCAGTTCTCGGTACCGGCGGTTGAACCGGTCGAAGAACACCTTCCGCTCCAACGCTTCGACCGCGTCGTCGAGAACTCTCGTCATCGGCTTCCCGGTGGCGGACGCCAGCGAAGCGAGCCGGTCCCGAGTCTCCTCGCTCACCCGAATCGTCGTGCTCATGGCTGACAGTCTACGAGAACGTAGCCAATATCGTCTACACCGTCCTCAGGCCGCCGGCCCGCCTACCCGGGGCTTCACGTCGGACGCGTGGCGTCGGCGATGTGTCGGTGTCGGAGAAGCGTTCCGCCTGCCGACTCCACGAACGGCCGCACTGGCGACTTCGTTCCGGATTCGGTGATAGGAGTGCCGGCTGTAAAGGTGCGTGGCTTCTGTGTCGCGCTCACGCACGGAAGCGTTCCGGCCGTCTCGCCTTTCGTGCATGGAGCTTTCGCTTCGTACTGCTTTCCGCGGCTTCTGGCGGTTGCCCGGTGCCGTGTAGAGGCGCATTGTTTGCCAAACGAGGCCTCGACGCTTCCGGGCCGGCGTTCGTAGCCGTGACCCAGCATCTCGACCCATCAGCCAGGCGTCGACCGGACACGCGTCTCACCGCGTTCCCAGGCACCCCCACTGCGGGAGCCGTGCAGGCCAGATGAGTGCATCGCGGTTCATGGGCAGGGGGCATCGACTCCGAGCCGGACCTCTTCGGTGCGGCCGCCGCTGCTGGCCGCAAGCGTGACACAGGTGGGGTCCTCGGACACCCACAGGCCGCCAGCGAAGACGATCCAATCGCTTCCATTCCCTGGGCAAGGACCGACCTCGAGGCGGGTGGCCGGCCATCCTGGGCCCCGCGCGCCCCATTCCATGACGCCGGTTCCGGGCTCCGCCTTCACGATCTCGAGGGTCAACGCCCGACCGGCTCGGACGACGAGCCCAAACTTGGCGAAACGAAGCCCCTGGTACGGGGTCCCCGGCTCCCCGTCGCGGCCGGGGTCGAGAACGCGGCCCGGGAACGCAGCGACGTCGAGGACCCGGCGAGGATAGCTCACGGTCGCGGGATCCGTGGCGATCGTGTCTATGAAGCTGCCGCAATCCACGCGGGTAGCGGCCGAGGTCGTCGTGGTTGTCGTAGCCACCGACCCGGCGGTGCAGGCCGCTGCCACGACGGCCACCACCACGCCCAGGACGCCCAGGCGTCCCGACCTACGGGGTGTCATCCTTTGGCGCATGGAGGGTCAGCGCCGCGGGTTCTCGGTGAGCAGCTCGTCCTGTGTCCGGCTGATGGGCCAGAACCGGGCGAACACCTCGGCGACGAAACCCGCGGCCTTGAGCAATCTGTCGGTGAGCGAGCCCCCCGACTGTGCCGGTTCGCGATGTTTCAGTACCCGCTCCGGAGGGCGTGTCGTCGCCCTGCATTGTGCTCTCAGCCTACTCCCGCCAAACGGGGTACACCCCTGCGTCACGCGGCGCAGGAGCCACGTTGTGCACGTTCCACCGATGGAGGAGGCCCTCCCGGCCCAGTTCTGCCGTCTCGAGAACTCTGGCCAGCGCCACGTTCTCCACATCGCAGGTGGCCCGGATCTGTCAGATTCCATGATCCTCGAGCAGGACATCGACCACCGCTCGGACTGCTTCGATGGCGACGCCTGTCCCCATGAGGTCAAGCGATCACGTGGCACCGCGACGCTCTGCGACCGGTCACGTTCGTCTCCATCATCCCCACCACCGCGTCCCAGCAGCGCTGAACTATGACCCACGGGAACGTCCTCCGCTCCTCCCAGTGGTCTTCGCGTCGGCGAAGAAACACCTCGGTCTCGGAGACATCCCATGCGTTTTCCAGGGGAGGAACCGAGACACCGCTGGATCCGATGCGTAGGAGAACGCCGCAGGCACATCGCTCACTCGCGCCGGTCGGAGGACCAGCCTCTCGGTTTCCACACACCCCGGCACCATGGAGCCGGAATCGATCCGCTGCCGCACGCCGGCGGGCGCTGTTGCCCTACTCAAGGCTGGTAGGAGCGACGATCACCCTTCGCCGCCGCGGGAACCCCGCCCATGGCAGTATTTGTACTTGCGGCCGGATCCGCAGGGGCAGGGTTCGTTACGGCCGACCTTGCCATTTGGTGGCTGCCGGCGGGTGAAGCGGGACGCCAGGTCAAGTCGCCGTTCTCGTGCCCGCAGGTCGGCTTCGCGGCTTCGGAGCTGCTCGTCCCATTCTCGCAGCCGCCGGGCTTCCGCTGCGAGGTGCTGTTCCTGGGCGACGAGCCGCTGCTCCCGTGCGGCAACCTGCTCGGTGGCCCGGCCGGCCAGAAGCGGCGGTTCCGCATCATCGGATCGCTCGACGAGACTACGCAGCTCTTGGATGATCAGGGCGACAACCGCTCGCCCCATCGGTAGACCGGCGGCGTTGCAGTATCGTCGCCACGTCGACCACAGCATGTCGGAGATCGGCAGCCGCACCATCCGCCAGGTCTCCTCCCCATTCAGGCTGGCGAGCAGCCTGCGATCGACCCTCGCGAGCCTCCCGCGATCGAGATCCATCACCGTCTCCTGTGTCTACATGTAGACATCTGGCAACTTGTTGCAAGTGCGTGTGGCATTCCAGGGGTGGTGCGCGTCCTGTGCAGCCGAACGGTTCGGGAAGGCGGCAGGGCCGTGAGTTGGGATGTGGCTGCGGATGCGAGGTCATCCATGGTCGCTCCTGATGGTCTGGATCGTGACTGGTGAAGTGCCGGAACTGGTGAGGGTGGGGGCCTACGGGTCGACCCTTGACTGTCGTCGGGTCGGCGCAGACGGGGCTGTGTCGGGTCGATGAGACGCCTTGACGCCTCCGGCCGGGTTCCGACCGGTACTCCAAGCGTGCTCCAACACGCCAGGCGGCGGCGGTGGAGCCACCCGGGGTCGTCGATGCCCGTTGGGTGTCCCAGGTCCGTCAAGGAGACACGCCGACCCTTTCACCACAGTTGCAGCAACCCTGTCACGAACCCTCCAACCCGTTGCAGAACACGGGTTTCCGGGCCTGCTGATACCGGCAGCCGAACGACGGTTCGAGGGCGAAGAACGTCGACCTCGAAGGTGCCCGCTGGGAATGACAGGGTGATTGACATGATC
>CAZPAV010000092.1:0-3695 GCA_964584755.1 uncultured Acidimicrobiaceae bacterium
CGCCACCGGCAGCACCAACGCCGGCAGCACCGACTCCTTCACGAGGAACCCGGCGCCGAGCACCGCCCCGACGGCGAGCAGCCGCGCCGCCGGCGGCCGCCGGCCTCCGGCGAGGAGGAACGCGGCGAGGACGAACCCGGCGGCGACCCCGTCGGGCACGAGGAACGCGGCCCCCGACACGAGCACCGCCGGCTGCACCGCCACCAGCACCCCGGCGACGAGCGCCGCCGGCGGCGACCCTCCCCACCGCCGGACGAGCACGACGAGTAGACCGGCGTCGACGACCAGCATCAAGCGGGTGACCCAGACGGCGCTGCGGGCCGTCTCCGGCAACACCAGCCAGGCGAGCGCCAGGACCCCCGGATACCCCGGCCCCCGGAACGTCGCCGGCGTTCTGTCGGGGAACACGTACCCGACGCCGTGCCGCAGGTTCCGGGCCAGCGCCAGGTAGAAGCTCCCGTCGTAGTTGACGAACCAGCCGTCCCACACGACGAGCACCCCGAAAGCGACGATCACCGTCACCGCGACGGCGAGGACCGTCGCCGCCCACCGGGATCGCCCCGGCCCGGTCATCGGGCCCGACGCGCCCGCCGGCCGGAGGCGGCCAGCTCCCCGAGGAACCCGGCGGTCGCGGCCGACGTCTGGACGGCGAAGACGACCACACCCGCCGGGACGTCCCGCCACGGCACCCCCCGACGGCGCATCACCGCCACCAGCACACCCGTCATCGCCGCCGCCACCCCCATCCCGAGGCGACGATCCACCACCGACGCCCCCACGAGGAACAGCGGGAAGAACCGGCCGAGGTTCGAGACCCGCAGCAGGAACCGCCGATCGCGCGCCGCCAGCGGCACGGTGCGCCGCCCCACGAGGAGATGCCGGCGCCACACCCCCGCCAGGGTCGCCGGATCGACGGTGGTGATCGGCGGCTCCTCCAAGACGGCGATCCGCCACCCGGCGGCGACCAGTCGCGCCGACAGCTCCAGATCCTCGGCGGTGAGCCGGTCAGCCACGAACCCCAACCCCCGGTACGCCTCCGCCCGCACCGCCATGCCGTGCCCCACCATCCAGGGACGCCGGGAACGGCTCCGTACCCAGGCGAGGACCTCCCGAACCGCCTGACCGCCCCGCGCCACCCACGCCGACCCCGAGCCGGCCACCCGCGACGCGGCACCGCCGAGGCGGGGATCCGCGGCGAACAGCGCCGCCATCGCCCGCAGCCACCCGGGCGGGAACGTCATGTCGGCGTCGACGACCACCGCGATCCCCTCCTCCACCGCGTCGAGCCCCACCTGACGGGCCGGAGCCAGACCGACGTGAGGGAGAGGCAGGAGGGTGACCCGCAGCGGGCCCCGGTAGGCGGCCACGACCTCCCGGGTGCGGTCCGTCGAGCCGTCGTCGACGACGATCACCCGCAGCCCGTCGATCCCCTGCGCCTCGAGCATCGCCAGCAGGCGCGCAACCCGGGCCTCCTCGTCGTAGAGGTTCATCACCACCGTCACCGGCGGCACCCCGCCCGCCTCCCCGAGGCGAACGCCGTCGACCTGGGGCGCTCCCCGCTCCACCGCCGTTCCCAGCCTCCCTGCGCGACGTCGCCCGCAGTCTGCCACGCCCGCCCCGACCCCGCCCCGCCCCCGCAGCCGGGGACCGGCCGATAGCATGTGCGCCGTTCATCGCATCCCGGGTCGCCGGCCCCGCCCCGACCGCAGGGTGCGCCCGCCACCGGACGGACCATGCCCCACCGAGAGCAGCCAGCGCGCGACGCCCCCCCGCCGGTCACGCTGCGGCGACTCCTGGGCAACGCGGTGTCGGTGGGGGCCTCCACCGGATCGAAAGCCGCCGCCTACCTCGTCGTCAGCCTCGTCGTCGCCCGCGTCCTCGGCACCGCGGCGCTCGGCGTCTTCACCGTCGCCCTCGCCACCGCCCTCATCGCCCTGCGGGTCGTCGAGCTCGGCGTCGCCACCGTCGTCATCCGGGAGACCGCCCGCGACCCGCGCCGGGGCGCCGCCTACCTGGGGGCCGGCCTGCGCGTCCGCCTCCCCGGACTCGCCGTCATGCTCGCCGCGGTGGGGATCGTCGGCCGCATCCTCCGCTACCGCGGCGACGCCATGACCCTCATGTGGCTCGTCGCCGCCACCGTGGCGGTCGACTCCCTCTCCCGCCTCCTCTTCGCCAACGTCCACGGCCGGATGCGCATGGAGGAGGAGACCCGGATCGCCGTCCCCGCCGCGGTGCTCGCCGCCGCCGGCGCCGGCGCCGCGGTCGCCGCCGGCGGGGGGCTCGTCGCCGCCGGGATCGCCCTCCTCGCCGCCGCCGTCCTCCAGCTCGCCGGCGCCGTCCTCCTCGTCACCCGACGCTCCCCCGGATGGCTCCGGGCCGGCGACCCCGCCCTCGCCCGGTCGTTGCTGGCCGCCGGATGGCCCATCGGCCTCGCCACCCTCGCCGCGGTCGTCTCCGCCCGGGTCGACACCGTCATGCTCGCCGGGCTCCTCGGCAACACCCCCGCCGGGGAGTACGCCATGGCCGCCAACCTCGTCACCGGACCGAACCTCGTCATCTGGGCGGCCACCGCCGCCGCCTTCCCCTGGCTGTCGGCCGCCGCAAGGGAGCTCCCCGGACGGTACCGGAGCCTCACCCGCAGCTCCCTGGGGCTCGGCGCCGGCTTCCTCCTCGCCGTCCCCGCCGCCGGGATCGTCGTGGCCCTCCTCTACGGCTCCGCTCCGCCGGCGGCGGTCGGCTCCCTCCGCATCCTCCTCCTCGCCGAGGTGTTCACCTTCCTCGCCGCCGCCAACGCCACCACCTTCAACGCCACCGACACGCCCCGCACCAACCTCGCCGTCGTCCTCGGCGGCGTCACCGTCAACGTCGCCCTCAACCTCCTGATCATCCCCCGCTACGGCGCCGCCGGCGCCGCCGCCACCACCCTCGTCACCGAGGCCCTCGTCGCGCTCGTCGGCACCGGGCTCCTCCTGCGGCGGGGACTGCGCCCCTTCCCCCTGCCCCCCTCATGAGCCGCCGCCCCGCCCCCGAGGTCGTCCTCGTCACCACCTACCCCCTCGACCCCGACGGCGCCGTCACCGGGCCGCAGCGGGTCATGGCCGGCCTCGTCGCCGCCCTCGACGAGCTCGACGTCCCCCTCGAGGTGTGGAGCAGTCCCTACCGGCGCCTCCGCACCCGCGTCGTCGCCCCCGACGGGATC
Organism: uncultured Acidimicrobiaceae bacterium; assembly: GCA_964584755.1. Taxonomy (GTDB): domain Bacteria; phylum Actinomycetota; class Acidimicrobiia; order Spongiisociales; family UBA5794; genus CAZPAV01. Next base: position 3,200 of record CAZPAV010000092.1, read on the forward strand.
CCGGTGACCGTCACCAACCCGCTGCGTCTCCTCAGCGCCGCCCTCCGGGCCCCGCAGGCGGCGCTCCACATCGGCTCCTTCTCCCTCCACCACGGACCCGTCCTCCTCGCCCGTCGCCTCCTCAGCCTCCTCCGTCCCGTCGGACCGGTCGTGTACACCGCCCACGGGCTCCTCGCCGTCGAGGCCCGCCTCGGCGCCCGCACCGTCCCGCTCCTCACCCCCCTCACCGAACGTCTCCTACTGCGAGCCAGCGACGTCGTCGTCGTCCTCTCCCCCACCATGGCGGCGCTGCTGCAGGAACGGGCCCGCGTCCCCGCCGACCGCATCGTCGTCGTCCCCCCCGCCCCCCCCCCCCGCCCCCCCCCCCGCCCCCCCCCCCCCCCCCACCCCCCACCGACCCCCCCCCACCCCGCCCGCGCCCCCCCACCCCCCCCCCCCCCCGCCCCCCCCCCCCCCCCCCCCCCCCGCCCCCCCCCCCCCCCCCCCCCCCCCCCCC
>CAZPAV010000093.1:0-3495 GCA_964584755.1 uncultured Acidimicrobiaceae bacterium
ACCCCGCCCCGAGGTCGCGGACCGCCTCGGCTGGCTCGCCGCCGCCCGCGCCGGCGCGGGCCGCCTCCACGGCGTGCGGGCCCTCGCCGCCGGCGTCGACGCCACCGGCGTCACCGACGTCCTCCTCCTCGGGATGGGAGGCTCGAGCCTCGCCCCCCAGATGTTCGCCTCCGTGTTCGGCGCGGCACCCGGCCATCCCGCACTCCGGATCCTCGACAGCACCCACCCCGACGCGGTGCACGCGCTCGCCACGACCCTGGATCCGGCGCGGACGTTGTTCGTCGTCGCCTCCAAGTCCGGGACGACCCTCGAGACCCGGTCCTTCCTCGAGACCTTCTGGGCCCGGGCCGGCGCCGCGATCGCATCGCCCGGGGAGCACTTCGTCGCCGTCACCGATCCGGGCACGCCGCTCGCCGCCCTCGCCGCCGAGCGGGGCTTCCGGGCCGTCCTCGAGGCGCCCCCCGAGGTGGGGGGCCGCTTCTCGGCACTCACCGAGTTCGGCCTGCTCCCCGCGGCGCTGCTCGGGATCGACCTCGACGCCCTCCTCGCCGGGGCGGCGGCCGCCGCCGACGCCTGCGGACCGGAGGTCGCGGCGACCGAGCATCCCGCCCTCCGGCTCGGCGCCTTCCTCGGCGAGTCGGCCCGCGCCGGACGCGACAAGCTCCTCCTCCGCGCCGCCACGGACCTCGGCCGGCTCCCGGACTGGACCGAGCAGCTCGTCGCCGAGTCCCTGGGGAAGGACGGGACCGGCATCGTCCCGGTCCCGAACCCGACCGGCTCCAGCACCGGCCCCGACCGCGTCACCCTCGCCCTGGCGACCGAGGCGGAGTCGCCCCGAGGGGACGCCACGATCGCCGTCGCCGGGCCCGAGGAGCTCGGCGGGATGCTCTTCGTGCTCGAGATGGCCGTCGCCGCCGCCGGCATCGTCCTCGAGGTCGATCCCTTCGACCAGCCGGACGTCGAGCTCGCCAAGGCGTTCGCCCGCACCGCCATGGAGGAGGGCTTCTCGCGCCTCGACGTGGCCGAGACGACGCTCGACGACCCGGACGTCGGGGAACGCCTCGCCGCGCTCCTCTCCCCGCTCTCCCCGCCCGGTTACCTGGCCCTCCACGCCTACCTCGCGCCCTCACCGGAGACGACGGCCGCCCTGGAGCGCATCCGCGCCCGGGTCGCCCGGGCCACCGGCGCCGTCACCACCGCCGGCTACGGTCCCCGCTTCCTCCACTCCACCGGCCAGCTCCACAAGGGCGGCCCCCCCGAAGGCGCCTTCCTCCAGATCGTGGACCACCCCCACCGCGACGTACCCGTACCCGGAACCGGGTACGGCTTCGGCAAGCTCATCGCCGCGCAGGCGTTCGGGGATCAGGCGGCCCTGCGCTCACGGGGCCGGCCGGTGCTCATGATCTGCCTCGGAGAGGCGGGCCCCGCCGACCTTCCCCGCCTCGAGCGGGCCGTCGCCGCCGCCCTGGCCTGAGGCGCGCCGGCTCAGGCGCCGGCCCGCCCGGCGGCCCCCTCCGGCGCCGCCACCCGGTCGGTGGCGGGGAGCCGGAGCTCGAACACGCACCGTCCGTCGTAGCGGTATCCGAGCGATCCGCCCATGAGCTCCGCCAAGGTCCGGGAGACGGCGAGCCCCAGACCCACCGAGTCGGGCCGCCCGATGTTCGTGTGGGCCCGCTCGTACGCTCCGAAGATGCGCTCCCGGTCGGCGGCGGGCACGCCGAGGCCGTCGTCGATGACGGCGACCGTCACCGTGTCCGACTCGGACCGGATCGCGACCTCGATGTGCTCGCCCCCGTAGCGGATGGCGTTCGTCAGCAGGTTGCGGAGGATCTGGCGGAACCGGACCGGATCGGCGAGGGCCACCCCGTCGGCGGAGGGCGGAACGATGACCTTGCCGCTGTGCCGGCCGAGGCCGGCGAGGACCATGTCGACCTGCTCGCCGAGATCGAGCGGGACGGCGTGCACCGTGACCTCGCCGATGTCCGCCCGGGCGGCGACGAGGAGATCCTCGATGAGGTCGGCGAGGTCCTGTGACTGCGCGGCGAGCATGGCGGTGAGCTCCCCCATCTCGTCGGGGCCGAACTCCCGCCAGCGTTCCCCGAGCTCGTTGGCGAGGCCGGTCACGACCGTCAGCGGGGTGCGCAGCTCGTGGCTCACCGAGGCGAGGAACTCGTCCTTGGAGCGGATCAGCTCCTCGAGGCGCCGCCGGGAGCGGTGCCGATCGATGGCGGCGGCGAGCAGGCTCGCCACCGCCACGAGGAAGTTCACGTCGTCGACGCTGAAGATGCGCTGCTCGTCGCAGAAGGCCCAGAGCGCGCCGTAGGGCCGCTCCGCGCCGGGCACGAGGATGCTGAGCCCGGAGTGCATCCCCGCCGCGGCGAGCTCGGGGGCGGCGAAGCCGACCTCCTCGGGCGTGCGGAGGATCACCGGAGCCGGGCTGGCGACGGTGCGGCTCGCCAGCGCGCGGGTGCGGAGCGTCGGATCCCCGGTCCAGCCCCGGTGGGCCACCATCTGCAGTGCCCCGGAGCGCAGCTCGAGGAGCGCCGCGGTGCGGAGTCCGAGGACCTCCCGGATCGCCTCCAGGGATCGCGCGAAGATCGTGTCGATCTCGGGGCTCTCGAGAGCGAACCGACCGAGGTGGGCCACCGCCTCCTGCTGCCGGGCCCGCACCCGCAGCTCGTGCTCCACGCGGCGCCGGGCGGTGACGTCGACGAGGGCGCCCTCGAACACCGCCCCCTCCTCCGTCTCCACGACCCGGGAGGAGTCGTACACCCAGATGAGCGTGCCGTCGGCCCGGCGCAGCCGGCTCTCCTGCCCCACGAGGTCGCCTTCGGCGAGCTGCCGCACCGCGAGCTCCTCGCGGGCCGCCGCGTCCACGTAGAAGCGGCGACCGTCGGTGCCGACGAGCCCGGCGGGATCCTCGAGGCCGAGGAGCGCGGCGAGGGCCGGGTTGGCGTCGACCACGGTCCCGTCGAGCCGGGTCCGGTACAAGGGAACGGGGATCCGCCGGAAGAAGCTCCGGTACCGCCGCTCCGACTCGCGCAGCCGCTCCTCGGCGCGATGCCGCTCGGTGACGTCGATGAGGACCGCCTGCACCGCGTCCCCGGCAGGGACGATCGCCACCTCGACGATGCGCTCGCCGCCGTCGGGCCGCACGAGGCGCCGATCGGCCTCCCGGAACGTCCCCCGACCGCGCAGCGCCGCCTCCCGGGCGATGCGGCCTCTCGGGTCGGTCTCCTCGGGGAGGAGCTCCGCGGCGGCCCGCCCGGTGAGCGTCGCCGGCGAGACGCCGAAGAGGCGTCCCGCCGCCGCGTTGGCGTGTCGCACCCGACCCTCCTCGAAGACGAGCACGGCGTTCGGCGCCGCCTCCAGCAAGGCCTGGGCCCGGCGCCGGCGCTCCTCGAGCCGGCGCCGGGCGGCGGCGCGCCGGTCGGCGAAGCCCCACGCCCCCCGCCACAGCACGAGGATCCCCCCGCCGCGCAGGACCGCCAGGAA
>CAZPAV010000094.1:0-3322 GCA_964584755.1 uncultured Acidimicrobiaceae bacterium
TCACGGCGCGGGCCACCGACGCCCGGGGCGCCTCCGCCAGCGCCACCATCCAGGTGATCGTCTGGATCCCTTCCGACAGCTAGATTCCCCTGCCCGCACGGCGGGTGCGCTACGCCCCCCGGGGACGGGCCGGCCGGAGCGTCCCGATGGGATTCGATCCCGAGGCCCCGGTCGACCCGCCGCCTATCATCGCCCCCATGTCGCTGACCCTCACCCACCTCGAAGCCCTCGAGGCCGAAGCGATCCACATCTTCCGGGAGGCCGTCGCCGAGGGGGAACGGCCGGTGTTGCTCTTCTCGGGAGGGAAGGACTCGGCGGTGCTGCTCCACCTGGCGACGAAGGCCTTCTGGCCCGCCCGGGTGCCCTTCCCGGTGCTGCACGTCGACACCGGGCACAACTTCCCCGAGGTCATCGCCTTCCGGGACGAGACCGTCGAGCGCCTCGGGGTCGAGCTCGTCGTCGCCTCGGTGCAGGAGGCCATCGACGCCGGTCGGGTGGTCGAGGAGACCGGACCGCGGGCATCCCGCAACCGCCTGCAGAGCGAGGTGCTCCTCGCCGCCATTTCCCGGGGCCGGTTCGACGTCGTCTTCGGCGGGGCCCGGCGGGACGAGGAGAAGGCCCGAGCGAAGGAGCGGATCTTCTCCTTCCGGGACGAGTTCGGCCAGTGGGAGCCGAAGCGGCAGCGACCCGAGCTGTGGAGCCTCTACAACGCCCGCCACCGTCCCGGGGAGCACCTCCGGGTGTTCCCCCTCTCGAACTGGACCGAGATGGACGTCTGGCAGTACGTCGCCCGGGAGGGGATCGCCCTGCCGAGCATCTACTTCGCCCACCGCCGGGAGGTGTTCGAACGGGACGGGCTCCTCATGGCGGCCACTCCCCTCCTGGAGCGTCTCGACGGCGAGGAGGTGTTCACCGCCACGGTGCGGTTCCGCACCGTGGGGGACATGACCTGCACCGGCGCCTTCCCCTCCACCGCCGCTACCGTCGCGGAGGTCATCGCCGAGGTGGCCGCCACCCGGATCACCGAACGGGGCGCCTCCCGGGCGGACGACCGCTTCTCCGACACCGCGATGGAGGACCGCAAAAGGCAGGGGTACTTCTGATGTCGGAGCTGGTGCGGATCGCCACCACCGGGTCGGTCGACGACGGGAAGAGCACGCTCATCGGGAGGCTCCTCCACGACACGAAGCAGATCTTCCGGGATCAGCTCGCCGCCGTGGAGGAGGCGAGCCGGCGCCGGGGCGCCGACTACGTGGATCTGGCGCTCCTCGTCGACGGGCTGCGGGCGGAGCGGGAGCAGGGCATCACCATCGACGTCGCCCACCGGTACTTCGCCACGGCCCGCCGCAAGTTCATCCTCATCGACACCCCGGGGCACGTCCAGTACACCCGCAACATGGTCACCGGGGCCTCCACCGCGGACGTCGCCCTCGTCCTCGTCGACGCCCGCAAGGGGGTCCTCGAGCAGACCCGCCGCCACGCTTTCCTCGCCTCGCTCTTGCGGGTCCCCCACTTCGTGCTGGCGGTGAACAAGATGGACCTCGTCGGCTACGACGAGGCCGTCTACCGCGGCATCGTCGACGAGTTCCGGGAGTTCGCCGCCCGCCTCGCCATGGGGGACCTGCGGTTCCTGCCCGTCTCCGCCCTCGAGGGCGACAACGTCGTCGACGGCTCCCCGAACATGCCGTGGTACGACGGGGCCCCGCTGCTGCGGATCCTCGAGGAGATCCACGTCGGCTCCGACGCCAACGTCGTCGACTGCCGGTTCCCCGTCCAGTACGTCGTCCGCCCCCACCGGCGGGAGCATCTCGACTACCGGGGGTACGCCGGGCGGATCTCCTCGGGGCTGTTCAAGGTGGGGGACGACGTCGTCGTCCTCCCCTCCGGTTTCGGGAACCGCATCGCCGGGATCGACACCGCCGACGGACCCCTCCCCGAGGCCGGTCCGGGCCGGTCGGTGATCCTCCGCCTCGCCGAGGAGCTCGACGTCTCCCGCGGCGACATGATCTGCCGCCCCCACAACCGTCCCCACGTGGGCCAGGACCTCGACGCCATGGTGTGCTGGCTCGCCGAAGGATCCCAACTCATCGCCGGTTCCCGCTTCGCCATCAAGCACACCACCCGCTGGGCGCGGGCGCTCGTCACCGACCTCCAGTACCGGGTGGACATCAACACGCTGCACCGGGACGAGTCGGCCCGCCGGCTTTCCCTCAACGAGATCGGCCGCATCCGCCTGCGGGCCACGGCGCCGCTGTTCTTCGACGAGTACCGCCGCAACCGGGAAACGGGGTCGTTCATCCTCGTCGACGAGTCGACCAACGCCACCGTCGCCGCGGGGATGATCAACGGCCCGGCGACATGAGCGGCCCGGTCGTCTGGCACGAAGGGGCCGTCGACCGTAGCCGGCGGGCGACCGTCACCGGCGGTCCCGGGTGCACGATCTGGCTCACCGGCCTGTCGGGGAGCGGGAAGTCCACGATCGCCCACCGTGCCGAGGAGCTGCTCGTCGCTTCGGGCCGGGCCGCCTACGTCCTCGACGGCGACAACGTCCGCCACGGCTTGAACGCCGACCTGGGGTTCAGCCCCGGCGAGCGGGCCGAGAGCGTCCGCCGGGTCGGGGAGGTGGCCCGCCTCATGGCCGACGCCGGTCTCGTCGTCCTCGTCGCCCTCATCTCCCCCTACCGGGCCGACCGGGACCGGGTGCGCCGGCGCCACGAGGAGGCCGGCCTGCGTTTCCTCGAAGTGTTCGTCGCCACCCCCCTGGAGGTCTGCGAGGCGCGGGATCCGAAGGGCCTGTACCGCCGGGCCCGGGCGGGCGAGCTGCCTGGCTTCACCGGCATCGACGCCCCCTACGAGGAGCCGCAGACACCCGATCTCGTGCTCGAGACCGCCGCGGTCGACGTCGAGGAGGCCGCCGGCCTCCTCGTCGCACACGCCGACGTGCCATGAGTCGCTGGGGTTCGCGACGCCGGCGCCGTATCCTCGCCGCCGTCGTCGCCGCCGTCGGGGTACTCGCCCTGGGGGTGTTGCTCGTCACCGCCCGTAACCTCTACCTCACCCGACGGGCCTGGGCGGAGATGGACCGGGTCGGGTTCGACCTCGAAGGCGCCCGGGCGGCGCTCGCCACCGTACCGCCCGCCGCCGAGCCACCACCGGAGGCCACGACACCCTCGACGGCGCCCCCGCCACCCGGGAAAGCCCCGGCGATCACCCGCCTCGCCGTGCCCGACGCCGCGGTCGACGCCTACCTCCTCGTCGGCACCGACACCCGCCGGGAGTCCCCCGGCGGCCACGCCGACTCGGTCATGCTCCTCCTCCTCCC
>CAZPAV010000095.1:0-3289 GCA_964584755.1 uncultured Acidimicrobiaceae bacterium
TACCTGCCCGATCCCCTCGCCGGGTGGAACCTACTGCTTCCCGGTGACCTGGCCGCTGACGTCGCCGATGCCGAAACCGCCGTCCGGGACCTGAACGCGGCCGGAACAATTCATGTCAGCTCCGAGGGCCTCGCCCGGTTCCTGCTACGAGCCGAATCGGTCGCCTCCTCCAAGATCGAAGGACTCGATGTCGGACCGCGACGGTTGATTGAAGCCGAGGCCGTTCTGGCACGGGGCGGTGAGGCCGCCGATCGCGTCGCCGTCGAGGTGCTCGGCAACATCACCGCGATGGAGTCCGCCATCGACCTCGCCACCCCCGAAGAGCGCTTCTCGCTGGCCGACCTGCTGGAGATCCACCGGGTGCTCATGGAACACTCGCCGCGACCCGAACTCGGCGGGGTCATCCGACGAGGCCAGAACTGGATCGGCGGCAGCGCCTACAACCCGTGCGCCGCGGTGTTCGTCCCGCCACCACCCGAGCATATCGAAGACCTCCTCGACGACCTCATCGGATACGTGAACGGCGACGACCACTCCCCGCTCGTTCAGGCCACGCTCGCGCACGGCCAGTTCGAGACCGTCCACCCCTTCGCCGACGGCAACGGACGCACCGGGCGGGCGCTCATCCACGTGATCCTGCGCCGGCGAGGCCTCGCCACCAGCTTCGTACCACCCATCAGCCTCGTCCTCGCCACCTGGTCCGACGACTACCTCACCGGGCTGACCGCCTTCCGGCACCTGGCACCCCCCGACAGCCCCGAGCGATCCGAGGCGGCCCATCCGTGGCTGCGGACCTTCGCTGCGGCGACGCTCCGGGCCTGCGCCGACGCCGAGACCTATGCCGAGAGGATCGATGGGCTCGTCGAACGGTGGCGGGCAGATCTCGGCGCCGTGCGCAGAGGATCCGCCGTCGATCTGCTCCTCGGCGTCCTCCCCGGCGTGCCACTGCTGACCGTGCAGTCGGCCGCCCGGCTCATCCACCGCTCCGACGTCGCCGTCGGCGCTGCGGTCAACCGGCTCGTCGATGCCGGCATCCTCGTCCAACACAACGTCGGTAAGCAGCGCTACCGCATCTTCGAAGCACCCGCCGTCCTCGACCTGTTCACCTCCCTGGAACGAGCCCCCGCCAGCCCCACCGGAGACACCACGATCGACGAACCGGTCCGGCCCATGCCCAAACGTCCCTCCAGGCGATGACCGCCTCTCCAGCAGCCGGGCGGGTCCGGACGAGGTCTGGATGAGCCTTGAGGCAGATCGGTCGCGTCTCGAGGCCCCGTCGCCGGCATCTCCGAACCGGTCGGCCACCACCGGTCACCCGGCAGCTCCCTTCCCTGGACCTCCGAACCGGCCCCGATCGTCGATCGCAGCGTCGCCGCCCTTGCCATGCGGGTCGAGCAATTGCTCCTGGAAGCGGGTTCTCACCTCGATCTCGCGGACGCTCCACGAGGCGCTTCCGATCCGAGCAACGGGTTTCTCCCCGTCGTCGTCGCGGCGCCGAATGATGTGGAGAGGTTCACCACCTGGAGCAACGGTTCCGGGACGATCCCATAGGTGAGCTCATGCACGAACGAGGGATCATCCGCGTGCGACGAGCCGAGTGGCCGGTTCACGACGACACGAACACGTCGCCCAATCCAGTCAGCAAGATCGAAGTTGGAGTTCACGCCATGACACCGGCAGCCGTCGGCATCTCCGGGTAGGAACTGAGCGCCCGACGTGCTCCGGCCGGCGACCGTTGGGACGAGATGCCCGCCGAGCCATTCGGCGCTACCGCAGATGGATGATGTTGCCGGTCACGAGCTTCGCGTGGTCGGACACGAGGAAGGCGACAACCTCAGCGACGTCGTCCGGTTGAGCGATGTGGATCAGTGTCGCGCTGTCGGCGACGACCCGACGAACCTGGTCGGTGACCCACCCGGTATCGGTCACCGGCGGGTAGACGACGTTGGCGGTGATCCCCCGGTCGGCCAGCTCGAACGCGGCCGCCATCGTGTAGTTCTCCAGCGCGGCCTTCGCCGCCCCGTAGGAGACCTCCTCGGGGAACCCGAGCGGGCCGCCGGAGGTGAACCCGACGATCCGACCCCACGCCAGACCATGACGTACGTGACGGAGCGCAAACTCCGAGATCAGCAACGCCGTGGCACGTGCGTCGACAGCGAACTGCTGATCGATCGTCGCCGCCGACACCCGACGCAGGGTTCGACCGAGCCGGTCGGTGCCGTCCACGGTGAACGTGTCGGCGACCCACCCGGTGGCGTTGTTGATGAGGATGTCCACCGGACCGAACGCCTCCTCGGCGGCGTCGAACAGCAACGTGGGTGTCCCTTCGGCCGCGAGGTCGGCCTCGAGGGCGACGGCCGTGCCGCCGGCACCCGCGATCGTCTGCACCACATCATCGGCACCACGGGCGCGGTTGCGCCGGTACTCCTCAGGGATCCCGGGGTCGGGTGCGTCCTCGATGCGGAGACAGGTGATCAGCACCGACGCACCGCAGGCGGCGAGACGCCGGGCGACGGCCGCGCCGATCCCATGGTTCGCACCAGTGACCAGGGCCACATGACCGGACAGATCGATACAAGACGACGAAGGGACACGAGACGCCACGAGCAGACCTCCGAGAAGACGAAACGAAGAAGGAGAGGCCTGCGTCGCTACATCGTGGCTCGAAGGATAGTCCCTCAGCCATGGTGGAGCCGCTCGCGCCGTCGGGGTCGAAGCCTGAGCCGCCACGCGCCGCACTGCAACCCTCGCCTCGATCCGAGAGGCAGCCCGTCCCGATCGCCCTTGACCCACCGAAGCTCAACACTCGCCTCCGATCCTACGGTCGTGACCAGAAGGACCGCGGCGTGGTTGAGTACCGCCACATCCGCTGCATGCCCGTGGCGGCAAGCGGCAATCCGATAATGCCGGGATCGACGATCGTCGGAGTCCAGTGGCGCCGCGCGTTGGCATGTGGGTCTGTCCACCGGCCGGTACCTCCTGGTCGGCACCATCGAGCATCTCGTCGAACTTGACCTGTGAGCTGAACGCCGCGACAGAGGACCTCAGGCGCAGCCTCGGTAGCCCACCCGCGGACCGCTGCCGATACCCGCCCGGCACCACTACGAGCTGCGCCGAATGGCGGCGCCGTACGGCCCCAAGTGGGCGTCCCGCGCGATGGACCTGCGATGGAAGCAGATCGTAGGCGACCTGACGGAACCCAGAGACGCCGAAGGCCCTTGCGGTGCAAGGGCCTTCGATCGTAGCGGGGGCGGGATTTGAACCCGCGACCTTCGGGTTATGAGCCCGA
>CAZPAV010000096.1:0-3140 GCA_964584755.1 uncultured Acidimicrobiaceae bacterium
CCTGGTGGAGATGGGCGAGTACTTCGACACCGTGCTTTTGCCGCGCATCAAGAAGATCACCTTCACACCGGAATGGAAGGACGGCAAGCCCAAGCGCATGGCTACTACTGAAGAAGCCGAGCGCAGCCCCCGCATCGTGAAGTACATCCGCCTCGAGTCCTACGAGGACACGCTGAACAACATCGAGTTTGATGAGGCATCTGGCCAGCGGGCGTTGTCTTTCGACGACTATCTGCTCCAGTACATGCTCAAATGGGAGACACGGAAGAGCGAAACGCTTTTGAATGTGGAGAAGCTCGCGCGGCCGTTCAGTTACAAGTTGCACATTCACACCGACGGCCAGACCCGCGAGAAGGTGGTGGACATCCCCGAGACCTTCAACTACCTGCTCGGTCTGCATGTCAAAACCCGGCAGGTGCTCCATGACGGCGACAGGCGCTACCTGGTCTATCGCGGGCGTATCGATCACCGCGAGGTGGTGATTATCTGGCGAGAAAACGAGGATTGGACCAAGGAAGACCTGGAACGGGACAAGAAATTCGTGGCCGAGCAGAAGTTGAGCGAGGGCGCGGACGAGGTCTTCGTCAACGGCGATTCCTTCATCAGAGGGGCCAAGGCGCTGGAGCCGGTGTTCAAGGCCCGGATGTTCGCACCGGTGGAGGCGTGAGCAATGGCCAGACGAAGACGACAAGCACCTGGAAACGGGAACGGCGCTGCAGGCACAGCGCAGTATGTCAAGCTTGAGCAGCGACTTGTACTGCTGGCCTGGCTGAATGATTTGTTTGGGTTTCAAAGTAACCGCGACTTGCTGAGGGACTGTAAAGAGGCCGCCGAGGGATTCGACGCCTCGGGGCGCAGTTACATCTATCACCGCCTGGAGGCACGCGGAAGCAAAGTGAAGGTCTCATTGGCCGACCTGGCTCGTTACGATGACAACATCCGCGAGCATCTGCGGGCGATGAATGCCCACAGGGCGGAGCCTATCACATTACGCTATTTCCAGCACCTGGCTGTGCTCTACACGGAGATTTTCCTGGACCGGTACTTCAACCGCCGGGGTGAGTTATTGCGGGCATTGAACGCTTTTGTCGAGAAGCGCAACGCCACGAAACTACCGGGAGAACCGAGGGATTCGAAGTTTAGCGAACGCGACCTGACAAAGTTGGCCTTCTGGATGGCCACGGGAAGCGGCAAGACGCTCATCATGCACATCAATTACCGGCAGTTTCTGCATTACAACAACCTGCCGCTGGATAACATTCTTCTCATTACGCCGAACGAAGGCCTCAGCGAGCAGCACATGGCTGAAATGGCGGCATCGAATATCCCCTGCCGGCGTTTTGATCTGAACGAGAGCGGCTTGGGGTTTGCCGAAAAGAATGTGGTTCGGGTCATCGAGATTACGAAACTGGTCGAGGAGAAGCGCGGCGGCGGGGTGAGCGTACCGGTGGAGGCCTTCGAGGGAAACAACCTGATTTTCGTTGACGAGGGCCACAAAGGCTCTGGCGGCGAGGCATGGCGCAAGTTTAGGGACGCGTTGGGCGAGACGGGGTTCACGTTCGAGTACAGTGCCACGTTCGGCCAGGCGCTGACGGCCGCCCGAAACGACCGACTCACTGCCGAGTACGGCAAGGCCATCATTTTCGACTATTCCTACCGCTACTTCCACGGCGACGGATATGGAAAGGACTTCCGCATTCTCAACTTGAGGGAGGAGACTACGGAGGACAAGACCGAAATCCTCCTCTTGGGCAATCTCCTTTCGTTTTACGAACAGCAGCGCGTGTTTGAGGAACGGACGGACGAGTTGCGTCCGTATAACCTGGAGAAGCCGCTTTGGGTCTTTGTCGGTAGCAGTGTAAACGCGGTCTACAGCGAAAACAGACAGAAGCGCTCCGATGTATTGACCGTAGCTCGCTTCTTACATCACTTGCTGGAAAACAAGCGAGGCTGGGCAGTCAAGGCAATCCGTAAGATTCTTGATGGCAAAAGCGGCCTTGTCACCCCGGAGGGGCACGACATATTCGCGGAAAAGTTCACCTGGCTGCGCGACACCGGTCTGGATGCTGATGATGTCTATCGGGATATCTTGTCGAAGGTGTTCCATGCTCCAACCGGCGGCGGGTTGCACCTCTGTGACATGCGCGGTCACCCGGGCGAGTTGGGGTTGAGAGCCAGTGGCGCGCAGGAGTACTTCGGCCTCATTTATATCGGCGACACGAGCGCGTTCAAGAAGTTAGTTGAGGCTGATGACGCGGGGATAGTACTGGAAGAGGACGCCATCACTGATTCGCTGTTCGCAGGCATTAACGAACCCGATACTACCATCAATATCCTGATAGGAGCGAAAAAGTTCATGGAGGGCTGGAATTCCTGGCGGGTCTCCAACATGGGCTTGCTCAACATCGGCCGCAGTGAAGGCTCGGAGATTATCCAGCTCTTCGGACGCGGCGTGCGCTTGCGGGGAAAACACCTTTCGCTCAAGCGGAGTTCGGCTTTCGACGGAGAGCATCCGAAATATATCGGCCTGCTCGAGACGTTAAACATTTTTGCAGTACGCGCCAACTACATGTCCCAATTCAGGGAGTACCTGGAGAAAGAAGGTGTCGAGACTGAAGGCAACATCGCATTACCGCTTGCGATCAGGCCGAACAAGGATTTTCTGGACAAAGGCCTGGTTGTGCCGCGCGTGCCGGAGGATCGAAGCTTCATGGATGAGGCTGACATCATACTGGAACCCGACTCAAAGGTGCGGGTGCGGGTTGACATGTCACTCAAGATTCAGGCCTTTGAGAGCGGCACCGAGGGGGTTACATCCGTCGCTGTACGCACCGGCCAGGAACGTCCCATTCCTTCCGCAAGCCTTGAGCTTGTTGACTGGGAAAAGGCTTATATCGATCTGTTGGAATACAAGGAGCGAAAGGGATTGGGCAACCTTGCCATTCGACCGGATGCGCCGAAGAAGATTCTGACAACCACGGAACCGACCAGGCTCTACACCCTCATTGCTGATGAAACAGTGGTCAAGCCAAACTCCTTCCGCGCCACTGCACTGTTGCAAGAAGCCGTGGAAACCATCCTTCGGAAGTATGTGGATAGGTTCTATCGCGTCAGCCAGGAGCGATGGGATTCCGAGCACA
>CAZPAV010000097.1:0-2079 GCA_964584755.1 uncultured Acidimicrobiaceae bacterium
TGGCCTCTCCGCACCCGGGGCTGCCACCCTACGGTGTTCGTCCGCGGCAGCCCGGGGGATGTGCCGCTCGTCGGCGACTGGGACGGGGACGGCACCGACACGCCGGGGGTGTATCACCCGGCGACCCGGCTGGTGTCGTTGCGGAACGGCAACTCGGCGGGCGCCGCCGATGTCACATTCACGGTGGGGGCGGCCGGCGACGTGCCGTTCGCCGGGGATTTCAACGGCGACGGTCACGACACCGTCTCGCTGTTCCGTCCCGCCGACGGGACGGTGCGGATCTACCAGTCGCTCGGTTCGGGCGGAGCGGACCTCGGCGCCCCCGATGTCACCTTCACGTTCGGGTCGGCGGATGCGACGCCGTTCGCCGCCGATTTCGACGGGGATGGCACCGACACGGTCGGGTTCTACGATCCGGCCACCCGGGTGGTGTCGTACCGGAACACCCTCGATGGCGGCGCCGCCACCACCTTCACCTTCTCGGCTCCCTCCGGCCGGTTCGTCGCCGGCGACTGGGACGGGGACGGCACCGACACGCCGGGGGTGTTCGTCCCGGGGAGCGTCACGGTGCATCTGCGGAACGCCAACACCTCCGGCGGCTCGACGGAGTCGTTCACCTGGGGCACAGACGCCTGGTTGCCGGTGGCGGGGAACTTCGGGACGCTCACCAGCGGGGTGGGTGTGACCCTGCCGGGCGCCCCGCAGGGGCTGGTGTGGGCGGTGGAGTCGCTGTATCTGGAGTTGCCGTCGGCCCCGGATCTGCCGGCGGGGCTGCGGGGCCATCTGGCGGGCCTGCCGGACGGTCCGAAGACGCTGACGGTCACCGGCACCGCCACCGCCGACGTCGCCTACGGGGCGCAGGTGGGGGTGGTGCAGACCGCCGCCGGCGACACGCTGTACGCGGTGTCGGAGGACGGGTGGGCGTGGCGGATCGTGGGGGCGGACCTTCCCTCCCAGGGCCGGACCCGCTGGTTGGGGGACGGTCCCCGGTTCGTGTTCCTCATCGGCTCCGACTGGCAGAACCCGAAAACCCCGGCGCAGATCCACGGCGATTCGATGCACATCTACGCGGTGGATCCGGAGGCGGGCCGGGGGGCGATCATCGGTATCCCCCGCGACACCGCCATGCATTTCACCGGCACCACGGGCTACGGCAACGTGAACGGCTGGCAGAAGGTGAACCGCACCCTGTACGAGGCCGATCCCGGGGTGCAGACGGCGGTGGTCGCCGCCGAGACCGGCCTCCCCCTCGAGGGGTATCTCCAGACCGGGTTCGGCACCCGTCTCGGTGGCGGCATTCCCGGCTTCGAGGACCTCTTCGACGCGTTCATCCCCAGCGGCCTTCCGTTCCTCGTCCCTTACGACGCTCTGGGATGGATCCCGCCGGCGCACGCCGGTGATACGATCGTCAGCGGTGGCGAGGCGCTCGCCTTCGCCCGGGAGCGGAAGACCCGGCCCCGCGGTGACGTGGACCGTTCGCTGGCGCACGGCCTGCTCATGAAGGCGGCGATCCGGAACGTCCAGAGCCTCGGCGTCGGGGCGGTGCCGGGCCTGCTCCACCTGATGGACGGTTTCGTGAACACCGACTTGAGCGCCGAGGACCTGCTCACCTTGGCGGCCACCATCTACACGGTCGATCCGGGGCCGGCCCCGACCGTCACCCCCGACGACCTGGCGAACCTAGGGAAGTACGCCTACGACCTGAACCCGGGCACACTCCCCAACGTCGTCGTGAAGGGTTGCGTCGGTTTCTTCGAGAACGTAGGTGGGGACCCTTCGTACGCCTTCTGGTTGGTGAACGAGAACTACCAGACGTTCGCCGATCTCGCCGACGGCACTTTGGACGCCCCCGCCTACGACTACTACTCGGGGTACGCCTCCCCCGCCTACCTCACCAGCAGATGCCCCTGGGAGTTCCCGTCGTCGGTGACTCGCCAGTGGGGCAGCAACCGGTACGCCACCGCGGCGACGATCTCGGCGACGGGGTTCCCCGCCGGGGTGCCGGCCACCGGCTCCGCCCCGGCCACCCCCGGCGTCCCGGTCGTGTACGTCGCAGTGGGCGACAACTTCCCCGACGCC
>CAZPAV010000097.1:2179-3120 GCA_964584755.1 uncultured Acidimicrobiaceae bacterium
CTTGGGCGGCACCGGCGTCGTCTCCGACACCGTCGCCACCCAACTGGGGTCCTACACCACCGGCACCGTCACCCGCCTCGCCGGCGCCACCCGCTACGACACCGCCGCGGAGATCTCCAAAGCCCACTTCACCCCCGGCGTCCCGGTCGTGTACGTCGCAGTGGGCGACAACTTCCCCGACGCCCTCGCCGGCGCCCCCCTCGCCGCCCTCTCCGGCGGCCCCATCCTCCTGGTCACCTCCACCGCCATCCCCAACCCGACCCGCCACGAACTCGACCGCCTGAAACCGCAGAGCATCGTCATCTTGGGCGGCACCGGCGTCGTCTCCGACACCGTCGCCACCCAACTGGGGTCCTACCTCGTGCCGCAGGCTCCCCGACCGTGACCGTCCGCCCGTCGGCTCCGTTCGCTGCGCTGTTCGTGGTCGGGTTGCTCCTCGCCGGTTGTACCGCGGTCGTGCGCCCCGACCCGGCGACGACGACGACCGTCGTGCCGCTCGAGACGCTGCCGCCGCTGGAGGCACCGTCGACGACCACCACGACGACGACACCCCCGACGACCACGACGACGACCCGGCCCCCGTCGACGACCACCACGACGACGACACCCCCGACGACCACGACGACGACCACGACCACGACGACCGTCCCCAACCAGGCTCCGGCGGTGGCGATCACCTCCCCGGCCAACCTCTCCCAGTACCAGGCCTCCTACGACCCGGCCACCGACCGGTTCGGCGCCGCGGTCACCTTCACCGCCACGGTCGCCGACCCCGACGGCGATCCGGTCACCGTCGCCTGGTTCTCCTCCGTGGACGGGCTCCTCGGGGAGGGCGAGACGATCACCGCCACCCTCCACACCACCTACGACTCCTCCCAGCCGTACATCACGGCGCGGGCCACCGACGCCCGGGGCGCCTCCGCCAGCGCCACCATCCAGGT
>CAZPAV010000098.1:0-3010 GCA_964584755.1 uncultured Acidimicrobiaceae bacterium
CCTCTCGCAGGTCATCAAGGAATCGATCCCACAGGATACGGAATATCTCGAATCGCGTTCCAGCTTGAGGGGCCACCACCATCTCTCCCTCTACAAGCACGGTGCTGGAGCCGCATTCGACGACGAATCGCCGGCCGGCCTGGTGTGGAGCCACCGGCTCGGCGACGATGGGCAAGGCTCCCTTCGTGTAGACGGGGACGGAGGCGTTGCGAACAGACTGTGGCGGGCCGGAACCGGCGGCGTTGCGTACCCATTCCTTGATGTCGATTTCCCCGCACACGATGTCCGCCAGGGAAGCGCGGGTGATCCAATCCTCGTCGAGGAAGCGTTCATCAATGCCCTTGGGATTCACAACGATGTAACACGTGGTTTGCGTGCAGGCCCAGTCGCGGGTGAGAAATTTCTCGTCAGAGCAGAAGTCGGCGATGCACAGCACCACACCCATGTCGACGACGTCGATCCTGTAGACCCCCTCGGATATCTCCTTGACGTTCGACTTGAGCTTTGCGAGTTGAGCGAGGACGTAGGATGTGACGCCCCGCCGGGCCACCTTTGTGCGAAGTTCCTTGTGTCTGCGTTTCTTGTGCCGGAAAGGAAAAACCGGCCGGTCGCACTCCGGGCACCGAAAATCATGCCCGGCTTCGTCCAGCCCGTCGTCGACGTAAAGCCGCCCGCGGCAGTACCGGTTCTTCGGGGGATAGTCCAAGTCTTGCGGGTCGGCGCAAAGCACGTATTCCCGGACGCGCGTTTCCACGAGCCCGTCCTTTTCCAGGCGGGTTGCCGCGTTGAGCAGTTCCCGTGACGGCTCCGAGATCACCGATCCGTCCCGCAAGAGCCGCACGGCAAGCTCACGGCTGATGCTTGAACCGCTTTTCCGTCGAGAGGACCGGGATGCCATAGGTATTCCTCAAGTGATCTTCGAACGACCGCCGCTCCAAGGCGTTCAACCTGTGGTCCGAGTACCGCACCACGAATTCGCCGTCCGCATCTTCCATCTTCTCGAAGATCAGACTGACGCGCTTCTTCCTGTAATGGACCTTGATGCTTTCGATGTTCTCAATGTCGGAGAGAATCCCGCCGACGGCCTTCTCGAAGTGCACGATGGCGTCGCCGATGGGGTTCGAATCGGGATCGGTGATCTTTATCTTTGGAGCGCCTTCCAAGGGAGAATTCGATACGACCAACTCCACGAGCGGAATCTCCTCCGCCTTCTTGTCCTTGAGGATGCCCAGGAACCGCTCCAGCTGTTTGGCGTAGGTGATCTGACTCTCGTTTTCGTACTCGCAGGGCTTGGCGAAGTAACCCGAGGCGAGGCGGTTGGCTATCTCGAGGGGGACGCTGACGCTCACCGAAGAGATGTTTACGCGTTTCGCGCCGTCCGCGAAATCGAGGATGATCCACTCGGGCCGGAAGCCGTGGACCACGCCGCCGGCCCGTAGAATGAGATCGGGACGTTCCGCACGGCGTATGAAAACAAGGTGGTGTCCGTCGTGGATCACAACGTCCTTGAACTCGCTCGTGCGCCCGTCGCCCTTGGCCTTATCAAAGCCGGCGAGAATCCCCTTGACGGTCTTGGGCCTGAGAAAATCCTGGAAGGACTCCCTGGGACGGCGGGCCTTCTCCTTCAGTTTCATCCTGGCGAAACCGGTCTTGTGAATCTTGTCGAGGTGAAAAACAAGGCGCAGGTCCGTGGACCGCCGGTTGTATATGGAGAAAAGGAGCGCCGTCTTGTCGAACTCATCGTCCTTGATCCGGCAGGTTTCCAGAATGTCCTCGGCCAGTACGCCCCTGGCGAAGTCGATGGTGGCCACCTTGGACTTGTACTTGGCGAACTGGTCGACGAGCAGATAGGGCAGAAGGTCGTCGTTGCCGGAGGACCGCAAGGCATTCTTCCTCTGTCTGACTGAACCGGTTCCATCGACACCAAGGTTCGCACACAGGACGCTGATCTGCCTGCCCGTGCGTCGCCCGATCCATTCGTCCATGAAACCGTCCTGGCCGGATCGCACGAGGACATGTTCGAGCGCCATCTCCAGGTCGTCCTCCCAGAACTCCCGTGCAGGCGCTCCCGATTCTTCCAAGGATTTCATGATGTCCTGTGCCATTTCCGTGCGGTCCTTTCCGTTTTTGCCTTTTTCCTTTCTTCATCCTCCAGGTGCTAACCAGAAGTGCTAATAAGGGTTGGCTCCATCTCGGGCATCTGGTCCCACGTCCTGCCGTCCAGGACGCGTCCCGTTCTCTTCTTGATGACTCCCCCCCATTGCTTGAAGAAGAACGGCACCTCGGCCGACAAGCAGTGGTTTCGTATCTCCCTCACCCATTCAGGGTCCAGCGGTCGCGCTTTGGGTCCTGACTCCCCGCCGACGATGACCCAATCAATGCCTTCCAGATCGAGATCGTGAATCGGGCCGAGCAGAGGCTCGAATGACACGAACTTGATCTTGGCGTCGGTTTGCCTCAGGTGCTCGATGCGGAATAGATAGTCCGAGTTCTCAACGCTGACCCCCATCCACACATTGGATGGCCACGTCAGTTTCGGGCTCAACTCCAGCAGACGATTCGAACGTTTCGTAAGAACTTGAAACCGATGGTGCGATGCCCGGACCATTACATCGAATATCTTCGATACGAACTCGAACGGCACCCCTTTATGGAACAGGTCGCTCATCGAGTTCACGAAGATGGTCTGGGGACGCTTCCAGCGCAAAGGCATCTCAAGCACCTGTTCGTGGAGGGTCAGCCGAAATCCGTTGACGTAGTTGGGCTGTCCCATCGCCTTCAGGCGGATGGACATCCTCTCGGCATAGCAGTGTTTGCAGCCCGGACTTATCTTCGTGCAGCCCGTAATCGGGTTCCATGTGGATTCGGTCCACTCGATTTTGGAGTTGTTAGCCATGTTCAATTGAAGACTTCCGTTTCGTTGCGACCACTTTCCCCAGGATGCGAAGTTCGTCTTCCGGCCCGACGGAGATCGGCCGGTACCTGGGGTTTTCCGGCCTCAACTCGATTC
>CAZPAV010000099.1:0-2999 GCA_964584755.1 uncultured Acidimicrobiaceae bacterium
CCGCGTTCGTGGGGGTCTGGGCGGCGCCGTCGCGGGTTGCTGGGGCCGCGGGGGCGCGGGACCGGGGCGGGGTGGGTGGCGGCGGTCGGTCGTCGCCGCGCCGCGGCTCGGACCGCGCCCCATGGTGCGGGCGGCCCGCCTCGGGGACCGCATCGACCTCGGCGTGGGTCGCAAGCGGGTCGTCCGGGCCCTCGCCGAGGCCGGCGTCCCCCCGCGGCTGCGTCCGGCTTGGCCGGTGGTGACGGTTGGTGCGAAGATTGCCGCCGTGCCGGGGGTCCGCGTGGCCGCCTGGGCGTCACCGCAGGACGACGTCGTCGTCATCGACCTCAAGGAGACAACGTGAAGATCGCCAAGGTCCTCGTCTCGGCGGAGGAGATCGAGGCGAAGCTCGCCGAGATGGGTCGAGCCATCACCGAGGACTACCGGGGCAAGGACCTCCTCATGATCGGGGTGCTCAAGGGGGCCTTCATCGTGATGGCCGACCTCGCCCGCCACGTCGACCTGCCCGTGGAGTTCGACTTCATGGCGGTGTCCTCCTACGGGGCGGCGACGAAGAGCTCCGGGGTCGTGCGCATCCTCAAGGACCTCGACGAGGAGATCGAGGACCGGCACGTGCTCATCGTCGAGGACATCATCGACTCGGGCCTGACCCTCCACTACCTCATCCGCAACCTGGAGGTCCGCAACCCGGCGTCCCTCGAGCTGGCGGCGCTCCTCGTCAAGGACGGGATCGACCGGCCTCCTCTCGACGTGCGGTACGAGGGCTTCCACATCCCGCCGGATTTCGTGGTCGGGTACGGGCTCGACTACGCCGGGAAGTACCGCAACCTCCCTTACGTGGCCGTGCTCGCCGCCGACGGGTGACGGGGACGGGGCGGTCGACGTGGAGCGGCGGACGCGGGAATTGGTGCCCCCACGGCGTACCATGGTGTCCGGGTTGCCCTGGCGACGCGCCGAGGCGCCGGTGCCCGATCGAGGAGCAGCGTGAACCGCACCGTCCGTACCATCGCCATCTACCTGGCTGTCATCTTCCTCGTGGTGATGGCCGTGAACCTCTTCATCAACCAGGCCAACGAGCCCACCGAGCTCCTCCTCAACGAGTTCGAGTCGAAGCTCACCGCCGGGGAGGTGGAGAGCCCCGTCGTGATGAAGGCGAAGTCCGACGAGCTGCACGGCACGCTGCGCGGCCAGCTCCCGGTGAGCGAGCCCTTCCTCGTCCGCTACCCCGACGGCTTCGAGGAGCAGCTCACCAAGGACATCCAGGCGGCGGGCGTGGACCTGCGCGTCGACAACGAGAACCCGACCCTCCTGCAGTGGTTCCTCGGGACGATCTTCCCCTACGTGCTCCTCTTTGGGCTCTTCCTCTTCATCATGTTCCAGCTCCAGGGCGGCGGCAACCGGGTGATGCAGTTCGGCAAGGCCAAGGCCAAGCAGGTGACGAAGGACCAGCCGAAGGTGACCTTCGCCGACGTCGCCGGCGTCGACGAGGCGGTCGAGGAGCTCGAGGAGATCAAGGACTTCCTGCGATCCCCCCAGAAGTTCCGCGCCATGGGGGCGAAGATCCCCAAGGGCGTGCTCCTGTACGGACCCCCCGGTACCGGGAAGACGCTCCTCGCCCGGGCCGTGGCCGGCGAGGCCGGAGTCCCCTTCTACTCCATCAGCGGGTCGGACTTCGTCGAGATGTTCGTCGGCGTGGGGGCGAGCCGGGTACGCGACCTCTTCGAGCAGGCGAAGCAGAGCGCGCCGTCGATCGTCTTCATCGACGAGATCGACGCCGTGGGACGGCACCGCGGGGCGGGCCTGGGGGGAGGGCACGACGAGCGGGAGCAGACCCTCAACCAGCTCCTCGTCGAGCTCGACGGATTCGACGTGAAGAGTGGCGTGATCGTCCTCGCCTCGACGAACCGGCCCGACATCCTCGACCCGGCCCTCCTCCGACCGGGGCGCTTCGACCGGCAGGTGGTCGTCGACCGGCCCGACCTTCCCGGGCGGCAGCGCATCCTCGAGGTGCACGCCAAGGGGAAGCCCCTCGCCCCCGACGTCGACCTGAGCGTCCTGGCGCGCCGCACCCCGGGATTCACCGGTGCGGACCTCGCCAACCTCATCAACGAGGCGGCCCTCCTGGCGGCGCGGCGTGACGAGTCGGTGATCGGCATGGCGGAGCTCGAGGAGTCGATCGAGCGGGTCATCGCCGGCCCGGAGCGCAAGAGCCGGGTCATGTCCGAGGAGGAGAAGCGGCTGACCGCGTACCACGAGGGGGGTCACGCCCTCGTGGGGTACGCTCTCCCCGACCTCGACCCGATCCACAAGGTGACGATCATCCCTCGGGGCCGGGCGGGCGGCTACACCCTGGCCCTCCCCCTCGAGGACAAGTACTACCAGCGACGGAGCGAGCTCGTCGATCAGCTCGCCTACGCGCTCGGCGGGCGCACCGCCGAGGAGTTCATCTTCGCCGATCCCAGCACGGGGGCGTCGAACGACATCGAGAAGGCCACCCAGCTCGCCCGCAAGATGGTCATGGAGTACGGGATGAGCGACCGGCTCGGGCCCATCCGGTACGGCCGCCCCGAGGGCGAGGTGTTCCTCGGTCGCGACTACTCGCGCAACCAGGACCTCTCCAACGAGGTGGCCGCCGCCATCGACGAGGAGGTGCGGGCCCTCGTGACCCAGGCTCACGACGAGGCCCGGGCGATCATCGCCACCCACGAGGCGGCGCTCCATCGTGTCGCCGACGCGCTCATCGAGCGGGAGACGCTCGACGCCGAGCAGGTCGCCGCCATCTTCCACGACGTCCCCAAGTGGGAGCACGTCGACGGGGGCGGGTTCCGTATCCGGGCGCCGGAGCCGACGGCGGTGGGGGAGGGCGGTTTCGCCGCGTCGCGCTCCGACGCGGCCACGACCTGACGGTGCGTCGCCCCGCGGTGTGGCGCCTCCGGCGTCGGGAGCTCTCCCTCGTCGGCCACCCCCTCGTTATGGGGATCCTCAACGTCACCCCGGAC
>CAZPAV010000100.1:0-2990 GCA_964584755.1 uncultured Acidimicrobiaceae bacterium
ATCAAACGAGCGAAACGGCCCAAACCGGGGCCAAAACAGACTGGCATACCCAGCCGCGTTGTTGATCGCCGAGAACGCCCACCCCAAGGCCGTCCAGGCCCACCTCGGTCACTCGTCGATCCAGGTCACCATGGACCGGTACGGGCACCTCTTCCCCTCCGACGCGGAGGAGCTCGCCGATCGCCTCGACGCCGCCCGACGACGAACGGGGGCCGACGCCGGCCGGACGGTCGACGTCTCAGGGGTGGCTGGCCTGTTCGCCACAGCACCATCTCCTGCGTAAAAGAA
Source organism: uncultured Acidimicrobiaceae bacterium (assembly GCA_964584755.1). Taxonomy (GTDB): domain Bacteria; phylum Actinomycetota; class Acidimicrobiia; order Spongiisociales; family UBA5794; genus CAZPAV01. The sequence goes on from CAZPAV010000100.1 coordinate 289, forward strand.
ACAATTGTTCCATTTATGGGCGGTAATCGTGTACGATGTCAGCATGGACTTCACCCGCCCCATCGAAGCGATCGTCCCCGGCGTGCAGGGTCGGGTTCTCGCGGTGTTGGCCGAGACCACCGCCGAGTTGAATCTACGGACCATCGCCCGGCTGGCCGGAGTCAGCGTGGCCCAGGCGTCTCGCGTGCTGCCCCATCTGGTGGAACTCGGTCTCGTCGAGCGACGGGAAGTTCCCCCGTCGTCGCTGTTCCGACTCGTCCCCGACCACATCGCTGCAGGTCCGCTGCTCCGCATCGCACGAGCACGAGACACCATGCTCGAAGCGATGGAGCGGATCGCCGACGATCTCGCCGTGTCTCCGGTGTCGGTGATCATCTTCGGATCCTTCGCTCGGGGAGAAGCGGACGCGCACAGCGACATCGACACGATCCTCGTACGACCGACGGGTGTCGATGAGGCCGACGAGGCCTGGGCGGCCTCCGTCGAGCAGTGGAGCAACGCGGTGTCGCGGGTGAGCGGGAACCGCGTCGAAGTGCTCGAGGTGGGAGCCGACGAGATCGCCGGACACTTGGCCAGCCAACGACAGATCTGGCGCGACGTTCGCCGCGACGGGCTCGTCGTGTACGGGCGGGACCTCGACGAACTCGCCGGAGTACTCAGTGCCTAGGCCAATCCGGACCAGAACCGTGACCGGCGCCCAAGTGCACCGCTACCTGGCCAAGGCCGAGGAGTACGCGGCTGCGGCGTCGAACGAGCTCGAAGCCGGGCGAGGCATCGCGGCCACGAGCCTGGCGATCCACGCCGCGATCAACGCCGCCGACGCCGTGTGCGGCGCCCGGCTTGGGAAACGAGCGACCGGCCAGGACCACGATCGGGTGCTCGTGCTCCTCGGGCAGGCGGGCGCGGACGGCGCCGCCCTCGCCAAAGAGCCACGCAGGCTTCTCCCACTCAAGACGAAAGCGGAGTGCGACCCCGACGATATCCCGCTCTCGGCCGCATCCAGGGCCGTCGATCGCGCCCACAGGTGCGTCGCGATCGCACGGCGTGTCCAACCCCGATAGGGATCGTCGGACCTCGCTCGCGATGGTGTCGTCGACGCGCCGGCCCGGCGACGGATACTCGAAGAGGCGCGGCGCCGGGGCCTTGGATGGCTGTTTCGACGCTCGAGTCCGCGGACTCGGACGGACACCAGACGGACAGTCGGCGCATTCGAGACCTTCGGGGCCGCCGTCGGAAACGCCGGAATCCCTTGCCACATAAGGGAATCCGGCCGGCGCCCCCGGGAGGATTCGAACCTCCGACACCCGGTTTAGGAAACCGGTGCTCTATCCCCTGAGCTACGGGGGCAAGATTGTCACGAAACCCTTGGTACGTCTATGTTTCTTGCCCTTTCCGAGAGGTCTGACACTCTCTCCGAAGTGCGCTTGGGCCGCACCTGGGCCGCAGCGTAACGAGCATCCATCGATTCTGCGAGGCTCTCGAGGTCGTCTTCGAACAGATGTGTGTACCGATCGAGCGTGATCTGCGCGGACGCATGCCCCAGCATTCTCTGTACCGCTTTCACGCTCGCTCCGGCCGAGATCGCCAGGCTCGCGGCGGTGTGTCGCAGGTCGTGTGGCACCAGATCACCGAGACCAACCTCGGCCACCGCCGGCCTCCATGCCCGGCGGAGGAAGTTGGGGGAACGGAGAGCCCGGCCCGTCGAGGAGGTGAACACGAGACGATCGCTGGACAGCAAGGGGGCCAGCTCCTCGATCAGGAATGCAGGCAGCACGATCGTGCGGGACCGATGCGACTTCGGTGGGCCCCACACGAGCTTGCCGTTGACCAGCGTGGCCGATTCCCGCACATGAACCTGGCGTCGCAGTACGTCGACGTTGTTCGACCTGAGCGCAATCGCCTCGCCCCAGCGAAGGCCTCCGTAGGCGAGGAGCTTGACCAGCGGTCCGCCGCCGGGCATTCGTTGCTCCACGGCGTCGGCGAGCTCGGTCACCTGTTCGGCGGTGAGATACCGCTGATCCCGTTCACGCGTCTTCGGAACCTTCACCGTCTCTGCGGCATTGCGCCCGATGAGGCCGTCGGCGACAGCCTGCGCCAAGATCGCCGAGACAACTCGCCTCGCCTGGCTCATCCTCGACGCCGACAGTCCGTCCGCCGCCATCGCGGCGACCCATGCCCGGAGGAAGTCGGGACTGATCCGTCGCAGCTCGACGGCACCCAACGTGGGCAGGATCCGCGAATCGAGCAGCGAGCGATAACCGGCGATCGTCTTCGGCTTGAGAACGAGCCCCCGAAACCACTCCTCCGCGTACTCCTCGAACCGAACGGCACCTGCGCTCGGATCGACCCAGAGCCCCCGGTCCTGTTTCTGAAGCTCGTCGCGGAGCCATCGTTCGGCGTCCGCCTTCCGGCGGAATGCCTTCGAGTGCTCCCGCCCATCCGGGCCCCGGTACCCGGCGCGCCACGGCGTGGGTCGATCAGGTCGCTTGCGAATCCATCCCATCAGGAACCCGGAGGGTAGCCCGCTACGACGCCGCCGATGTGAAGGAGCCCCTGTTCATCGCCGGTGTTCCCGATCTGGCGTTCGATCCATTCGGCGACGTCGGCCCGCCGGTAGCGGAGATGCCGGCCGACGCGGAATCCCGGCGGGCCCTGCCGGTGGTAGCGCCAGGCGTAGATGGTGGCGACCGGGACCCGGAGGT
>CAZPAV010000101.1:0-2946 GCA_964584755.1 uncultured Acidimicrobiaceae bacterium
CAGTACAATCTCGCCCAGCTCTATCTGGCGATGGAGCGTTTCGACGATGCAATCCGAACGCTCGAAGACTGGTTCTCGCGTGCGGAAAATCCGGCGCCGTCGGCATACTACCTGTTGGCTGCGGCTTACATGCAGTCGGGAAAGAACGACCTCGCGCTCGAGCCGGCGCGCAAAGCGGTTGAGGGCTCCAAGGATCCCAAAGAACCCTGGCTCCAGCTTCTGCTGGCTCTCTACCTCGAGCGCAAGGACTATCCGCGCGCACGCGGGTTACTCGAGCAACTGGCAGTGCGATTTCCGAAGAAAACGTACTGGCTTCAACTTTCGGCCGTCTACGCCGAGCTGGGACGCGAAAAGGACGCCCTGGCGGCGATGCAGGTCGCCTACCAGAGAAAGCTTCTCGACAAGGACAGCGAACTGCGCAACCTCGCGCGGATGTATCTGTACCACGAGATTCCCTACCGCGCGGCGAAGGTTCTCGAAGAGGGGCTTGACGACGGAATCGTCGAGCCGGACGCAAAAGCATGGGAGTTGCTGGCGGACGCTTGGCTGAGTGCGCGCGAGTACGACAAGGCTGTCGGGCCGCTCGAGCGCGCCGCGAAATTCTCCGACGACGGCAAGTTCTACTTGCGGCTCGGGCGCCTGCACATGGAACGACAGGAATGGAGCGAAGCAGTCGCGAGCATCGAATCTGCGCTTGCGAAGAAGACGCTCGATGAGCGTGGCAAGGCCTGGGTCCTGCTCGGAATCGCCCGCCTGTCGGCCGGGGACCGAGAAGGTGCGCGCAAGGCGCTGGAGAAGGCGAGGGGGTTCGACGACGCGAGCGACGAGGCCGATCGCTGGCTTGCACACTTGGATCGGCTCGAGCGGCAGGGCCGGGCCGCGGCCGATGGATCATAAAAGCGATGCGCTTTGCCGCGGTCGTCTGAGAGAGCCGTAACAGAAAGCTCGGCTCGTGGCTTTTCGCTGATTCGGAATCGTCCGAAAGAGGGTCACCCTCGGCTTGGGCTGATCCCTCGCCGGCTGGCACCGCTGGTGTGACGTTTTTCGCGACGGCAAGATACACGTTGAATGCTGCGGCCGGAGTGGCTGCGGGGTGAGGCCAACCGGGCCTCGGAGTGTATTGGTGAAGATCATCGGTGCAGGCTTTCCACGTACGGGGACGCTTTCGACCCACGCCGCCCTGACCATGCTTGGATACCCGTGCTACCACATGGCCGAGGTCGCCATGCGCCCCGCACATATCGAGGCTTGGCACGGACTGATTTGCAAAGGACATCCGATCGATTGGCACGATCTGTTTGGCGAATTCGAGGCGACTGTCGATGCACCGGCCGCGTTCTTCTGGCGGGATCTGCTCGAGGCTTTTCCCGACGCCAAGGTGCTGCTGAACCTGCGTGATCCGGAGAGCTGGTATGCGAGCTATCAGCGCTTGCGTCAGGTCATCGAGGAACTCGTGCCGTCCCGCGAGAAGAGCGCCGTCCTCGACCAGTGGTTGGCCATGCTCGAATGTCTTGACCGCCGTGTCGTCGGCGACGGAGAGGATCCGTCGGACTACATGAGAGCGTTCGAAGAGCACAACCGACACGTGCTTGAAGAAGGTAAATGCTCGCCGTAGATGTCATAAACCGGCCCGCCCTGCCAGGGTAGGCAGGCGGGACAAGGAAAGGGCCAACCTCCTGATGTTGTTTGAACGCGAGGTCGAATCCGAGCACGGATACGCCTCAAACATCGAGGAGGTTGACCATGGACTACTGTGGCATCGATTTGGCGAGCAAGACAAGTGCGGTATGCATCGAGGACGAAACGGGCCGGCTCGTGGCGGAGTTCGAGATGCCCACCGATGAGGATGGGTTGCGAACGCGGCTGGGGGATTTCGAACCGATGCACTGCGTGCTCGAGGCCTCGCCGTTGGCGGAGTAGGCCGCGCAGGGGCTCGAGTCGTTGGGCCACTCGGCGGTGGTGATCGATCCGCGCAAGGCCAAGGCCGTGATTCGCACCAAGCGCAAAACCGACCAATTGGATGCCCGCAACCTGGCCAAGATGGCGCGCACGGGCTGGTACACGGCGGTCCATCGCAAAAGGTCTCCAGCGCGCCTGATGCGGACTCTTCTGAAGGCCCGGCAAGGATTGGTGCAAGTCGCCACCGCCCAACGCAGCCGGATCCTGGGATTGCTGCGAGCCCACGGCATCAAAGTCACTGGAGCGCGGGGCGATGCATTCGAGCCCCGTGTCCGGGAAGCGGTGCGGGCTCGGGAACCGCAACTGGAGAGCATCCTCGAACCGCTGTTGGCGCTGCGGCGGCAGGCACGAGACGAGGCCGCCATCTTGGCCAAGAGGCTCAAAGAACTCAGCGAACAACATCCTGTGTGCAGGCAGTTGATGAGCGTGCCGGGTGTCGGCCCCATCGTGGCGGCCACGTATGTGGCAACACTGGACGACCCGCACCGATTCAAGCACTCTCACCAGGTTGCCGACTACGTGGGACTGGTCCCGAGCCTCTACCAGTCGGGCGAGACCGAGTATCGAGGCCGGATCACCAAAGAGGGAGATGCGCTGTTGCGCTGTTTGCTGGTGGAGGCGGCTACCGTATTGCTCACCCGGGTCCAACGCCCGTGTGCACTCCAACGCTGGGGACGCAAACTGGCGGCACGGAAAGGAGCAGCCAAGGCGCGCGTGGCCGTGGCACGAAAACTCTCGGTGCTGCTGCACCGACTGTGGGTCACGGGAGAGAGCTTCGACTGGGCGCGAGCCTGAACCATAGGAAGCCGGGAAGGAAGGGAACACGATACGGACACCGTCAGGGACAAGGGTTTCGGAGCGAGCGGACCTCGGAGCGGGCTTGGGGTTCGACCCCGTGTGCTTAGATTGAGGCCGCCGCTTTCCGATTACATCGTGCGGCACCGACCGCGGAGAGAAGCCTGAACGACCCTTGTTCCTGAACGTGCC
>CAZPAV010000102.1:0-2906 GCA_964584755.1 uncultured Acidimicrobiaceae bacterium
TCTATGCTCTGAGAAAAACGGATGTTTCCCTTCTTTCTGGTGGCGAAAAACAGAGGGTCAGCATCGCAGCTGCTCTTATAAACGACCCACCTATTTTACTAGCAGATGAACCCACAGGACAGTTGGACCCAGACAACACAGAAATAGTTATCAATATTATCAAAACTTTAGTAAATGATGGAAGAATAGTAATCGTTTCCACTCATGATCCGAGGGTGGTTAAACATGGGGACCGTTTGTTTAAACTAAACCGAAAAGAGTTACAATTGGTCAATGACCCAATTGAAATCTTTGATTTTCATTGATCAGACCTATCTTGGTGTTTGGGATGTTTTATGGTCTAAAATTGTTGTTTAAAACAATGCGTCAAGCAATCTTTCTTGGATTTTTTTTTCAAATTATACAAAGCATGACAGCATGTCACTTTTTAGAAAGCGATAAATTCTTTTTCTTTCATTTATAGCTTTCTGATCTTCCACACATATGCTGCCCAAATTTTGTTCTGTCTTTGTTTTCAGATTTTGTTGCCGATTCTCCTGATAATTGGAAAACCAATCGAAAATCACTCCTTTCTGGCAGAAACACATCCAATCCGACTTTTTTCGTTTTTTTTAATTTTTGCCCGACTTTATTCCTAAAATTTTTTTTGATAATTATTTTGAGACGGATTGTATGTCTAGCAGCGTTTCTGCTGAGATTAGTATCAGCTCAAATAATTTAGACCAATTACTGGACCAGACCCTCTTTAAACAGACAGAACATCTCTGTTCTGATACCAAGCTCCAAAAATGTCCGAATTGCCATGGGGTTGTACGAAAGACCAATGTTAAAGAGCGAACGGTTGACCATCTCCATAAACAGGTTATCTACGAAATTGTGTATTATTATTGTGACCTTTGCCACTTGGGCTGGCCTTCACTTCCTGTGGGAGTACTGCCAAACATAACCTGTGGTATAGACGTCCTTGGCCATCTCGCCTACTGGCATGTCCTTAAGCAACAATCATTCCAAACTTTGAAAGAACATTTACGGGATTGTCATGGCATTGGACGCTCAGAACGAACGATCCAGCGCTATATTGAACGGTTTGCTTTGCTGACTGAGGACACCCAGGCTGTCTTCGATACGCTGGTCCAAGCGTATTTGAGGGGGCAAAAGAAAACTCAGGGTTTGTATGATGAGACCTTCTTTTCTTCGCGCTATCCAGACAAACTTTGTCTTTCCGTGCTCTTCTTACCGGATGTCCGTGTTATCGCCGGGTTCAAGGTCACTACGAAACGTAATCAGGAATTGGTAACAGAAATTATGACTCAATTTCAGCAAAGGTTGGGTGAATTAGATGTGATTGCTACTGATCTCTCTTCCCTCTATAACCAAGCTGTCATGCACGCCTTTACAGCAGCAACACTCCAATTTTGTGTGTTCCACTTTTTTCAAATACTTGAGAGGAAGCTGGTCAAACCTCTGGCCCAGCAGCTTCTGGAGGGCTGGAAAGAACGTACAAAAGATTTGAAAAAGAGGATCAAAACATGGTACAAGATGATGGAAACGGACCTTCCTGGAAAATATCACAGTTTCCTTTCACAGTTGACCACGGGAATACAATGGTGTCTATCAAGGCGCAGACCAGACAAAACCCAAGCAGAACTCAAAGCACTAGGTCATGAGCTGCAGATCACCTGTCAAAAGTACCATGAGATGGCATTATATTATCTGACTCCAGTGAGACAAACGACAGAAGAAAATTAGTGCAAGCCATAGAGCAGGTCATCGAGATATTTTCTCAGTGGGAGAGGATTATAAGCTCAGACCATGATCTACAAACGTTCCAACTTTTGCAGCAACAAATAACCAGAGTACAACAGGTCTTTCAAGAGTCTAATGAAGAACGATTCGATCTGGAGTATCATACCATTATAAATGAGTGTATGGAGAGTTCGGAACAGGTCTTACAACACCTTGGGAAATATCTACAAAAATACCAGGACAATCTTTCAGTATATCTTCAATGGGGTCTTGAAAAGACGACTTCATTACTAGAACAGGTCTTTCAACGTTTAAAAAAGACCACCTCAAATGGTCGTGGGGGGAAAGACCAAGAAAGTTTGGATCGATTTGTCCAGCTGTACCAGTTTTTCTGGAATGTCGAACCCCTACGACTGCGAGGAGAACGCACAGCTGATACTCGATCACCATTAGCAAGACTGGGGGAACATATGGCACTTCCGATACCTCTGGATCTTGGTCAACGCTGGTGGTACTGGCTTTCACCAATGACCTATCATGATTATCGCAATCGTGTTCGGGAATTTACTCAGCAACGACGGAAGGAATGGAATCACATCCAAGAGTTTAGAAAGCAAAAACAGAAAGTAGTTGGTAAGACCCTTGAGGAACGAGCCCAAAACAGATGGAAACAGAGTAAGACCCTTCGTCTCCTTAAAGACCTCATATTTACCGATCCTCAAGTTAAGAAAAAGAAAAATTTTACGGTTGAAGATTTTACTAGGCTGGAACTGAATGTTAAATTGATTTATAATGTCTTATTACTCTATCCATCCGGATTGTCAAGAAAAAAATTGGTAGAACTTATTAAACTTCCACGGACAACGATCTACGATAAGCTGGTCTTATTACAAACAGCAGGACTTGTCACAACTAAACTAGTATCACAAAAAAGGAGAGGAAGACCAGTGACGTTGTTTTTAGCCAAACCTCTTCCTGAACGCTGAAAATAAGACAGTATTATTTTCCTCAACGTTCCGTGCTCAAAACATTCAGTCAACCTTAGTCGACCCTCTCGTTGTGTCATATTCCTTGAAAAGAGTTTTTAAGCAAAAGTAAAATCCAAAAATGGAAGGACTTCATTTAAGAAGAAAAACTAATCCAAAAAGTGACATACTGTC
>CAZPAV010000103.1:0-2886 GCA_964584755.1 uncultured Acidimicrobiaceae bacterium
TCTCCTTGGCCCGGGTCACGCCGGTGTAGAAGAGGTTGCGGTGGTGCATGAAGGCGTGGGCCTTGTGCACGACGACGATGGCGCACGGGAACTCGGAGCCCTGGGCCTTGTGGATCGTGAGCGCGTAGGCGAGCTGCAGGTCCTGGAGGTTCGGCGAGCCGGCCTCTATCTCCACCGGCGTGCCGTCGAACTCGACGACGAGCGACCCGTCCCTCCCCACGTGGGTCACGATGCCCATCGCGCCGTTCATGACGCCCAGGTCGTAGTTGTTGCGGGTCTGGATGACCTTGTCGTGGACGAGGAACTTGGGCCTGCGGCCCGGCTTCGGCACGGGCGCGTCGACGCCCCAGAGCTTCTTCTGGATCAGCCGCTGGAGCTCCTCGTTGAGCGCGCGGGTGCCGAGCGGGCCCTTGTGGGTCGGCGTCAGCACCTGCACGTCGCTCACGAGGTCGAACCCCAGGCGCTCGCGCAGCACGCTCTCGAACAGCTCGAGGAGGAACCGCTGCGCGTCCCACTGGTCGGTGAACTGGTCGACCAGGTACCACGCCCTCCGGCCCGAGGCCTCGGGCTCGCTGGTCTTGCGCACCTCGCCCCGGAGCACGGCGGTGCTGTTTTCCTTCAGGACGCCGGCCTGCCGGACCACCTTGTCGAGGATCACCGTGGGCGCCGCACCGGTCTGGATCAGGTCCCGGAGCAGGTTGCCCGGCCCCACGGGCGGGAGCTGGTTGTGGTCGCCCACCAGCACCACGGCGGTCCGCGCCGGGTCTATGGTCCGGAACAGGTGCCAGGCCAGCGGCACGTCCACCATCGAGACCTCGTCGACCACCACGACGTCGGCGTCGATGGGATCCTCCGGCCCGCGGGCGAAGTCCTTGCCGTCGAAGCCGAGCAGCCGATGGATGGTGCTCGCCGGGCGGCCCACGACCTCCTCGAGCCGCTTGGCGGCCTTGCCCGTGGGCGCGGCGAGGATCACGTGGAGGCCGTGTTCCTCGTAGATGTTCGTGATGGCCGAGACGGTGAAGGTCTTCCCGCTGCCCGCCCCGCCCGAGATGAGGGTGACCGCGTGAGAGAGCGCCGCGAGGACGGCGTTGCGTTGTCCCTCGTTGAGATCCGGGGCGATCCGGTCCACGAGACCTGCCGGGTCGTCCTTCCCGGAGAAGTGCGGGTTGGGCCGTCCGCCCTTGCGGAGCATCCCGGCCAGGTCCTCTTCCATCCTCCGGATGTCGGGCCTGGCGACGAGGAAACGCCCGCCGTGGGCGGTGCAGGAGAGCTCTTCCGCATCGATCAGGGCATCCAGCGCCCGCTCGATGCGCTCGCGGCTGTCGAGGACGTCCATGACCAGGAGCGTGTTCGCCCGGTCCACCAGCTCCTCGTACTCGACCCAGCAGTCGCCCTGGTCCAGCGCCTCGTTCATGCAATGGAGGATCCCGGCCCGGATCCGCGCCGGCTCCTCCTTGGGCGTGCCCATCTTGCGGGCGATCTTGTCCACCCGCTTGAATCCGAACCCGCGCACCTCCCGGACGATGAGGTACGGGTCCTCCCGCAGCATCCCCAAGACGTTGTTGCCGAGCTTCTTGACCAGGCTGGTGACCTGGTGGTGGGTCAGTCCGAAGGCGGCGAGCCAGGTGATGGCCTTGTTGATCTCCTTCGTCTTGCTCCACTCGTCGCGCAGCCTGTGTACCGCCTCCAGGGGCAGCCGCGCCGCCTCGGCCACGGTCTCGGGTTCCTCGGTGATCACCCGGTCGAAGTCGCGGCCGAACCGCTCGGCGATCAGCTTCGCCTTGACCGGACCGATCCCCTTGATGTCGGGATGGTTGGCCAGGTAGTGGGCAAGCCCCTCGATATCCAGCTCCAGGTCGTATTCCATGGCCTCGACCTCGAGCTGCCGGCCGTACTTGGGATGGGTGACCCAGCGTCCGGTGAGGACCACCGCCTCGTGCTCGCGGGCGAACAGGCGGCCCGCGAACTGGATCTCGTCGCCGGAGACCGTGACGAGCCTGCCGGCCGAGAAACGCGGCCCGGCGTAGAACACGGCGTCGATCCGCCCGCGGACGGTCACGATGTCTTTGCTGTTTCGTCTTCGCATCGATTGCCAACCTTCCGGTGGAACCTGAGCAGGAACCCCTCGACGAACCGGCAGGCGGTCTGCCGGTCGGAGCAGAAGAAGACCGGGAGCGCAAAGTCGACGACGATGGAGAGGACGGCCCCGAGAACGGCGTTGGGATGGGCGCCGCTGCGGAAGCGTCCGAGCAGGAGGTCCCGGAGGTCGGCCTCGACCACCACGCAAGCGGCCTCGTACCCCTCCAGGCGGCGGAGCTCCTTGCGGAAGCGGGCCCGGCCGCGGATGACGGTGGAGACGAAGTCCTCGAGGGTCTTGCGCTCCACCGCCACCGCGCCCTCCCAGCCTTCCACGGAGTAATCCCCGGCGGGCAGCGCGCGGCGGACGACCGTCACGCGCTGGGGATCGAAGGCGTAAGGCTCCTGCTCCCTGGTGTCGACGACGACGCGGACCCGGTCCACGTCAGAACGGGACCAGCGCGTCTTTGGCCGCCGCGTCGTAGTCGTCCCCGCCGTCCTCGAGCACGATGCGCCGGTTGAAGTAGACGTTCTCGTTCTCGCCCCGCGTGCGCTTGGTGACCTCCAGCTTCACGCCGATGAGCTTCTCCAGGTTGGCCGGGAGGTCGGAGAGCTTCTCCAGGTCGAGCCCGCAGGTGTGCAGGTCGGTCTTGAGCCACTTGATGTTCTCGCGCGTCGCCATGACGTTGTTGCGCCAGAGCAGCCGCCCGCGGAAACGGGGCGCGATGATGCGCAGGGTCCACTTGAGCATCGGGTTGCCCGAGGTCTGGGCGCGTGTCAGCTCCACCCGCTCGACGTTGACCTGGTACT
>CAZPAV010000104.1:0-2719 GCA_964584755.1 uncultured Acidimicrobiaceae bacterium
AACCACCCTACCCGCCGCCGGCGACGCCAACACCGCCTGGCCCACCGGCCACGCCTACTGTAGCCCCAACACCCATACCCCGCTGTACGTTTGCGGCCCGTCCGGCACCTGCCGAGCCGGCCACACCCCTGGAGGCTTACCAGTTTTCCGAGCCCCGGGTTGTGCTGACTCACACATCGGCCATTGGCATCGCCGGGTGGTTGCCGGATGGCCAGCGGTTACTTATTACCAAAGAGATTCCTGGCACGAACCGCCAAGCCATCGAAATCTTCAATACCCGAACGAGAGGGGAATTTGTCTATGCTGAACGCTACTCGCTAACCAGTCCCCCTGTATGGCTGCCATCCCAAGAGTCCGTAGTCTTTATGGACAGCACGATGGAGGAAGGGGAGGCACTGAGGCTCAGTCACAACCCGGGAGGGACAGCTGAAACCTTGCGGACCCATTTGGCCTCTTCTTACCTCGCAGTGGATTCAACCGGGAAAAAAATAGCTTTCCTGCTGCGGGATCAAGGGGCTCGTCCTGCCGTGATGGACTTACTTGGGCGGGGTGTTCAACTCTTCAACGTGGAACTGCCCCTTTCATCAATAGGAACATTTGAATCAATTTACCATGCTGCTTGGAGTCCGAGGGGAAACGAGGTTGCCTTTTACAACGACTCGGGTCTTTACTTACTTGATACGGTGTCGGGGCAAGCGTGCCAGGTAGCGTTAGGCCTAGCGGGATTGGGAGAGAGAGGCCTCCGTTGGGCTTACCTGGCCAAGTGGAGCCCCAATGGACGCTATTTGGCTATGATCACGACAAGTGGACGTTTCCCATTAGAGTTTAGTGAGCTGACCATTCTGAATACAGTAACAGGCGATCTCCGTGCAGTCCAACCTGAGCGACATCTTCCTTCAGGGAAGTACTACGTTTTGGATATAGACTGGGCACCAGATAACACCACAATTGCGGCTCGAGTTGCTGTCACCATGAAAGAAGGTGTGGTATACGATGGTCTCTACTTAATGAGTGCGAGGGGTGTCCGACAAGAGCGCCAACTACCCGAATTAACGTTCACCGGGGCCAGCGCTGGGTTGAGCCTATCATGGTCTCCAGACGGAAAATACCTTGCCCTAAATTGCCCAACGAGCAACGAGGGCAGATTGTGTCAGATAGCTGTAACCAAGTAAGGAGAAAGGCCATGATGAAAACGAAGATCAAGAATTCTTTGTTGCTACTTGCCCTTCTTCTGACTATAGGGTCTCTTAAAGCAACCTATGTGTCTGCTTTCACTCCTCCAACGCGGATTACTGTACGAATGTTTCGATTAGACCCCGCTACTGGCGCAAAGTATCAGCCGGAAGAGTTGTGTTCAAACGGGAATATCCATTGGGGCTGCACAGCGAAAACCAATGATCCACAACATGCCTATCCCTTCTCCTCGAATCCGGTTACTGTGGATATCGAGGGAAACGACCCGGGTGACCCACAACAAGGAGTTGACTACAACCGCTACCTGCGAGATGTTGTCCCCGAGGAAGTGGCAATTACAGTATCCAGTCGTGGCAATAAACCGCTATCTACGGTCAAGGCACAAGCCATTGCTGCTCGTACTTACGTCTACTTTCGGCAAGGCCTGACCATCAACAACTCGGCCCAATACCAGGTGTTCGTCCCTTACTACTACGACACCCTGACCGCAGCACAACAGCAGCGGGTGGATGAAGCCATGAACGATGTGTGGTATATAAGCCTTCCCAACAGCACTGACCCCATTGACGCCCTGTACGGTGCAGATAATGGAGCAGCCACATCCCAAGGGTATACATTTTATCTTAAAAGTGTGGCAGATCCGATCAGTGCTGCTTATGGCCAGACCATTGGCACTGAAAATGGTGGTATGTCCTCACGGGGTGCCAGTCGTTGGGGATTTGGACATACGTCCTCAAGAGGTCCCGACTACGAGACGTCGTCTAACTATCCCCATGACAGCAATGGGGACGGGGATTTCTGGAGTGTGCGTTACGATTGGGCCAAGCAGATACTGACCCACTACTACACCGGCATCCACATTCGTGACGCTAACGGTACGATTCTCACGCCTGCGTATCGTTGGGTTCCGTTGAGCGTCACCTGGTCTGGAGATTGTCCGCCCAGTATGCAGCATGGACAAACCTGCACGGCCACTTTCGAGATACAAAATAGCGGGGCAACAACCTGGCCGGGAACTGGGCAGGTCTACCTGTGGTATCATGGCTGGGAGCCCGGTGGTCCTCAGGCTCAAGGTGCCAGTGGAATCCAGGGGCTATCCCAGGCTGTGGCTCCAGGCGAGACTGCCGTGCAGACAGTCACTTTTACGGCGCCCACGCCGCCACATCCGGGCACACCGTATCGGCTGCGCTTTGACCTCATGTTAGAAGGGGAAGGTTGGGCCAGCGAGCTGGAGCCAGGTCGACCCTGGCCCACCTACGATGTGATGGTTTGTGTGGACGGACCTTGGCCTTGTCAAGTGTTTCTCCCTCTGGTTATTAAGAACTGAGGAGCAAAGCAACTGGTAGGGCCGCCTAACTGTGCGTGCAGCCGACCCGCCTGAGCCGCGCGCGATTGCGAAGTTGTGCGCCCGCTTCAACGTCATCGCTCAGGTGGTAGGGTCTCCCCGCACCTGGCGGGCGGCTGACGCTGATCGTTAGACGGATAGCGAGGGGGACGGCGCGATGATCAAGAACAATCCGACGAA